>NZAC01000018.1 GCA_002686085.1 Roseibacillus sp. | reverse complement strand
AGATATCAACGGGAACTCTCTCACAGGTTTAGTATCACCCACCGTCACTGTAGGATCGTCTGCTGGGCCAGCTCTCATCAATGCTTACCTGTTCAACCAAGCAGGTGGCCCTGCGGGATCTTCACCAAGAGCACTCCAACTCGTTTGGAATGGTGGTGTCACAGGGCCTCGTGGTGGAGATCTTGGTAAAGCGGCATTAAATGCTATTCGGCTAATAGACTGTGATGGAGACCGGCATACACCCCTTGGGTTTGATGATCTCGGAGACGGAGACAACTATGTCGAACTCTATATCCCTGAGGGTATCGTGGTCAGCCGGGTCGAGGTAGACGCCAACTTCTTTTATGATCCTGCCAATTTTCCTAACCAATTCACATCAGTGGAAGTGACAAGCCTACTTCCCTCCGCCCAAGCGGTAGAATTGCAATATGATCTTTCAAGTGTAGGTTTTAATACCGTT
The DNA here is from genome assembly GCA_002686085.1 of Roseibacillus sp. Lineage (GTDB taxonomy): Bacteria > Verrucomicrobiota > Verrucomicrobiia > Verrucomicrobiales > Akkermansiaceae > Roseibacillus_B. Next base: position 28,216 of record NZAC01000018.1, on the reverse strand, counting down.
CATTTTCTCGGCACACCGGCTCTTCCTTACCGCATTTTCTTTAGTGCCGATCTTAAAAACTGGAATTGTATAGGTAGTGCCACCGCAGATCCAGATACAGGTGCATTTTTTTTTGAGCACATGCGCGAACTTGAGCAAATAGGTTTCTATCGAGCCACTCCCTGATTACGTTGCCCCGCTCTGATCCGCGTGGACTAGGTCTAGGCACCCTCGATCGTGCATAGGCCATTGCTTTGGCATGCTGCTTCTCTCTGGAAGATCTGATCTGTCGATAGCCTCCTCGTGTTTGCGAGGGCAAAATTCGTCTCTGTGTAGAACGGGGGGTGCCAATCCGAGCGGCGTTTCCGGTGTGGCACAGGAATTGCACGGATTACAAGGGTAAGACAGAATCAAGACTCATGGAACGTACAGGTGTAGATATCCTCAGCCCGGAAGGCTTGCTGCCGGCCTCGTGGAGGAAGTCTCTAGATGGAGACGGGCACGCGGTGAGAGAGTATGGTTCGGGAGCGGAGTTGCTTGAGGAGGATCTGGAACGCTTAGACCTAGTTTTGGTGCCCGATGAGATATCCGATGCGAGTGGTTTTGAGTTGATCGAGACATTGCAGCGGAAGTCCCCACGTCTCCCTGTAGTGATGCTCACCAAAGAGACGAGCAGCGAGGGTTTGATTGAAGCGGTAAAGAGGGGGGCTTACGACTGCCTGAGCGTGGATGTCGATTCAGGGGAGCTAATGGCAGTGGTGGATGAGGCTCTAGAGGCCGGGAAGCGCATGCAGCGGACGGTAACGATCGGCGTCCAAGAGGGAGATGAAGATAGTTTGGTGGGACGAAGCCGGGAAATGTTGCGCCTCTACAAGGAGCTGGGGCGGCTTTCGGCGACGCCGGTGACAGTTCTGATTCAGGGTGAGACTGGAACAGGGAAGGAGTTGATAGCGCGGGCGCTATACCAGCATGGCCACCGGGCGCATAAACCGTTTATCGCAGTCAACTGTGCGGCCATTCCGGAGAACCTGATAGAAAGTGAACTCTTCGGCCACGAAAAGGGAGCGTTTACAGGCGCAGTGGCTACCCGTATTGGCAAATTTGAACAGGCGCACCAGGCCACTCTGTTTCTGGACGAAATCGGCGATCTTGATTTATCCCTGCAGGCTAAATTGCTCAGGGTGTTGCAGGAGCGTCAGATCCAGCGGGTAGGGGGGCGCGAGTTGATTCCGGTCGACGTTCGCGTAATTGCGGCGACGCACCGCGATTTACAGACAATGATTGCCGACGGGACATTCCGCGAAGATCTCTTTTATCGCCTGAATGTGGCAAGTATTCATTTGCCAGCTCTACGGGATCGCGATGGTGATGTCCGCCTGCTGACGGAGCACTTTTTAGGACAATTCGGGCAGGAGATGGAGATTGAGAAGCCATCCATCACAGTAGAAGCCATGAAAATGTTGGAGGCATTTAGGTGGCCGGGTAACGTTCGTCAGTTGCAGAATATTCTCAGGAAGGCTCTACTGGAGGGACGGACGTTCGGAGTCGACGAAAAGAGGCTAAGACCATTGCTTGAGGATGTGCCACAGCTAGCAGTGGAAGGAGTAGATCGTCTTGAGCAGTTGATCCTCGGTTTGCTTGCAAGGGCACAGCGAGGGGAGACTCAGACGGTATATGGGGATTTAATCGCTTCGGTCGAAAGCGAGTTGTTCGCCAGGGTTATCGAACAAACTGGTGGCAACCAAGCTAAGGCAGCGAGATGGCTGGGAATCACTCGTTACACCCTACGGGAGAAGCTTTCGCGTTACGGTTTGCGCCCTAAGGCTAGGTGAAGAGAGGCGGTCAAAAAAACCAGACGATGGTTAAATCGTCTGGTTTTATCCGTTGTGACGTAAAGAAGCTAGATCTTCATTCCGCCGATTGCACCGCGATAGTGAACGGTGTGTAGTTCCCTGACGTGAGGCGCGTTCAGGTTGACCTCGCCAGACGCGCCGCGGTATTGAATCAGCTGAGCACCTTGTTGTTGGGCAAACTGGGAGGCGCGCTCATTCTTGAGCTCGGAAAGAGCGATTGAGGCTCCACGGTATGTGATGGTTGGATCGTTATTCATGAGTCTAATTGGTTCTTGGTTTGAAGCGAATTTGAATTCTGGGTCTTACGTTGCAGGGAGCGTGCCAACTGTTTCTATTGATCATGCAACAACCTAACCGGAAGTGTGTTATAAAATTTTAAGTTATTAATTGCCTCTTCAAGGAGCTAGAAATGTGGTCAATGGTTGACCACCTTGAGCAGGGATTAAACAGCCTTTAACTGAAGAAGGCTATCGAGGCCTTGTTGCTTCCCACGACCAGAGAGATTTTCCCTGAGGGGCACGATGTCGTGTCAGTCTCGTTCGCGCTATGGAGACATCGCGCTTGTCTCTCCAGCAGCGATTGGCTGGGTCACTATCCCAGAGTTAGCCAATTTCGAGGACAAGTTCCTCCACCCGCATCACGGTGGAGGAGCCACGGTGCGGTGCACGGGTTAGGGGTGCGAGGAGCGGGGTGCAGTTGCCTACTCCACACTAAACCTGAAGAACGCCGCCCTGTCCTCGGGAGTGAACTCAAGGCAGATGGTTCCATTGACAACCGATACGGAATCAGCGTTCAGGGTGAGGGGTGCGAACGTGCTCAGATCTGCGGACTCAAAGAGTTTGAACTTCATTTGCACGTTACCGGCCTCGTTCAAACCGATGGTGTACTCCGCCGACAGGGCGCGGATCTGGTCTTCCGTGAAGCGGGCATCGCGCTCTGCGGTGACCGCAGCTAATTGGGCTGCTAGTTGATTCTGAGTTGCTGGACGGATCTCAACGACTGCGGGACATTCACGGAAGGCCTTCCGTCCAATGCTGGTCACGCTGTCAGGAATTGTGATGTCCATGAGGCTCGTGCAGTCACGGAAGGCCTGGTCCCCGATGCTGGTCAGGCTGTCAGGAATCGCGATGCTTGTCAGGCTACTGCAGAAAGCGAAGGTATCGTGGCCGATACTAGTCACCCCATCAGGAATAATGATGTTCGTCAGGCTGGCGCAGCGGCTGAAGGCGGAATTCCCAATGTTGGTGACGCTATCAGGAATCGTGATGTCCATGAGGCTCGTGCAGTCACGGAAGGCCTGATCCCCGATGCTGGTCACGCTGTCAGGAATCGCGATGCTTGTCAGGCTACTGCAGAAAGCGAAAGTATCGTTGCCAATACTGGTCACCCCATCAGGAATAGTGATGTTCGTCAGGCTGGTGCAGCGGCTGAAGGCGTAATTCCCGATAGTGCTGACGCTGTCAGGAATTGTGATGTCCATGAGGCTCGTGCAGTCACGGAAGGCCGCTCCCCCGATGTTGGTGACGCTATCAGGAATCGTGATGCCCGTGAGGTTGGTGCAGCCCTGGAAGGCATCTGCTCCAATGCTGGTGACACTATCAGGTATGACGTAATTGGCTCCTGTCTTGGCTGCAGGATAGGTATGCAGGAGCGTCATCTCCGTATTGAACAGAACCCCATTGACCTCCGTGTAATTCACGTTCCCCGCGGCAACTTCAATTCTCGTTAGGGCGCTGCAACCAGTGAAGGCTGCTCCCCCCATGTTGGTGACGCTATCAGGAATCGTGATGCTTGTGATGCTGTTGCAGTGGCCGAAGGCGCCCGCCCCAATACTGGTAACGGTATCAGGAAGTATGATGCTCGTGAGGCTGATGCATCTGTAGAAGGCGCCGCTTTCGATGCTGGTGAGGCCATCACCAATCGTGATGCTCGTCAGGCTGATGCATTCATTGAAGGCAAAATGCCCAATACTGATGACGCTAACAGGGATCGTGATATTCGTCAGGATGTTGCAGGCCTCGAAGGCGAAATCCCCGATGCTGATGACGCTATCGGGGATCGTGATGCTCGTTAGGCTGGTGCAGTAAGCGAAGGCGAAAAACCCAGTAATGGTGACACCATCAGGGATCGTGATATCCGTTAGGCTACTGCAGAACAAGAAGGCGGAATTCCCGATACGGGTAACCGGATTGCCCTCGATGGTGTCGGGGATGATCAGTTCACCGGTGGCGGCTTCATCGCAATCGGTAATGGTGACTTCGCCGTCAGTTGTGGTATATGTCAGGTCGCTGAGGTCTGCCGCGTAGAGAGGCAGGACCTCAAACAGGAAGAGGGCAAGCAAACCGGAAAGGAACTTCATGTTACCTGTAATTAGCACATCACTTCAGGAAGCAGAAGCCCGGTATCCTGGACCCTCGACCCTGCACCTGATCCCTGCTACATGAACCGTGTATGGTGAAGCGTTGGTGGCCTCGCCAAAGTCAGTTCCGGTTTCGGTAGCGGTCCCACCCATCCCCGTGCAGGAACCATGGTCGGCGCAATGGGTTCAGGTTGCGTGCAGGGTGCGGAAAGACTATTGCGACAGCGATCTCGGGATTCAATAGAATCCTAATTGACGAGTTGCCTTGAGGGATTTCTGGGCGACGGTGAATTATGAGAACAAATGGTAGAGATGTTTACAGAATTCTGATCCTCAGGGTGTTGGGGGTAGGTGCTGCATCAACGCAGAATTGTCGCCTTAGCGTCCCAGGGAGTCCTAATGAATGGTAACTGGCGAATGTCCTCCAACGATCCGAGAGGATCTGATTCCGCGTTGGACCCTGCGTTCGGCGACATACTGGAATGATTCTGCGTAGATCCAACATTGAGATTCAGGCAAGAGAGGGTGGTATCTATCTGCCGGAAATTGACCTGTGGCTTGACCCGAGAGGGAATGAGGATCACGCGTTCATATCTCACGCCCATGCGGATCATTTTTCACGGCCAAAGAAAGCGTTCTGTTCGCCAGAGACCGCAGCCTTGCTGATGAGTCGATTTGGAAATCCTGCTGAGAGTCTGGAGGTGATTAGCTGGGAAGAGGTCAGAGCGATGGACGGATGGGAAATCCGCCTACTTCCTGCAGGGCACATTGTCGGTTCTGCAATGTTGCACCTGACCCGGCTTCGCGACGATGCGACCCTTCTCTACACAGGAGATTTTAAAACTCAGTTATCCCGCACCTGTCGGGGTGCGATCAGCAGGAAGTCCGAAGTTCTTGTAATGGAAACGACCTACGGGAAGCCAAATTTTGTGTTCCCTGCGCGTGAGGACACAGAAGCGGCAATCCTGCAATTTGTGAGTGACACCCTGATGGATGGTGACATTGCTGTTCTATGCGCCTACGCATTAGGGAAAGCGCAAGAGGTTGCGGCTCTATTGTCAGAGCACGGGATTAAGATGGTCTTGCATCCTTCAGTTCTCGCCATGCATGAGGCCTGTCGCGAGCTTGGCCTTGATCTACCGGAAGGCATTCTTTGGGAGGAGCGCGTGCCAGAGGGGCACGTGGTGGTCTGCCCCCCGAATACGATCCGCTCCCAGAAGCTCAGAAGGCTGAAAAACCGCCGAACTGCAATGGTTAGTGGATGGGGAATCCATCCCAGCGCCCGCTATCGCTACCAGGTGGACGAAGTATTCCCACTTTCAGACCATGCGGATCATCAGGAGCTACTGGATTTTGTTGATCAGGTTGATCCTCAGCTGGTTTACACCGTCCATGGCGCAACCCGGGAATTTGCGGCCGAGCTACGAACTGGTGGTTACACGGCGTGGTCTCTGTTCTCGGAGGACCAGCTGGAGCTGGATGGATTTTCCGCGCAGATAGCCGTGGAGCGCGCCGCCAGGGTAAGATCTATCTCAGAGGACCGACCATTGTCTCGATTGAATGAATCCCTTAATCAGATTTCTGTTTCTTCATCGCGTCTGCGCAAGCGGGATCTCCTAGCGGGACTTCTGAGGGGGATCTCTGACGAGGAAATGGTCCTTCTCCTGCGGTGGCTGTCCGCCAGGCCTCTGCAGCTAGGGATTGGATTCGCTTCCGTACGCATGGCGATGCTGGGGGCTTTTGGAGTTACGTTACCCGAGTATCGCCGAGTTTCTGACCAGCAGCAGGATCCAGCTCGGACCGCTCGGATTTTGGCAGAATCGGTTGAAGGAGCCGTTCATTCGATGGGCCCTTGGTATCTCACAGAAGTGAACACCCTGCTGGAAGACTTGCGATCATGCCAGAGCCAGCTTCAGGCGGTAGGGTTGCTGGCAGAAGTTCTGAGGAAGATTCCTGCAGCTGAAGTTGAATTCGTTATCCGTGTGCTTACCGGAGAGTTTCGTATCGGGAGTGCTGGAGGAGTTGCCGAAGAAGCGGTCGCCGTCGCGTTCGCAGCTGCAGCTGCTGACGTTGCTCAGGCCCATATGCTCACCGGAGACCTCGGAGAATCAGCGCTCCTTGCAAAAAGAGGGCAGCTTTCCGAGGCAAGGCTGGTGGCAGGCACCCCGATAAAGGTAATGCTTGCATCACCTGCGGCGGACGGAGAGGCAATTCAGTCAAAACTCGGAGGGTCTGGCGCCTTCTGGGTCGAGGATAAGTTTGATGGAATCCGTGCTCAACTGCATGTCTCTGAGGGAGAAGTGTCTCTTTTTTCGAGAGATCAGAGATCACTTGGTCAGGAGTTCCCCGAGATCATTCTTGCCGGTATTCAGCTCCCTGACATCGTTCTGGATGGAGAAATCATCGCCTATGAGGAAGGTCGTCGCCTGACGTTTTTTGATCTACAGAAGCGCCTGGGACGAAAGCAGCAGCATCGTGGTCAAGGCAATCTGTTTCACGTTCAGGAAACGCCCGTGCGTTTCCTCGCTTTTGATCTACTGCGTCTCGGGGGCGAGGATCTTTGGGCACATAGCTTAAGTGAACGCCGAGCGGTCTTGGAGAGCGTCGCGCTGAAGCCGCCGTTTTCACTTGTTGAGGTAGATCGTATGGAAGGGCCTGAAGAGTTGGAGAAAGCGTTTAAGCGGTCTCGCGCTAGGGGAAATGAAGGATTGATCGTCAAGGATCCGGGGAGTCCCTACCAGTTCGGAAGACGGGGGCAGTCATGGCTCAAGCTAAAAAAGGCAGGGGTCACGCTCGATTGCGTGGTGATACGTGCCCAACAGGGTCATGGTCGAAGAGCGGGGCTTCTCTCGGATTATACGTTCGCAGTTCGCGACCAGTCCGACAACAGCCTTCGGGTCCTCGGCAAGGCGTATAGTGGGTTAACAGATCGAGAAATCGAGGAGCTGACCGATTTCTTCGAAAAGACAACGATCGAAAAACGCCGCCGGGTGCATGACGTTGAACCTCTCCTAGTGCTGGAGATTGCCTTTGATTCGATCCGCGCCAGCAAGCGCCATGATAGCGGTCTTGCCTTGCGTTTTCCCCGAATCAGAGCGATTCGCCGGGATAAAGGGCCTGCAGACATTGACACCCTTCAGTTTGCCCGAACGCTTGTCTGAAGATTATGAAGGACTCCATCGATCCGATCGGGATGTTGTTTGGCGCGAGGGGCTGGAATCCTCATCAATTTCAACGGGATACCTGGCGCGCCTACGCCGGGGGCCACTCGGGTTTGCTGCACGCACCCACGGGCCTTGGCAAAACTCTGGCCGTTTGGATGGGTCCGGTGGCTGAGGCCTATTTAGAAGCCGAGGAACCTAAGACATGTCGCGTCCTTTGGCTCACTCCCTTACGTGCTCTGGCCCAGAACACGGTTGACTCGCTCTCCGCATCACTGGTCGAATTAGGAAGCGGAATGGAAGTCGGGTCACGCACCGGTGACACCTCATCATATCGCCGGGCCAAGTTGCGCGACAAACTACCGTTTGCTCTGGTCACTACCCCGGAAAGCCTCTCATTGATGCTAACCTATGAGGACTCCCGCCAAAGGTTATCCGATCTGCGCTGCGTTATTATCGACGAGTGGCACGAACTGATCGGAAGTAAGCGGGGAGTCCAGACCGAGCTCTGTCTGGCGCGGCTCCGCCGTTGGGCGCCCAAGCTGAGAACATGGGGTGTTTCGGCGACGCTCGGCAACCTGAAGGAGGCGAGGGATGTGCTTCTCGGGACTGATTCAGCAGGGAGCGTGCTGATCGATAGCCGGCAACAGCGGCCAATCGAGGTCACTACGATGGTGCCTGTATCTGTCGATCGATTCCCATGGGGAGGGCATCTTGGTCTCGGGATGATCAAGCGAGTGGTTGAGGCTTTGCGGCAGGGAGGTTCAACCCTCGTCTTCACAAATACCCGGTCCCAGACAGAAATTTGGCATCAGGCCCTGTTGGATGCCGACCCCTCGTTGAAACGACGAATCGCTGTCCATCATGGTTCGCTATCCAGAGAGGCTCGGTCCGAAACGGAAGATCGCCTGATGAACGGGGATCTGCTGGCGGTTGTGTGCACATCGTCTCTCGATCTCGGTCTCGATTTCTCCTGTATTGATCAGGTCATCCAGATCGGCAGTCCCAAAGGGGTGGCGAGACTGTTACAGCGTGCCGGTAGGTCGGGGCATGGTCCCGGTCGGGTTCCCCGGTTATGCTGTGTGCCAACCAACGCTCTGGAACTACTAGAATTTGCTGCTGCGCGCGACGCCATGGAGGCGGGCGAAATTGAATCCAAGCGGCCGCTCATTCGACCACTGGATGTTCTCGTTCAGCATGTCACATCCTGCTCCATCGGCGAGAGAATCGCAGAGAGTGACCTCTTTCAGGAGGTTCGCTCAACCTACGCCTTTCGCAATCTGACAACCTCTGAGTGGGGTTGGGTCGTTGACTTCGTGTCGGACGGAGGCGCTGCTCTGAAGGCCTACCCACAGTATTGCAAGGTGTTGCGGGAAGGCGGGAACCTGCACTTTGTGGACAAACGAATGATCCAGCTGCACCGGATGAACATCGGCACTATTACCTCTGACGTGGCGATCAGTCTGCGGATGGCAAATGGGCGTAGCCTCGGTTCGGTGGAAGAGGGATTCATAAGGAAAATTAAGCCGGGACAGGCTTTTTATTTCTCCGGTCGGTTATTAGAGCTGGTGCGGGTCCACCAGCTTGTTGCCACGGTCAAGCCCTGCAGAAAAACCAGAGCCCGGGGTGATATACCGATCTGGAGCGGGGGAAAAATGCCACTTTCGACTGAGCTGTCTCACGCCGTTGCCCGGCGTTTGGAGGGCGCTTCTTCACTGCCCTCCCGTCCGGAGGCAAACGCTGTGGGTGAACTTCTCGAACTTCAGCGTCGCTGGTCAGAAATTCCTACCGGAAAAGTTCTCCAAGTTGAGCACGCACGCTCCCGGCAGGGGGAACACCTCTTTTTTTACACTTTCGCTGGTCGGCTGGTAAATGAGGGCCTGGGGGCACTGATGGCCCACCGCTTGAGTGAGGGAAACAGTCAGAGCATTCAGGTTTCGCAAAACGACTATGGATTCTGTCTTACCTCGTCTGGCGTTCTTTCTCTGAACGAACAATCTCTTCGACAAGCGGCGTCTTCAGCAAATCTTCTTCCAGATCTTCTGAGCTGTCTCAATACACACGAACTTGCCAGAGCCACATTTCGTGAGGTGGCGAGGGTGGCGGGCCTTATTCAGCAGATGCAGCCTGGTAATCGCCGTGGCATGAAGACCCTCCAGACCTCTTCCGGTCTACTGTTTGAGGTCTTCGAGCGTTATGATCCAGGTAACCTGCTCCTCGAGCAGGCGAGACGTGAGGTTCTGGAAGGAAGTCTTGAACTGGCGCGACTGCGCGAAGCACTCCAAAGCATTGAGTCCAAGCCTCTGCGCCTGATCGAAATGGACAGGCTCAGTCCGCTGGCATTTCCCCTCTGGGCGGAGCGCCTGAATTTCGTCATTTCCTCTGAGGATGCGTCGTCAATGATTGAAGAAATGTTGAAGGATTTGGAAGCGAAAGCCGCCCAGACACTCGCGACATGAAGGACGATGGCAGTCATTCCATTCAACTTGCAGATGAGCAGTTACTGCTTCTTCCCGAGCGCGCCCTCTGGTGGCCTCAGCAGAAAGCGCTGGTCCTCTCGGACGTTCATTTTGGTAAATCTGCGACGTTCCGTGCAAACGGGATTCCAGTTCCGGAGGGGGAGTCACAGGAAGATCTCGACCGGATCAATCGGCTTCTCGGACGTTACCCGGCTCAAAGACTTGTGATTGCCGGGGACTTCTTCCACTCCCCAGTCCCATTGATATCATCTCTGGATGCGCTCCTCCGGGAATGGTTGGCCGGGCTTACCGTCGAAGTGATTCTGGTGCGGGGCAATCATGACCCAGCCTGCTTCCAGCTGATCCGCAGTGCCGAGAGTCTTGCAATGGGCGACCTTCTTTTTATTCATGACCCCGTTGCGGCACCCCCGGATCAAGCGTGTATCACGGGCCACGTTCATCCTCTTTGCCGCATTGGCAAGGCTGGCCCGAGGTCCCGTGTTCCCTGCTTTGTTCAATCCGGGGTCTGCCTGACGCTGCCAGCCTTTGGTACGTTCACTTCCGGGTCCATCATGCAGCGTGATGAAAAGACATTGTTGTTCCCGGTGGTGGCAGGCAAAGTCCACGCATTCTAGACGTGCGTTCAGCCTGTCGTTAGAGCGGCAAAGGGCACCGATATAGAACGTGGACAGAAGCTACTCGCGGTCTTGTCAGAAAGAGAAGACGGTTTAAGAGCACAAGGAGCATGGACCCCGTCCTGCATGGTGAGAGAATTGGCAGAAGGGGAGAGAATGGAATTTCAATGACGGCAGCAACCATTGCCGGTGCCCTCCATGACTACGGAAGAGTTGATAAAAAAAGAACTGATGGAGGATTGAGGAAGCCATGCTCAGAGGCGGCTAATGGAACTTAAAGCAAGAATCAGCAATCCGAACCCAACAACCAGAGAGAGGTAACCTAATACAAGGCCGGTATACGCTCGTTTTTTTCCTCTGGCCTTTCCCCACGTGTCGACGATCTCGTAAAGGGCGCGGTGCCCGGTTTTGATGCCAACGATTGCCCCCCCGATAGAGACAGTAATTAGAGCAAGGAGAGAGCACGTTATTATTAGGCTTTCATCTATCGTTCTTCGGGACACCTCCAAAACTACGAGGTCGCCGATAATGGCGCCGAGTCCCGCTACTAGGCTCACACTCGAGTGTCGTGAGGCGTTGTGCTTTTTTCGCCTTGACTGTCCTTTTTTCGTCACGGTCGATAATCGGTATGAGCACTTGGGAGTGCAGTGTGCTTGAGGGAGCGGTGATTCAAGACTAAGTGGATCAGCATACCTTAGATAACTACCTGCGTAGAAACGGTCTTAACAGTATCACGCTCACGGAAAATACCTAGAGAAAACATCCACAAAATCTCTACAAGAATAGTTTAGTGGACCCTATTTACTCAACCACGAGGGAGAACCAGACCGCTCCGCTCGTATTAACTCCAGAGCTACGCAGGAGTCTGGGAGCAGGATTTAGGAAACGTGCGTTAACGACAAAAGCGCTGGGGATGCCAGACGGCGCGACCACGCTAAAACCCCTTGGGTTAAACGTAGTATTGTAAGCACCGGTTGCGATGTAGTAGGTGCCAGGCGCAAGAGCAATGGTGATTCGGCTGAGAAGGCCAAGGTCAGTATCATCGTCGTTAGAAGCAAGCAGGTTCCCGTTGGCAAGGTAGAGACCGATTTCGGTGTCCCCAACGACAGAATCCATGGTATCAAGAATTACTTCTCCAGATGGAATTCTTCCGAGGCTAATCGCTTGCTCTCGACTACTCCCGTCACCAGAAGTAAGNGCAGGAGGAGGAGTCTGAAACACTTTATAGAAGGCTNGAGCTTCGACAGCAGCTTCATCTACGACGAGGGAAGTTTCTGCCCNTGGAGATGCCTCAATCTCCGTGAGTATACGNGGCCATGTGGCCGGGTCTGNGCNGAGGTCGGTANTTTTGGCGATCTCAAAAAACTGACCNGGAGCAGATTCCCAAGTCAGNTGGGTNGTATCTCNTTCCGCATCGTGGCTTATCCCAACAACCCTCACTTCAGGATCAGTAGGATCAGTAGGATCAGTGCAATCAGTAGGATCAATAGGATCACCACCTCCCGATTCTATGGTAAAAGTAAACCAATTAACTGAGAAGGGATTGACACCACTACCAATGGAGCTAAACGGTGGACCACCGCCGCCGCCGGGGGCGTATTCACGGCACGCGTCCAATGAGACGCGGCCCGATGCCGCCGAGAGGCTTTGGGCCACAAATCCTGGGAGAAAAATGGTCTCATTCAGGGCGACGGCAAGGTAGTATCGCCCCTCCACTGGCGTATTCCAAGTGATCCGACTGTTCCTATTGTCCGGCGTCGAGATGTCGTCATTTTGCTCAAGAAGAATCCCGTTTGCATCGTAGAGTGCCATCTCTGTGTCAGTTGAACCTAAGGGCCAGGGAAAGATTGGGCCTCCCGTCCCAGTTGCCTCAAGCCGCACGTAGCCCCAGTTTACCTGACCAAGCGAACCGATGTCTCTCGCTCTGTTAGGGGGCTCTTGTGAAAGGGCTTGAGCGGAACTTAGAACCAAAACGATTAGAATCCCTAGGTGGCCGGGGCGCATGAAGTAGGGAAGGGTGCAAAATCGAGAGAGGAGGAAAACTCTGCGTGCTCGTTTCATAGGCTGCCGCTGTGCGACTCCTAAAGCGAGAATCATGCCAAGCTTTAGAGGCAATGAAGGCGGAGTCGTATATTTTAGTTGAAGGCCATGCACATCAACTGACCCTGTAGATGAAGGGCCAGATGAAAACTTAGAGGTTGCTGCCCTGATCTGCTTACCAATTTTACATTTCCATTTCTTCGGCCGAGCTTCTATCAAATAACCGCCATGAAGCATCTATCTATACTTCTTACTTTAGTTCTTTCCGTCACTTTTGGATCCGTATTCGCGGATGATCATAAAGGTCAGCCAGTGCGGCCTGCTACGAAGGAAGACTTCGCCCGCTTCATGAAGCTTGAGCAGGGAATGTGGCGTGCAGAAGTGCTCTCGGTAATCAGTGACAACTCACTTGGCAATAAGGACGGTAAGACGACGTATTACTGGCACTCTGTTCGTCAAAATTCTTCGTGTATGACCACGTTGGGAAGTGGCGGAAAGAATTCAATCCGCGGTGTGACATTCTACGATCCGATTGCTAAGGCAATTGTTAGGACTGGAGTTAGTAGTGATGGGACAATTAACAAGTCTACTCACGTCCCCAGAGGTAAGCAGTGGTATAGGGAAACCGTTATCACCAAACCAGATGGGTCTGTTATCAAGTTGAACTCAGATGTGATCCACGATGATGCCAATGGAGTAACAACTATTATTATTCGAGGGGACGGAAGTAAGGGTAGCGTTAAGGAACAAAAGAACGTTTGGTATCGTCAGCACGAGTAGGCCTAATAGGAAGGCCCAATTATTAGAGGCTGAGAGCCTCGATAATCATGCTTCTGCTTTGTTGCTCGAGCCATGGAGGTCCGCGGCTCGCTCGATCCAACATCTAACCCAGTTACATGAACCGTGTATGGTGGGGCGTTTACCTTTAGCGCTGATCCTTGTGCTCGTTGAATCGCAGTCAGGGTCACCTCGTTGCCTCGTGCAGGAGCCACGGTGCGGTGCACGGTGTGCGGGTCCAGAGCGAGGGGTGGAAGGCGCCCAATTCTGTCGACCCGGTAAGGTGGAACGGCAGCTTTACGTTTATGCAGGCGATCCGCCGAAGGTGAGTACGGCGAATAACCAAAATATATAGACGGTCAGAGGGACAAGCTGGAATAGAGTGATTTTGATCGTATTCGTGCCATTCTTTATTCGCTTTATGGTTAGAAGGATTGTGATTAACGCATAAGCAGGGGTCAGCACCAGTAATGCCATCCCAGAAAATACAAATACGTAGAACTTACCAAAAGGATCCCCCATGGAAAATAAGGCACCCACCAAAAACATAATTGGGAAGTAGGCTAGAGCCCAGCAGGGCAGTAGCACATTCACATCTTTTTTCTTTGGCTTCGATTTGGACTCTACCATTTTCATATCGTCAAAAAGCATAATGATTTCTCGCAGGAGCAATGATCATTTTCGGGAATATTGAAACAGAAGAGGCGAAGGGGCTTGGACGTTTGACGAGTCCAGTGATTCGTCCCCATCCCAGTTAAGAAAGAATGGTGGAAACTACTTGTCAGATTTTGGCCGTGTCTCTGGCTCTCTCGATTGATTTTCCGGCTCTAGTTCGTCTTTCAGCAGTTTCCTTAGCGTCGGCATGACGGCCTTTACCCAGAGCTCGGCGCCAGCAGGGCTGGGATGAAGCAAGTCCCACATCAGTTCCGTGTTGATGCTGCCATCGGTCTGCAGAAACACGTGATTGACGTCTAGCCAGAAGACCTTTTCCCCGTCAGCCAACCGGCTGGTGAGTTTGCCCGCACGGCGACAGATCTCAATGCAAGTGGGCGATGAATTGAAGGATGGCGGGCTGATCCCTTGCTCATCGTCTCCGCCGCGAGGAAAAATCCTCAGTATCAAGATTCGTGTTTCAGGGTGACGTTTTCTGATCGTTTGCACGATCACCTTAGTGCCGGCAAAGATTTGCTCGGCGGTGTGAACTCGTTTGAAGTTACGGTCGTCGGCGTTGTTTGTGCCGATCAGGAGCATGACTACTTTGGGTGCCCGTTTAAAGTCGAGTTCGCCGTTCTGCATATTCCATAGAATCTGTTCGGTCCTATAACCGTTGTGCCCGAGATTGATGGCGTTGAGGGGGGCGAAGTGCCTATTCCATACTTCCTTCATCGGTTCGTATTTTCCACCCAGTTCACCGAGTGTCTGGGTAATCGAGTCTCCCACGAGGACCACGTCGTAGCTCCCATCTCGGACCTCCTTCACTTTCTGATCGTGTCGAGGACTAGGCGACGGGAGGGGGAAGTCCGCGTCTCCGAGTTCAGGTTTTTGCCAGTTCACCTGAGTCTCAGCAACAAGGTCATTGCTCTCGGAGCTCCCAAATACAACAAGGAGTAGTGAGACGGATAAAAGAAGAGCAGGTCTCATCGTGGCAACAATGACCGTTGCGAGTCGGGAGGCGATTAAAAAGGTGTATCCGTCGTCTTCGGATATATTACCGCGGTGCAGGAACCATGGTGCGCTGTGCCGGATGAGGGGCCCAGGTTGGGAGGTATGGGGTGTAAGACGCAAGGTGTGGAGAGGCAGAAGAGACGGGCCCCGTGCTTGCCCACTGGTCTGCACGGGTGGTAGATATGAGCACCAATGAAGGCCGAAGAATCAAGTGGCGCGCCTTTCGAAGAAGGGCCCAACCCTCAACTGTTTCCCCGTATCAACCAGCTGGCGAAGATCAGCTTCTGGATCGGAATCGGCGATATAATTGTAGGAATTTGTATGTTTTTTATAGGCCTAGAATACAATATGGTCCTTTGGTGGCTCATTGCTCTCTTTCTGACCTCCACATTCGGTGCGTTCTGCGGTCATTGTGCCTGTAAACAGATCAGAGCGCGAAGACCTCATCAGACAGGCACAGGTATGGCCGTGTTTGGGCTCATTGGATGCTATGCCTGTATCGGGCTGTTCTTTTTGGGGTTTTGGCTGCTCTCACACGGAACGGCCTAGCAATGCGAATCCGGCCTCGGCACCCTCGACCTTGCACTTGATCCCTGTTACATGAACTGTGTATGGTGTCCCGCGTAATTTTAACCCTGATCGCTGGTCTGTGCGCCGACTCTCAAGCTCAGGAGTGGACCCGCTTTCGCGGCCCGAATGGGTCGGGCATCAGCGCAGCTACCGGAATCCCTGTCAGATGGACTGATAGGGACTACAACTGGGAGATCGGCCTTCCGGTTAGGGGGAGCAGCTCACCGGTATTGTGGGGCAAGCAGATCTTTCTCACTGGGGATGACGCCGAGAAAAAGAGCCGCAGCATCCTCTGCCTCGATGCGAACAGTGGTCGCATCCAGTGGCGACGCGACTACCCCTTTGACGATTACCCCCTGCATCGTGACAACGACTATGCCTCCGCCACCCCCTGTGTCGATCAGCATGGGGTGGTCTTCGTCTGGTCGACGCCGAAACAGGTTCTCATGATCGCCCTGGACTTAAAGGGTGAGCAAATATGGCATCGGGACCTCGGACCCCTCAGAGGGTTGCACGGCTCGGCCAGTTCTCCGATTATCGCCGACGGGTTGGTTCTCCTCGCGAACGATCAGATGAATCCCAAGCGGTTCTCCTTCTACCTTCCCGAGGACACAGATTGGAACCCGGGAAAGAGTTTTCTGATCGCGCTCGACCGAAAAACAGGTAAGACGCGGTGGAAGATCAATCGAAAGTCCGAGCTAGCTGGCTACGCGACGCCATGCATCCGGCGAATCGGTGGGCGGGCGGAAGCGATCTTCACCAGTACCGCTCACGGCATTACAGCAGTCGACCTGCAAAGTGGAAAAATCAGTTGGGAGATCGACCAACTCTGGGATGATCGTACGGTCAGCTCCCCGCAGCTCCACGATGATCTCGTCTTCGGGAGTTTCGGGAGGGGGTTGTCCGGGCAACGCCTGGTGGCTGTCCGTCCCGACAAGGCCGGAGGTGCGAAAGGCGAACTCGTTTACGATGTCACGAAAAGCGTGCCCCTCGTTCCAAGCTTCGTGGTCAAAGATGACCTCCTCTTCTTGTGGACGGATAGCGGGGTGGTCAGTTGTCTCGATGCGCCGACCGGCCAAGTGCATTGGCGGAAGCGGGTTGGTCACAGCTGCTACAGCTCTCCGATCTGGATCGATGGGCGCCTCTATGGAATCAGCAAGCATGGCGAAGTCATCGTCCTCGCTGCCAGCAAGGAGTTCGAAGAACTGGGTAGGGTGGATCTCGATGAGAAGACCTTCGCCACTCCAGCCATCGCTAATGGTGTGATGTATTTGCGGACCCAATCCCGGTTATACTCGTTGGGAAAGGCGCAGTGAAACATCCTGTGCTTTATTAGAGAAAGGCAACATGATGACTCGCGCTCCCTATTAGGCGGACCGTGTATGGTGAAGGGGGCAGTCTTCACAATGCCAGCACCCTCTTTGGATAGTAGGAGACACGCCATCCACAGGCCGGAGCCATTGTGCAGGAACCACGTAATATTAGTCTGAACTCACTAGCGGATGACCACTCTGTAGAACTGCTTGCGAGGAGAGGCCGCATTCAGAGGATACAAATAGGTCATAGGATTTCCCGTGCCTGTCCTCGAGGTGCCCACATTTAACCAGCGGGAGAGATCGGTAGAGCGTTGTACTTGGTAGCGGAGCCCCTGGTTGGTGGGCCAAGAGACACGGATTCTTTGATCGTCTATGTCAACACCTAGCAGCGCGAATGGTTCAGTGTTCCCACTGCCCAATTGCTCATACCAAGTGACCCGATTAGTCGTAGGAGAAACAGCAACCACATCCAGATCTTCGTCTCCATCCACGTCGACCACCTTGATAAAATTTACTCCGGAGGCAGCGTTGGTGATCATGGTGGGTGCGCTAAAAACGCCAGAACCGGTGTTTTCGTGCAGGCTTACCTGCCCTCCGACTTCCGAGGCAGAAAAGATATCAAGATCGCCATCGTCATCAAAGTCGGCAACATCGAAGCCGCGGGGCCCAAGGGGATCTGAGCCGAAGATCCCGCCGCCTGTTGGCTCGGTGGGAAATGTATGGATGATTCTCTTGCGGCCGAATCCTCCGGTTGCTCGACCAGGCAGGTAGGCGAGTTGACCATTGATGACTGTTGTCCGGACTACGTCGAGAACGCCGTCCCCATTGAGGTCTGCGGTAACGACCTTTCTTATGCCCGATGCTCCTGATTCGAGTATTTGACGACTCCAGCTGATGCCGTTGCCGTTATTTCGGTAGAGAGACAAATCATTGCTCAGATAGTTGCAGGCAAGAACATCGAGATCACCATCTCCATCAACATCGGCCACGTGGATGTCCCGGGGTTCGTCGCCTGTTGCGGCTCCCGTGCTGATCGCGCCGACTCCAGCGAAACCAAATCTTCCATTGCCGGCTTGCCAGCCAATCTGGTCGAAACTACCTCCGAGACAGTAGACGAGGTCCAAGTTGCCGTCCCCGTTCAAATCGCCCGTCGTGACATCCCAAAGTCCGGGGACATTTGTGTTGGTGTAGGCAATAGACCAGTTTCCTGCGCCGTCGTTTCTGGCCACGACGAGCTCGGAGCCGAAGACGCCAAAGGGAGTGATGTTCCCTGATCCGACCATGACCAGATCGAGGTCGCCATCTTGGTCAAGGTCCGCGGCATGGACATTACCGGGATTATTCAAGCCTTCGAGGAAGGCGCTTGGAGAGTATGTTCCGTTACCGTTGTTCCTATGAAGAGTGATTTGGTCAGCGCCGAGATCTGCGGTAAAGAAATCGAGGTCTCCATCTCCTTCAAGGTCCAGAGAAGCTGCCTCAATTACGCCGCCCGCGTTGCCCGTAATGATGCGCTGAGGGCCAAACTCAGCTGTAGCAATAAAAGGGCTGAGTGCGATTAGGGTGAAGGTTACGAAAGCTTGTTTGATAGAATACTTGGAGAGGGCGCAAGATGGTGAAAAGTAGCGAGTAGTCATGTAAAGGTAGTGGCAGTCTCTTGATTCATTGCGACGTATGAGTCAATACTAAGAATGTCCCTTGGGGGAAAGTCACATGACCTATGGTCGCTTAACTTGGCGAGGCGCATGACAGGGCAGGAACCATGGTGGGGTGCAAGGTGGAGAGGGCAGGGTGCTGTCGCTCTAGCCTGCCTACCGTCCAACGCGGGGTGGAGAAACCTTTTTGCTGGCCGACCTGTAGAGCGTAGCGACCTCTGCATTGCTCAAAGCGCGATTGTAGAGACGGACATCATCTAAGCCGCCATTGAACCAATGCGTCATATGGAACCCTCGCCAACGTATTGGGGCTGGCATACCCGTCTTGGTCGCAATTAAGGCTCCATTCTTGTAGAACCTGCCTGTGCCATGATCGAGGGTAAAGGTCAGCATCTGCCACACGCCTTTGATCACTGTGCCAGCGGGAATATCTTTTGGAGTGAAGCGTTTGGCTGTAGTGACGCCACAGTATACCGCTCCTGTTTCAGAGCTGTGAAAATACCATCCGTTCCAGCGCACGTCGTCGTGGTGGGTTCCCATTCTACCCGACCATCTGGCTCCGTTGCGACCAGCGCCGCCACCACCCAGAACGTCTGGCCGCCACCACCACGAGACCGTAAAAGTAGCCGTGTTCGGGCACTCTGCGTTCGTTTGGAGCCCAGGCCCACTGATCTTGGGATACGGTAAAAGGACGGAGTCGCCTAAAGTTACCGCCTGACCTATCCGGCCGGCCTCCCAGGATGGTGGGCCTTTAACGTCTGTATGGACTGGCAACGCGTGTTTCTGGCCCACCGCGTCCTTGTAGTTTCCATCGAACTTCCAATGGTTCACAAGGCCCTTTTCCGCAGCAACGGTTGTCGCAACGGGGCTTAAACAGACGAGCGCGGAGGCAAGGGCGAGTCTTTTGATCAGGAGCTTCACAATAAGGTGAAAAGAGCAACGATTAAAGCTGCAGGAAACTAGAACAATGAGCAGTGGCAGTAGAACAAGAAGCTTCATGCTATTAAGTGTGTTACACAGACACAACACGGGTCCGGATAGTAATTTTTCCGCAAGCTGGGGAATGTATGAATCACCCTGTGGGTAGATTCAGCCTCTACCTAATCTCCACCCCCTTTGCCAATGGCGCGAGCTTGAGCTCAAACTTGGAGAGAGGTTTGTTGCTGGCTCGGTCAAGCGTTGGAGAGTAGTCTTCGACTCGCACGGTCACACCGTCAGGCAAGAACTGCATGAGTCGTAGGAAGCCGCTACCACCGTTGGGAGCTTGCTGGTAGTCGCAGAGCATTTGATGCACTTGCGTACCGCCATCCGTCTTGTCGGTCCGTAAGGCCGAGAAGCAAACATGTCCGCTGACGATCATAGCGAAGTTGGGATGCTTCTTGACGAGGTTTTGCCATAGTTCCTCACCGTCGTGAAACCCATCAGGATGACGAGCGACGCCATAATTGTGTGGAGCGGCGCCTTGGGAGCGTCCGCCGTTGCGATTGAAGCGCACGTTCCCCTCACTAGCCATGTAGGCGTGCGTCACAAGGAACACGCTGCGGTCGGGATGCTTCGCGACTACCTCTCCCGCCCAGCGCACGACATCGTTGCGAGGTCCAAACTCCAAAGCCATGACAAGCCACTTGCGCCCACCGGCTTCGAAGAGGCGGTAGTAGTTGTCGAGTTTCTCGGGCTCCTTGTCGTAAACACCGCCGAACGTCGGATCTTCTTTAACCTCGACCACCGGGAAGTATTTGCTGAGCAGTGTCTCGCGTGTGGAGGCATTCCCGCCGGGGCCCATGTCGTGATTGCCGAGGCACATGACGGAGGGCACCCGGTCATTCAGCACCGCCATGGCTCCGGCCGCAATCTTCCACTCCTTGTCGTTGTTGTTCTGTACGATATCGCCCACGTGGAGCACGCACTTGATGTTATAGTACTTTGCATTCTCCGCGATCCAGCCCGTCTGCTCGAGAAAAGTTTTCTGATGCTTCCAAGCATAGAGCTGGGTATCAGGTAAGACCACCATCGCATAGCCATTCTCGACCAATTTAGGAGCATTCTTACCGGGTTTGGCGGATGAGGAGGTCGGAAAACAGATCAGTAGGATAACAAGAGTAGTTGTAAGATGAGCAGGGGACATGAGTCAGGTTATTTCGTTGGAGGCGAGAGACCGTCCGTTTGATCTTATCGGTCAGGTTTGGAACGTCAATGGATGACGCTAGAAGGATCGGGCGCTCGACCGGAGCTACAAGCCGCGTGCTTGCTCACGGGTCTGCAAGCTGGTAAGAATGCACGAGCTATGCAGGAAAGAGAATCAAGTGATGCGCCTTTCGTAGAAGGGCCCAATCCGAGACTCTTCCCACGTATCAACCAACTCGCGAAGATCAGCTTCTTTATCGGAATCGGCGTTATCATTGGAGGAATTTATACCATTTTCGGAAACGGAGATGTCAACATGGTTCCTTTGTTGCTTATTGCTCTTCTTCCGACCTCCGTGGTCGGTGCTTTCTGCGGTCATTTTGCCTGCAAGCAGATCAGAGCGCGGAACCCTCATCAGAAAGGCAAAACCATGGCCGTGTTTGGGCTTGTTGGATGCTATGTTTATCTTGGGGTTTTCTTTTTTGGGTTTTGGCTGCTATCGCAGTATTACATTGCGTGAACCTGTTTTGGCACTCCAGACTCTGCAGCCAACTTCGGTCAGATGGGTTGTGTATGGTGAGGGCCTCATACCTCATGGCGCGAGAATGGCCAAAAGTCCTTAGAAGGAGTCTTCAAAGCGGGGAAGCCGGAGGGCGCAACTAAAAGCTATCATAAGAGCGGACGTATAAGTCCCCTTGAAAGCGGTAGTCCAAATGGGACTGACACAGCTCGCTACGAAAACGGCCAGAAGCAGCGCGTCGCGACTTATAAAGATGGCAAGTTGATATCCAGAAAAGTCTGGAACGAAAAAGGTAAGTTGACCGAGTCGTTGCGGTGGGCTCCCCAATGATTTCGCCTTTGCTTCGGATTACGTCTTCGGAGATTACAACACCGTTTAAGGCGCTACGGCCCAAAAACTGTAGTTCTGGATGGGGGCAGGCTACTGAGGAATCATGGCGCGGGGCAGGGGGCTAACGGAGAAAGCTGAGCCAATCTGGTATTAGCCATGCGTGGTGATAAGGCGGGCGCCGTCATCTATTCCCCGATGACAATATTATCGATGGTTAACCCACTGAAGACATCCTGCGAATCGTCACTCTGGAAGTTCCACTCGACTATGACTTCTGCCACGCCGAGGACCTCTTGCGGGATCGGGATGGTTAGTAGTTGGTAAGTGGTGTCTAAAGTGGTCATATCTATCGCCACCTCGGCTCCGAGCTGGTCGAGGGAATCACCTCGGAGAAATCGAATAGAAGCTGAGTCGGCTAATCCATCTGCATCACGAAATACCTCGAAAGCGAGTTGTGCCGACGTGGCTGCAGACAAGTCCACGCTTGGAGAGCGTAAGGAAATATTCGCGCCTGGCCCATAGTTGCCGAGGTTCGTTGTGAATGCGTTAAGTGAATCGTTCGCGCCTGTCAACGGCCCGGTAGAACCGGCGGGCATACCAAGGATCCATTCAGTGGTGTCATTTTCATCATTCACTAACGTCTCCCAACCGTCCGCGCCTGATTCCAGATCATCTGAAAAGTAAACCACCGGAGGCGCTACAAATTCTTCAACTACAAACAGACGTGAGGCCTCTTCCGGAAGCGGCAATATTAAGAAGTTTTTCGGCGGAGTAGCTGTGATATCCCTGTTTCCCTCAAATATGGCCCACTCTGGAGGCAAGGCTTCGCTGGGATCGGTGGAGCTCCGCAGGTTGTAGAGTTTACCCTGTTCGCTGTCCCAACTGATCTCCAAATTGCCCTCAGAGGCTTTGACTGCGAGTTGCCTCGAGGATTCTTTCACCCCTCTACCCATGACGGCATCGAAAGTGGTCCCGATCCGGATTTCATCCACATACCCAACCTGAGTGTCGCTGAAATTCAAGACGTCCAAGGACTGTTGAGTTGCGAGATCGAAGTCAAACGTATCCATGGCCATGGCCTCATTCTCTTCCGGTTCGGTGGTGATATCAGTGATGATAAATGCAAAGATTTCGTCCGGGGTTCCCTGTGGATTCCAGTTCACCTTGAGCGCCAGCAAGAAAACATCACTTGCAGCTGGCCCGTTAAAGGTGGGCGTCGCTTCCGCAGCGAGCTGAGAGGCTCCAATCGAGTTATTGTAGACGGCAGTCCGGATGTTTCGTTGTTGGCCGCTTCTAGCAACGATACCGAACCCCACTCCGTAGCCGGGAGTTTCCAGCCCTTGGTTGTCGTCACTTACCATCATTTCTGAGTGGATCCCGATTCCGAAGTCTGGCCCGCTGAAGCCGAAATCCTGGAACAGAAAGCTCATCCACATAGTTGAGTTGTCGGCAGTCAGTGCCGCAGTGGCGGGCGGCTCTATTGGAGCGCTCGCGGCCACTTGGCCAACTCGCTGCCGCCGTTCATACGCATTGCCCGTGACTGGTAACTCATTGCCCAAAACGTCTGTAAACGTCACACCTTCATCAGCGATATCTCCCTCATTGGTAGGAGCGATATTGTTTGCAGTCCCGTTCCCGCCTGCATCCCGGTGAGACCAGCTTCCAAGTCCCATGCCAGCATCATATGGCTGTGAGGAATCACCAAAGAAGCGTCCATTATTCGCCTCGGCTGTCGGCTCATAGTCAAAAGGTTCGTATATAACTAGATCTGCCCACGCGACACCAAGAAGACTGGCAAGGGCTGGAGCGATAATCCCGATCCTCATAGTGCAACAGTAAGCAGTTGCCGAAACAGAGGGCAAGAACAAGTCGTCCTCCCGCCGGATTGGATATGTGGGCTCTTCTGAGGGTTATTTTCTAGCGGGAGGTTGAGTCTCTAATAGCCTTCCGTCTTTATACATTGGTATGTTGCGGGCTATTCCGTCCTCGCCAAATGTTGGATTCAAACCGGTCTTCTTGCCCTTATTATAAGTTGCGATACTCGCAACCGGTCCATAAGTCTTCCATGACCTATAGTGGCCGTGCCTCTGCCCTTCAGAAAAATGAATTAGCTCCTTAATTGAGCCGGTCTCATGAAATGTTTTAACCCATCCTGAATACGGCTCTTTCGTTTGAGTCAGAACAACGATTTCCCCAACGGGACGAGCCGCAACCTCCAACTGCGAATCTTCAATAGCCATCCTGATCACGCTATCTAGCCACTTCTTGTCAACGGGTTTGAATGTCTTTTTACTTTCATCAATAAGTCCTCCCATTCCTTGTTCTTTGAGCTTGAGAAGTTGCTTGTCGATGGATTGCTCGAGGCTCATCGTTTGAATGCTCCTAGGATCTACCAAAACGCGCTGCTGTTCATACCAGTATGTCTTTGCCTTGGAAAATGACATGCAAGATTCATAGCTGTCGCCGACGCGGTCATAAATTCGACCTAATAAGGTGTGCAGGTGAACGCTGAATATCTTATGGTCGTCGCTACCTAAACCGGAGTCCTCCCTATTTATGAAATAAAGTGCCTTACGAGCTTGCAGGCGAGCCACCGCAAGTTGACCACGCTCGAACGATCGCTCGGCTTTACGAAAATTTGAATAGAATGCATTAGTAGTGATTTCTTTTCTTGGGACTCCCCCTGTAGGTGAAGCGGTCTGAATGTTCGTCTTGCCGAGAGGAAGAAAAATAGGGACTACAATCAAAATCGTCAGAATCGAGGCAGCTACGGCGGTAGTTGGGAGCCACCGGGATTTGGGTTGAGGTGGGAGATTGTTTGCCTCGTGGATCCTTTTAAGGATTGGTTGTAAGGCGCCTGAAGCTCCAGGTCTCCCAATTTGATTAGAGCCTTTAGTCCAATGGTGAGGCTCTGAGTTAGTAAACAGGTATGGGCTCAGNTATCGGGCTCAGGTATGGGCTCAGGTATGGGCTCAGGTATGGGTGCGGGCGCCNGAGTTAAAACTCGTTCAGTGAATTCTTTTACAAGGTATCCAAGAATCGGTTTTTGATAGAGGCTATCGTAACCTAGGACTTCTATGTGAATTTCCCGAGAGGTTTGCCCACGCAATTGATCGACAAATTCTTTGCACTTTTCTTGGAAGAGGACCACGACCTGGTGGTCATCACTTGTAGTGCATTCAAACTTGTAACCATTATCGTAGTCAGAATGTATCTGCCTTCCGAAGGCGGATGAATAACTGATAAAATCCAAAGAGAGGGAGTATCGCTTGCCTTTCGCCGCTCCGAAAAGTTTATCGGCTTCAGAAGACAAGAGTCTCTCAGTTTTTGCCCTTGCAAGGAGTTCTAGGAAATCGGCGCGGGTCACAGTGATCCACTCTGGCTCGTTCTTTAGAATGACTCAAGTTAGAAGGGGAGTGTCAGCAGGGGTGCGCCACAGACTGAATGATTATTCCCGAATCCTATCGTTCACCCCTCAGGATGGGCAGTTCCCTGGGGCCAAAAAGCGAGTGCCGCAATTCGCTTGTCCATGTCATCCGGTGATCTTCGAATTTGAACCGATAGAGAATGCTTGCCGGGGTTTCGGTAAGATAGACCTTTACGTGGTATTCGTCTGGTTTGACCCAGCCACCACTGGCGCCAATTTTACGGCTCATGTTTTGCGTGTAGGGCAGATCCTGTTTCATTTCGGACCGAACATACTTCTGGCTGCCCAAATGGAGGGTCTCGATTCCATGCTCCATGTTCACGGTAATCCGATGGTCGTCGCCATGCAGATCAAACGAAACTGAGTGGACGCCAGCTGCATTTTCAAGAACTTGGAATTTTTGCTGAAGGAGGCCTTTCGACATTGGGGACCGACTCTTTCCGTTAACTGGTGGGAGCTTCAGGTTTTTCAATTTACGGGCTAAAGCCTGAACTGTGGGAGAGTGGGGCTCAACAGGCTCCGAGGCCATGGCGGGTAGAAGAATTTCCCATACAGCTTTCATTATCGCTCCCATGTCATTGGTTCCTGAGGTGATCGCAACCACCGCTTCGTGCTCGGGAATAACGATGCAGAATTGTCCGAAGGCTCCATCTCCCCGATAACAATTATACCGACAGCGCCAAAACTGGTATCCATACCCCTGATCCCAATCATTTTCGGGATTGCTGCCGGTGGATGTTTGTCTGGAGGTGGCCTCTTGAACCCATGTTTCGGAAAGGATTCGGTTTCCGTGCCAAACCCCTTTTTGAAGGTAGAGTTGGCCTAGCTTGGCAATATCTTCAGTGGTGATCCGGAGCCCCCAGCCTCCCGTGGTGATGCCCTCTGGTGAGATGTCCCAATCGGGTTTCTTAATCTCCAATGGTTGAAAGAGACGTTTCTCTAGATAGTCCACAACCCGTTCACCCGTGACCGATTGCAGGATTGCGGAAAGCATATATGTAGCGGCAGAGTTGTATTGGAAATGAGTTCCAGGTTTGAACTCAATTTCCGAATCAAGAAAGGCTTTCACCCAATGGGATTTCTTATCAAAGAGACGTGGCTCCTTGCGGTGACCGGTCGTCATTGTGATCAGGTCTCGAATACGCATGGCTTTTAGCTGCCAACTCGGATCGGCCGGGGTGTCATGTGGGAAGAAAGAGATAACCGGATCATCAAGTGACAACTTGCCTTCTCCAATGGCCAACCCTACAGCTGTGGAGGTAAAGCTCTTGCTGAGGGAATGCATGAGATGCGGTGTTGTTTCTTCAAAGGGTGTCCACCATCCTTGGGCGATTCGCTTGCCATGACGAAGGATCATGAAGCTGTGCACGGCATCGACTTCCTGCTCCAACCGATCAACAAACGACTGGATTGCAGCAGATGGGACACCCTGCTTTTCCGGTAGGCAGGCTGGTAGAGAATTAGGACTCTGGGCGTGTGCCCCAGACCAGAGGAGAATCCCCAAAAGGCCAACCAACGCCTTGACAGAAATGAATAGCTGCATGCGACCAACCATTCCAAATTGTTGTTATAAGCAAAGGGATTTCCTCGCGCCAGAGTGACGAAAGTGAGATCAAATGGGTCATAATCCATTTAACTCTCTCTCCATACAGCCTTATCGGCTGGCTTAGGTAACAGAGATTCTCGCTAACAAAATTAGCAGACTTGTTCCGCTCTCTATCCGCCAGCGAGGACCGGCTTGAAGCCGGCTTCGATGAGGATACGTTTGACCTCCTCTCGTTTGTCGCCCTGGATTTCGATACGACCTTCTTTGACCGTGCCTCCAACGCCGCAGGCTTTTTGCATCTTCTTGGCGAGATCCTTTTTTTCGGGTTGGCCAATTCCAGTAAAGTTTTTGACTACGGTGACGGCCTTGCCTCCACGGTGCGCAGTCTGACGAATGATGTCCACACGTCCGCGATTCGTATTCTTCTGTCCGCGCTTGGATGTCTTGGCAGGCTGGCTTTGAGAGTTCTCCGAGAACACCGCTTGAGATCCGCTGTTGGGACCAGATGGCAGTTCCCCCAACGCTGGCATGTTATCAAACGGTTTGTGTGTTAACCCCTCGCCCCCAGTGGTCGGTTTGCGTTTTTTTTTGCGGCTCACGGCTTCTTTTTAGGCAAACACAACGTGAAATACACGCATACTTGGATGTTTCTTGGCCCCTTGATGTGCCCCCGGTCTCGGTTCGGCTTCCCTCAAACATGGAGCAGGACGTGTTGCTTCACTGGGTTCTCATCGGGGCGCAGCGTTCGCCTGCGAGATAGCGGTTAAGTAGGTCTAGCATGGAGGCGACTCTCTCAGGTTCCTCCTGGTAGCGGTTGTTCTTTTGGCCGGGATCATCTTTCAGGTTGTATAAGAGGCCCTGGGTGTCCTTTGGATAGCTGGAAAGCCCAAAGCGCTGCAGGTAGGCTGCTGGCTCTTTGCGAGTAGCTCCGTTTGCGGTGTTGATGAGAACCCAGTCGCCCTGTCGAAGGGCATATTCTCCTTTGTTCGTGTTCTGCACTGTCCCAAGCCGGAGAGGGGCTTCGAGGTTTTCCCCCTTGAGGACCGGAAGAAGACTATAGCTGTCGATGGCCTCGTCGTTTGTAAGTCTACGTCCAATGATCTCGGCAAAGGTCGCTGCGAAATCGACTTGGCTGACCACTTCATCGGAGTGGGATCCAGCTTTGATTTGTCCGGGCCATCTGATGATGAAGGGGACACGGTGGCCCCCCTCGTAAAGATCCCGTTTGACGCCTCGGTATCTACCTGAACTCCAGTGGTTGAATTTTTCAAGCCGGTCGAAAGCCAGGTTTTCCGCTCCGTTGTCCGCGGTAAAAATGACAATGGTGTTCTCGGTGAATCCCTTTTGTTCAAGGGCGTTCAAGACCTTGCCGACCATGGCGTCTGTTTCGACCACGAAGTCTCCGTAGAACCCTGCCTCCGACTTGCCGTGGAATGCCCTGTTGGGGACGATCGGATAATGAGGGGAATTGAAGGCGAGATATGCAAAGAAGGGATGGCCGTCTTTTTGTTCACCGATCCACTCGACAGTTTTCTTGGTGACGGTCGGGAGGATCGCGTAAGGATTCCAGGTTTCGGCCATCGGCCCCGGACGAAAAGAGCCTCCACCGGCGAGCGGTCGTGATTTGATGACCTGTTTGGTGGGAATAGTTTGAAAGCGATCGTTGTGGATCCAACAGTAAGGGGGAAAGTTGATTGTGCCATCCCCGAAGTAGCGGTCGAAGCCTTGATCCAGAGGTCCTCCGGGAAACGATTGGGTCCAATCATATGAGGTGGCTTTGACCCTTTCCTTTTGGGGAATATT
>NZAC01000017.1 GCA_002686085.1 Roseibacillus sp. | reverse complement strand
GACCGGTTGAACACGAAATTCTTTCCGTAGTGAATTCCTCCCAGCAGGATCAGTCGCTCTCGTGGAAAAAAACGCGGCCGATTGCTACCGGCCGCGCTGTAGATGTATGGCAATTTTCTCTAGGTTTTTCTGCAAACTTGGAATCTCATCAAGCGGCTCACACCAACTTTCAAAAGCACGATTCTAAATTTGTCCTTCGGTAGAAATGCACCATTGGGAATCAGGGCTTTAATGGGACCTCGTCGCCAGAGCCGGTGTGAGGGACAACATGAGACAGGGCATATTGGCGGCGAAATCAAGATCTGCAGCCCTGCGCGTGAGGTCGTCAAACACCCGGGGCACACCGCTGACAGGGTCACTAAGAGCGCTTCCAGTTCCTGTGAGAAATCTGGAGAGATGCGACTGCGCAGTAGCATTCCGCTCCGCAATATGAACAAAGCTTGGCGCAGAACTAGAGGGCCCTGTTGCCCCCAATCCAGTGGCTGGGTCCAACGGCAGACCACCCACCGTCGGGAGCTGGGCCCCTGCCTCACCCCCATGACACCCGTTGCATGTGTTCAGGGAGAAATGGTGGCGCGCCTCGTTATTTGCAATTCCAGCCGTATTCCAGAAAAAGCCGGGAGTAGGAACCTCAGATTTACCCGACAGAAAAGCCGTCGCTCCTGGGAAGGAGAGTGGAACGCTGTGAGTGCCAGCGAGAATATCGGCCTCAAAGGTATTGAGATAGTTGGCAAGGTCGGAGGTTCCTATTTTTGAGTTCGCCGGAGTCTGCTTGGTTGTGACCGCGGTGAGATGACTGGGGGCTATGCCGGCTCCAGTGATCTGCCACTCACGCATGGTCCAAGGCAGAGTAAAAGGCTCGATGAAATTATTGGAACGAAGCTGGTTGATTGCGCTGCCATTAGGCTTGCTAGGATCGGCATTTGCCAACGCTACCACGTCAGTGAGATCCTCGAGATCCGCGTTGAACGTGCTCGTAGGGTCGGCAGAAACAAAGTCGAGCCCACTCAACTGCTGCCACTGCTGGGCCCAATTCTTGATCTGGACACAAGTCCCGAGGGGCACTCCGTATTCAAAGATCACAGTCATCGGCTTGTGCGCTCCAGTGTCCAGGTCGTAGGCACAGAAGACGAAACGGCACTCTCCGGCATCCCCGGCCGCGTAACCTGAGGCACTCCGCAGATCCACCCGGTTCACGATCGCAGTCAGCCGGAATGGGGCGTTTTTCAGATCCAGAGGATCGAGACCTTCTGCCACGTTAGCGGCCTCCCATTTGTCAATAAGGGCCGCCTGAACGTCACCCTGCCGATCGGGAACATCATCAAAGTTAATTGTCTGGAACTGCTCGAAATGGTCGATCCAGCGACGGGCAAAGATTTTCGGGTCAACTCCAGTCAGTGAGGAATTACACATTTCCTCCATCAGGAAACCAAAGGTCCATTTGCGAGGGCGTCCCGTTGCTGGGTCAATGTAGGATAACGCGTTTGGATTGAATGGATCCCATGTCCGGTCGGGATCATTGACGACCGAAAGGTCCGTGATCAGCAGCGACTTTCCAGGATCTACTGCAGAAGAGCCTCCAAGAATTGCACCACCACCAAAAGCAAGTGGCTGGATCTCCCGGGTGTTCAGGAAGGGAAACAGGTCTATGCTGTCGCCCAGCGAGTTTATCTCTGGCACGGCCATCCGACCCGTAAGCTGACGGTCGGCATACACCGGGACCGTGCCATCTCCAAGGCCCCGCAAGCGATCAAGAGCGGCTTCGAGCTCGAAACGAAATTTTCTTACAACTCCATCATTAAGGACTGCGCTGTATGTCCCCGGAGCTCGCCCGGGTTGCATTCTCAAGGGGCCTTCGTCCAGAAACAGGGGGAATCCCCCTGGGAAGAACTCCTTGCCACGAACTTCGGTATGTTCCGGGGGGAACTGAAGCGTAAGGGTGTGCCCCTCGAGATTAATGGATGAGGGCCTGATATTATCGAGATTGGGGATCGCGCCATGTTCTACAATAGGGCGCAGACCCGAGCCAAAATTCTGGTCTCCAAGGCGCACTCGCGCCCGAAAAAGCTTGGTGGGTGAGTCCATGGGAATTTCAAGTTCCACGACCTGCGAGTTGCTGGAAGCAGCAGCCTCCGTGATCGAACTCCCATCCGGATTAATGCGCTCCAATTCTATTCGAGGGGCCCGAATGCGAACACGGAGGGAATCACCATCAACTTCCGTTGATTCAATTTCCTGACCAAGCGAGAGCCCACCTGCCAGCATCCCCATGAGGAAGGCGGTATAGGCAAGGCGGCAAAGAAGTTGTGAATGCAATTTCATGATTTTAGTTTGTTCTGGGTTCTTGGTTCAATGGGTTGGCGCTTACGGCGTCTGGGTAAGCTCATAGACGTGAGGCTTCGGGTGCACATGAATGGATTCCCCCAACTGCGAATCCGTCTCCTGCTACCTGGAAAATGTATTAATCCTCTCTCCACACTCTCTGCCGAACTAGAGCCAACTACATGAGCCGCAGTCAGGGCATAGCGTCCTCCCGGGAGTAAAATTCCCGACGCAATTCGCCCCCCTGGATTATGAATAAGAGCGACAGTCGCACTGAAAGACCTGAGCCCTTCATGCTTTAAGAGAGAGCCATCAACTACCCGCGCCCCTGTAGCCTGAGGGCCATGGGAAAAAAGAAGGCATATCCGTAGATGGAGCATCCTTATCCCAACCGGGCAGGAAAGGCTCCATTTCCATTTTTATCTCAAAGCTTCGTTGATCCCGGGGTTCTGTCCTCAATGACAGCATTCTCCTCCAGCAGGGGGGATACCTCCCAACAACGATAACCGGTCGTCATCAGGCGGTCACTCCGCCTCTCTCATCATCAAGAAGCCCCGATTTTTCGAGGTAGTAATCGTAGCCTCCGCTATACTTTGTCACCTGCCCGTCGGCAATATGCCATGTCGACTCCGCCAACTTACGGATGAAGTGCACGTCGTGGGAAATGAACACCAGCGACCCTGAAAATTGCTTCAGGGCCTGAATCAGGGCTTCAACCGAAAGAAGGTCGAGGTGAGTCGTCGGTTCGTCCATCAGGAGAAGATTCGGAGGATCCACGAGGAACTTAACTAGATTCAGCCTGCTTTTCTCTCCCCCCGAGAGAACCCTGACCTTCTTGTGAACATCCTCCCGCCGAAAAAGAAAAGAACCCAGCAGACCACGGGCATCTTCCTCCCGCATTCCTGCTCCCGTCGTGCAGATTTCCTCCAGAACCGATTTACTTTCATCCAGAAGCTCTGAGCGGTGCTGGGAGTAATACCCCAGCTTAGTTGCATAACCTGCCTTCCTCTCCCCACCGTTGATTGGAATCGTGCCTGCAAGAATTTTCAGCAAAGTAGACTTACCCGCTCCATTAGGACCAACCAGCACCGTGCGATCACCCCGCTCAACCACGAGGTCCAGATGACTGTATATCTGCGTTTCCCCGTAGGACTGGCTCACCTTATCCAACTCGATAACCTTCTGGTTACTGCGTGGAGGGTCGGGGAAATGAAATTTAAAGACCTTTCGCGGGGCTCTAGGCTTTTCAAGCGTCTTCATCTTTTCAATCTGCTTAACCCGGCTCTGAACCTGCGAGGCCTTGGACGCTACGGAACGAAATCGGTCGATGAATTCCTGAATACGGTCGACCTCTTTCTTCTGGTTTCTGTAGGCCGACATTTTTTGCTCATAGCGAAGCTCACGCTCGCCAAGATAACTGCTGTAATCTCCCTGGTAGGAAATCAACTTCTGCTCATCGATTTCGACGACAGTTTCGGCAATGGCGTCCATGAAGTCCCGGTCGTGAGAAATCATCAGTATCGCTCCTGGGTAGTTAGAGAGATATCTCTGAAACCAGAGGAGAGCCATTAGATCCAGATGGTTGGTCGGCTCGTCCAGCATCAGAAGGTCCGGCTCCAGGCAGAGAATTTGCGCCAGATGTGCCCGCATGACCCAGCCCCCCGACATTTCGTGAGCCGGCCGGTCGAAATCCTCCTGCTTGAATCCGAGGCCCGAAAGAATTTTCCGGGCCTTGGGCTCCAACTGGAATCCATTCATCAGGGTAAACTGATCCTGCGCCTCCGCATACTCCTCTGATTCCAGCGTTCCCGCGTTCTCATGCTCTCGCATGACTCGCTGAACCTCCCGCATTTCAGGGTTAATCGCGGTGGCGATCTGCAGAACGGTCTCTTCTCCCGGATCTCCCGCCTCTTGAGAGAGATAGCCCACGTGGGCATAATCATCTTTCTCAACTGTTCCTGCATTGGCCTCCTCGTCTCCCAGAATGATATGAAACAAGGTAGACTTCCCCGCCCCGTTGGGCCCCACTAAGGCAATACGCTCACCCCAGTTGATCGTCAAGTCGGCCTCCTCAAAGAGGGTCCGCCCACCATAGGCCATAGTTAATTTACGAATGGTCAGCATGCGCCGGGGGCCTTCGCATCGATTCTTCTGAAAAGCAATGGCGAAACAGCAGGAGCTACTTCCTCAGAATAGTCAGCTCCCTCTCCTTACTTCTTCGGGGTCGGGACTTCGGTTGGCGAAGGAATTTCGATTTCCTTCACGGTCAGGCGACGAAAATCGATCGACATGACCTTGTTGCCATGAAGCTGCAGGCCAATCGGCCCCTTTTCCTTGGCATTCTCCGAGGTATAGGTCATCACGTGAACGCCGTTCAACCAAGCATCGTAGACCGGTCCTGCCGCAACGATCCTGAGCGTGTTCCACTCATTGATCTTGAGAAGGTTTTTCACACCCTTAACCCCCTTCTTCTCCTCCGCCTCCACAGGATAACCCTTACCAGAAATATAGGGCGAGGCCGTCATGTCTCGCTTGAGAGAACCCGAAATCCCGATCTGAATCTGCTGCCCCCCGTCCCGCAGGAACACACCAGAGTCTCCTTTCCCGTCAAAGCGAAACTCACAACTCATGTCGAAGTCCACGTAATGCTTCTCGGTCCACAGATTACTTCCCCGCTTCCTAGGACCACTCTTAGCCACAATCGCCCCATCGACCACCGACCACCAGATATTATCCTTTGGGACTTTCCACCCGGTAAAGTCCTTGCCGTTGAACAGAGACTGCCCCTTTCCGTGATGATCAGCGAAGGCGAACGTTGAAGCACCCAACAGGACGATGAGGATAAGTTTCATACCTCTCTATTACCTAAACGCCCGGCGATGTCTACAAGGCAAACGCGCCTTAGCCCTCCCGCTGAAGGAAAAGATCGATTCCCTCGGTCAGCGCGATCCAACTAGCCTCGATGATACTATCTGAAACACCCACCGTCCCCCAGGTGCACTCTCCGTCAGTGTGCACAATCTGGACCCGGGTCCTCGCCGCAGTCGCCGCATGACCATCGAGGATCCTGACCTTGTAGTCAATGAGCGACACCCCTTCAATCCCNGGAAAATGACGCATCAATGCCTGACGCAGCGCCTTGTCCAGAGCNTTCACCACTCCATGCCCCTCCGCGGCCGTGTGCTCAGCNATGCCTTCGACCTCCATNTTNACGGTAGCTTCGCAGACCGGATTATGACCATCACGGTAGTGGCGAAAATTGCATTGATACTCGCGCAAGGCCCACCGTGTCACGTGCTTTCCTGTCTCCCGGCGGATCAATAGCTCGAGGGATCCCCCTGCCGCCTCGTAGGAGTAACCTTCCTTTTCCCGCTCCTTGACTTTCGCCAGCACGGCCTTCGCTTCCTCGCTTCCTTTTGCTAGCGGCAAGCCGATCTCCTCGGCTTTCATCAGAATATTGGACTGCCCCGAAAGCTCACTTACCAGAATGATCTGTGAGTTCCCTACTTCACCGGGACGGATGTGTTCGTAGCTGTGAGCCACCTTCTGAACTGCATTCACGTGCATTCCGCCCTTATGCGAAAAAGCAGTTCGACCTACGAAAGGGGCCCGGTTGTGAGGAGAATTATTCGAAACCTCATCAACAAAGAGGGACAATTCCTTCAATTTGGTCAGATCTTTCACCACCTCGATTCCTCTCTTCAACTGGAGGATGGGTATTACGGAGGTCATGTTACAGTTCCCAGTCCGCTCACCATATCCGTTGACTGTTCCCTGCACCTGCACCGCTCCAACGTCCACTGCCGCAATTGCGTTAGCGACTCCAACTCCACAATCATCATGGGTGTGGATTCCAAAGGGAACCCCGGGCACGCGTTCCTTCACTGCTGTGCAGATTGCTCCGATCTCGTCGGGCATTGTGCCTCCGTTCGTATCACAAAGAACCAGGCACCTCGCGCCACCTTCCGCAGCAGCCTCCAGCGTTTGCAGCGCGTGCTCATGATCATCCTTGTAACCATCGAAGAAGTGCTCGGCATCATAAATGACTTCCCGGCCAGCCTCACCAAGATACCGTACCGTATCTGCGATCATGGAGAAATTTTCTTCGGGTGTCGTCTTGAGAACCTCCGTGACGTGAAGCTTCCAGCTTTTCCCAAAAATGGTGATTACAGGAGTCGCCGCATCAATGAGAAGCTTCACCTGCGGATCATCTTCTACCGCGAGATCATGACGCCGGGTCGATCCAAAAGCCGCAATCCGTGCATGGTTCCATTGTTCGTCAGCTGCTGCCTTGAAGAACTCCACATCCTTGGGATTGGACCCTGGCCATCCTCCCTCAATGTAATCGACTCCAAACTCGTCGAGGCGATGAGCGATTCGCAATTTGTCCAGACCTGATAACTGGAATCCCTCTCCCTGAGTTCCGTCGCGGAGAGTTGTATCGTAGAGAGAGACCTTTTTTTCTGCTGCCTTCATCACCCATGACCCGCCCTGCGAGAGGGTGAACACTGACTTCTCACTCCGACAAACTCAACACCAAAGGTTCGGATCCACCCCTTGCCCTTACCGGCTGCGATAATCTGCCCCCGCCCAACTTTTCAACACAGAGCGTTGCCAATCTTCCAACTGACTCCGCATGCGCACAACACGCCTTTTCTCTTCGGCAGAAAGATCGCGGGCCTCCATGGGGTCATTCTCCAGATGATAGAGCTCCCAACCAACAGCAGCTCCGGTCTTTTTTTGAATCCTGTGAAGTTTCCACGGCCAGTCGGTCCACGCCGCATGACCCCGAAGATCAGTCCGGTCCCTTGGGGGGAATTGATTCACATTTTTGAGAATTCGCTGTGGCAACGGGTTAATCTCGCCTGCCTCTCGAGCTTCCAGCAACTCTTTTATGATCCGGTCACTCCAAGTCGACTGACCAGCCATATACCCATGCCAGAAACCCATGGGTGGACGGGTAGAAGATCGACCCTCCAGAATCGGTAGAAGTGAGACCCCATCCAATTGTGGTTGTTTCTTTATATCTGCTCCAGCGACCTGCACTAAGGTAGGATAAAGGTCGGAGGAGTTTACCGGCACAGCTATCCGACCTGGGGGATAGCGCGCGGGCCATTCAAGGATGGCGGGAACACGCAGACCCCCCTCATAGATGGAACCCTTCCTCATACGCCCCCCGGATGACGCTCCTACCAGCCCTCCATTGTCGCTATGGTAGATTAAAAGTGTATTCTCTGCGATCCCGAGTTCGCGTAATGCCTTCCGGAGCCTCCCAACCTCCTGGTCGAGCAGGGTGATTTCACGGAAATAGCCCGCATATTCTCCATGCTCCTGATACAGGGTTTCCGCTCCGGAAATTCCCCGGGGAGCTTCGCCGAAGGGGTCGTGGGGCGCAGGAAGCCAGCAGACAGCAAACATGGACTTTCCCCTGCCCTTGTGTGCTTCCAGAAACGAGATAGTTGCATCCATTGACAGGACTGACCCGGAACCCGTTATCTGTTGATAGGTCCCGTTCCGGCTGAGAAAGGGGTCCTTATCGAAGAAATTCAATCCCGAGAGCCATTGATCAAAACCCTGACCTCCGGGAGAGGTAGGGCTATTCTCCTGAACCGACCCGATGTGCCACTTGCCGAAGTGCCCGGTTACATAACCCGCTCCTTTGAGAGCTTCCGCAATTGTTACTTCATGGGGACGAAGATAGTGCCCATGATTAGGAACATTTCCCCGAAAAGGATGGCGTCCCGTCATTACGCTGGCACGAGTAGGCGAGCAAACAGGAGCTGCTGCATAAAAGCGATCGAATACCACACCCACCTTGGCCATGGCATCTAGATGGGGAGTTCGCACGAAGGGGTGTCCATTATAGCCCGTATCTCCGAATCCATGATCGTCGGCCATTATGAGGACAATATGTGGACGCTCCTCAGCAACCAGTAGTGCAGGGAGAAGCAGCCAGAGAGTCGTTAACAGATTAAACCTGAAACTATTCATTTATCTTCCCTCACTCGGTAAAATACTGACCGCTTTATTTCGAGGAAAACCTCGCAAGACAGACCGAAGACGAGGGACCAGCTCACGGCAAGGAATCGTACTTGTCGCATCTCTCATCTCCAGATCCAATGACTCCACCCTCTCTCCAGCGAAACCATGAATCAGAAACTATTACAAAAGGCTCGCCTGTTACTATTGACCACTTCGATCCTTTCATTCGCCAGTCCGGTCTTCGCTGGAGAGAAATTGAAAATTTTCATCCTTGCGGGACAATCTAACACAGTGGGACATGCGAACCAGCATACTCTGGCCACCCTGTATCGCCCGGGGGACGAGAGGGACAAGAAACTCACTCAACTGGTCTTCAAGGCTGACAGTGGGCTCTCACCGGAAGCGCTGGAGGAACAATTGGAGCGAGCCCGTAAGATTGATGAACTCACAGGCGGAATCTCTAACGACAAGATCAAAGCTATGAGCGATGGGCCCAAGAAGACGGCCGTGGAAGCGGAATTGAAAAAACTCAATGAGGCCTATGACGCTTACACCAACAAGGTCATCTCATCCTGCGTCGTCTCCGACCGGGTCTACATCTCCTCGATTGCCGATGGCAACAAACGCTCGGGACCACTCACGGTGGGCTTCGGGGGAAACCCCACTAAGATCGGACCGGAATTCAGCTTCGGCCTCTCCATGGCACAGAAACTGGATGGCCCCATCCTCCTGATCAAGACGTCCTGGGGAGGCAAGTCCATCAATTATGATTTTCGCCCACCCTCCGCCGGGGCCTACACACTGAACGACAAACAGAAGGAGGCGAAGAACGCCGCGGACATCCGCAAGAATGCCGGCCTCAACTGGCGGATGATGAATGAGGCGATTGGTGAGGTGCTCAAGGATCTCAAAAAATACCACCCTGCCTATGACGCCACTGTCGGACATGAGATGGCCGGATTCGTGTGGTTTCAGGGCTTCAACGATCAGTTCTCCGATGAATTCCGAGAGAATTACCGCGACGTGATGGTTCACTTCATCAAGGACGTGCGCAAGGAATACGACACTCCGGGCATGCCCTTCGTGATCGGCGTCCTCGGCACCAACATGACCAAGGAGGGCGTAGACAAGAACGCTGTTTCAGTAGCCCAGCGAGAAGCNGCCAAGGCCCCGGAGTTCAAGGATAATGTCACCTCGGTGGAAAGCTACCAGGTCTACGATCTGGGAGCCCGGGCNGTCTACGACAAGGGATGGGCCAANAACTTTGCCGTGTGGCGTGCCATAGGCAGCGACCGCCCGTACCATTACCTCGGCAGNGGCACCTTCTTTGCCCGACTCGGAGATTCCTTCGCAACGGCCATGGCAGAATTGATTGGGAAGCAGAAGAAGTGAGCTGACTCAACACGATCTAATGAAAATCATAGTAGTCAGCCTCTTTGCCCTCCCTCTGACCCAGTTCCTCTTCGCCGCCAATCCACTTACCATCGCCTCCGAGGCCGAATGGAAGGGATCCATCATCGCATCAAAGGGTGTCGTCATCAGGGACGGGGTGGCCGAACCAACCGGCAAGACGGGTACTCTGAGGACCAGAATACACAACTTTGACCAGAAGCGCTCTGCTGCCTCTCTGGTTATCAGGCAGTCCACTATCTGGCAGAACTGGAACCCGATCGAAAACCTTGGACCCTCCAACCTGCGAGACGCCCCGGTCCTGCTCACTGTCGGCCCGGACAACTACTGGATGTTCGGCCGTTACGGCAGCTTACATTCGAGGGGCCAGAAAGGAGGAAAATCGGATGCAGGAGGACGGATCCCCCTGCCGGGGCAGCTCCCCTTCAGGTCGGAACCCGCGAAGCTTGAGAACTTTGATATCCCACTCATGACCACCCCTGACGAAAACCAGTTTAATGCCCCCGGTGGACTGAAGAAGGGAAGAGGCGGCTATCATGCTTGGCAAAGCCGCGACATGAAGACCTGGGTGCATCACGGCCCCGTCACCGAAGGGTTTTCAAAGTGGGTGACCAGCGCCGAATGGGTCGATGGCAAGGCCTTCATCTACTACGACTTTCCCAACGACCAAGACCCGC
This sequence comes from Roseibacillus sp., assembly GCA_002686085.1. Taxonomy (GTDB): domain Bacteria; phylum Verrucomicrobiota; class Verrucomicrobiia; order Verrucomicrobiales; family Akkermansiaceae; genus Roseibacillus_B. Next base: position 34,708 of record NZAC01000017.1, on the reverse strand, counting down.
ATGTCTACGTTGATGCAGATCTCACCGATGGCGAACCGGGCAAGAACATGGGTCTCGCAGTAGCCGATCCCTCCCACGGGTCCGATGCCGGCTTCATTCGCGATCTCGACGGCAAGATGCACGTCTTCATCGAGGACTGGAGCCCCATCTCCGCCAACAAGCGCTCTTGGGATTCCCCCCTCGCTGGGCATGCTGTCAGCAGTAACGGACTCAACGGATTCAAGTTTGGCCCTCCCGCGGTCGACAACCGCACCAAGCCCACCGGCAAGGTGGCCACCTACAAGCATCCCCATTGGATGAAGGAAGACCCTGAGCGTTTTCCCTCTAACATTGCGGAATATGAAATTCACAAGCCTGAGCAGGAAGCCTACGGGGACTGGGCGGCCATCTGCATCGGAGGCCAGTATTACCTCTTCGGGGACTACGACCCCGCCGGCGGACACCAGATGGCGGTGGGCTGGTTCACCTCTCCTTCCATTGACCAGCAATTCACCTGGTGCGATAAGATCGGTAACGGACACCCTGATCCAGATGTCTGTTTCGCCGAGGGCCAGTTCTACCTCGCGACCCAGCAGCGCACCGACTACGTCAGCCCAGGCCCTTGGGTGGAATCCGTCGAGGCCCGCGTCGGAGTGGATACAGATAACGATAGCCGGATCGACACCTGGAGCGAATGGAGCGAGATCAGAGAACGCTATGACTATATCGAGGGGTTTTCCAAGCAGGTGAAGCGCACCCCGGCCGAACTCGACGTTTCAGACCTACCCCCTGGGCACGGTTTCCAGATTGAACTCAAGCTCACCGATACCACCGGGAATAAATCCAAACCGATGATCGAAAGCCTGACTCTCTCCTTCGAGCAACAACTTCAGCGTCCCAGCTTCATGCATGGAGCCCACCTCACAGATCCACAGGACCGAAAACAGTGAGCGATCTTTGCAGCATGCCCAACAATTTCAGCCCTGACACTCACACTCCGAACAGAAATCTTCTTACGGGATGCCTGTATGCCCTATGCTTCTGCGCGACCACGTTCGCCGCAGACGTCTTTTCACACCCCCTCGCCTGGATTCATTTTAATCGAGACCACAAGGACATCGCTCTTTTCAATGGCTACCCCATGTATTTCGTTTCGGGAGGGGGGCTGGAGCTCAATATAAACGTCAATCCTGACCCAGGGCATTCACTGGCGTTCATGTGGCTTTGCAAGGAAAACCCGGGTCGCGGCTCTAACCGCTCCATGAAGTTACGGGTCAACGGCGCTGAAACGGTCCGCACTCACCCGGCTGTCGGCGACCAAGAAGGCGTGTTTTTCTGGGATATCGTCCCAGTCACCGCTTTTGGCATCAACGAGAGAGCGGAGGGTCATTACCACATTGTCGCCAACCGCAACCCGGAAGAGCACTATTCTAGCGTTGTTTTGCAGGGGATCCGGTTGATCACCGATGAAAAACAGCTCGAAACCCTGCCACTGCCCACCTCGACCCACAAGGTCCAGTTCATTCATCCGGGACCATTGACAGAAGATGGACGACTGGATCGGAAAGTAAATCGAGACGCTGCCAGAAAGCGAATCCATCAGAACTGGGTAGGAGAAAAAAAGCTCTCAAAGAGGGCGATCAAGGCAGACGAATTCCTTTCTGCCGCACAGAAATTTGCGGACACTGCCATTACTCACGGGCGGGATGAATACGGGGCAGAAACATCTGCGATTTTCGTGCAGCATTTGAATCGGGAAACCCTGAAGGCGCCCGGTACAATTGGATGGCTAAAACCATCTCAGGGTGGCCCAAATCACCCCATGGTTCTCTCGCGATTTGAGCGATCCCAGAATCTACTGAGGTTCCTCGCCTCCATGAGCCTTTTCACAGGGGACCCCAGATACTCAGAGGCCGTCATGGACTCCATGATCTGCATGTTCGAGGACTACATCTACCCCCGTAGCGGTTTACTGGCCTTTGGAAATCATATGTCGATCGATCTGGTCGAGGGGAAGGCCTATAGCGACGGCAGAGGAAGCGAACAATTTGAACTCCAAGACACATTCCCGTTCTATGAGTTCTTCTATGACGTCTCTCCCGACAAAACTTCCAGATTTATCAAGGGCATATGGGAATCCTACGTTCGGAACTGGCACTCCATGCGTTATAACCGTCACGCAAATTTCAATACTCAGGTCGACGTTACGAAAGTCTGGAATCGCCCTGTCCGAGAAGTCGCAGATCTTCCTGAGTTTACTCAGGGTGGCGAACTCTCCTTCATCGGCCTTGCCTACGATCTAGCCTACAGCGGCTTCACCCTCGGCTGCGTGGAGGACGACGTGAAAGCACGAATCTGGGCGAATCGAATCCTTGAGGTAGTCGCGGCGAAGAGCGACCGAAAAACAGGAGTCTGGCCCATGATGCTCTACCCTCCCCCGTTCTACCGACGCGGACTTGAGACCTACGTCGATGCCTATCCTGACTCGAATGCAAACGAGGCCCGGGTCATCATCTCGAGTTGGGTCAACAGCGTGCCAATCCACGCCCTCGGCGTCCTTGGCACTATCGAGCAAGCCCAGAAACATGATCGCTACGATGAAGTGAGGAAGGTTCACGCAAAAGTAGACCAATGGATTCTCAACTACATGCAGGCGGCCTATGACCCAGAGGCTCACCATCTGAGAAGTATTCTGCTTGATGGGCAGGACGTAACTGATCTCGTGTTCACCGAGGACGCAACTCTTTACGGATGGGGGGCCCAACCCGGAGGCTCATTTCGGCACCGCCCCGTTACCCCGGCATTCTTTGCCGCCGTGGCGCAAGGGTTTCGATTGTGTAATTCACCCGAATCAAAAGCTCACTACTGGAAACTTCTGCGAAATCTCTACCGGGGAGCCGGGCTGGGAGATATTGGGGAGAACATTCGCGCCACTCCGGCCTTCAACTACGGCGCAAAAGCCCAAGTGGAAGACGGCTATGTGTTTGGGCTCTCCGAGATCTACCGCGTGACCCGCGCCCCGGAAACCCTGAGATTCATGGAACATCTCGGTAGGGAAATCATCCAGCGCCGCCAGGATCCGAAGAGTGGTCTTTTTGTTGTGGAAGCCCATCGCGAACTGAACTTTCCCGCCCTGAAGGAATTCAAGCAGTCACCCCACGAGGGAATTACGGTCAAGGAAATGATGAGAGAGAAGTTCGGGACCAATCAGCTGGATTATGACAGGCCCAAAGTCGTTCCTCTGAACATCACCGAACCTCTCGCCTTACTCGCCATTCATGGATGCCGAACTGGAGAGTTCGAAAAGATTCCGTCCTGGATCTCGATCGGCATGTCCCACCATTCAGTTATCAAGGAACAGGAGATCTGGTTCGATCGACCGAAACTGGAGAACTACTACGAGGACCGGAAGGACTACATTAAAGATCGGGGATTCGTCGTGAATGAGGATTGGTTTCCAGGGAGATAAAAGCAGATACCAGTTGCCCCCCGATACCAAGGTCACCCAAATTTGACGAGTTGGCCCACCTCTTTGGGCCCAGAAGCCCATCGGATCCTGCAACGTTGGTTTACGCTTAACCCATTCGAAGGCCGCAAAGGACGCTTTCTTGCCTTTAACGCTTACCCCGGAGAGGAATCGAACCTCTATCTAAGGTTTAGGAAACCCTTGTTCTATCCATTGAACTACCGGGGCTGAAGCGTCGATATGGTGGCTCACCTGTAACGGATTACAAGCCGGGACTCTGCGTGGTTGACGGGCCACCCGGGCCATGAGCCAGGACCGCTCGACAAATTTGGGCAACCTCCTCCGGCCAACAGGGCCCCTCTCATTTGGGGTATGACGAGTCAAGAGTCTGAGGGCCATGAAGCCCCATGCCCCTCAGGGTAAATTGAAGTGCGCTACGAAAACCGCAGGTCCCGACCTTACCCAAAATCGGTGTGGCAATTCCTCCCATCGAGCCGATAGTAGAAACGAATGAAGACCCCGATTGCCGCCTTTTCCACGCTCTCCCTGCTATCAATCTTTCTTCCTCTCCATGCGGCAGAGACCACTTTGGTCAACGACGACCCAGCTGCGAATGCCACCGCACTCGTCCCGACCGCTGGGAATGGAGGAAATGATCTGTCGCCAGCCGAGTGGACAACCGTGGCTTCCCCTCCCAACGCCGCCAGCTGGATCCTGGGCACAACCGGGGTGGGATACGAGACCAGCCCGAACTCAGGAACCAGCTACTCGGCGCTCCTCGACCTCGATTTGCGTGCGCAGATGCAGAACCGCTCCGCCACGGCCTACATCCGAATTCCTTTTACGGTGGAAAAGGCCACTCTAGAGGGCACTCGGGCGCTTTTCCTCGACATGAAATATGACGACGGCTTTGTCGCGTATTTAAACGGACAACGAGTCGCTGCCGCAAATGCGCCATCCTCCCTCAGCGCTTCCTCATCGGCGCTCTCCAACAACTCGGATGCGAACGCTCTTCAGTTCGAACGATTTGATATCAGCTCTTTCATCTCACTGCTCAATGATGGTCCAAACATGCTGGCTATCCATGGGCTGAACGACGGGGTGACTAGCAGCGACTTTCTTGTCCTACCCCGTCTCATTGCAACCGATGCTCTGCCACCGGTCTGGCCGAATCTGCAGATTGGCACTCCAATTACCACTGCGAGCAGTCCCGTTGCTCTCACGCATGCCCCGGACGGCAGCAACAGACTCTTCATCGTCGAACGGGGTGGGATCATCAGAATCTGGGATGGGGGCCGACTGCGCACATTTCTTGACCTTCGGTCCCGGGTAAACACCAACGACAGCGGTGGCGACGAGCGCGGCCTGCTGGGGCTGGCCTTTTCTCCGAGATACGCGACCAACGGACAATTCTACGTAAACTACATTAGCAGCAATTCATCCCCTCGCGGAGCCACCGTAATATCCCGGTTCACAGTAAATCCTGTGAACGCCGACGACGGCGTTGAAACGAGCGAGGAGGTGCTGCTGGTGATCACTCAACCAGAGCCGAATCACAACGGAGGGCAGATTAACTTCGGCCCTGACGGATTTCTTTACATCGGGATGGGCGATGGCGGAGGTGCTGGCGATGTCCACGGCTCCAGGGGAAACGGGCAAGCCAATGACACCTTCCTCGGCAAAATGCTACGGATCGACGTAGAGGGAACCCCTGACCCTGGCTTGCCTTACGCAGTCCCGAATGACAACCCCTTCCTTCTCGATCCACAGGTCCCGGATGAAATCTGGGCTTTTGGATTACGCAATCCATGGCGCTGGTCGTTCGATCGCAAGACCGGAGACATGTATATCGCAGATGTAGGGCAATACGAATGGGAAGAAGTCAACTTTGTCCCGGCTTCGAGCACCGGTGGAGAAAATTTTCAGTGGCGCAGAATCGAAGGATTCAACACCTTCAATGCCGGTACCCAGATTACAAAAGGAACATCGACTGATCCAGTTTTCGAATATGATCACAATGCCGGTAGTTCCATCACGGGAGGATACGTGTATCGAGGCCAAGAGCACCCCCGGATGGAGGGCATTTATTTCTTCGGAGATTATAATTCCGGAAGGGTTTGGGGCCTCCAGCAGGATCCCTCAGGCAACTGGATCGATCGCCAGCTCCTCGACACGTCCCTGCGGATTTCCTCCTTTGGTGAAGATGAGAGAGGGAATCTCTACGTCGCTTCCCTCTTTACAGGCGCCATCCATCGCCTCAGCGACACTCGCGGAAAAAACTACTTACAAGTCACAAGCGCCTCTTTCACCCCGGCAGGCGAAGCGAGAATCGGATTTGGCGCGGAGATCGGGAAGCAGTATCAACTACAGTTCTCGGCCAATCTGCAGTCATGGAATAACGTAGGGAGGGCAAGCCGGGCCACTGATTTTGATTCCGAACTCACGGGCACCCTCCCAGGCCCAGCGCCGGCTGAGGCTTATTTCCGGGTCGTGGAGCTGGCAAATTGAGCAGTGCATGCCTGATTAACGGCCGTCGAGAGCACTACGCTCCTCCCTTCACACCTTCCGTTGGGGACGCTAGGCAAATCATCAGTCCTAGTAGTGATTTTGCACGACAAACGGTAATTGGAGTTTGAGAAGATCCACATTTGCGTGCAGCCTGATAACAACTCTGGAACGTCTAGGACACACTTCCCCTGTTATGAACACCAAGTCTATCGCACTAGTCACCGCATTTGGCCTTCTGCTTGCCGCATCATCAGCCCTTGCTAGCCCCAGGGTATGGAAAGACGCTTCCTCCGGGAGAACTCTGACAGGAGAATTCGTTGAGCTCACCAAGGATGCAGTGAAGGTTCGGCGAGCCAATGGCGACGTCGTCAGCCTTCCCCTTTCTCGTCTCACTGAGGAAGACATCGCATTCGCCAAGGGCGCTTCCGATAAAGGTGGAGCTCTCGCAAATGACTGGCCGAGCTGGCGAGGCGCCCGGCGGGATGGACATTCTCCAGACACGACCTCGATGGCCAAATGGCCTGAAGGAGGGCCTGAGCTCGTGTGGGCCTTCGAGGATTGCGGCAAGGGCTACAGTTGCCCCGCAGTGGTTGGCAACCTCCTCTATTTCACCGGCAGCCGGAAAGGAAAGGCCGAGGTGATCTGTATTGACGCCGGGACTGGTGAGGAGGTCTGGGCCAGCACCATCGGCACCGATCCCGAGGAAGGATATAATACAAGATGGGGCGCAGGAACGCGCGGGGCAGCCACTGTTGATGACGGCATGGTCTACGCCATGAATGCCAATGGAGATGTCAGCTGCATGACTGCCGACAAGGGTGAAAAGAAATGGAGTGTCAGTCTCGTCGATGACTTTGGAGGGAAAATCCCAGGCTGGGGCTACTCGGAATCTCCTCTGATTGATGGCGACAAACTCATCGTCACCCCCGGAGGCGAAAAAGGGGCTATCATCGCTCTCGAGAAAAAGACGGGTAAGACGATTTGGCAAAGCCGCGACCTGACAGATCCTGCCCAGTATTCTTCCGTCATAGTTGCAGACGTGAATGGAAAAAGGCAATACATACAGCTCTTCATGAAAAAACTGGCCGGAGTGTCAGCTGATACCGGAGACCTGCTCTGGAGCACAAAATGGCCAGGGCGGACTGCTGTTATCCCCACCCCCATCTATTCGGAGGGCCATGTCTACATCAGTTCCGGCTATGGAGTGGGCAGCAAACTTGTCGATATCAGCGGTAAGGAGGCTAAGGACGTGTGGTCTAACAAGGTCATGAAGAACCACCACGGCGGAGTGATCAAGGTAGGAGAGCATGTCTACGGATTTTCGGACGGTCCCGGACTGGTCTGTCAAAACTTCAAGACCGGAGAGCAGGTTTGGAGCGAGCGGGGCGAAGGCAAAAGCAAGGGCGCCGTACACTATGTAGACGGCATGCTGGTATGCATCGATGAATCAGAGGGTTCATGCTTCCTCGCCAAGGCCTCCCCTGATGGCTTCGAAGAGCTTGGTCGGTTTCCCATGCCCCGTAAGACCAAGTTAAGAGAGGGAACCAGCGGAAAGATCTGGACGCATCCTGTGGTCGTAAACGGGAAGCTTTATCTCCGAGACCAGGACCTTGTCTTCTGTTTTGATGTGAAAGGCTAATCCTTCCCGAGCAGCAGCAGTTGGAGCGCCTCCTTCCAAAGAGACCCAAACCCCTCAGAACGGGAGCGATATACAGCAGCAGCCTAACCAAGCAATACAAGCCTCCGCGGGAAAAAACCGGGAGGCTTGTCTTTGTGCCTCGGGTCAGACTACTCTCCCCTACTTAACTAGGTCTCCGTGCCAAAGCTCTCCCCGAATCCACCGTCCTGGCTGCGCACCATTCTGATCGCTCTCACCATGGGCTTTGGTGCAGTGCTAATTCTGTTTCCCGCCTGGATTCCCGACGAGAAGAGTGTGCCAATGGAAGACAGCGTAGTCGAAACGCTGCAATCCGCATTGCTCGCCTTTTCTGCAGCACTCCTGTTCGCCACCGCTCCTCACGCTGGACCTTTTCGGGCGGTCTACCGCTCATTGGGATTTCTGACGGTCGCGTTCCTTATCGCCGAAATCGGAGGAGCTATCGATGACAACATCCAACCTCTCAAACACGAGTATCTTCTGATCCCGATACTTGTCTGGACTGGACTGACATTGTTCCGCCGAAGAAGGGAAACCCTGCACTTTATCGGATTCGCCTCCCGCCACCCTGCCTCTGGATTTATCCTCGCGGCCCTCATCCTGAACTACGCCTTCTCGCGGGTTTTCGGGTCTCAAGCATTCTGGCAGGCGTCCCTGAGAGAAGAGTACAACCCGGACATTCCCCCAACTTGCAGAGGATACCTCGAGTTGCTGGCTTGTTATTTCATCCTGCTTGGCACGATCGGTTACTGCCTGCCTCTCATTCGGCGTCGGTATCGCATGTTCACTGAGCCATGATGGCGAAGAAGAAGCCGAAACCTCTCAAAAGAGTTCAGTGGAGGGTCGAATACGCTGCCTTTCTCGTCGTCGAACGCTTGGTCAGCCTGTTCTCGATGGAATCTCTCTGGAGAATCGGAGCCAATCTTTCGTGTTTGGCATATCTCTTTCGCTCTCGCTGGCCTATCGTCCGCAACAACCTGCGGACCGTCCTGGGACCCGGAGCTAAAGAAGGCGAAATCGCTTCGCTCTCGCGTGAAGTCTTCCGCCATACCACCGCCAATTTCCTGACTGCTCTCAAGGGAGGCCAGCTATCCTCCCCCCTCGTCCAAGCTGCGATCATTCCAACGGAATTCGATATTCTTGAGCGCGCCATCGGAAAGGGAAAGGGAGTGATCCTCGTTTCTCCACATATGGGAAATTTTGAACTTCTCACGCAAGGACTGGGGGCATCTCACCCGGACCTGAATGTCGCTGCGATCTACCGCCCTCTTAATAACGTTCACCTTGATCCTCTGATTCGAAAAAGAAGATCCAATCACCAAATGAGGATGTTCTCGAAGTTCACTTCCTATCAGGCCCCTATCAAATTCGTTCGCAATAAGGGAATTCTTGGTATTATCGCCGACCAGAGGGCCGGGCGATCGGGCACTATTGTCCCTTTTTTCGGCCGCCTCATGTCCATGTCACCCTTGCCGGCCTTCATCCATAAGCACACTGGCGCTCCTGTAGTCGGCATCTCCATGAAAACCGTATCCCCTGGCAAGTGGGAGGTCAGATTCCACGAACCTGAAATCAGAGATGGCGAGGAGTTGTCTACTGCACACATTGCCGCCCTCCTCGAAAAAGCGACCCGCCAGTCCCTCGTGGATGTCTTCTGGATGCACGACCTCTGGCGTCTGAACAAGAGGCGCCCTTTTGAAATTTCCGGAAAAAAGGGCCCCCTCCGTCTCAGGCGGCAACTGGAAACCAGCCTTCGACCCTTCCCAGTCCTGATCAGGATTCCAGACAATCCTCCCAATTTTCAGCAAACGCTTCCCGCTCTGAAAGCAATGAACGCTTCACGACCGGACTTTGAGCTTCATCTCCTTGGGCGAGAACAGGTGCGTCAGGAGGCGTGGGCCTCAGAGTTACCACATGTATTTCACAGCGTTGAGGACCATGTTCTTCCACCAAATCTGCCGTTTGCGCTCATCCTGACCGATGATGAGCGAGCAGCTCGCGAGCTTGGGCATCTTTACGAGGGTCCTGTATACAGCCTTCCCGGCACCATGCAGTCAGGCAACAACTGGCGACCGGTGACCCTTACCTCAGAGCTCCTTCCTGAGGATCGCTGGCTGGAGGTGGCTCGAAAGCTTGGAATGCATGACCCCCCCCTCCGCGAGACTTACCTTTAGAATTGAGGCTGCGGCTCATCAGAGCCCATGACCACAGCCCTCTCTGGAACCTATTCCACCATCTGCCTTCGCCTCAGCTCCTGGTAGAGACTACAGCTTTTCTCAAGCTCTTCATTAGTCCCATCTCCAATAATTTGACCACTTTCGAAAACAAGAATCCGGTCAACAACACTCAAGGTACTGAAGCGATGAGCGATGATAAAAACTGTTCGATTCTGAGCAAGTTCAACCACGGCCTGCTGGATGAGCGCTTCATTTTCAGAATCAAGCGCAGAGGCAGCCTCATCAAGCACAAGAATCGGAGCCTTCCGCAGAAAGGCTCGGGCAAGAGCTAATCTCTGCCGCTGCCCACCGGAAAGGCGTGTTCCTTTCTCACCGATGACTGTCTCGTAACCATTTTCCATGGCTGTGATAAAATCGTGAGCACGGGCTTGACCCGCCGCCTTGTAAACCTCCTCGTCCGTGGCATCAGGACGCCCCACCAGAAGATTATCCCTTACTGAGGCATTGAAGAGCAATGGTTCCTGCGGAACGAAGGAGATAGCATCGCGAAGTTCATCCTGTCGCAGGGTCCGAAGGTCATGACCATCAATAGAGACTACTCCCTCGGTAGGATCATAAAAACGGAGGAGGAGGTTGATGAAGGAGGTCTTTCCTGCCCCGCTTGGCCCTACAATCCCCATGACTTCTCCTGGTCTGGCTTTCACTGTCACCTTGTCCAGGACCAGATCCTCTGCGTAAGCGAAGGACACCCCGTCAAACGCGATTTCGCCATTTACCTTGCCCAATTCGACAGGAACTTTCGGATCAAGAACCTCTGGATCCATCTTCGAAATTTCCTCCAGTCGATCCAGGGACGCCTCCATGCTTTTTAAATGCGTCGAGATCTTCCCCAGCTTCTTTACTGGCTCATAGCAGAAATACAGAGCACCAAGTAAGGGCACCATTTGCTGTATACCCACTGAATTTCTCCCAGCGTACACAATCACGATAGCAACGCTGATCGTGGCAACGAATTCTACCAAGGGAGCCACGGAGCGCTCGTATTTGAGCACCTTGAGCTGCCACCTCATCAACTCCCGGACTCTCCTTCTCATTCCCCTTATCTGGCCGTCCTGAAGGTTAAAAGCGCGTATCTCTCTCGGCGCTTGAATGCTATCTGTCACATAGGCGGAAACATCACCCACCTGTGCTTGGAGCTTTTTCGCACGCACCTTTAACTTTCCAGCCAACCACCTGATCGGAAAGACGCAGGCTGGCGCGCTTATAAGGAATGCGAGAATGAAGACAAACTGACTATTCTGGAGAGAGAGATAGACAATAACTCCGGCAGCCCCAATGAGGGTAAAGGGCTGCTTGATGATATCATTTGTCACCGTAACAATGCCCGCCCTCAGCACCTCGGTATCGGTGATAAGTCTACTGACGGTGTCCCCACTTCGTCGCTGCTCGAAAAAAGAGAGCGACAGTTTCTGGAGGTGCGCAAAGGTATCCGTCCGCAACCCCTCGAGAACTCGTTGGCCGCAGTAGGCCATTCCATACATATTCGCAAATTCCGAAGCACACCGGATTCCCATACCCCCCACCATGATTACACCAATGAGAATCAGATCTCCGTATGGCACCGGGTCAGGACCCTCTACCCACATCCTCGGAAGCACCTCTTTCAGAATCAGAGGAATCCCCGCGCCGCTTGCTACTCCATAGATTAGACCTGCAATCAGCGCACCGATGAACTGCCAGCGCACCGGTCGCAGATAGCGTGTATAGGGCCGAAGGCGCTTAAGCACGTCGCTGGAGAGTTAGAGGCAGAGAAAGAAATGCGCAAGCTTTTGAAGAAGCTTCATGCGTCAACGCAGCTCATATCCAAGCACGCTAAGTCCGTAAATCACAGCTGTTTCCACTCTCAGGACACGGGAACCAAAACTTACTGGGCGAAGGCCACTTTCTATCGCTCGGTCAGTCTCTGAGGGGGAAAAGTCTCCCTCCGGGCCAATAAACAGTTCTACCGACCCAGGCTTGGGAGGCAATTTCCCCATCTCGCACCTCAACGGTTGCGCTCTCTGATCCAAGGAGGCAAGAAGTCGAATTCCCTCATCACGGGGTTTCAGAACGTCCTCGAAGGCTGCAACAGGGCACACTTCGGGAACAATATTCTGCCCGCACTGCTTGCACGCCTCCATGGCCACCCTCCTCCATTTTCCCTGCTTTCCTTTTAGAATTTCCCCCGACCAATGAACCGCCACGTTTTCTGTGAGCAGGGGCTGTATCCGGTCTACACCTAGTTCGACTGCCTTCTGAATAACGAGCTCCATGGTCTTCCCCTTGGTCACTGCTATTGCCATCAACAAGGAAGGCTTCTTCTCTTGCACCTTTCCCTCTTCCTCCACCAGCACGGTAACTTCGCGATCGCTTCCCTCTGCGATTACACCTCTTGCCCATCGCCCCGCACCATCAAATACCTCTATCTTATCGCCTGCACTCTTGCGCATCACCCTAACGCAATGGTGGCTCTCCTCAATACTCAGGACCGCCTTGGAGTGACCCCAGCCTCCCTCTGCCACGAAAAACCTATCCATACTCGCAGGCTGTTACAGAACAGACGGAATTATCCACCTCCCTACAGGTTGAAAAACCTTTTGGCCTTCTCAAAAAAGCTCTCATGCATCGGAGAGTTCTCTTCTCCGATGGATTCCGTGAATGATTCCAGCTTCTCCTTCTGTTCTCCACTGAGGCGAGTCGGAACCTCAACCCGCACCTCTACGTTCAGGTCACCTTTCCTTCCGCTACTGATATCCTTGATTCCCCGATTTCTCAGGCGAAAGATTGTGCCGCCCTGCGTCCCAGTCGGGATTTTGATTGAAGCAGCACCCTCCAGAGTGGGGACGTCCAACTCACCACCAAGAGCTGCAGTTCCAAACGAGACAGGAACTTCGCAAAAAAGATCCTCTCCACGGCGTTCAAAAACATCATGACGTTTCAGGTGGAGAACGATGTGCAGATCCCCTGAGGGTCCCCCACGCACACCAGCATCACCGTTGCCACTTGAGCGGAGACGGGTCCCATGATCGACCCCGGCAGGAATTTCAATCTGAGTCCGGTCTACTTTTTCGATCCTTCCCTGTCCCATGCATTCCGGACAAGGGTCCGAGATTACCTGACCTGACCCATCGCAGTCCGGGCAAACCACTTGCTTCCTGAAGATTCCACCGAACCCTTCCATTCTCTGCTCCACAACTCCAAGCCCCCGACAAGTGGCGCAGGTCTGGGCTCCCCCTGACCCCTTTGATCCAGAGCCTCTGCAGGATTCACAACTGACGAACTTTTCAAGTTCGAGCGCTTTGGAAGCCCCCCGGGCACTTTCCTCCAGAGTAATTTCAAGATTGTAGCGCAAATCGCTACCACGCTTCCGCCCGTCCCTTGCTTGACCTCGACCACCTCCAAAAAAATCACCGAATGCCCCATCGAAGACCTGAGAGAAAATATCCATGGGATCATTAAATCCACCCCCTCGGAAACCACCCCCGCCGGCTCCGCCTGCCTTGAAAGCTGCGTGTCCGTATCGATCATACGCCGCTTTCTTATCATCGTCGCTAAGAACCTCGTAAGCCTCGCCAAGCTCCTTGAACCGGTCTTCCGCCTCGGGATCATCCGGATTCTGGTCCGGATGAAACTTCATCGCGAGCTTTCGATAGGCCTTCTTAATTTCCCCAGCACCGGCGTCTTTCGACACCCCGAGCACCTCGTAGTAATCTCGTGTGGAGCCCATCTACGATTCCTCCTCCATCTCTTCCGAAGGTTCTTCCGCTTGTGGCGCCCGGGAAACAACCACATTGGCAGGGCGTAGCAACCGCTCACCCATCTTAAACCCTCGCCTGACAACCCTCAGGACGCTACCTTCAGGAGAGGCCTCGCAATCTTCCTGCGATACCGCCTCGTGAACTGCAGGATCAAACATTTCCCCTTCTGCTGAAACCTCTTCGACTCCCTGACCAGACAGAAAGTCATCCAGCTGCTTCTTCACCATCTCCATTCCCCGGAAGATCATCGACTCCGCGTCAGCAGAGGCGGCATCCAACCCCATATGAAAATTGTCAAGGACAGGGAGGAGCTCCTCTAGGAGAGATTGGTTGGCATAGCGACGGGCTTCTCCCTTCTCTCTTTCCATGCGCTTCCGGAAGTTCTCAAGATCCGCTGCCGAGCGGATTGCCCTTTCGCGCCATTCGGCGACCTGCTCCTCAAGTGAAGGCTCCTTATTTTCTTCCTCCTCGACCACCGAGTCATCACCCACCTCATCCTCCTCGGGAGAAGGATGTTCTATGTCCTGGAAATCCCCCGAAGCATTCTCGGGAAGAGGTTTTTCACTCTCTGCCTCGCTGGAAGAGTCTTGTTGCATGGAGAGACCAATACCCGCCACTCATCAACGGTCAACCCTGAGCATCCGCGATCCGCAGGTTCATCACCTCCTTCTAACCGCCCTCAGCCTTCTTTTCCAAGGCGTCCAGAACAGCCTCAAATTTCTGGGTATTTTCTTCCCGGGCCTCACACAGCTTCCTGTGAGCCTCCAGCAGGTGCGCAGCATCCAAGCCCTCGGAATCTCGCCTCTGAAGGGGCGAGAGCGTTTTCCGAACGTCGTGGACATGGCCCTGCCATGCACTGTTGTCTGGGTCGATCTCGAGTAATTTTTCGAGGCCAAGGTCCTCCAACGACTGCCGATTACGATCACAAACGCCATTCAGATGCATTCTACCCCCTCCAATTCTCGACAGGCGCATCGCAAGGCCAGCCAGTGTTCCCATGAATGTCGAGTCCATCGCAGGACAATCCAGCAGATCGATGACGAAGCTCGTATCCCCGCCTTCCATCCTGCTCTCCACAAAACCCTTTAAGGCCGGACTCGTTGAAAAGGACCCCTTCCCATTCAAACGAATCCAAACAAAACCATCGGTAGTTCCGACATCAAGAGAGTCGTCTTTGATCAATTCGTTAGGAGCGTCAGTTCGATGGATAGGATACGACAAACAGAGTCTTCCGTCAATCATACAGGGCCATCACTCCCACAAATAGGATTGCTTGGTCTCAACGAGCCGTTCTCCGCGATAGTAGCTCAGATGCCAGGAAAGAACACGTCCCCCCTCAAGATAGACTGGCCCCGTGACTTGGAATTCAGCCGCACCCCGTAACCCCGGGACGGCCTTGATGACAATTTCACGGGCGGCACTACCCGTGGCCGCCTGCCGATATTGAAACACAATCCTGACTGGCTCATCCGCTTTCTCCGCAGGTCCATTCCACTGAACGCTGTAATAATACCCAAGACGATCACGTTTCTCCGCTGCTGTCACCGCCCCGTGGAAACGCCGCAATTGTTCCGCTCTCGGCGTATTCATTTCACGTTCCAGAGTCAACGAGCGCAGATGATATTGCCTGAACTCAAGAGTATTCTCGATAGATGAGCATGAGATTACCCCAAGAGAAGCAGCAAGAGCGAGCCAGCGCACATCTTAAGGGCAACATGGTCTGGGGCCCTCATCAAGGACACGTTTACGAACAATTCCCAATAATCGGATTCACCTGGACGTCTTTGCTGTCATAGTGGCGCCGTGACCTCAGAGATTAAGGAAAAACTAAACGCCTTCATCAAGACTCAGGGCCTGAGGCAGACCCCTCAACGCGATGCAATCGTAGATGTTATTTTTTCTACCGATGAACACTTCACGCCGGATGAACTATGGGAAAAGCTCCGGGGAACCGACGCCCGTACATCGCGGGCGACTCTCTACCGGACTATCGGCCTGCTCATGGAGGCAGGACTGCTTCAGGAAATCGATCTAGGCGACGGACAGACCACCTACGACCCGAACTTTCTGGATAAGCCTGCGCACAATCACCTCGTCTGTGTAGACTGCGGTAAAGTAGTCGAATTCGAGGATGATCATCTGGAGGTCCTCAATGACTGTGTCACCCGACGACTGGGATTCAGTCCCGTCAAACAATCACTCCGCATCGAAGCCTGCTGCGATCAGATTCGCTCGACTGGACAGTGCGCCAACCATATTGAGGCCCGCCTTCAAGGGAAACGCTTTCCGGGCAAGAAACGGTAACTTGGACTTCCCGATAAGCTCAGCTATCGCGCCATAACTTCCCCCGTATCAGAGCCGGGGAGCTCCCGTCACCAACCCCTCGGGATACGCCATGCCGTGCTATTTCGATGCTTTGACCTCCTCACAACCTCCTGTTACTGATCAGCCTCACATGAATTCAGTATACGGGGCACCCTCTTACGAACTGACATCGGACTCCGTGACCCTTTCGGTCACCCGAACTGGAGGCATGCTTGGGCCTGTGACCTTCACCTCCGGAGAGACCCTCTTCAGGCCCTACGCTCTGGCACCTTGGCAACCGGACGAGCTCGAAGGCGACATACCCAATCTCCTGAAATACCTGCGGGGAGACTTTTTCTGCCTTCCATTTGGTCCGCAGGACAAGGGGGCTCCCCACGGAGATACCGCCAACGCAGACTGGCACCTTGTGCAACATGAGAAAAACCTTCTGCACCTCGCGATCGAGCCTGACGACATTGGAGGAAAGGTAGAAAAGATTATTCGCCTCCGGCCAGGGCATGCCGTGATCTACTCAGAGCACCTCATCTCAGGGCTGGAAGGAAATTTCAGCTACGGCAACCACCCCATCCTTGATTTTTCCAACCTCGATGAAGGCGAGGGCCGAATCACGACGTCGCCCTTCCGCTGGGGCTCGGTCAACCCTGGCCTTTTCTCTGATCCAGCAGCAGATGAATACCAGACACTCTTGCCCGGCGCTCACTTCAGCACTCTCAAGGAGGTAGCGTTGGCCGACACACCTCCAGACTCTCACAGCTCTGCCAGAAGCTCCGGGACCACCGACCTGACCTGCTACCCCTCCAGAAGGGGGTTTGAGGATCTGGTCATGCTGGTGAACGAGGATCCCACCCCCGAGCAGCCGTTTGCCTGGACCGCCGCGGTTCTGAATGATCACGTATGGTTTTCACTCAAGAATCCATCCGATTTCCCTGCTACATTGATGTGGATCTCCAATGGGGGGAGGCGCAGCTCTCCTTGGGAAGGCCGGCATCTGGGTCGCATTGGTCTTGAAGAGGTATGCTCTTACTTCGCTGAGAATGTGACTACTTCGAGGCAGAACCTCCTGCACGAAGAGGAAGTTCCAACAACCCGGTTCTTTTCCGCCGACAAGAAGGTTTCTCTCAGAATCCTCCAAGCAGTCAGCCCCGTCCCTCCGGGCTTCGGGGCAGTGGCTTCAATTCTGCCCAAGGGACCTGAAATGGTAGCTCTTACCTCAGATACTGGCATTACGATCGACGTTGCGGCACAGTGGGAATTTGTAGTGAGCCCTTCCTGATGCTGGGCACTTGCTCGCCCTCTCCGGACTCGTCCACCGCCCAGACCACCAAAAAACTGATAGAGCAGGTAGAAATATATCTCTCACAGGCCTACATACGCATTCCCCGATCGAAAAATCGTGCATCCTGCTTCGCACTCCCCTTCACTTTCACCCACACGCAGGGTAAGAAGCCCTGAACACAAACGGATCCTTCCCTTTCGACACCATGAGTCATCCCCGCACAACCGACGATCTCACTACCGCTACCAGTAATATTCGCAGCCTCGTGGAAGGCCACCTTGAAGATACCGGCGGCCTGCTGCGCCTTTCGCCCAACTGGGTGCCCCGCTCGTTTCTCCAACCTGGACTAAGGATCAAGCTTCATCCCGATGATACCTACGCTTACGGGCTGAGCCGGGGAGGAATTGATGAGCGCTGGTTTGCGTCAACGACTGAATGCGCCAATGAGGGCCGGGTTCACGACGAGGGGCTCTCCTATGTGATCGTTGGCAGAGAACGCTTTACGCTCCGTGAGGCGGTAGCCGAATGTGGAGCGGATCTGATTGGATCCAGCATTTGGGACAAATACAGCAAGTGGCCAGTCTACTCGAAATTCTTCGACAACATGGGCCCCATTCCTCACCACATGCATCAAAACGCTGAGCAGGCGGCGCTGGTAGGACAAGAGGGAAAGCCCGAAAGTTACTATTTTCCTCCCCAGCATAATAACGTCGGCAACAACTTCCCTTATACCTTCATGGGATTTGAGCCGGGAACCACCCGTCAGCAGGTTTACGATTGCATTGCAAACTGGCACAAGGGTGACAACAAAATCCTCGAACTCTCCAAGGCTTATAAACTACAGCCGGGAACTGGTTGGCTCATTGATCCCTGTGTTCTGCATGCCCCTGGATCCCTTTGCACATATGAACCTCAGTGGGGATCGGACGTCTTCGGAATGTATCAGAACCTGGTCGAGGGCCGGGAGGTTCCTTGGTCTCTGCTGGTTAAGGATATGCCCGAAGACAAGCACGAGGACATCGACTTTATCATCGACCAGCTCGACTGGGAAAAGAATGTCGACCCGAACTTCAAAGACAATCACTACATGGAGCCTGTCACCTCTGAAGAGGGAGAGGGCTATCACGACAAATGGATTGTGTATGGCAAGATTGATGGCGAGCAGCTGTTCACAGCGAAGGAGCTCACCGTTGAACCTGGGCAGCAATGCACCATACAGGATGGGGGCGCCTACGGACTGATCGTGGTTCAGGGAGAAGGGCGCGCGAACAAGCTACCTCTGAACTGTCCGAAGCTCCTTCGATTCAATGAGCTTTCTCAGGACGAATTCTTTGCCACGGAAACTGCGGCAAGGGGTGGGGTCACCTTTGTTAACACCTCAGAGACAGAACCCCTTGTCTGCCTCCGCTATTTTGGGCCGGAGGCCCAGCCTGACGCACCCGCAATGGGCGCTCACAAAGCGAAATAGGCATCAACGCTCTGTCTCCGCTGGTCTGCTGACCATGTGCTCCAGCAAGGAAATGACAGCCTCGGCCTCTACGCTCGAGCAATGCCGCCGCTCAAAGCGACGATGGCTCCTTACCCAGTGGTCTTTCGTGGTCCTCCTTACAGTCTCTATCATGGTTGGACTGGGAGGTCCCGTAGCCCGGCTCAAGCAGACCATAGTGATGGCTGACAACCAGTTCATCTCCGATTCATCCTACGAGCAGATGATCCAGAGTACTCTTCTGGCAGGAAAGCTCGGCCTCGTGATCGGTATCGCGGCCTTTTTGGGATACCTTTTTGCCGCCATCATGCACCATCGATCCAAGCTCAAACTGCAGCAGGCTAGTGAACAGAGCACTTATCTCGACGGACCAGAGCTCTCCGAGGAGAAGCAGGGTGAAACATAGGTCCCTCTGAGCAACTTTTCCCTTCCCCGCCCCGCCCCTGACCCTCTAGGTTCCTTCCCGCTGCAGCGTCAGCCATATCGCTCATACATCACTGCACTTGAAATCACACAACTCTTAATCATGCCCAGTAAACCCGCACTGCACAACGCCATGTGGCCTGGACTCGTCGGCAAGGGCGAGGACGAAGGTCAGGAACCACCCATCTCACTTGAGCGCATGCTCGAACTGACCGCTGCCGCCGAGGTAGATGGTCAGAAGTTTGATGGTATCGATTACTTTCTTTTTCTTCCTCATACTGACCCAGAAGCCAGCGACGATGAACTCAAGAGAATAGCCGACTTAATTCAGGGAAAAGGATTCGACATCGGCTCCCTTGTCGCGCCGGTCTGGCCGGGAACCATTGGCGATTCCGCGATGGGTTCGGACGAGCAACAGGCCAAGTTCCTTGACGCCGTCAAAATGGCCTGTCGTGTCGCCAAGGTCTTCAACGATCACGGCGCACGCAAATATGGAGTCATCCGTATCGACTCTGCCGAATTTGGCGTCGCCAAATTCCTCGAGAATCCCGGCAGCAATCTCAAGCGTATTGCTGAAACCTTCAAAGAGGCAGCCCGAATAGCTGCAGACCACGGCGAACGTCTCGCCGCCGAGGGTGAAGTATGCTGGGCTGGACTCCATTCGTGGAAAGCTGCTGTCGCTCTGATGGAGGAGGTCGGCATGCCGGAATCTCTGGGATTCCAGGCTGATCTGGCCCACACTTACACATTCATGCTGGGCTATAATGCCCCTGATGATGGACTCCTACAAAAAGATCATACCGAGGAGCAATTCTGGGAGGCGTATAAGGAAGTCACCGACGCCCTCCGCCCATGGACCATCGACTTCCACGTGGCCCAGAACGACGGCGAAGTCCACGGAGCTGGCTCCCACGATAAGACAGGAAAGCACTGCCCGGCCGATGACCCCAACGGCAAACTCGATATTACCAAGTGTGCAGGTTACTGGCTGGAAGGCGCTCAGGAACGAGGCATTCAGCATATTTGCTGGGACGGATGCATGTTCCCGAACGAAACACTCGAGAAGCCCGAAACCTGGAACGCGATCCTTAAAGCCATGATCGATGTGCGCGACGCCCACGGATGGGAATAGCCCTGGCACTGGAAATTCGAACTTTTACTACGATCCACACCATGAGCGAAAAAAAACCACTGAATATTGGCCTTGTCGGATACGGCTTCATGGGCCGAACCCATAGCAATGGCTATAAAAGGGTGAACGACTTCTTTCCCGACGTCGAATATCGTCCAGTCCTCAAGGCTATTTGTGCCCGAAACGAAGAACGGGCGAATGAGTTCGCCTCGCAATGGGGCTTTGAGTCTGTCGAGACGGATTGGCAGGCCCTGATCGCCCGTGACGACATCGACGCGATCGATATCTGCACTCCCAATGACACTCATGCCTCCATCGCCATTGCGGCTGCAGAAGCGGGCAAGATGGTCCTTTGCGAGAAACCCCTGGCCCGCACCACGGAGGAAAGCCTACCCATGGTTGAAGCCGTTGAGAAAGCCGGGGTTGCCAATACGGTATGGTACAATTACCGCCGGGTCCCGGCGGTCACTCTCGCCAAGCAGATCATTGAATCCGGCAAACTTGGCAAGATATTCCACTATCGGGCAAACTTCCTCCAAGACTGGACAATTAGCGAAGAGCTCCCCCAGGGAGGAGAGGGCCTGTGGCGCCTCGATGCGGCTGCCGCTGGATCTGGCGTCACTGGTGATCTGCTTGCACACTGTATCGATACAGCAATCTGGTTAAATGGAAGCATCAGTGATGTCTCTGCAGTGACCGAAACCTTCATCAAGGAACGCGTTCACACCGCTACCGGGGAGAAGCAGGCAGTCACCATTGATGACGCCTGCCTTTTCCACTGCCACTTTGCCAACGGATCTCTGGGACTCTTCGAATCGACTCGATACGCTCGAGGCCACAAGGCACTATACACTCTCGAGATTAACGGCGAAAACGCCTCCATTCGGTGGGATCTCCACGACCTCAATCGTCTTGAGTATTTCGATCACTCCGACGAGGGCACGGTGCGTGGCTGGCGCAGCATCCACATAAGTGATGGGGATCACCCTTACCTGGACAAATGGTGGGTTCCCGGTCTTTGCATAGGCTATGAGCACACCTTCGTTCACCAGGTAGCCGATTTCTTGACCTCACTCAGCAGCGGAGAGCCGTGTAATCCTACTTTCCGAGATGCCCTCGAAACCGCTAGAGTGTGCGATGCGGTCCTCGCCTCCGCAGCTGAGCGGAGCTGGAAGGACGTCTAGGGTCAGGCGTCACAAACCGAAGAAATTTCCAAGCCTTCCCTGCTCGAGCAGGGAGGGCTTTCTTATTTCTTGGCGACCTCTTCGATTACCCAGCAAAAAAATTTGGACTCCTCAGGCCAAAGGTGGCACACCATCCTGCGAGTAACACCCGCACACATATGCTCCAGCAAGGTATTCTTAATCCTCAAGTTTTAGACCTCATCGCCCGAATCCGGCATACCAACACCCTCGTGATCTGCGACTGGGCGTTTCCTTACTGGAGTGAAATTGAAACTGTAGACCTGGCCCTCACACGGGGCATTCCCAATGTTCTCGATGTCCTCAATCTCCTTCAACCAAATTTCAAAGTTGGCCACATCTGGCAGGCCGAAGAATTCCTCACAACAAATCCGAAAGAGACCATCGAGGCCTTCGATCAATGTTTTGCCTCTTTCTCCGAAGCCAAGGTCATTCGTGAGCCGCACCCGGAATTCAAGACCCGCGTGCCGGGAGCTGTTGGATTGATCCGCACGGG
The DNA here is from genome assembly GCA_002686085.1 of Roseibacillus sp. Taxonomy (GTDB): domain Bacteria; phylum Verrucomicrobiota; class Verrucomicrobiia; order Verrucomicrobiales; family Akkermansiaceae; genus Roseibacillus_B. Next base: position 12,784 of record NZAC01000017.1, on the reverse strand, counting down.
TGACCCTACCGCCTATGGCAATGTCATTATCGAATCCGTCTAGCAGAGATAATGCCGCAGAATGAATCAACCTGGAAGTTCGATCGAATTAAGAGATTTATCTGAGGATTCCCTGCGCCACTTCTCTCTCCAACCCTGAATTAAATTCATGAAAGCCATCGAATTCACCCACCCTGAGGTCATTACGATGATCGACCTTCCAGAGCCACCAGCGCCTGGCCCGGGGGAAGCCCTCGTGCGCACGCACCGAATGGGGATTTGCGGAACCGATCTCTCAGGTTACCTCGGCAAAATGCCCTTCTTTTCTTACCCTCGGATTCCCGGACATGAATTGGGATTGGAGGTCCTCGCGCTGGGCGAGGGCGTAAGCCATCTTCAGATTGGAGATAAGTGCTCTCTGGAACCCTACGTCAACGATCCTTCCTCAACTACAAGTAACAAGGGAAACAGCAACTGCTGTCCCGGAGTTCAAGTCCTTGGCGTCCACTCTGACGGAGGCCTGCGACCCCAGTGGATATGCCCTGCCCGCAAGCTTCATCCAGGAAATAACCTTTCTTACGATCAGCTCGCGCTGGTTGAAACCTTGGCCATTGGATACCACTCCGTCGTCCGGGCCAATCCTCAAGCAGGAGAAACGGTTCTTGTGATTGGAGCAGGACCAATCGGCTTGGCGGCCCTTGAATTCTTACGCCTCAAAAATCTCAATGTCATCGTCATGGACATGGTGGAGAGCCGCCTTGAATTCTGCCGAAATCATCTTGGCGTAAAGCACACCGTCCTCTTCAATCCAAATGGAGATCCCCTTTCTGAACTTCAAGGCATCACCGGCGGAGAGCTTGCCGATATAGTCATCGATGCCACCGGAAGCGTCCGCTCGATGTCCAGTTGCTTCGAATATGCGGCCTTCACCGGCCGGGTCATTTACGTAGGCATCACTACGGAGAATCTCTCATTTCCACATGCCCCCGTGTTTCATCGCCGGGAGCTGACCCTCCTTGCAAGCCGAAATGCACTTCCGGAGGATTTCGGCAAGATTATCGAGCTCATTGCTGCAGGAGACATTAACACGGATATCTGGATTACCGACCGCCTCAGTTTCCAAGATGTTCCTGCCGATTTCGCCGCCTTCACCGATACTGGGCGAGGCACCGTCAAGGCCCTTATAGAGATCCCTTGAAAGCCGATAACGTGACGATCCCACACAATCCAATTATGCCTGGCCAAATTTGACCAACTGCCCGGACTCAGCTACACTGCGCTCGGAGAAACGTTATGTTCCTTAAGCTCCTCACGATCTTTATTCTCGTGCCCATCCTGGAGCTGTCACTCCTTCTTCGGATCGGGAGTAAGATCGGATTCGAAGCCACGATTGCCATCATTCTCCTGACCGCATTCATCGGCGCGATCCTGACCAGGACGCAGGGATCAAGGGCTCTCTCCAGCTTCCGGAATGCCCTCGCGTCAGGAAAGCTACCTCATCGCGAAGCCCTCGATGGCTTACTGATCCTGCTCGCTGGAGCCGTTCTTCTCACACCGGGTTTTCTCACCGACACTGCTGGATTTCTTCTACTTTTTGCTCCGACCCGTGCCGCTATTCGCGACCGCTTGAGCGCCTACCTGAAAAAGCGAATTCAAATTATTCCTCCTGGCCCGCCACAGGACCCTTCCGGGAAACAGGCCGGTGACACTGACTTCATCGACGTCTAATACCCCGATTCTGGCAGGTCAGGCTTTTGCCGCAACTTGACCTCTGGTCATGGGTTTATCTTCAATTGGGAAGATTTGCAGCAATACTCGCTGCTAGGCTTGCAACTTTGCATCCTAACCCAGAAGCTCCATTCATGTGGAAGGGACGCTTCACACAGCAAACTGCTGATCTGGTGCAACGTTATGGAGAATCTGTCTCCTACGATTGGCGTCTATTCCCGCACGATATAGCGGGCTCCATCGCGCATGCGCGCGCTCAAATGAACGCCCGCCTCCTCACCGAGGAAGAATTCGTCCAGATTGAAACCGGGTTGCGGGAGATCGAGAGGGAAATTGAAGAAGGCGAGTTCGAGTTCTCCAATGAGCTCGAGGATATTCATATGAATATTGAGGCCGCCCTGACCCGGAAAATTGGGCCAGCCGGCTCAAAATTACACACCGCACGCAGCCGGAATGATCAGGTTGCAACAGATACAAGACTCTACTGCCGCTTCGCCATCGACTCAATCTTGTCATTGATCGCTGGCCTGCAGAAGGCCCTCTTGGCGCAGGCGGAAAACCACGCTGCGACGATCCTACCTGGCTATACCCATCTGCAGCGTGGACAGCCTGTGACAGCTGGACATCACCTCCTTGCCTACGTAGAGATGCTGGAAAGGGATAAGCAGCGCCTCTCGGACTGTCGGAAGCGCCTTAACGTCTGCCCTCTCGGATCTGGGGCCTTAGCTGGCTCAACCATTAACCTCGATCGTAGCGCCATCGCTCAGGAACTGGGATTTGACGGAGTATCCACCAATTCGATGGATGCCATCGCAGATCGAGATTACATTGCAGAATTTCTTTTTATTCTGTCTCTCCTCGGAGCTCACCTCTCACGCCTCAGCGAGGACCTTATACTCTGGTGCAGCGCGGAATTCGGATTTGCCGCGCTGAGCGACAGGCACACTACTGGATCATCTCTGATGCCTCAGAAAAAGAATCCAGATGTTTGCGAACTCACTCGTGGGAAAACCGGCCGACTGGTAGGCAACCTTGTCGCTCTTCTGACCGCACTGAAAGGCTTACCCCTCACTTACAACCGGGACCTGCAGGAGGATAAGGAGCCTCTCTTTGACTCAGTGGAGACCATCACTCTGGTCCTCGAGGTCAACGCTGAGATGATTGCCTCGATGGATCTTAATATCGAGAACTGCCGCAAAGCGGCCGAGGACCCACTACTTCTCGCCACTGATCTTGCCGACTACCTTGTCAGAAAAGGCGTTCCATTTCGTGATGCACATGAACTCGTTGGTAAGGCAGTGGCCTGCGCAGAGGAGCAAGACACCACGCTGGATACCCTGGATCTCAGTCTCATTTCTGACAAGTTCGGAAACGATACTGAGTCGGTTTTCAATCTGGAAGGAGCGCTGAGAGCACGCTCTAACCCGGGATCTCCCTCGTTTGAAAACGTCATGGGTGAGATCCAACGATGGAAGGTAGAGCTTGCTTAAGGCAATTCCAGAACTGGCCATCACTCGCGATAACTTTCCCAACTCAAATTTCTTTCTACCCTCTTAACAGATGAAGCGCCTCTTCCCCGCTCGTAGACCTTTAGTTCTGTTTATCGCTCTATCCATTGCTGTGCTCCTCAGCGGATGTGGGGGAGCCGGCAGGGAAGGCAACGTGCCTCCGCTGCCTTCCAATGCCTCGTATAATCCCGGATATGGCCCTTTCGATCAGAACGGCAACTACATCGAAGCCTGGGCTGACAAACCCGCACGACAGCGGAATTGGGGTCGACAAGTCCTTGTTAGCAACACTTCCAGCCCGGAAAAAGCTAAGCCAGCCTCTCCAGTCTCACCTCGGCCGAATAAGCCCGTATCAAAGCCTCGACCAGTAGTAGCCTCGAGGCAAAAGATTGAGTCAAAACCCCCAGTGGCATCCAGCCTCCAGCGGCCCAAGCCTGCCACTCCAAAGCCAGTCGCAAAACCAGTCGCAAAACCAAAACCGGCAACCCGCCATACTGTAGTCAAGGGCGACACCCTCTATTCTCTCGGCCGCCGCTACGGCACTTCCGTGGGAGCCATCCAACGAGCCAATGGGCTTAGCGGCACCCTGATCAAAATCGGCCAACGTCTTAGGATTCCTCAATAATTACCAGTTCTTGATCAAGTGGCAGAGACTTGGCTCGCCAAGGATCCCGTTTTCCCTTTCAAGCCCGCCACGAGAAAGGCGACTCCCATCACATACATGAAAATGGAGTAAAATTGGCCTTTCGTCAGTATATCCTGAATCACCCAAGCTGAATCTGGCTCACGGAATTGCTCCGCAATGATTCGGAAGGTGGCATATAAAATAAAGAACCCCCCTGTAATCACCCCATGACCAATTTGGGGAAGTCGCAGCCGGAGGAGAAGCAGGATGGCGAAGAGCAAAAATCCCTCAAGTAGAGCCTGATAAAGTTGGGATGGGTGACGAACTTGCACATAGCCCGAAATGGCATCAATAATCGCCGGGTTCGCCCGACCGGCTTCAAGAACTCCCTCCAGAAGTTGCCCCTGTCCAGTCGACGGACTTGAGAGGTAGCGATCCCAGAGACCGTCAAGTTTTTCGGGATCGACCTCGACCGCATCTTTCATCGCGGCGTGAAAATCCTCTTCTCGCCCGAGAAGTTCCTTCGGGAATTTCATCCCGACCACTGCGCTCGTTACCCTTCCATAAAGCTCCCCATTTATGAAGTTCGCAAGGCGGCCAAAAAAGATTCCAAGAGGAGCAAAAATCACAAGACCGTCACCCACTCCAGTCCATGAGCATTTAGCGCGACGAGCATAGAAATAGGTAAAGATGGTAAGGCCCAGAATGCCTCCATGACTGGACATTCCTCCTTTCCAGACCTGCAGAATCACGAGGGGATTTTCCAACACGTATTCAAACCCGCTTTCGGGAATCATGTAAAAGGCGACATATCCAAGTCGCCCTCCAAGAAAGACTCCAAAGAGGGCCGCGTACGCGATGAAATCAGCTACTTTTTCAGGACCCACCACCCATAGCTTCTTTTGAGCAAGCCATCGCAACCCAAAATAGCCTGCAACAAATCCCACCAGATAAGCCAGACCGTACCACCGTAGAGCGAACTTATCTGAAATCTCAAAAAGCTCAGGCTTGAGATTGTGCACCCAAGCTCCCAGCGTTCCCATGCCTCCCGGAAAACTCATGAAGTGATAAGAAACAATTGGTATTCCATACGCACTTGGATTGTCTGCCCTAGAGATATTTTACGAGGTCAGCAACCACCGCGGAACTCAATCGCCTGACAAGGGCCACACTCAGGTTAACCATGGCCCTGTAGTCAGCGATATCGATGATGCTGTTATGTGAATGGATATAGCGTGCTGGGACTCCCAGAACTACACAGGGCACCCCCTCCCCGGAAAGGTGCATTTCACCTGCATCCGTTCCCCCACCTCGCCGGACAGCGCGCTGAAATGGAATATTTTCCTCCTGGGCAGTTGTAATCGCAAGATCCGCCAGTCTGGGATTCATAATCGCAGTCGGATCATGCATTCTAATCTGCACCCCAGCTTCTACAGATGCTTGCGATTCATCCGACTGAAATCCGGGGGTATCGTCGGCAGGCGTTCCTTCCAGAATGATCGCCACATCAGGCTTGGCGTGTCGGGCCAGAGTTTTCGCCCCTCGTAAGCCCAGCTCTTCCTGAACGCTACCAGCAAGCAGCACTTGGTTGACTCTTTCCTCTACTGCTAACTGCTGACCAGCCTCCACCACTGCTGACATACCAACCCGATTATCAAAGGCCTTGGCAACAAAGCGTCCCTTGCGACCCATAGGCTCAAAGTTCGTCCTCGGCGCGATGGGGTCTCCAAGCTGGATGCCCATTTCCTCGACTTCTTCTTTCGAGGTCGCTCCAATATCAACAAACATGCTTTCGAGTGGCATTACCTTTCCTCGTTCAGCCTGAGGGAGAAAATGCGGAGGCTTCGATCCCACAATCCCTACAATTTTTTGACCACTTTTTGTTTTAACCACCAACTGTTGTGCCAGCACGACGTGGGGCCACCAACCTCCTACCGCAATCATCCTGAGAAACCCTCCAGAAGTAATCGACTGCACCCGGAACCCCACTTCGTCCATATGAGCCTCAAGTAAGACTCGAGGACCTTCTCCTCCCATGTCACAAACCACAGAACCCGTCCGGTCAGCCGAAAACTGGCCCAATCCTTCAAGCTCCTCAACGAACAAGGCGCGAACTTCACTCTCAAATCCAGATGGCCCGTGGGCTTCAGTAAACTGTCTCAGCAGTGTCTCAGAATTTGTCGGCATGCCCGGAGAGTAGAAGGCCGTCCTTGGCACGGAAGGGAAAAGTGATTTACTCCGGAACAGACTTTTGGATCGCCCTCTCTTTCCTCTTTTTTTCGTGGACTTGCGGGTTTGCTGGGGCTCTTTTCCCTCAGGGGTAGAGGACAGTTCCGCGCCTCATATCTCGACGTATTCTCTGCTACATGAACCCGAATCCACAAGTCGCTGATCTTCACGTCGTCCGAAACATTCCACTGCCGTCACCAGCTTTAGTCTTGTCCGAGATTCCCCGTGATGATCAGCAGGCAATCTTCGTCGCGCAAAGCCGGAAGACCATTCGAGATATTCTCGGCGGACGAGATCAGCGCCTTCTTGTTATCGCAGGCCCGTGCTCTATTCATGACACTCAGGCTGGGCTCGAATATGCTGAACGATTTCGCGCATTGGCATACGAGCTAAGAGAGCACCTCTACCTCGTCATGAGGGTCTACTTTGAAAAGCCACGTACCACAATTGGCTGGAAGGGCCTGATCATGGACCCGGACCTCGACGGAACAGATAACATCCCACGAGGGCTCACAATCGCCCGTGAGTTCCTGCATGAGGTGATTTCTCTCGAAATCCCAACGGCGACTGAGCTCCTGGATCCAATCACTCCTCAATATATTGCCGACCTGATCAGTTGGTCGGCAATCGGGGCAAGAACCAGTGAGAGCCAAACGCACCGCCAGATGGCTTCGGGCCTCTCGATGCCAATCGGATTCAAGAATACGATCAGCGGCGACCTTAATGCCGCCATCAATGCCATCGGCGCAGCGACCAAACCACAAACCTTTCTGGGCGTTTCCGAAGAGGGTATCGCTTCAGCTGTTTCAACCTCAGGCAACCCCGACTGTCATGTAATCCTTCGCGGTGGTGAAAACGGCCCCAACTACCATCAGAACAGTGTCCGATCAGCCCTGAACAAGATTGAGCAGGCCGGCTTTCACCCCTCCCTGATGATCGATGCTTCCCACGCCAACTGTGCAAAGGATTACCAAAAAATGCCTGGTGTTTTTGAAGATATTGTTCGCCAGAGAGCCGAGGGTAACACGGGAATCGCGGGGGTTATGCTTGAAAGCAATTTACTGGCTGGAAACCAGTCCTTTCCCAGGCCCCTTGGAGAACTGACCTACGGCCAGTCAATCACAGACAGCTGTATCGACTGGGGAACTACCGAAACACTTCTTCGCTCTGCAGCAACTACGCTTTAGGGCCACACAGCATACTACTCTTCATCTTCCGGTGACACCCGACGCGGAGCAATCGCTTCTGCGGTGACCGAGCCATGGTCCGCAAAGAAGTCAACCAGCGACTGACGGCTATTCGGCTGGAGGAGCCTGGGCCTGCATTCAGGGTTCTGGGCAAGAGCCCGTAAGCGCATGAGTTTTTTCCCCCCTGATTGAGCATCATACGAGTTGAATACGATGGAATAACGGTGATCCGGCGACCGAGGAGTAGACTCTCCCAGCAATCTCAGACCGCGAACAAATCTTCTTTTCCCTGTTTCTCCCTTGGGCGCCTCCGCTTTAGCCAGTTTGACCTCAAACCCAAAAAGGGCCCGGTCACCACCTGCTTCCATTGACTCATTAATCACCCCTACCAACTCCTCCCGATTGAGATTCAACACAAGAAGGCGATTATCATAGGGCAGGATTTCCCAGGCATCCCCGATTGTCTTCTTACCTGGCTGCAAGTTTCCTCCCCCGAAAGTTCCATGAAAAACACCGTCAGCCTGAATCCCTTCTTTCCTAGCTGCATGAATCGCAGCGGACGAAATAAGCGCCTGCAGCGAGCTTGGCATGCCTGGACTCTCCCGTTTGCCGGATAGTTCAACTTTCAGCTCTCCAATCTCACCCGAAAGATATGCATCTGCGTCTTTCAAATCCTCAGAAGCGGCCTCTAGCACAAGGGGATCCTCTGGGATCCGCTCATCCATCAGGATCGACTGCGCTCTCTTCTCGACTATCCGCCGACTCTCCAGGTCAAAAGAAAGATCTACCCTGCCACAATGGATACCAAAGTAGTCTGCCTGCGTGTAGAGTGTCTTATTTTCAAACTGGCTTGGATGATCTCGATGAGTATGTCCCGCAAGGTAAACGTCAGGCCCACCCTCTAATTCAAGCAACGCTCGGACAGGATTGGCGAAGTCATCGACTTCCCTTAGTCCCATGTGGCCGCAAACGACTACTGCGTCCACCTTGGCTTCCTCCCGGAGATATCTAAGACTCGCACGCAAGGTCGCAACTGGATCCGTAACCTCATATCCCATCAATAGCTCCGGACGTAACCAGTAGGGAAGGCCCGGGGTTGTCAGCCCGATCAATCCAATTCGAAAACCGCCAACCGTCTTTACCGTATGAGGGGCAATCCGAGACAATGGGTGAGCAGGGTCGTCCAGAGTGCCTGCCTGTTTACCTTCGATTTTAAGGTTGCCGGTCAGCACTGGCATAGTTGAACGGCTTACCGCATCAAGCACAACCTCGGGGCCCCAATCGAACTCATGATTCCCCAGAACCCATGCGTCATATTGCAGTTTATTGAAAAGATCGATCATGAGACGCCCCCGAGTCATCCATCCCACAGCAGTTCCCTGATACACGTCTCCTATGTCAACAAGGAGGGAATGAGGATTACTCTTTCGCCATTTTCTGATCTGCGCCGCGCAACGGGCAAGCCCACCCACATTCGCTATTCCTCCATAAGTCTGGGTTGGACGAATATGGCCATGAAGGTCCGTAGTATGAAAAATAGAGATGGTCCTGACCGACCTCGGTTCGCGGCGCCCATGAGCCGTCTGGGGCAGCAGAAGGGAAGCACCTGCCAAGGATGAATCCCGTAGCAATGTCCTTCGATTAAATTTCTGCATCGGTTTAGGAGGTAAATGAATTCATTGAGAAATGCAACCCGCAGACCGACATGAAGCCGTCACTCCTGATCCACTTTCGCCAAATCTCTTCCGCCTAACCAACGTCCCTCCCAGTCGTAATACTCCAATGACCTAAATTCCTTTTTATAGTCATAGCAGCTGGGTTCGATCGTAGCGTAGCCAAGATAGTAGAAATCCAGTTCCTGCTCCCTAGCGAATTCCAACTCAGCCAAGATGGTATACACCCCGAGTCGTCGACGGGAAAACGCTGGATTAAATGCTGCATAAATACTGGAGCACGACCTGCTTCCCACCGCCATAAAGCTAACCGCGATAAGCTGACCCTCATGATACACGCTAAACTGCCGATATTCACAGGGATACTCTTCAGGGCAAGCACCTAGAAAATCCTCCAAGCCGTTGGGAACATTTTCTTCAAAGCGGCTCTTGTGCATATCAAACAGGCTGTCTTCCGCACTTCCTGGAGATGCCGCACCGCATGTAATTCTCAGGTCTGCATTCTTTTTCCATGTTCTTCTCTGGCTTCGCGACTGACTGAAAGCCCCAACCTTGACTCTCAACGGGATTTGTCTTTTTAAACAACCTCCATCACTCATGAGACTCGCTCTGAAAAAATCAGATCCGAAATGCCGCCATCCAGCGGACCACAATGCGTCCATTCCTGCCGGGGTAATGCGGCTCAACCGCCTGCTCTCCGCCACCAGAGGCCATGCTCCAGAGAGCAAATGGTAAAGCTGCTGTGACATCGCCTTAACCCTCCTGTTTCAAGCAGACCCGTCTCTGACTTCTGAATCTAAAGCTCTCCCTCCAGACAATTTTGACACCAGGTCGAGAATGACCTCAGACTCCTTCAGTGATCGTAACGCTAGAGTGGGAGCGTGCTCGGACAGCTCTTCTAATGCGTAGGCTCCAGTCGCCACTGCAACGGTAGAGGCCCCTATCACCCGGCCACAGGAGATATCACGCGGAGTGTCCCCAATAACAACGGATGCCATGGGGTTAAACCTGCGTTGATGCACCCTCTCCGCCTCAGCAAGGGCTTCAGGGCCGAGCTTATCCCGCTCTGGGTGCTCATCTCCAAAGGCTCCAAAGGAAAAGTAATGATCCAATCCAAAACTTTCCAACTTGATCCAAGCGCCAGCCTCTAGATTCCCCGTGAGCAAGCCCATGACAACGCCTTCCTTTTTCAAGGTATTCAGGAGCTCATGGACGCCTGGGAGAATTCCTGCCTCTGGACTTACGTTCTGAAACTGCTCACGCAGTCGAATCAGATAGGCTTCGTAAAGCTGGGCTATATTGGCAGGACTGACCTCTGCGCCCATCGCTGGCAGAAGCTTTTGTGCTAGAGCTGCATCAGTAGTCCCTCGAACATCAAGCTCAGGCACTGCAATCTCGTCACCATACAGATCCTGAACTGCCAGACGAATTGCCTCTACGCCTGCACCGCCTGCATCGATCAGAGTCCCATCAATATCAAAAAGAAGCAGGCATTCATCCATCTCTTCAAAAAGCGCAGGACTAAATCCTATTTCGGATCACCTTCCTCCACACCCTAATCGCCATTTTCTTCGCCTTCAGAATCCTGCTCTTCTTCCCCATCAAGGTCTTCCTCATCAAGATCTTCTTCATCAAAGTCATCCTCTTCAATCAGATCACCATGACTCAGCTTAAACTTCCGCTCTCGCTGGCTCTCCGGAAGAGGAGAAAGGACCATGACAACATTTCTGCCGACCAGCTTGGGCTCCTGGTCGACGTTCCCCATCGTCTTCAGGTCCCCCTTGACTCTCTCGAGCTTTTCAAAGCCCAGCTCTCGGTGAGCGTTCTCTCGCCCCCTGAACTGTAACTGAACACGCACCTTATGTCCTTCATCCAAGAAGGACTCAATCCTACCTAGTTTGATATTGTAATCGTGCTGCTCAGTCCGCACTCGAAATTTGACCTCCTTCAGCCGGGTAACGGACTTGCTCTTGCTGGTTTTTTTGAGCTTGGACTGCTCATATTTCCACTTTCCGTAATCGACCACCCGACAAACCGGAGGGTCTGCATTGGAGGCAACCTCGACCAGATCAAACCCGATCGCCTTGGCCTTCTGGACGGCTTCCCGGGTATCCATGACCCCAAGTTGCTCACCCTTACCCGATACCACTCTGACCCTTGGGGCCCGGATTCGTTCGTTCACCCGGGTCATGTCCCGACGCGGGCGAAACCTCTTCTTCTTTTTCTTAGCGATAGTATCTCGTGTGTTGTTGAGGGCGCGGAGAATATCCGCAAATTGAAACGCCGTAGCGCTCTACCAAGCTTGATTGAGTGTGCTGCAGTCTCATTGAAAGCAACAAATTTCAGTTCCACTCATAATGAGCGGTTTCGAATTTCTTCGCATACTTGGCTGACAAAGTCATTGAGAGTCATGGTCCCAAGATCTTCACGATCCCGGTGACGCACGCTCACACTCTGTGACTCTTCTTCGCGCGCGCCAGTGACGAGCATATAGGGTATGCGATCGAGCCTCGCAAGCCGAATCTTGGCACCGATTTTGTCACCTGAAAGGTCGCTTGACGCTCTAACCCCCGTATCCGCAAGCCTTTGCGCGACCTCAGAGGCGTAGGAATTATGCTTCTCAGAGATGGACAGGACCCGTACCTGCTCAGGAGCGAGCCAGACCGGAAACTTGCCCTCAAAATGCTCGATGAGAAGACCTACGAAACGCTCCAAGGAACCAAACGGAGCTCGGTGAATCATAACCGGCCGGTGGGGCTTATTGTCAGACCCTATATAGCTAAGGTCGAAACGCTCGGGCAAATTGTAATCCACCTGCACTGTTCCAAGTTGCCATTCTCGCCCAATCACGTCTTTCACAACGAAATCAATTTTGGGCCCGTAGAAGGCCGCCTCTCCGGGCTCCTCCGTATAGTCTACTCCAAGCGTTTCTACCGCTTCACGTAGTGCTTCCTCCGCCTTATCCCAGTTGGCTGGATCCCCGACATATTTAGAGGAATCTGGATCCCGCAGGGAAAGACGGACCGTATAATCAGACATCCCAAGCGAACCAAAGACCTTCTTCACAAGTCCGAGGCAACCTTGGATCTCAGGACCAAGCTGTTCTGGTGTGCAGAAAAGATGCGCGTCGTCCTGCGTGAAGGAGCGAGTCCTCGTGATACCCCCCAGCTCCCCACTCTGCTCCCAACGATACACCGTTCCAAATTCCGCGAGGCGAACCGGCAAGTCACGATAGCTGTGATGATCACTGGCAAAGATACGAATATGATGAGGACAATTCATCGGCTTCAACATGAAGCCCTCGACATCACCCGTACGAAGAAAATTCATGAGCTCCCCACAACTACTTTGATCCTCGGAGAGCTTTTTAAGAGCTTCACGCTCTGCAAAAGGTGGGTATTGGCTCTCCTCGTAGTAGGGGAAATGCCCACTGGTCCTGTAGAGGTCCAGTTTGCCTATATGTGGCGTGAAGACTTGGGAGTAACCCTGCTTATCAAGCTCTGCCGCGATGAAATCCTGAAGCTGACGGCGGATAATGGCCCCCTTGGGCTTCCAAAGAGGAAGCCCCTGCCCAACCATCTCATCGAAATGGAAGAGGCCTAGCTCCCTGCCAAGACGTCTGTGGTCCCGCTTTTTCGCTTCTTCCAGACGCTCAAGATGCTCGGTGAGTAGTGTTTTGTTCTTAAAACAGGTTCCATATATACGCTGGAGCTGCTGGTTGTCCGAGTCCCCCTTGTAAAAGGCACTCGCCACGCTCATCAATTTGAACGCCTTGCAATTTCCTGTTCGACCAACGTGTGGCCCGGCACACAAGTCCCAGAACTCGCCATTTTTAAAAAGTGAGATTTCCTCCCC
>NZAC01000016.1 GCA_002686085.1 Roseibacillus sp. | reverse complement strand
GGTGCCTATGAGCTCTCTGAGATGTTACAAGGTGCTGGGATTGTTGTCCCTGGCAGGAATTCTTTCGCTCGGTGCGGAAGAGAAGCAAACGCCCGGTCCAGCAGTGACGCCGCAGCCCCGGGTTGAGGAGTGGTGGTTCACACGCCACGCCGAGAAAATCGGAGCGATGAAGGACGGGGAGTATGAGCTCCTGATGGTCGGGGATTCCATTACTCACAATTTCGAAAGTATCGGGGAGAAGGTGTGGAAGAAGCACTTCGAACCGCTCAAGGCCCTGAACCTTGGGTTTGGCGGGGATCGCACGAATCATGTTCTCTGGCGCCTCGACCACCTGCCCAAGCCCAAGTCCCCACCCAAGGCCGCGGTGGTCATGATCGGGACCAATAATATCTGCTGGGGGAGCGACAAGCCGCGGGAGGCTGCGGATGGGGTGAAGGCGATCGCAGCCAAGCTCAACAATCTTTATCCGGAGGCCAAAGTACTGGTGTTAGGTGTTTTTCCTCGAAGAAGGGAGCTCTCCCACCCCCACCGGAAGCAGATTATTGAACTGAATTCCTACCTGCCCGATCTCCTGAAGGATCTCAAGAATGTGACCTTCCTCGATATTGGCCCCAAGTTTCTCGATGAGAAGGGACACCTCTCCAAGGAGATGATGCCGGATACCACCCATCCGAGTGAGGCGGGGCACCAGGTCTGGGCGGATGCCCTTGAAGGACCCTTGAAGACCTTACTGGAGAAATAGAGGGCGAGGTCACCTGAACGCGATCCCCTTGGACCTTGCTCCCCGGGAGAAATATCCTGTAATGGCACCAGTCTGGAGTGCCATGATGAATACGAGATTTCTTCCATTGATTTTTGGGGCCGCGGTATTGTCGGCGGCTGTCCTGCAGGCGGAACAACTGCGCTGGCCTTCGTGGCGTGGAGCAGCGGATGCCGGCTCCACAGCCAAGGGCAGCTATCCAGCTAAACTGGATGAAGATCATCTCGTCTGGCAGGCGGACCTGCCCGGACGCGGGTGCTCCACGCCCATCGTGTGGGATGATCTTATCATTTTGACCTCTGCGATTGAGGAGGAGGATGCAGTTCTGGCCTTCGACTGGACGGGCAAGAAAGCGTGGGAAGCCACCTTGGGCAAGATGCGCAAGGGCAAGCACCGGAATGGATCAAGTAGCAATCCATCAGCGGTGACGGATGGGGATCATGTCTTCGCCTATTTCAAGAGCGGGAACCTCGGTGCTCTTGATATGAAGGGGAAGGTGCTTTGGAAGCACAACCTTCAGGAGCGCTACGGACGGGATACGCTCTACTGGGATATCGGAACCTCACCGGTGATTACCCGGGAGCATGTGGTGATGGCGGTGATGAATGACCGCAGGGGATTCCTGGTAGCCTTCGAGAAGGCCACTGGTGAGGAGGCTTGGAAAGTGGAACGGACGTATGAGACTCCGGTGGAGGGAGATCACAGTTATGCCACTCCGCACGTGATCGAAGAAGCCGGCCGTCAGGTGCTGGTGGTCTGGGGCGCGGAGCGGGTGACCACTCATGAGGCTGCAACAGGGAAGCTGATTTCTGAGTGCGCGGGGTTCAACCCACAGAAGCGTAACAACTGGGTGGTGGTGTCCTCCTCAGTGGTGGTGGGCGACATGGTGGTGGTGCCTTACGGTCGGGGTAAGTGTCTGGCCGGAGTCAAATTGGGAGGAAAGGGGGATGTCACCAAGTCGCACCGGGTATGGGAGCGTCTGGACAACAAGGGATGCTTTGTCCCCACCCCTGCGGTGCATGATGGCAAAGTCTACATCCTCGGGGACCGGGGACAGGTCCATTGCCTCGATCCGGAGACAGGCGAGACGGTATGGGAAGCGAAGTTGCCCCGGGGCGCGCAGAGTTATTATTCCTCTCCGACGATTGCAGACGGCAAGATTTATGCCGGACGAGAGGATGGAAAGCTCATGGTGGCGGAGTTGAATGAAGGCCTGAAGGTTCTTTTCGAGCGCGATTTCGGAAAGCGGATTGTGGCCTCGCCAGTTCCGGTGGGAGACCGGATCCTGCTGCGTAATGACAGTCACCTGATGTGCTTCGGTAACAAGTAGGGACCTGCAATGCTTCCGCTGATCATCAGATTCTTTCTTGTTGTAGGCCTGACAGGTTTGGGTGGCTCGCTGCGGGCTCATGAGGTCAAGCCTCTTGATGGCGGGCAGTTGGAAGAATACAAACTCGACCCCGCCTTTTATAAGAAGGGGACTTGGGTAGAGGATATTCTAATCGCGACCTCGGAAAAGGTGAGCGATGCGGCACATCTCGAGGCGGCCTATCAGTTCGAGATGATGATGAAGAGCATCATCCCGGAAGTCGCGAAACGGGTCAGGGAGCGCAAGGTGTTGTGTATTCTTGTTGCTCATAACGAAGTGACCTCGGAGGTGCCTCAGTTCACGACCGATAAGACGGGAAAGGAGCTCGATTTCTATAACTGGCGGAGCAGGGGATTTCTCACCTGGAAGACCGGACGTCCCACGGTGTTTTTTGCCGAAGAGGATGTCCTGGAGTTCGAGGGTGGAATGCAGATAGAGAGTATCCTAATCCATGAATTTGGGCATGTGGTTCACGGAGCCGGTTTCAACAAGGAGCAGCAGGAGAAACTTACTGCCGCCTACAAGGGAGCGCTCAAAAAAGGAATCTGGCATGATGGGCGAGCAGCCCAGCGGTTCCGCCGGATTAAGGGTGGGACCCCGGTGACTCTTCTTGAATCCCTGAGGCAGTGGTTTCCGGGTGAGTCTCCGGAATTGCTGAAG
The DNA here is from genome assembly GCA_002686085.1 of Roseibacillus sp. Taxonomy (GTDB): domain Bacteria; phylum Verrucomicrobiota; class Verrucomicrobiia; order Verrucomicrobiales; family Akkermansiaceae; genus Roseibacillus_B. The sequence goes on along the minus strand of NZAC01000016.1, from coordinate 13,644 downwards.
CGGTGTCTGGATGGCGGGGATATTCTGGTGAACGGCAAGCCGGCCCATGCCGCGGTAAAGGTCACCGGCCAGGACAAGGTGCTCATTGTCTTTGGTGGTAAGAAACGGTGTTACGCAGCGTCGAACCGTGCGGAGTACTGGGCTGAAGGGTTTCAGACTTGGTATGATACCAATCGCACGATGGATCATGACCACAATCACATCCACCGTCGAGAGCAGCTCAAATCCTATGACGAGGGACTGGCTGCTCTTTGTGAGGAAGTCATGGGCAATCCCAAGTGGCGCTTCGTGTCACCACGCAACCGGGCGGGGAAGGGTCACCTGAAAGGCTATGACCCGAAGACTGCTCCCGTAGTTGTGAGTCCGGATCATATCAATAGTGCGGCATACGATTATTACGATAAGTATTGGTTCGATTACTGGCAGAGGCTCTATGACAAGCATGGGTTGAAACGTCCGGTCGTTGATAAGAATGGGAGCAAGAAATAAAGTGGGACGTGAGGGAGCTTACGATGAAGTTGAGGTGAATCGAGGCTTCTGCAAGCGGGCGCCTATGTCTCTGGAGTGCAGATGGGGGATCCTTGTGAGAAAAGCAGTCCTCCTGCTGCTGGGCCTGCTTCTTCCGGGAGTCTCAGTCGGGGAAGACGACCTGACGTTTTTTGAATCCAAGATCCGTCCTCTGCTGGCAGCGCACTGTTATGAATGCCACTCGGCACGATCCAGCGAGGTGAAAGGGGGGCTCTTGCTTGATTCCAGAGCAGGGGTGAGGAAGGGCGGGGATTCCGGGGTCGTCATCACGCCGGGTGATCCGGCAAAAAGTCTTCTTATCAAGGCGCTGAGTTACCGGAATTCCGATCTGCAGATGCCTCCCACAGGTAAGCTGGGCGACGACAAGATCGCACTGCTTGAGGAATGGATTCGGCGGGGGGCTCCCGATCCACGTGACGAGCCGGCTCGGGAGGTGAAGAAAGAATCTGGAATCGACTACGAAGAGGGGCGGAAATTCTGGTCGTTTGTGCCACTTCAGAGACATGCCTTGCCTGTGATTCGGGCCAAGCAATGGCCCCGGAATTCGATTGATCACTTTACCCTTTCAGGGATGGAGAAGTCTGACCTGACTCCAGCGGCAGTCGCAGACCGCCGCACTCTGGTGCGACGGGCCTATCTGGATCTGCATGGCCTGCCGCCCACCACGGAGGAGATACAGGCTTTCGTTCTCGATGATCAACCGGATGCCTGGGAGCGCCTTATTGACGACTTGCTGGCGTCTCCCCGTTATGGTGAGCGCTGGGGGAGACACTGGTTGGACGTCGCCCGCTATTCCGACTCCAATGGCATGGATGAGGATATTGCTCATCCCGAAGCATGGCGTTACCGCGACTATGTCATTCGGTCCTTTAACCAGGACAAGAGGTTTGACGATTTCATCGTGGAGCAGATTGCCGGTGACCTGTTGCCGCATGAATCGCTGGAGCAGCGCCGGGACCAAGTCGCGGGCCTGGGATTTCTCTCGGTCGGTCCGAAGATGCTGGCCTGCGATGATCCCGACAAGATGCGGCGGGATATTGTCGACGAGCAACTGGATACGACGGGCCGTGCCTTCATGGGGATGACTCTGGGGTGCGCGCGGTGCCATGACCATAAGTTCGATCCGGTTTCCATCGAGGACTATTATGGACTTGCGGGTATCTTTCTCTCCACCAAGACCCTGACCAAATATACCGTGGTGGCGCACTACCACCAGCATGACCTGACGGATCCTGAGGTGGCATCCCGGTGGGAAGAGGTCGCTGGGCTTGAGAAGAAACGAGGAGATAAAAAGACTCCAGAGGAAGAGAAAAAGGTGCTGGGAGAGCGAATCGCAGAGTTGAAAAAGGACCTTCCCTCAAAGCATCGAGTGATGGGAGTGACAGAGGATGCGGTCGCGGATACGAAGGTGCATCTCAGGGGGAATTACATGACTCTTGGGGAGGGCGTTCCGCGCAGGGTATTGCCAGTGATTGCGGGGTTTGACCAACCAGCAATGCCCTCGAAGCAAAGTGGGCGACTGGAGCTTGCCCGGTGGATCGCCAGCCCGGAACACCCGCTGACCGCGCGTGTGATTGTCAATCGTCTCTGGCGCTGGCATTTTGGACGGGGGCTGGTCCCTACCCCGGACAATTTTGGAGTCCTCGGGGAGTTGCCGTCTCATCCTGAACTCCTTGATCACCTCGCGCTCACATTCATCGATAAGGGTTGGTCGATGAAAGCGATGCACCGGGTAATCATGCAATCGTCAACCTACCGGCAAGGGTCGAGAGCGCAGGAGGCTCTAAAGATCGACCCGGACAACAAGCTTTTTGCTCGCTGGAAGCCCCGTCGGGTTGAGGCGGAGGTAATTCGTGATTCGATCCTGTATAAGTCAAACCGGCTGGACCTGACCATGGGGGGAGGGTTTCTCCAGCGAAAACCAACTGAGTATGTTGACAAGGGTAAGATGAAGGAGTGGATACAGAGTCCACGGAGGTCAGTGTATCTCCCGGTGATTCGGAGTGCTGGTTACGATGAGCTGAACTCGTTTGATTTTGCGGATCCCTCTGTTTCCAATGGCAATCGCAAGACCTCCACGGTGACCCAACAGGCTTTGGTTCTCATGAACAGCCCGATGGTTCATTCGTCCGCGGCTCGTATTGCAGAGATCATGATCGAGGCGACCAGAGGGGCTAGTAGCGGGCAGCGGGCCGATTGGATGATTCTTCATTACTACGGACGACCTGCCCGACCGGAGGAAATGTCGCGAATTGAGAAAGTGCTGGAGGCCTCGGTGGAATCCAAGGTGTCCGAAAAGGAAGCGTGGGCAAGCGTGGCCCGGGTCTTAATGGCGAGTAATGAATTTCTGTATCTTGAGTAGATTAGAGCCCATCTCTTCGTGTCTTTGACATTTTTATCGTTTATCATCAATTTCTCCTTGCCCCTGTCATGAGCCATCTCTGCCAGAACCGTCAGTCCCGACCACTCACGCGACGGGAGATGCTGGGGTCGTCCTCGGCTGGCTTCGGGGCGCTCGCTCTGCAGGGGCTCATGGGGCAGGAGGCCCTTTCTGCCTCGGCGCTTAGTCCCAAGCCGGCTCCATCACTGGCGCGCGCCAAGCGAGTCATTTTTGTCTTCATGCATGGAGGGCCGTCGCAGGTAGACCTTTTCGATCATAAGCCGCAATTGACCAAGGACGACAATAAGCCTCTTCCTTTTGAGAAGCCGCGTATTGTTTCCGCAAAGACAGGGAACCTGCTGGCTTCACCATGGAAGTTCTCCAAGCATGGACAGGCGGGAGCGGAGGTGAGTGAGATTCTTCCCCACCTGTCCTCCATCGTGGATGACCTCTGTATCGTGAAGTCGATCCACGGTTCCAACTCTCGTCATGGGGGTGCTCTGTTGGAGTTGCATACGGGCTCCGACACGTTTACCCGCCCTGCAATGGGCTCCTGGATTAACTATGGATTGGGAACTGAGAACCAGAACCTGCCCGGCTTTATCACGATCGACCCGACCGGGGGGCATGGAGGTTCCAATGCGTGGTCTTCCGCGTTTCTTCCCGCCCACTATCAGGGAACCCGAATCGGAGGAAAGGGACGGGGAATGACGGTGCCCTTCATCAATAGTCCGCTCAAGAGTCGGGACCTGCAGCGCCGGGAGCTGGACCTCCTGCGGGGGATGAACGAGGGACATTTGGCCAACAGCGCCGGGGATTCCGAGTTGGAAGCCCGGATTGCTTCCTACGAGCTGGCCTTCCGGATGCAGATGGAAGCTCCCGGGGTGCAGGATGTTTCTGAGGAGTCCGAGGCGGTGAAGAATCTTTATGGCATGGACCAGGACAATACCCGCAAGTTCGGGGAACAATGCCTCATGGCCCGCCGTTTCAGTGAAGCCGGTGTGCGGTTCGTGCAAGTGACTCATCGCTACTGGGATTCGCATGGAAATTTGAGGAAGGAGCACGCGCGCCTCGCTGGTGAAATGGACAAGCCGGTGGCTGGCCTGATCACTGATCTCAAGCAGCGGGGTTTGCTTGATGAGACGCTGGTCTTATGGGGAGGCGAGTTTGGCCGGACTCCGGTAGCTCAGGGGCGTGACGGACGGGATCATAATCCCCACGCCAACACCATGTTCCTGGCCGGAGGTGGGATCAAACCAGGCATCCAATATGGTGCTACGGACGAGTACGGATACTACGCTACAGAAAACCGGGTTCATTTCCACGATCTTCACGCCACCATTCTCCACCAGTTGGGGATTGATCACAAGAGGCTCACCTACAGCTACGCAGGGAGGGATTTCCGGCTGACCGATGTCCACGGACGGGTGGTCAAGGATATCCTCTCCTGAATACTGGCAGAGAAACCTCTGCTCAGAAGAGGACGCTGCTGAGGGCAGTCAGGATAACCGCGAAGGAGAGATTGAGTACAAGGCCAGTGCGCATCATGGTGCGCTGGAGAACCTGACCGGATCCGTAGACGATTGCATTTGGAGGCGTCGCAATGGGGAGCATGAAGGCGCAGGAGGCCGCGATCGTAAGAGGGAGGACTAGTTGCGAGGGAGGGACTCCGATCTCAACGGCGACCTGATAAAAGACCGGAACGAACAAGGCAGTAGTGGCGGTATTGGAAGTGAGTTCGGTGAGGAAGATCACAAAGGCCACCACCGCTCCGACTACGAGGATGAAAGGCCAGTCTGCGGTAAGCTCATTGAGGTGACTGGCGAGGAAGCTGCTAGCTCCAGTCAAGGTGAGCACCTTCCCGAGGGTGAGCCCCCCGCCAAAGAGAATAATAACGCCCCAGTCGGTGGTACGGTCGACATCCTTCCAGCGCACGAGGCCGAAAGAGGCCATGAGGACGACAGAAGATACCGCGATGATACTGTCGAATCCCTTAGTAACGTTGAATGCTCCCGACAGTGGTTTGCTACAAAGCCAGCAGACAACGGTAAGAAGAAATATGGTGAGGGTGAGAATCCGTGGAGGAGTAAAGATGAAGGGTTCTGTGTTCCGGCTCAGATTTGGGGTCTTGCCAGGGCGCAGGACGAGAAAAAGGATAGTAATCAGGCTAGGGAAAAGAATGGCCACGCACGGGATTCCAAATTTGAGCCATTCTGCGAAGCCTATTCCCAACCGTTCCGCGGCGATAGCATTAGGACCGGTTCCAATAATAGTACCTATCCCGCCAATGTTGGCGGAGTAGGCCAGTCCGAGGAGAACAAAGGGGGCGGCCTTGGCTGCCGTCTGTGCTCCCGCTCTGGTCCGTAGGTCGCTGAGGAGACCCAAGGCGACCGGAAAGAGCAGGGCGGTGGTGGCGGTGTTGGAGATCCACATGGAGGTGAAGGCTGCAGCGCAGAACAACCCGATGCATGTCATATGAAAACGACCTCCCGCAAGAGTCAGAATCCCATTGGCCAGCCAGCTGTTCAGTCCTTGTCTCGTGAGGGCAGCCGCAATCCCAAAGCCGCCGAGAAAGAGGAAGATGAGATGATGAGCGAAACCGGCAAAGGCCTGTGGGACAATGGTCTTGGGATCTCCACTGAAGACTCCGGTCAGAACGGCGACTACGGGAACGAGCAGGGCGGTGATGGCGAGGGGAATCGCTTCGGTGAGCCAGAGGATGGCGGCGAGCGCGAGGATGGCGAGGCCAGTACGGACCTCTGTTGCGGTGTGGGTAGCAGTATCCTCGATCGGCAGGAGCCAGTAGATGAGGGCAAATGCGATCAGGGCTACCCCAATGGAAAGTGCCTTGAATTGGCTCGATCGTCCGGGTTCGCTGGCCTGCTCCTCCCGGACGGTCGTTTCTTTCTTGTCGGCCATTTCCTACTGCTTAGGGGGAATGAGTTGAATGGGCAAGCGTGACAGTCCTGACTAAGGCGTTTAGGCTTTCCTCATGGAGGTGCGCCAGCTTTCTGAACAGAAGCCGTTTACAACCGAGGATGGATCCACCATTCGTAGTATTCTGGATCGGAGCAACGCTCCAGTAGAGCAGCAGAGTCTTGCGGAAGCGACGATCGCCAAGGGTAATGCCACGGAGCGGCATTTTCACAAGGTCAGCGAGGAGTTCTATTTTCTCCTCGAAGGGGAAGGGGTCATGGAGCTCGACGGAGAAACCCGCGTGGTGCAATCAGGGGATGCGGTCGTGATTCCGGCAGGGGCGTGGCATCAAATTACTGCCACCAGCGACTTGCGTTTCCTGTGTTGCTGCGCGCCCCCTTACAGCCACGAGGATACCTATTTTGACTAAAACGGAAACCGCGCAATTTCGGCTTATAGACATGTAGAGCCCTAGTCGGGATGATTTTGGGCTTGAGCCCGAGGGTCATGGTTCTAGCAATGGAGAGATGAAAGATCTAAGGTTGGTGGGGAGCGCGTTGGGGATCTCGATTCTGCTGTGCTCATGCGGAGAGAAGGCATCCGTCTCGGGAATTAATGAAGAGATCCAGTCAGCCGAGGCTGACGCCGGCGCTGCAATTCCAGAAAACCAGATCTGCCGGGTTGAACTTCATGACCCCAGCGTGGACGGGATTCTCGACGCTTCGGTCCAATTTGAAGTGCTCGCCAAGGGCTTTCAAATTGCGGAGGGTCCCGTCTGGGTTCCCTCTATGAAGACACTTCTCTTCTCAGACGTGAAGGGGAATACGATTCACCAGTGGTCCCAAGAAAAGGGGTCGAGTGTCTTTCTTTCTCCAGGGGGACACACCGGAACCGTGCCTTTCTTTGAGGGGGGCGTGCTTGGGTCCAATGGTCTGGCCCTTGATCCTGCGGGGGACCTGATCATTTGCCAGCACGGAGACCGGAGGCTCGCTAAGTTGTCCTTCGACAATATTACTCAGGAGGGACTTTCAACGCTGAGCGCAACCTATGAGGGGAAACGCTTCAACAGCCCCAATGACCTGACTGTTGTTGGCAACGGGGACATTTACTTTACCGATCCTCCTTATGGACACTGCGATATCGCGAACAGTGTTCCGGGGAAGGCGATGGTGTTCGTCGATGATAAGCGGGAGATGCCCTATTGCGGGATCTATCGATATGAAGCCGCTACGGGAAAAGTCTTTCTGGTAAACGACGAAATGGATCTGCCAAACGGGATCGTGCTTTCTCCAGACCAGAAGTGGGTCTACGTCGGAAGTTCAGACATGCAAGACCCCAAGATTTGGCGGTTCTCAGCAGAGGATGGGAATGGGGGAATCTTTTTTGAAGGGCCCTACGGTAAGGATGACGCAGGCTGGTTTGATGGGATGAAGATGCACTCGAGCGGGAATATCTTCGCGACCGGTCCCGGTGGAGTTCTCGTGATTTCTCCCGAGGGTAAGAAGCTGGCCACAATCAGGCTTCCAGACCCGGTCACCAACTGCTGTTTTGACGAGAACGAGGAGTATCTCTTCGTGACCTCATTTGCTTACGTGGCGCGGTTCAGACTGAAGAACTGAGTTCCTGTTCCCCCGGATCCGATTTTCTGTCGGTGAAGCGGTTCCGGATTGTAGTGAACGAGGCGGTGTGCGGCGCCATTTAGTTAATTGGGCGGATCGGTCCTGCCCTCCGACACCCATTGAAACCCTGCAAAGATGATCTTGGCTATATCAGCACCTGGTAGTGGCTTGATATCGACTCTTTTTGTCTGAGACCAATCCGCGAGAGGATTCTTGCTGAAACGGTGGATGAATCGTCCTGCTTCCAGAGTCATTTCCTGCCAGTCATCCGACGCAGTGATTCTTATGTCGGCCAGATAGTGATTGTTGATTGCGATTTCCACGACCTGAGGCTGGGTGCAGTAAAACTTGAAGTGCAGCTGTGCGCCTTCAGGAGCCTGCCATTTTGGATCGCTGAACTGCTCGTTAAAAGTTCCCCGAGGCGATAGTGCACGGAATCCAGAGATGCCATTTTTCCCCTCCACGGGGCTCGAGTTGAACCATGCTGCGTTTTCGTTCAGTTTCAGGGAACGCCTATCTGTCGCAATCGCCTCGCCTAGGCTTTCGGGGATTGTCGCTGTGAAAGGTGAGGAGCGTACTACGGTGTTGTCATATTGGATATTGGAGAAGCCGAAGACATAGTCTCGCACGTTGAGGACTGGCATTTTTCCGATCCAGACATCGCCTTTGCGGTGCAGAGTGGCGTTGCGCCAAGCCCGGCCGTAGCTGACCGGGTTTTTGAGCGCGTAGTAGATTTCCAGATGATTTACCTTGTCCGGGTCGGCCGGGCTAACGTGCAGCTCTGGAACCCCTTGGGCGTCGAGGACGATTTTTGATCCGGCCTCTCCAGGCCAGTCGATATCCTTGCCCAAAACGTGTTTCTCCAGCCAGAGCAAGGCGTTTTGTTTGATGTCCCGCGTGTCGTGATGTCCTCTCGGCTGGTGGGCAAAGGACCAAGGGATGTCCGATTGGAAGTCCCGGAATGTTTGTTCTCCGCGTTCATGTCCTCCATGATGATCGTTCGTGCCGTTCAGCCAGAGTGCTGCGGCGGTGATATGTGGAGCGTGGGACTGGGGAGCGATCGTAGAGAGGTAAAGGGTCTCGCCGGGATTCTCCTCAGGTTTGTCAGTCTGACCATCAAACATCCAGACTCCTCGACTACGGTAATACTCGAGCCAACCTACGCCAAAATAGGCCACGAATGCCCTGATGCGCGGATCGGTTCCGAGGTTCCACATGAGGGTTCCGCCATAGGAGTAGCCCTTGGCTCCAATGCGGTCAGGATCGACTTCCTTTTGAGAAAGAAGGTAGCTTAGGACCCGGCGCTGAATAGCATACCAGAGGTAATCGTCGGTTTGTTCAGGGCTGGTGATGAAAGATCCGTCAGGGAGTTGTGACTTCACCCGGTATCCGATTTTCTTATCCATGTTTCCCCGGAGGAGTTTTTCTGGATATCTCGTGAAGTGGGCGCGGTCACTGGTTTCTCCGCAGTAGTCGTGGGCCATCACAGCCCATCCATTTTTTACGTAATCCCGGTCAATGGCAGGCGCACCCATCCAGCCGTGGACGTTCAGCAGCCCGGGCGCATTTCGGGCTCCCGTTTTTACTGCGTATCTGCAGTAAACCCGGATTTCTTCGCCAAGGACGTAAGCACTGATATAGGAATCGCGCGTGTAGATCCCGCCTGCGGTGACCTCCTTGACGACCTCTTCATTGAAGTCTCCCTCGTCTGGATCAAAATGTTTCCATAGCGCGAGAGGGCCGGGCGTCTCGCTTAAGTCTGCGGTGGGTGAGGCTAGCAGAGAGCCAGTGCACACAAGGAGGAAGGCTGCTGCTAGGAGAAGGGGCGGGAAGATCATCAACACCCGATTCCTGCTGTCTGTTGAACGAGAGAAGCCTCCTGCCAAAAGGTCCAGACGGGGGCCTCGCTATTTAGCGACGAAGTCGATGACGAAAGCCTTGTCTAGAATCGGTAAGAGTTGCTCGACGAAGGCCTTGTGATCTTTATGGGGTAGGTAGGCCTCCAGTCCTTTCTTGTCCTTGAATGAGACGATAAAGCAATGGGTGTATCCTTGAGCGAGATTTTCGGGGCTCACGTTGGTCCCCCACTCGTAGCCTGTGATGGAGTTGATCTTGGAGGGAAGAGCCGCAAAGGCCTTTTCGATGGCGGTGATCTGATTCTTGGTGGCGTCGTCCTTGAACTTGAAGCAGACCACATGGCGATAGACGCCTGGTTTTGCCACGGTTTCCTTGTGATGGTCGGCGGGAGAATTGGAGCTCATAAATGTAAGCGAGAGGGAGAGGGCGAGGAGCAGGACTTTCATGATCGAATGAGGGTGCGGTAGGTCATGGCAATCGTCAATGGGTCCCTGAAAAAACGTAGCCAAACGACTATTTCAGGCAATGGCCTTGGGAGGCCGAGACGGGGGCCTTTTCCAAAGGTCGATGGAAAAAGGGGCGAGCGAGGTGGTAAATCTGAGTCTGTGCCTTGACGGTTGAGCAAACGGGCATAACTTCCTAATAATGAGAGCAAAAACCGCATTATTTTCTGCAGCTGTCGTGCTGGGAGTCAGCCTCGTCTGCATTTCTGGNNCGGCGAANGGCGCCGACGCAAAGAAGAAATCCGAGAAATCNGAAAACGCTGNGAGGGTTACGCTCTTCGATTTTTCGGAAGCGGATCCNGGGAAAAGATGGATTACGGTGAACGANAACGTGATGGGTGGTCGCTCGAAGGGAGGGTTTACCTTCAAGGGCGACAGATTGCTCTTTTCTGGTTCCACGAACACGAATGGGGGTGGATTTTCCTCAATTCGGACTCGGCCTGGGGCCCTAGGCTTAGCGGGAAAAGATGGGGTAATGATCCGCTTCAAGGGGGACGGAAGGACCTACAAGTTTGGTTTGGAGATGGAAGGTAGCCGGGCAACTTACCGTGCTGATTTCGACACCAAGGCTGACTCGAAGGGTTGGCAGGTCGCTAAGATTCCTTTCAGTGCATTTGGCGCGGGATGGAGAGGCATGAAGCTCCCTCGCGACCGTTACCCCCTCGAGAAAGGGAAGATCAACAGTCTTGGGGTTATGATCTACGACAAGAAGGATGGCCCTTTCCGTCTTCAGGTTGACTGGATCAAGGCCTACAGCGAGGAATAAACGTCGTCGAACCGGCGGATGTCTAAAGGTCCCTCAGGTAGGCGTATAGGTCTGCCAGCTCCTGTGTGCTTGCCCCCAGAAGTAAGCCCGCAGGCATTGGTGATCGGTTTGGAGTTTGCTCGCTGAGGATGTCGTGTCGGGAGAAACGGATAGTTTCGTTTGAACCCGTTTCGAGAATAGTTTGGGCCTCAGAGCTGTAAACCTTCATCCCGACATAAACGCCTTCAGCGGTAGTGATCTGCGTGGCCTTGTAGAGGTCAGAAAGAGAAAGGTCTGGCTCATTGATATGTCGGAAAAGGTCGTCCCGGCTAAAGCGTTTGGCGATATTGCTCAGGGAAGGCCCGAGTCGGCGGTTACCTGAATGGCAGGTCGTGCAGCCGTAGCGAGCATAGGTTGCCTGTCCCTTAATGCTGTCGCCCTTTTCCCAGTCGACGATCTTCATCTTCTGGGCGAACGGGGTAAGGTCGATTTTGCTGGTGGGCGGTCGTTGGAATTCCAAGGCAACTTTGCGGTCCTTCTCGTTGCCATGGCGGGAGAAAAACCCGATGAGGTCGGGCCTCAGGTGGCGCTCGCTTTTCCAGACATCACGCAGGGTGATCAGAAGAGGTGGGATCGCGGAGGGAGGCAGGTGCTTTTCCACAAAGCCAAGGGCTTCCCGGTTCCATCCCTTCATGGAGGAGGCCATCGCTTGTGCCATCGATTTGCGGTTTTCTTCCGGTAGCAGGGTGAGAAGCTGTATGCTGGCGGGAGAAATGTTTTTGGCTTGAGCCATCCGGGTAGCCGTTTCAGGGTCGAAGCCAAGTTGGGCCTTCAGGGCGTCGCGCAGGTTGACACTCCAGTTCCGGTCAGTGAGGAGTTTGCGCTCCTCGATCTTGCGGTCGATTCCGAGGAAGCCGTTCGCGATTTTATCGCGAACGCTTTCTCTTGGTCCAGGCATCTGGGAGAGACAGAAGAGATAGTGGGCGTCGTGGGTCGGATGAGAGGAAGGGGAGAGGGCGGAGGCGAGCCTTTCTATTGCGGCGCTCGTATCTGCTTTCAGCATGGCGAGCAGGCGCGCGATTTCATACTGCTGGGGGTGGCCTGGATTCTGTGGATCAAAGGCCATGGTCAGCAGAGAGAGGGCTTTCTGGCGGAGCTCTAATGCAAGAGCGTCCGGCTTATTGGCAGTGTAGCCAGCATCAATCCGGCGGCGCGCCTCGTTGGTGCTGATGTCTCCCATGGTGAGCATGAGGTGACGTATAGCGTTTAGGCGAGTGGAGGGATCCTTGGCCTTTTCAAAGAGGGTGAGAGCTTGATCTGGTGACAGAGGAGCGGGGGCGGTAATGCGGTCTTTGTGGATAGACCAGTCCCTCGGGGTCTCATAAAGAGCGATGGGTTTGGCCGCCTTTCGACCGTTCGGATAGGATACCCGGTAAACGGCTCCCCTGGTTCCACGTCCTCCTACCGAGACGTAGAGATCGCCAGTAAGAGGGTGGACAGCAAGGTCGGAGGGGGCGAAGCCGAGATTGCCGACGGGCTCAAGGAAGGTCTCGTGATCGTGGCTTTCGTAGGAGTCTCCTTTTGGAGTGAGCGGAGAGAAGTAGACCCGTCCATAAGTCCAGCAAGCGAAGAAGAGGCCGTCCTGGTAGTGCTCGGGAAACTGCGTGTGGCGGTAGACTTCCACCCCGGTGGGAGATCCGCGGTCGATCTCATTGAGTCGGGTGGCGGAATCAAAGAAATAGGGAGGCCGATTGAAGGAGCGCTGGTGGCCAGGGAGGAGCCATCCGTGGTGTCCTCCAACCCGGATGTGAAAGACCCGACAGTAGGAATACCATGGAAGTTGGTGATCCCGCTCTCCGTCGGAGTCGAAGGTGAAGAGATGGCCGTGCTGGTTGAAGGCGAGGTCGTACTGATTGCGGAATCCGTGGGCAATGACCTCACTCTGTTTTCCATCCGGAGAGATGCGGAGGATTGTTCCCTGCGAGGGGTCCGTGATGGGGGAGGTGGCGGTGGTGATGTTCCCTTTGCTGATATTGGTGTTATTTCCGCAGGCCACGTAAAACCATCCGTCAGGACCGCGTCGGATTCCATGGGGGCCGTGTTCTCCTCCTCCCCCGGGAAGCTTGTAGAAAAGTTCGGGGTCGCCGCCCGGGAGGGTCTGACCCGGCTGGGTGCGATGCAGGAAAATCCCCTGCGGCTGAACGCTTAGGAGGTCGTTTCCGTTCCAGAGGAGGCCGTGGGGATTACGGGCTCTGTTGAAGACGACCTCGGCGTGGTCGGCTACGCCGTCCTTGTCCGTATCGAGAAGGACCTTGATATACCCTGGCCCGGAGACAGCCACCTTTCCGTCTTCCGAGATGGTCATGGCCCAAGTGTCATGGGTGAGGTTATCGCCGGCAAATTGTGTGATTTCAAATCCCTCCGGGACGCGGAAGGGGTTTTCGGCATGAAGGCCAGTGACGGCCAGCAGGAGCAGAAGGAGGTGACGGGACATGCTGATGGGACCGTTATCATAGTATTTTTCTGGGAAGAGGCGAGTCTGGAACCTCTGTTCCGGGGCAATGTGAGTTAAGGCCATGCCTTAAACGATTGGCAGTTCGGGAGGCTGAGCTAAACTTGGGTATGACCCATCCGCGCTGGTTTGCCTACACAGCGATATCTCTCCTTGTTCCTGCTCTGATGGAAGGAGCGGAGCCCCTTCCCGATGGCGAGTTTCTTAAGGTCGCCATGACGGGAGGAAGCGTTGAGGGAGGGAAGCTCATATTCACAGATCAACGCACTGCCTGCAGCCAGTGTCACTCCGTTGATGGGACGGCGAGTGGGATAGGACCTGATTTGTATGCCGCGGGGGATAAGTTCGCCCGCGCGGACTTGGCTCAGTCCATTCTCGATCCCTCGTCCTCGATCATGACAGGCTATGCCACGACGATCTTGGAGAATCGGAAGGGCGAGCGTTTCCAGGGAATTTTGCGGAGCCGGACAGATGAGGTCCTGGTCCTTGGGCAGGTCGGAGGAGTGGATCTTCGGATCGCCCGTTCCGAGGTTGTGAAGGAGGAGACAGGAGCAGTCTCACTGATGCCTCCCGGTCTGCATTCC
>NZAC01000015.1 GCA_002686085.1 Roseibacillus sp. | reverse complement strand
ATCAGATAAATGACAAGGACGATAGCGATCAGACTGATTCCTACTGCCTTGGCATGCTTCCAAGGGGTAAGGTCGACGACTTGTGCGTCCTGTTGAATGTATGGAGTAGGACGCTTCATGAACCCGCCGAGGAGAAACTGGAGAAGCAGCAGGACGGCAAAGACCGCGCCCATATAGTGGAATCCCGAGCGGAAGGTATCGATCATCCAACCCCTGGAAATGACTTTGTTTGTTTCCGGGTCGAGGACTTCGGCCCCTCCGAAAAAGGTGCCGAGCACCATAGCGGCAAGTCCTGCCACAATTGTGATAACAGCAGTGGCTCCATTCGCGGTTCGGTTGAAGAAGCCGAAGAGGACTATGGCCAGAAGCGGGATGAAATAGATCCCGTTGAGAGACTGAAATTTTTCGAAGAGGCCATCAACATTCAGGAAGATGAGGGGTGCCGCGATGACGGCGAGCACTGCTACAACAGCACTGCAGATGCGTCCCGACATTACAAGTTGATGCTGGCTGGCATTTGGGCGGATGATTTTTTTGTAAACGCCGAGTGAGAAGAGAGTCGCACTGGAGTTAAGCACCGAGTTGAAGGTAGAGAGAATAGATCCCATCACAACGGCTGCAAAGAAGCCGGTCAGCCAGGTTGGAAGGACCGTGCGGACGAGTTGTCCATAAACTTCACCCTGCTCCATGCTGGCCTGATCGATCCCCTTGTTCGCAAAAACCTGCCAGGCGAGCAACCCGGGGACAACGAGGATGAGAGGAGCCAGAATTTTAAAAAAAGAGGCAAGAAGAACTCCCTTCTGGCCTTCCGCCAGACTTTTGGCTGCAAAGGTACGCTGGATAATCTGCTGGTTGGTGGTCCAGTAGAAGAAGTTGAGAAGGAGGACTCCGGTAAAGAGGGTAGACCAGTGCAGGTAGTGTCCTCCGTCAGTAGCTACCGAACGCAGATGTTCGGGCTTTTCTTGCTTAAGCTTGGCAAAAGCCTCGGAGAATCCGCCATCCCCGGAGGCCATCTGAAAGGCGAAAAAGGTAATCATCAACCCACCGATGAGAAGGCCGAGGCCATTGAAGGTGTCAGAGACGGCGACCGCGCGGAGGCCCCCGAAGATTGCGTAGGCTGACCCCACTACGCCAATGAAGATCACCACCGCCCAGATTGTTCCGACCTCGCCGAGGCCAAGCATTTCTTCCAGGTTCAGCATTCCACCAAGTCCCTTGGCGCCGAGGAAGAGGACGAAAGGAAGGAGAATCAACATGTAGGCTACGATGAAGATAAAGGTCGTGAGGGCCCGGGTAGCTGGCCCATAGCGCTCTTCCAGGAATTGCGGAACAGTTGCGATCCCAGACTTGAGGTAGCGCGGCAGAAAAAAGAGAGCGAGGACCACAAGGGAGGCGCCGGCAATGACCTCCCATGCCATGACCGCAAGTCCGTTAGCATAGGCATCACCATTTAAACCAACGAGCTGCTCGGTGGAGAGGTTGGTTAGGAGAAGGGATCCTGCGATAACCACGCCACTCAGGCTGCGTCCGGCAAGGAAGTAGCCCTCTTCGGTGTTGTCGAGGCGCCCCCGTGTCAGGCGCCATGTTAGGAACGCCACTAGGCCGGTAAAGAAAAGGAAGGAAATCACGGTTGGAGCGTCCATGGCGGTCTTAGTTCAGATTTTGACGGGGTCGATAGAAGGAGGGGACCGCAATTAGCGATCCCCCATTCTGCTGGTGATGATCAGCGGGTTGATTAAGGTGGTTACCAGGAAAACTTGCTTACCATGGTGTGAGTGTAGGTTTCACCTGGCTTAAGGATGCAATTGGGGAAGGCTGGGTTATCCTGTTTGTTCGGTGAGTCGGGAAACATCTGGGTTTCCAGACAGCATGCGGTGCGGTGCCCGTATTTCACTCCACCCTTGCCGGCAGTTTCTCCATCGAGGAAATTTCCTCCGTAGAACTGCACGCCGGGTTGGTCGGAGTGGAGTTCCATGGCGCGACCGGTCTTTGGATCCCGGAGAATAGCGGCCTGACGCAGACCTTCGCCATCTACTGCCCAGCAGTGGTCGTAGCCCTTGCCGAACTGGAGGGGAATACTCTCTGCCTCGATCCGATCTCCAATGACGGTGGCAGTATTGAAATCGAACGGAGTATTTTCGACTTCGGCCAAGTTTCCGTCAGGGATGAGGGTCGCGTCGGTAGGGAGGAAATACTTCGCCGGAATAGTGAGAATATGGTCGTTGATCGAAGTCGTTGGGTCTCCGCTCAGGTTCCAGTAAGCGTGCTGGACGATATTGACCGGAGTCGCTTTATCGGTTGTCGCGGTGCAAACCCATTTCAGTTCGTTATTGTCATTGAGGGTGTAGCTCACGGTAACCTCGAGATTTCCGGGATATCCTTCCTCGCCGTCTGCGGAAGTGTAGGTGAGCTTGACTCCTCCTTCGATTGCCTCGCCTTTCCAGAGAACCTTGTCGAAGCCCTTTTCTCCGCCGTGCAGATGGTTCGGGTCGTTGTTGATGGCCAACTTGTCATAGACTTCGCCATCGATTTCGAATTTGCCTCCTGCAATACGATTGCCATAGCGACCTACGGTAGCGCCAAAGTAGGAGCTGTTGGTAAGCCAGCCGGCCAGATCGTCATAACCATGGGTGACGTCCTTCACGTTGCCGTCCTTATCCGGCACTTCCAAGCTGGTAAGGATAGCGCCATACTCAGTGACCTTGGCGATCATTCCGTTCTTGTTGCTGAAGGTGAAGATCTTCACCTCTGAGCCATCTTCGAGTTTGCCGTAGGATTCCACTTTGGTTTTGTTGCTTGAGTTGGAGTTAGCGCCCTTTCCTTCGCCGTCGTCCGAGGTGGGACTGCAGGCGGAGAGAGCGAGACTAATCAGGGAGAGTGATGTGATTGTGTGTTTCATTCCAAGGACACGTTTCAAAGAGCGGACGAAATCGATGGGCTGTGGTCAATGGGTTATTGGTTAAGCGATATTAGGAAACAGGAGGGAAGGTGCTGAACATCGGTGTTTCCAGCTATGAACCTCCCGATTCTTCAACTTTTGGATGCCTTGCGAGGGCAGGGAAATTGTGTGCCTCGTTGGAGGATTCTTGGGGATCTCAGTGGGTGATAGCGGAAAATGACAGATCCAGTTTCACGGGAAGACAGCTTGAAAAGCGATTCGAGGTGCGATCCCCTGAATGGAGAATGAAGTATGTCCTCGCTCTGGATCAGGGAACCACGAGTTCGCGTAGTCTGCTTTTCGACGAGAAGGGCAGGGTCACCCGCTCTGCTCAGATGGAGTTCCCCCAGTATTATCCTGAGCCAGGGTGGGTGGAGCACAACCCGGAAGAAATCTGGACATCCCAGCGAGAGACCCTTGAGGCAATGGTAGCTGAGGCGGAGGGGGGGACGATCGCAGGGATAGGTATTTCTAATCAACGTGAAACTACCGTGCTGTGGGATGCAGAGACTGGGGAGGCGGTATACCATGCCATTGTCTGGCAGGACCGACGGACGGCGGAACGCTGCAGGCGCTTGAAAGGGGAAGGCAGGGAGGGGGAGGTTGCGGAGAGGACTGGATTACGGCTGGATCCATATTTCAGCGCTACCAAGATTGAGTGGATTCTGGATCACGTAGATGGCGTTCGCGAGAGGGCAGAGGCAGGAAAGCTCCGCTTTGGAACGATCGACTCATGGATTATCTGGAAGTTGACCAGCGGGAGAGTCCACGTAACGGATGTCTCCAATGCCTCCAGAACGAGCTTGTTCAATATTCATACCCTTGAGTGGGACGAAGCTCTTCTAAAGATGTTCCGGGTTCCAAGGGCAATTCTTCCTGAAGTAGTCGACTCCAGTGGTGTGGTAGGCGAGTGGAGAGGCATCCCGATCGGGGGAATGGCCGGTGATCAGCAGGCCGCTCTTTTCGGTCAGGCGTGCTTTGACCCAGGGATGGCTAAGAACACTTATGGAACGGGATGCTTCCTACTCATGAATACTGGTGGTGAGGCAGTCAGTTCTGAAAATGGTCTTCTTACCACGATAGGGTGGCGTATTGGCTCTGAGGTGACTTACGCGCTGGAGGGTTCTATCTTCGTTGCGGGGGCGCTCTTCCAGTGGCTCCGGGACGAGCTTAAAATTGTAGAGACTGCCAGCGATCTCGATAAAATGGCCGCCACTGTAGCTGATAGTGGCGGATGCGTTGTTGTTCCTGCATTCGCAGGACTTGGTGCTCCTCATTGGGACCCTTATGCGAGGGGAGCAGTATTCGGTCTGACAAGAGGAACTTCGCAGGCCCAGCTCTGCAGGGCCTCTCTGGAAGCCGTAGCTCTCCAATGCGTTGAATTACTTGGCTGCATGGAACGAGATGCAGGCATGAAATTACTCGAATTGCGGGTTGATGGTGGCGCTTCAAAAAGCGACCTCCTCATGCAAATCCAAAGTGATCTCCTGCAGCGTAAGGTCTTGCGCCCCAGCCATGTTGAAACTACCGCTTTTGGTGCCGCCGCTCTGGCTGGGCTTGCCACTGGAGTTTGGAAGGATCGAGGTGATTTCCAGAGGCAGTGGGAACTGGATCGTTGTTTTGATCCTTCCGGGGAAGATTTCTCCGGAATCAAGGCGCGGTGGAACCGCGGTGTTGAGAGAGTCAGGGGCTGGGAGGCAGATCTCCAGTGATCCCCGGCTTGGCCGACAGGCTGGGGGGCTTTAGTCCTTACGTTTCAGCTGGGGAAAGAGAATGACGTCCCGAATCGTTGGAGCACCGGTGAGAAGCATGATCAGTCGATCAATACCGATTCCGATTCCTCCTGCCGGCGGCATGCCGTGTTCGAGAGTTTCGACAAAATCCTCATCGATTTCTTGAGCCTCCCCCCCGCTTTGCTCCTCGAAACGGGTTCGTTGAGAGTCGGGGTCGTTGAGTTCCGAGTATCCAGGGGAGATTTCCTGGCCGTTAATGATGAGTTCGTAGACATCGATGGTCCCAGGGTCCGCCTCATTGAGCTTGGCGAGTGGGATCAGCTTGGCGTCTACATGAGTGACGTAACAGGGGTCGAAGGTGTGCTCCTCGACCAGTTTCTCAAAGACTTGCTGAGTGACCTCGTAATCTTCGAGTTCCGCTCCAATTTCGAGGTTGAAGTCCGTTTCGGCACGAGCTCTTCGCTCGTCGGGGCTGATATCAAACCAGTCTTTGCCAGCCGCTTCACGAACAAGTTCACGATATGGACGACGTTTCCAAGGGCGCGAAAGGTCGATGCTCCTTATCACTTCACCCTCTTCATCTTTGTGTTCAATTTGCAGAGTGCCAAAGAACTTTTCCGCCAGTGAGCACACCAGTTCTTCGACCAGTTCAGCCATTTTCTCAAAATCCGCGAACGCCCAGTAAGCTTCTAGCATGGTAAACTCGGGGTTGTGCCTTCTTGAGATCCCCTCGTTGCGGAAGTTTCGGTTTAACTCAAAAACCTTGGGGAATCCTCCTACAAGAAGCCTTTTGAGGTAGAGTTCGGGAGCGATACGCAGGGTAAGGGGCATATTGAGCGCGTTATGGTGGGTCTCGAAGGGTCGGGCTGCAGCTCCTCCTGCTACGTCCTGAAGCATGGGCGTCTCGACCTCGAGGAAGTCCCGCTCATGGAAGAAATTTCGGATTTCGGCGAGCATGCGGGACCGAAGCACAAAAAGATCAGCGCTTCGCTGATTCGCCATGACGTCTAGGTGTCGTTTGCGATACTTGATCTCCCGGTCGGCAACTCCATGCCATTTATCAGGCATGGGACGGAGCGCTTTCGAGAGGACCTGCAGGGAGCCCACTTTGACGGTAGGCTCACCCTTCCCGGTCGTGAAGGTGACACCCTCAATTCCGATCCAATCTCCCCGGTCGAGCAATTGCCAGACCTCCCAGTCTTTTTCGGAAACCCCCTTTTTGTTCAAGTAGCCTTGAATGCGACCGTGCACGTCACCAATGACAAAGAAGACCGATTTGCCCATGTCTCGTATAGCGAGGATCCTACCGGCCAGTCTAACCGCTTGATCATCCACGAAAGCCTCCTTGAGATCGAAAGCAGTAGTATCGGTTTCGAACCTACTTCCGAAAGGATCGACGCCAAGTTCACGCAGGCGTGCAAGCTTCTCTCGACGAATAGCGATGAGCTCGGATTCCGAGGATCCTGATTCCGGTGGGCTCTCCGGTGAGTTGGATTGGTCTTCAGTCATGCAATGATAGGGAGGTTGGAGCTTTCAAGACCGGCACCCCATCTGGGTTTGGAGAGACGGCGATCTTTATTCTGATGAGACGTGCGGCGCTGAGGCTGCGGGAGTCACAGCTGAGGCTCCTCTAGCGTCTGCTGCAATGGGTTTTCTTCTTATGGGCGCAATTTTGCGAGGGAGAAAAGACGGAGGCGGACAAAAAATGGTCTGACAGAGTCCGAAATCCCTACGAGACGATGTCTTTCACGACCTTGCCGTGGACATCGGTAAGGCGGAAATGCCTGCCCTGGAACTTGAAGGTCAGTTGCTCGTGATCGATGCCCAGCAGGTGCAGGACGGTGGCCTGAAAGTCATGAACGTGGACTTTGTCGTGCACGGCGTTGAAGCCGATATCGTCGGAGGCCCCATGGGTGATGCCGGGCTTGACTCCGCCTCCAGCCATCCAGGTGGTAAAGGCGTAGGGGTGATGGTCACGGCCCCAGCCTTTGCGGTCCTTCATGTTGCCTTGAAGGAAGGGGGTGCGGCCGAATTCACCACCCCAGATGACGAGAGTCTCATCGAGCATGCCGCGTTGTTCGAGATCACGGATGAGGCCGGCACTGGGCTGATCGGTGTCCTTGCACTGAGTGTAAAGCTCGGTGGTGAGAGAGCGGTGCTGGTCCCAGCCGGCGTGCATGAGCTGGATAAATTGTGTTCCGCGCTCAGCGAGGCGTCGGGCGAGGAGGGCATTACGGGCGAATGTGCCGGATTCGTGGACGCCAGGACCGTAGAGGTCGAGAACTTCCTGTGGTTCATCGGAGATGTCGGCGAGTTCCGGTACGCTGGTCTGCATACGGTAGGCCATTTCATACTGTGCAATACGGGTGGCGATTTCTGGATCGCCATAATCCTGATGCTTCATCTCGTTGAGGCGGCCGATGTCGTCGAGGAGTTCACGCCGCATGGGTTTACTCATCCCATCGGGATTGGAGAGATAGAGAACCGGGTCGCTGGCGGGGCGGAACTTGACGCCTTGGTGGCGAGTGGGGAGGAACCCTGAGCCCCAGTAAAAGTCGTAGAAGATCTGTCCGCAGGTGGTTCCCTTGCTGACCGAGGTCATCACCACGAAAGCGGGGAGGTTGTCGTTCATGGTACCCAGTCCATAGCTGAGCCAGGCGCCCATCGTCGGTCGCCCCGGTAGCTCTGCCCCGCTCATGAAAAAAGAGATGCCCGGGGCGTGGTTCACCGCATCGGTATGCATGCTCTTTACGAAGCAGACCTTGTCCGCGATCCCACCAATATGGGGCATGAAGTCGCTGACCCATGCTCCACTCTGGCCGTATTGCTTGAAGGGTTCAACCGGAGCGAGGAGGAGCTTGCCGTTGGCGTTACCGGTCATGGTGCTGAAGCGCTTGCCGCCAACATAGCTCTCCGGCACCGGAGTGTTGTGAAGTTCCTTGAGCTTGGGTTTATAGTCCCAGAGGTCGCAGTGGGTGGGGGCTCCGTTTTGAAAGAGGTAGATGACGCGCTTGGCCTTTGGGGCGATCTGGCGAATGTAGTCGGGGATCTTGTCGTTACCCTGAGGGTTAGCGGAGAGGCCCTCTTTACCGAGGAGGGTAGAAAGGGCAGCAGTGCCGATGCCGGTAGCGCTCTTGCCAAAGAAATGGCGGCGGTTGATGTTCAGCTGGTGTTCTGTGAGCGGATTCATCGGCGTTGGATCGGATAGGCCTTAGAGGTTCGCAAGAGTGGGACGGAGCCTATTCCTTGGTGAGTGCTTCGTCCAGATTCAGGATGCCGAGGCAGACGGTTGCGAGGGCTGCATGCTGGGGTTCGGGGAGGTCGGAGTTGCGAGGGGACTCTCCGTTCTTGAGAAAGTTGGAGGCAGCGCCGGGGTCGGAAGTAAAGCGTAGTTGGGCACGGTTGTAGATATTCTCCAGGATCTCTTGTTCCTTCTCACTTGGCTTGCGGGCCACAACGAGCTGGAAAGCGTGGGCGATCTGGGTTGCGGGTTTGCTGTCTTTGCCCGCGGAGGAGGCAGCGCGATTGGCAAGGGCCCGGGAAGCTTCGACATACGTAGTGTCGTTAAGAGTGCTGAGAGCGTGGAGAGGTGTGTTGGTGAGGCTTATTGTTACGGAGCAAGTTTCGCGTCCGGGATTGTCAAAGAACATGGGTGGAGCTGCGATGCGGCGCCAGAAGGAGTAGATACTGCGACGGTAGAGGTCGTCGCCCTTTCCTCGGCTGTAGCGCTTCTTGCCGAAAGTGGCTTCTGCCCAGATGCCTTCGGGTTGATAGCTGTTGACGGGGGCACCGCCTTTCTTGTCGACGAGGAGTCCGCTGGCGGAGAGGGCTTGATCACGAATCATCCAGGCGGGCATGCGGTAGCGGGCACCGCGGGCGAGGAGGCGATTTGTGGGGTCGGCTTCGAGGAGGTCAGGGGTGACCCGGGAAGATTGTCGATAGGTGTGGCTATTGACGAGGGTTCGGATGAGTTGCTTGACGTCCCATCCGCTTTCCTGGAACTCGACGGCGAGCCAATCAAGGAGGCGGGGGTGGATTGGAACCTCGCTTTGGACACCGAAGTTCTCGGGTGATTTTATGAGGCCGATGCCGAAGAGCTGCTGCCAGAAACGATTGACCGTAACCCGGGCAGTGAGTGGGTTCTCCCCGTTTGTGAGCCACTGGGCGAGACCGAGGCGGTTTTGCGGGAGGTCTTTGGAAAATGCTGGAAGAGCGGCTGGAGTGCCGATTTCAACTTCTTTCCCGCGCTTATTGTAGACGCCAACATCAAGGATATAGGTCTTCCTTTTCTTTTCCATGTCCTCCATGACCATGACTTTGGGAAGCCCTTTGCGGCTGGAGTTGAGTTCGTTTTCTTTGTCAGCAATGAGTTTTTCGAGTTCGGCGTGACGAGGGGTGGCTTCGCGATGAGCGGCTGCGACTAGGTTGCTTTCGGCTTCGCTGCGTTTGGCAGCCTCGATGGCGAGAGCATCCTGAAGGCGGCGTTCGCCGCTGGAGAGTTTAGCATCGGGGGTGGCGCTGACGGAGAGGCGGAAGCGGCCCAGGTTATGATTGTCGTGCTGAGAATCGTGGCGCATCGTGACGATGACCGAGGCGTGTTCGGGGACTTCGATGGGCTCTTCCAAGTGGAATATCGCCTCGTGGTCGCGGTTAATCTGATTATTTTCGTAGACGGCCCAGCCGGTGTCGGCTTTATCGTCGAAGGTTTTGGTGATCTTGTGATCGCTTTGTTCGTAGGTAGCGATTGCAGACTTGAACTTGGAATGAATGGCGGTTCCTCCAAGAGGTTGAACCCGGATCTTAAAGTCGGTGAGGACGAAGTTTCCGCTATCGGACCGGGCAAGGTAGCCCTTGGTCATGGTTTCGTGGCGGATAGCCTCCAGGCGGATGCTTGCGATGGATTGGAGCTCAGTTTCGGTGGAGAGGTTGTAGACGTCGTTCTTGGGATTGTCACCGCTGGCTAAGATCGAA
This sequence comes from Roseibacillus sp., assembly GCA_002686085.1. Classification (GTDB taxonomy): domain Bacteria; phylum Verrucomicrobiota; class Verrucomicrobiia; order Verrucomicrobiales; family Akkermansiaceae; genus Roseibacillus_B. The sequence goes on along the minus strand of NZAC01000015.1, from coordinate 18,163 downwards.
CCGTCCTTGAGGACTTCGAGCTTTTGTTTCTCCGCTTTGGCTGAATTGGTGGAAAGAATGGCCCACTCGAGGTCTGTATTTTCGGTGCGGCGTGATTTCTCCCACGCGGGCTGTTTGGTAGTGAGTTCCTTTTGGAAGCTGGCGAATTCTTCCCTGAGAGCCTTGATTTCTTCCTTTAGAGCGACTTCTTCGGCCTTGCGTGCGCCGCTTGCGACGGCGAGCACGGGGGGAGTGCGGGGGTCTCTACCGCTGCCGTTAACGGGCGTCTGGTTGAAGAAGGCGGAAAGCTTATAGTATTCCTCCTGGGTGAGGGAGTCGTATTTGTGGTCGTGACAGCGGCAGCAATTGAAGGTGAGGGCGAGCCAGACGGTCCCGGTGGTTTCCGTCATGTCCATGACGTAGTCCACGCGGTTTTCTTCGGCGATCCGTCCGCCTTCGCCGTTGATGGGATGATTACGGAGGAAGCCGGTGGCAAGGCGTTGTTCAGTGGTAGCGTTGGGGAGGAGATCACCTGCGAGTTGCCAGATGGTGAGGTCATCCCAGGGAATGTTGCGGTTGAACGCGTCGACGACCCAGTCTCGCCACGGCCACATGGTGCGTTCACCGTCGCCCTGGTAGCCGTTAGAGTCTGCGTAGCGAGCGGCGTTGAGCCATGGCCACGCCATCCGTTCGCCATATGAGGGATCCGCGAGGAAGCGGTCGACAAGTTTCGCGTAGGCGTCTGGAGCGTTATCGTTGAGGAATGTAGTAACTTCTTCTGGTGTGGGAGGAAGACCTCGGAGGTCAAGAGAGAGACGACGGATGAGAGTGCGGTTGTCGGCGGAGGGGGATTGCTTCAGGTCATCGCGGAGGAGGCGGTGGGCGATGAAGGCATCGATCGGATTATGAACGGTAGCGTTAACCGGTTTGGGGACGTCGGGACGCTCAGGAGCAATGAGAGCCCAGTGCTCTTTATATTCCGCGCCTTCCGCGATCCACTGGCGGATAAGCTGCTTCTCCTTCTCGTTGAGTTTGAGGTGAGAGTCAGGTGGTGGCATGACATCATCGGGATCAGTGCTGGTGATCCGTTGCCAGACGAGGGACTCTTCGGGCTTGCCGGGAACGATGGCCTGCCCCCCGTCACGGTTGGCGAAGGCTCCTTCCGGCACATCGAGGCGCAATTCGGATTCACGGGTATTCTTATCGAAGCCGTGGCATTTGAAGCAGCGGTCAGATAGAAGTGGGCGAACGTCCAGATTGAAGTCCAGACGCTCTGCATTGGCTGGCGCCAGAAGCTGCAGGATCAGGAGAAACAGNAGTGATGGGTAGCGGGGANACATCCGATGGGGAACTNNTAGCCTANATGTGGAGATTCCTCAATAGCACGGGTGAACCACAAAACAGGATAATTCANGGGTGTCGATTGTGTTTTTGNTTGCTCCAGTGGGCNTGNAGGNTAGGGCAGTCGGTTGCCATGGCTCGCGTGACTATTTTAGGCTTTGTGNTNTTTTTCCATTTTTCCGTNATCTCGNATGCACAGTGGAAGCGNCATATTATTGATGACTCCTCACGGGGTGCNGACGGAGTNCGCGTTGAGGACGTNAACGGGGACGGCTACCTGGACCTCACTACGGGATGGGAAGAGGGNGGTGTTGTGCGAGTGACNTTGAATCCTGGCCCNGCCGCAGTNAGACAGCGGTGGCCCTCTGTGACNGTGGGNGAGGTTGCTTCNCCTGAAGANGCCGTNTTCGTTGATCTGGACCGGGATGGAGCAGTGGATGTGGTGAGCTGCTGCGAGGGCTCGAATCGGAGNGTGTTTATTCACTGGGCTCCGAGAGAGAGGGAGCAATATCTTGAGGCGCAGGCATGGACGACCGCATATTTTCCTGCGACGAGGAAGAAGCAGAGCTGGATGTTTGCTTCCGCTCTTGATGTGGACGGGATGAATGGAGTGGATCTTGTAGTCGGATCCAAGGGATCAGGTGCTTCGGTAGGCTGGTTACAGGCCCCCAAAAACCCTCGAGTGATGACGGATTGGAAGTTTTATCCTCTTTATGACGCAGGATGGATCATGACTATAGCTCCCCATGATCTCGACGGAGACGGAGACATGGACATAGTTCTATCGGACCGCACGGGACGTGCTGCTGGAGTGAAATGGCTTGAGCATCCAGGTCCGGCAGTTGCTGCGGGAGGCGGTCGCTGGAAGGAGCACGAGATTGGGTCAAAAGGCAAAGAGGTTATGTTCCTCAAGGTGGCAGATCTCGATGGAGATGGCCTCGAGGATGTCATTTGCACGAATCGTAATGGGCACATGGACTGGTTTCGGAGAAGGGCGGGTGAAAAGGTTGCGTGGGAAAATCATGCCTTTGAGCTGCCCTTCAGGCTGCCACTGGGGAAATCACTTGCGGTTGGAGACATCGATCTCGATGGCAGAGTTGATGTGGTAAGTACGAATCGGGGATCTGAACCTGCGAAGTGTGTGGCTTGGCAGACTTGGGAAGGGTCTCCGACTGATCGAAAGTGGAAAGAGAATGATATTGGTGGAATTGAGGGGGCCAAATTCGATCTGATCGAATTGATCGATCTAGATAAGGATGGAGACCTCGACGTCGTAACCTGCGAGGAGGTAGCGGGGCTTGGTTTGATCTGGTACGAAAACCCAAACAGGGAGCCCTAGAGTTCCTCTTCCCATCCCCCCTCGAGAGAATCTGGTGTATTTTCCTCCGGAAGAGGGGGAAGGAGGTCTTCCCTTTCAAGTAAAAGGGGTAGGGAGAGATCTTCCAGAAGATCGACCGGAGTTTTCGTCAAGACTCCGACTAGCGGAACGATTCGATCCAGCTCGGCAATAGCGCAATGAACCATGGATGAGACAATGTCGGCATCGAAGCGTTCTCGATCGAAAAGATTCGTGATACGAAAAACCAGCTGTTGACGGTCGATGTCAAATTCGAAACTCCCAAGGGTCAGTTGCTTGTTGGCCCGCATTAGCAATTCGAGGGTTGCGGCGAGATGACTGGGCTCGGAGGTCAGGGGGCATTCTGCAACGATAGACAATGCGTTGAGTTGAGCGAATGCCTGGGCGTGGAGCTGGATATGAGTGTGATGGGCTTCGAAGTGTGCCTCTAGAACTTCCCGCCCTTCGACGGGTTCGCAGTGCCACCCCTGCTGGCCGAAGGCCTGGGCTACGGACTGAAGCTGGAGAGAAGGAGGTGATTCCATCAGGGTTGGGAGATTGCTTGCCTCAAAAGTTCCATTAACGCTGCAACTGCAAGCATCAATTCCTATTCTCTTTCATACTGCAGGGCATCATTCTCTTTTTGCGGCCCCTTGACTCATCCGCCCGCCAATAGCTTCGGCGAGCAGGTCGCGTTGTCGCGGAAGAAGTGGCTTTAAGGAGGCGATGATTCCAGAGGGGGGCTCTCCGGAGAGATGGATTAGAAGTCTGTTAGTTTGATCGATCTCTACCTGTGAGATCTCGGACCAGTAAATGACTCGGAGGTTATCCTGCGGTTTGAAAAAGGGAAAGATCTCGATGCCGATAGGAGTCATGATCAGGTATGCGTGGCGTATGCATCTGAGGGAGAGACGGAAGAAAATAAGGCTTATTGACGCCGGAGCGAGAGCCCATAGGGAGGCCAGCGGGGTGGTGCCGGTATTGAGAGAGAAGATTAGAAGAAAGATAGAGCTCCCTCCTGAGGCCGCGGCAAGAATAGCAAAAAAAGAAGCCTGGGCTCCCCGGGTAAACCGGATCTCCTTATGAGGCTCGCTGATAGTCTTTGGGCCGCTGACCATGTTGTTGAGGTCGTTCAAGTCCAGAGCGCTAGCCTGAACGAACCGGATCGTCTTGGGTTTGCTTGAGGCGATATAATCTTCCCTCGAGGGAACCATTCAGGAGTGGAATAGAAGATGACTGGCTACCTCCAAAAGAGCCTGCGGCGTCGTGGTTGGCGGTATAGACTGCTGCTGACCCCTCCCTTAGATAAGTACGAAGAAAGGTTCCCAGATCGCTATAGAGAGGCATGATTTCAGCTTCAGTCCCACTGCGGAGGCCGTAGGGAGGGTTGCAGACAAGAGCTCCGAAACCCGGTCCAGGGTTAACGTTCTGGAATTTGCCCCGCCTGAGCTGGATTGGGGATTTAGGGAAATATCTGTCCCGGATTCTCTCCATGGTGGATCCCGTTCCCGGGTCGATCTCTATCCCGAGTAGGCGGAGGTTCTCGGGGTGAGTCTCGCGTGCCTTGAGCTTTCGTTTCTCGGCAACATGTAGCGCCTCGTCGTAGTCGAGAAGTGACTCAAACCCGAATCCTCGATGAAGATTCGGAGCGATTCCCGCAGCCATCATCCAAGCCTCAAAAAGGAGTGTCCCCGAACCGCACATGGGGTCCAGAAGTGGAGAGCGGCGATCCCATCCAGAGAGAGAAAGAATGCCGGCAGCGAGGTCTTCCTTCATGGGAGCCTCGCCATGCTCAATGCGATACCCCCGCTTGAATAAGGGAGTGCCTGACATGTCGAGAGCCAGAGTGGCGCGGTGTTTCTCGAGATAGACCACGATGTGTACGTCCGGATCCCTTTTTTCAATAGAGGGGCGGACGCCGCCACAAAGCTTGCGGAAAGTATCCGTGATCCCATCCTTGACGCGGTGGATCGCATACCGGGTGTGGGTGATCTTCGGGGAATGCCCCTTCACGTCGATCCGCAGGCGGGCGTCCACAGGGAAGAGCTTATGCCAGTTGGTTTTCCGGGACTGGTAGTAAAGGAGGTCATAGTTCCTCGCATTGAAGCTCCGAATCGGGCGGAGAACGTTCAGCGCTGAACGCAAGCCCATGTTCGCCCGGTAAAATCCGGCGAGGTTCGTGGTAATTTCGACAGCTCTCTTGTGTCTGCCAACTACCTCGATTTCTAACTCCCTGAGCTCTTCTTCGACGACCTCTTCAAGGCCCCCGCGACACAGGACGAAGCCAGGGAGGCGTTCCGGATCAGGGGCCGGTGCTGGAGCGGGCATATTGTTGGATTTGCTGAGAGTGTCGGGGTGGCGACACGATAGGGAGTTATTCTCGTTCCCGCGAGTCACAATCATCCTGTGGGAACAGGAAGTGGCACAATCAAAGAATATGCCGTGATGAGGAGCTGAAGTGAATCTTTCTCCTCGTCGGGGATTCTCCTGCTATGAGACAAATACCCCCTACCTATGATTTTTCGATCAGCACAAAGCCTCTTGATCGTAGCAGGAGCCTCAATTGCACTCGCTGCGGCCGAACCAGAGAATTTTGAACGCCTCACTTTTCATAGTGCTCCAAAAGCTCTGTCGGCTGAGGCCACGACTGAGGATTGGCCCCGGTTTCTGGGCCCAAGGCATGACCTGCACTCGAAAGAGAGCAGGCTCCTCAAGGTCTTTCCCAAGCAAGGGTTAGCAAAGGTCTGGGAGGTCAAGCGCGGTTCCGGGCATGCTCCAACGGTGATTTCGGGTCGCCGACTAGTCATGTTCCACGTACTTGACGGGAAGGAAGTCATAGAATGCCTGCATACGGAGACAGGCAGACGATACTGGAAGTACGAGTATCCAGTTCGGTTGGGTTCCAGTTATGGAGTTGAAGATGCACCAAGATCTGGACCGGTGATAGATGGAGACCTAGTCTTTGTCGTCGGTATTCGGGGGGACCTGCATTGTCTGGGACTTGAGACGGGAAAATTGATATGGAAAAGGAATCTTGAGGAGGATTATGGGCCCGCTCCTTTCTTTTTCGGACGTGGTGGTTGTCCTCTGGTGCAGGGAGAACAGCTTATTATCAATGTTGGTGGGAAAATATGTGTTGGGGGGTTTGATAAAAGAACAGGGCGCTTATTGTGGAGCACTAAGCATGAGTGGAACGCCAGTTATGCATCTCCGGTCCCTGCTGTCCTGAATGGAAAACAGAGGGTGTTGGTTTTTACCGGGGGGATGGTGGACCCCCCGACCGGAGGATTGCTCAGTATCGATCCGAAAAATGGCCGAATTGATGATTCATTTCCCTGGCGTGCCCGAATGTTCGCATCGGTGAACGCGGCATCCCCTGTGGCCGTGGGCAATGCCATCTTTATCACGGAAAGCTACACTGAGGGAGGAGCTCTCGTTGACTTAGGTCCAGATGGTAAGTTTCGTACGCGCTGGAAGGCTCCGCGCTTTGGTAGCCAGTTTACTACGCCTGTTTTTCATGAAGGGCATCTTTATGGAGTGAGTGGCACTGCAGGAACAGAGATCGTCTGTCATGAGGTGCAGAGTGGTAAAGAAAAGTGGAGAGATCCTATTAATCTTGCGGGTGCGCGTCTAGGGAGAGCAAGCTTACTGAGGGTAGACGGTGCCTTTCTGTGCCTCGGAGCACAAGGGACTCTTCTCTGGCTTGATCTGTCCCCGGGAGGCGCACGAGTAATTACCAGAACACAGCTTTTTCGAGCGCCGGAGACGTGGGGAGTTCCTGCTCTGAGCAGAGGCCTGCTTTACGTCAACCAGAACGCGTTCGGATCGAGGCTGGTTTGCTATGATCTCCGCGGGAAGTAGGTGTATTTGGCAGCTTTCGCTAATACCCCGGTTGCAGTGCTCAGAAAATCCGGTAAACATAACAAATGCACGTGGATATACTCAGAAGGTTGTCGGTCTGCGGGATGTTGGTGGCGATTGCTTTTTTCGGAGCGCAGGCGGGGTATGCAGAGACAAAAAAGATTGGCAAGGTGGAATTTGATCAGGCAGATCTCAGTGACTTGATTGCCTTCTTGCGAGAAGGAGCTTCGGGTAAGGCTCGCAATGTCATTGTCGATCCGGGGGTCAATCGAGAATTGAGAGTTAGTCTTCGCCTCTATGATGTGACCAAAGGAGTAGCATTCGCCTATGCAGCTGAACTTGGAGGTTTTGATTATCGTGAGGACCGGCACGCTATCCGGATAGTTCCCAGAGGCGGAAGCGTAAGACCCAGACCCTTCCTGAAACGGGGAAGTCCGGTGATAGTGCGACGGCTCTCCGAGATCAGGATGCCCAAGGTTGAATTTGAAGATGCTCATCTAAGGCAGGTCATTGAAGAGCTGGTAGAGGCGACCCGCATGCTGGATTCATCGAAAAAGGCAATTAACATTCTTCTCGGTCCGGGAGTGGACCCTACCTCACCGGTGACACTACAGCTCCAGAATATTCCAGTGGGACAGGTTTTGAAGTATGTTGCACAATTCTCTAACCTTGAAATTCGAATCGATGGAAACGCAGTTCTCCTGCTCAAGGGAAAAAGAGTCGGAAGGTAGTAGTGGGAGTGAGGAATCGGCCCAATTTCCTCAGGGAGCGATTCCCGGGTAGCTGCGGTGAAAGGCCGCCAGCAGATGCTGCCCATAGAGAATAGGTTCGAGGGGCGGAATGTTAGAAGGTTCTCTCTCAAAGGGAGGAAGAGACTCCGGAGCAATAGGTGTCACCATGGTGTCTAGATCAGGCTCGAAAAAAAACGGAATAGAGTATCTGGTGGAGGCCCCCCGGGGGCTTTGGACTCGATGAGGCGTAGCCATGAAATAATGACCGGTCCATAGCTCTAACATGTCCCCGAGGTTGATAACGAGGGTGTCGGGACGGGGGCTTGCCGTAATCCACGTCCCGTCTGCCTGGCGTATTTCGAGCCCTCCTATCTCATCCTGGGCGAGAATAGTCAGACAGCCAAAATCTGTATGGTCTCCGATTCCCTGATTGATATTAGAATGTGGCTCAACAGGAGGATAGGCGATGAGCCGTAGCATGCAGTGAGGAGGAATGAAGTGACGGGAAAAGGTGTCCTCCTCGAGACCGAGACACAGAGCCAGACTTTTCGACAGATTCTCTCCGATACGGCAAAGCTGCTCCAGATATGATTCGCATGCTTCGCGGAAATAGGGGCAACGTTCAGGCCACTGGTTAGGCCCACGAAGAGTATGGTAGTCCGTTTCCGAGTTCGACGGTGGGTATTCGAGTCCGAGGTCGAGAGTCTCCTTATGGTCAGGAGCGCCCTGCGTTTCTTCCTCATCAAGAACGGAGTAGCCTCGAAAATGCCTCGAAAGGCTGAGGTGAATGGTATTTTTCTCTGCTGCGGGAAGTGCAAAAAAATTCCGGGTCTGTTCAAACATGGTTTTGAGAAGACCAGCTGTTAGATCTGGGCAACGCAGATAGAAAAATCCGGTATTGTGACATGTGTGCCGCAGCCTCTGAAGGACGGAAGGATCGTTGGAAACGATATCCGTATAATTGAAGGTAGGAAGATTCCCGTCCATCACCCGCAAGTATTAGGACTATTCCAAGCCAGTCACGCAGAAATACAGAGGGGTCTTCCTCTCCCTAAAAAAATCGCCCGGGTCCATCGGAGCCGGGCGAGTATTGAGACCGATTAAGTTCTGCAACTCGGTGCCTCAGGCAGATCCAAAGGCCTCCTTGATTACTTTTCCGCGATTTCCCACGAAGAAGGGGCGACCGCCCATGGCGTGAATCCTTTTCTCGACCGGAAGTCCAAGGGCATAGGCGACAGTGGTATGAAGGTCTTTGGGTTCGTAGGACTCGGTTTCGATGTTACTTGCGGCTGCATCAGTTTTCCCAATCACCTTACCTCCTTGAACGCCGCCGCCTGCCATCATGATCGAGAAAGCTTTGGGGAAGTGATCCCTTCCACCTCGTCCATTGATCTTTGGAGTTCGGCCAAATTCGGTGGTCAAAACAACCATGGTGTCGTCGAGCATACCCTGGGATGATAAATCCTGAAGAAGGGCCGCGATTGGAGCATCCATAGCGTTCGTTCGGTTGGCTGCAGTTCCTGCGTTGCCATGCTGGCCATCCCACCCCCCAAGTTGGACCTCCACGTATCTGACGTCATTCTGAACCAGCCGCCGAGCGAGGAGAAGGCCTCGGGCGAATCGTGAATTTCCGTAGAGAGTCTTCACGCTGGCTGGTTCTTTGTTAATGTCGAACAGTTCCGTGGTCTTGCTGTCGAACAGTTTGACGGTTTCCTCGTAGAAGTCGGCGTATGACTTGACTTCATCGTGCGGAAATCCTTTTGCGAAAGACTCCCGGAAGGTCTCTGCATACTTGAGACGGCGCTCGAACTGCGTTTTGTTAATCTTGGGCAGAAGGTCCTTGATGCCGCGATTGGGATCTCCGATCGGAAGAGGGCTGTGGTCAGGACGAAAAAAGCCGGGCCCAGGGTTCCCTCCACCGACTACTACACTGTCCGGGACCAGCTTGCTGCGACGTCCCAGGAAGTATTGAGCCCATGACCCGATCTGCGGGTGGGAGACGCCCGGTCGGCGGGCGAATCCGGTGTGCATGAGGTAGTTGCCGCCCCCGTGATCCCCTGTCCTTGTGGTCATGCTCCGGACCACTGCGAATTTGTCTGCCTGTTTGGCAAGCTCGGGGAGCAGGTTGGAAATCTGGACGCCATCCGCATTGGTCGAGACCGGTTGGGACGGGCCTGAAATTCCACTTGTGGTTTTCGGGTCAAAAGTATCGACGTGAGTCATTCCTCCGGACATGTAGAGGAAGATAACATTTTTTGCGGTTGCGTGAGAGGCAGGGGTAATAACTTGGCTCTCCGCCGCACCGGCAATGCCGGGAAGGATTGATACCCCAAGCGTTGAGGCTGCAGCTCCAGTGAGGAAATTTCTCCGATCTAGTTCGGTGAGCTTGTTAATACTGTCTTTCATGGCTGAGTGATCGTGGTTGGGTTACTTGATAAATAAAAATTCAGGAGTGTTGAGCAGAGCCCAGATCAGGTCTGAGAAGACCTCCGGGCCACCGGAGCGGAGTTCCCGGTCAAGAAGGTGCTGCTCGCTGCCGACTGCTCTTCTGCTAAGAATGCTGATGAAGGCAACATCCGCCTTTTCAAAATTTGAGCGGAGGTTCTTCATCTCGAGGAATATTCGAGAGCCCGGCTGGGTCAGGATTTCGGTCGCGTATCCGTTCATCAACTCCATGACCTGTGGGACGGATCCTTTAAGAGAGCTTGCGTTAATTACGAATGTTCGATCCGACTGTCCGAACTTACTAAGAAAATGCGCGGGGTCGGACGGCTGGGGAAGTTCCGAGGCCCGAGCAAGTAACAGCTTTCTCTTCCGGGCTGCCTCCATGAAGGCCATCATCATCTCCTCGTCCGTTGGCCCCGTGGGCTTCTTGCTGAGGGCGGTTTGACCGAAGGGTTTTTCTCCCTTGGGGGGTTTCGCCTTTAAAATTGAGACACCTGCCGCGTTTACCAGACTTTGTTCTGGCTTGAACTTGTTGAATTCGTCTACCCGGGCCACAAAGTCTTTTGGAGCGCCAGCTGATTGGGAGGAATTGATGAGCTGATTGTAGCGCTTGCCAGAATCCAGTTTGAACTGATTGGGGTCCTCTACCATCAGAGTGATGAGAGAGTCCCAGACCTGCTCCGAGGTCATTCTGCGCAGGAGGGGCCCAGGAAAGTAGTAAGGGTCGGTAATGTTGACTTCCTTCCTGGTGGCCAGTCGGTTGTAAGCCTTCGTGTTAACGATTGCCCACGCGAAGGCTTTCAGGTCGAAATTGAGAGAAACCATCTCCTCAGCAAGGACTTTGAGGAGGTCAGCGTTGAGGCTTTTTTCAGGATCGATGTTATGAATCGGTTCGGCGGCGCCACGGCCCATATAGCGAGCCCACATGCGGTTGGCGATATTCATTGCGAATCGCTCATTCTTGGGGGATGTGAGCCACGCGGCAAGTCGCTGGCGAGGATTCAGGGCAGCCGCGGTTGAGCCCTTCTCTTTACCAAAAAGGATCCATGGCTCTACCTTATCCCGGGGAAAACCATCTTCATACTGGTAATTATCAGGAAGTCTCATCGAGCGGTTTGCGACGGTATGAACTCGAAGCTCACTGGCGCGACTCATGTCACGGAGAGCTCGCTGATAATTTCCGACGATATTGTTGATGCGCCTTTTTTGCTCTTCGTTTCCTGGATCAAGCTTCTGGCTGGTCGCAATGTAGGCTTCGAGGTCCTTCTTCTTGGGCATCTTGGCCTGCTGTGCCTTCCCCTTGGTTTCAAGGTCAGCAAGGTAGGCAGAGAATTCATAGTATTGATACTGTGTCCATTCACCGTCGGGGTCGTCGTGGCATTGCGCACATGTGATGTCAGTGCCAAGGAAGACCTTGCCCATGAAAGCGACGTGATCGAGCTTCATCCCGTTGTCGCGGAGATGATACCCTACTGCCGGATTGTCCCAGATCCGCCCCTCGGCCATCACGATTTCTCTCACCAGCTCGTCCCACGGGGTATTGGTATCGATCTGCTCTTTCAGCCAGTGGATGAAGGCATCGTTCCGTAGTATTGTGCCGGGGAACGTCGTCTGGATCCGAAGGAGTTCGGCAAGGTGGTTGTAATTGTGGCTGGCGTAGTCCCACGATTTCAGAAGCTTGATCACGAGTTCCTGCCGCTTGTTTTTCTTACGCGAGTTCAGAAATTCCTTCGCCTCGTCGTAGTCGGGTATGCGGCCTGCGATATCGAGATAGACCCGACGCAAGTACATGTGGTCGTTGAGCCCCTCATTATATTTTAAATTCTTCTTTTCGAGACCAGCATCGATGGCGGCATCGATTCGCTTGACCGCCAGAGCCACGAGGTCGGCTTTCCCGGTCATGGCTCTCTTCCCCACAAATTCCTGATCAGCTTTTGAGAGAACCTTCAGAGGCACGCTGACAACCTTGTTAGTGTCATCGAGTCGGATTTTCACTACTCCGCTACTCAGATCTATAAAACTGCCCTTTATCGGCTGACCACTGGAATTGATCCATGTGCGCCCGGAAACCATCGGAAGAGACAGCAGGCTGATGAGACCAAGAACAGAGAAAAGCCGAAGGGACATGATGGGAACAAATATCCGAGGGTTAATGCGGAGCCTAGAATACATACGAATTTTACAGACGATTGTCGATCTCATTGAGGAGAGAATAGCCGCCTGGTAGACCCTTTTATTAACGCGCGACCGGAAATTACGGAGGAGCGGTTACCTCAAAGCGGTCAGGGATGGAGGGCCAAATATACTCACGGGCCTACCGATTCCTTCTTGGCTAATAGTATTTGAAGCCTGGCCGTTTCGTAGAACGGCCCTCGGTTGTAGTGGAGGCTATGAGGGGGCCTTTTTCCGTCGCTAAGATGCTGGGTTTGATAAGAGGCCAGGTCTTTACGTTTTTTTGATGTGCGGGCGGCCACCTTTTTTTGTTTGCTGTCCGTAAACATGATTCCAATTCACCGCATCCTGCTTCTCCTCTCCGTGCCTGTATTTGGATTTGGATGTATGCCGCAATCGGGAGAGGTAACAACCATCGGGGGAAGCCTGCCTCTACCGGTGTTGCCTGGAGATACGGAGGGAATCCAAGCCAGACCCAGTTATGAGAATGCTCTCCAGCTTGCTGATTCGGTCAAGGTTGGCATGCCTCAACGGGTAGTGGAGGCCATGTTCGGCTCGCCGGATAAAGCGGGCTACAAGGAGTACGGCAGGGCTGCGGGTGCTCCATGGCGGGCTCTTGTCTGGGAGTGGGTCTTCCAAGATGCCATTCCTCCGAGAGCTCTTTCGATTGTATTTCAGCAAGACGCGTCAGGGAATTGGCGGGTCAACCACGGAGACTGGCCTGAGTAGTATTCTATTGCTGTGGAACAGGGGCTTCCAGAACGGTCGCGCCATTGGTTTCGTTCATGACGAGAATGCTGAATTTGAGGGCGCTGCCGATGTCACTCGTGCTTACACTGGCGTAGTCGAACTTACCCCTGAGATCGGTATATCCGTCCTTGTAGAATTGCGGCCCGGCATCAGTAAGGGCGTAGACTTTGACATAGGTGGCTGGCAGTGGTCGATTGTCAGCGTTGTGGCGCACGGTGAGAATGCCGTAGCGTTCACTAACCACGGTGTTCAGCTCATTGGAGTAGACCGCGAGTGAGCGTTTCTTTCCTCCTCCGATCACCTCGATGAGTACGTTTTTTGATTGGTACTCGCGAGGCAGTTCAAAATTGTGAGAACGCTTGCTGTCGGGAAGTTGGAGACGCTCGGACTTGTTAGGTTGGACTATGGAGAACCCGTCACTTCCACTGGATACGAATGGATTAGTGCTGAAGAGGAACTCCAGATCCATTTCGTAGTAGTTGACCTGAACGTTGGTGACCTGCTGGTAGTCGATGGTCACGAGTGACCCATCGACTTGGAGCTTCAGGGAGGGTTCCGCGGCGGCTAGTCTGGCTTGCTGCTGGCCTCTGTCCTCTTCATTCGTGATCTGGGGGCCCTTACCCTCGATTTCGTCTGCCTGTGCGATCACATTGACGAAGCGTTCACGCCAGCGGTCTACCGGATGCCCGGCGTATTTCGCGGCAATGTTGCGGGCTTCACCCGGGTTGGCCTGATAAAAAGCGCTGTAGGCGCGGAAGTAGTCGTATTGAATACGAGTGGTGAGATCGTCGGCATTCACCATGTCCAGCCTGGCCATGGCTTCCTCAGTCCGGTCCTGCAGGAAGAGATAGTAGGCGATACTCAGCTGGTCGGAGGGATCGAGAGTGGCTTTCTGACTGAGGATACGCAGGAAGTTCTGGTACTGGTTGCGAAGGGGGCCATTCAGGATCTTGTGCGTTCCTCCGACCACGTGGGCGCGATTGTTGACGAGAGGCTTGTACTCGAGGTGCTCGTAGGCGCGACGAGAGACAGGATCGATGGTGACAAGCTCACTGGTGAGATAATCACCGCAGCTGTCGAGATAGCGTCCATCTACAAGGAGAAACTGACGGGCGATGGGCTGGTGATTGTGGAAAAGGCCATAACTGTAGAGCTCACGATGATATTTACCCCGGCGATGCAGGATCTCGAGGGCTTTCATGAAGAACTCCCTGCTCTCGCGACAGCGCCAGGCGATCTGGAGAAGATTGATGTTATGCAGGTTCCGCTTGGAAAGGTAGGCGAGGACCTGTTCCCCGGTTCCCCACTGACTGATGTGCGCCCAGGAGCTTTCATCCACCTTTGAGGGCTTGCTTACCACCTTTAAGGTGAACTTTTCGGCGTGGGCAATGACCGCGCCGCTCCGGGAGACATGAGCCGGGTAGCATGGATAGTCGCCGCCGGCCGGGAAGTAAAAGAAGTGCTCGAGACGCTGGGTGGTGTAAGGGTCGAGGGAGATCTTGCGCGTGCCCGTGGCCCGGTGTCCGAGCACCGGCATGGCTCCCTGCGGAATCTGGAGGAGCACGTCGAGTTTCTGTCTGGTACTGGTGGGATTGGTGACCACGACCTGGGCCCCGTAGACCACGCCGGCTACGAACTCATCGGTGACGAACTTGTCAATCTGCTCGCCGTTCTCGACGCGGTGGCGGTCTCCATGGCGGAAGTAGCTCTGGCTGACCAGAAGGGGAGGCCGATTGTCGGCCAGCTTGGCCTCCTTTATCTCACGGTGGAAGGCAATGGCGCTGTCGGCGGCGGTAAAGACGAGGCTTGGTCCTTCAATATCCGTTTTGCTTTCCGGTGATGCGAAGGGCAGGTCCAGAACGGCAAGGGCGAGGAGGGTCTCGTGCAGGTTGCGGGAGGCTTCCCCCAGGTGCCTCGAGCCGAAGGCCTTCCCTTTTTCATGGCGGACGTAATCGAGCCAGAACCGGCTCTCGGTGATGAGATCGTGGGTCTGGGACCCAATGGGCAGGCGGTAGTAATTCGTCTCGGCCCATTCCCTGGTGGTTTCCACCGGGCGGTAGAGGGCGTCTACGGTGGCATCATCCAGGTCGGCCCCGGTATAGGCGTCGAATACCTGGGCCTCTTCCGCCTTTTTCAGGGCTAAGGCTGCATTTCTTGCCAGTTTTGCCTTGGACTGGAGTCTGTCCTGTATTGCGCCGAGTCCCTCTATTTCCCCAACGGCCGATGCTGGTGCGGCCCGTTTTTTGTCCAGAGAAAGGGAATTGTCCGCCATGCTTCGTCTGAAGGACCTTCTTCCTCCGACGAAACCGCCCCCGGCCCCGGCGCCGTCTTCGGCAGCGAAGGGGTCGTCTGTCGGAGGGCTCGCAGGTGCCGAAATCGCATTGGCACTTTGCTCCCACCTGGCATCGGTTTCGGACAACAACTTGGCCCTGTCCCCAGCCCGATTGAGTTCGCTGAAGTTCAGTCCGCCGGTTGCGAGGGCCCCATTGAAGAGCTGGCTGTAACGGGTGAGGTCGGGTGGGTGGAGAGCAAGCCGGTCGCGGAAGTCCCACTGGGTGCTTTCGAGGCGCTCCTTGGAGCGTTGGGCAAGGAGAATACGTTCCAGGGAGTTGAGGCGTTCGTATTCGAATGGTTCGAGGTAGGGGCTAAGCTTTGAGTCGAGGAGGAACTTGTCGATGAAGGTCTGGTCCCGTTTGTTGGCAAGGTAGGGTGCGATCACTTCCCTGAAGAACCGGGGATCCTTCTTCCAGAGGAAGAAGTTCAGCTCATGGCAGGCGAACTGGGAATATCTGGCACGTTTTTCCTCTTCCTTGAGGTCAGGCCAGTTGAGAATGAATTCGAATTCGCGCAGGGTTGAGTCTTCCCGGACGGCAAGGAGGTAACGATAAGCGCTGGAGAGGTTCTCGAAAACCTCAAGGCGGGCGGTGCGCAGGTCCTTGATCTCGAGGCGTTCGCCCTTCTTCAGGAGAGTGACCGAGTCCTGTTCGGTAAAGTGGCGATCCGGATCGAGGGCCTGTCGCAGGCGCAGGTCCGCAATTTCGGTTGCACGTTCCGGCAGGGAGAGTTCGGCATAGCTTGCACCCTGATGGTCGAGAACGAGGACATGCACGTGCTGACGGTCACCGAAGGCATCAAGGTCGATGGAGAGATTACCTTTTTCGTCCGGTTGCAGATTGAGGAGGCTGACCGGTCCATGGACGAGGAAATCCATCGCGCTGCCGGCAGGCATCTTCTCACCGGATTGCCTGTCTGGAGAGGGCGCGGAAGCTGTGTTGGCCTTGGAGGCCTGGCCGGGCTTGGCACGTTCGTAATCCTCTCCATCCCTGAGGACCTCTTCTTCCGTCCCGGTATCACGCACGGCCCAGGGATTGAGGATGATCTCAGGGCGCTCGAGCATGTTGCCCGGAAGTTTGCGGGCATAACGTCGTTCGAGGACGTAGCGGAATTCATCCCCGATCTTGCGGCCGCTGACATAAAGGTTTGGCAGGTGGCCAGGGGTGCCGCTGAAGAGTCCTCCCCGGGGAGCGCGGCCGAGGAAGTCAAAGAGGTCGAAGTCGGGAAGAAAGCGGGTGGCAATAAGGTGTACCCGGGTGGCCTTGTCGGTGTTAGCCACCTTGACCCTTAGCGACTTCCCGTCGACCGAAAGCCCTGTCAGGTGCGAAGGATTCCGGTCGACCAGTTCGAGGGTCCGGGCGCTGTTGAAGACATGTCCACGGGCCACCGTTCCCCCGGCGACCCGGAGGGTAATGGCCTGGCTGCTCTTCTTGAGAAGGAGACGGTAGTCTCCGGGTTCAAGATTGCCGGCTGCGAGGAACCCATCCTTGAGAGACAGCGCCTTGAACACGTCCGCAGTGATTCCGGCGGGGGAGATGGCATGGAGGGCGAGCTCTTGCCGGGTCAGGGTGCCGTTATAGGGAATCCGGATGGTTTTGCCTGCGACGGCATGAATTAATCCCGGATTTGTGCGGCGAGAGCCGGTGAGCTTCCAGATGCGCTGGTGGTTGTCAGCAGTTCGGGCAGTAATGCCCATGACTCCATCGAGTTCGCCGAGGGCGACTCTTCCGGAGTTGTCGGTTTTCAGGGTGAAGCTTCGGGGGTTCTTGAAATTGGGTCGCCGGATCGTGACGTTGAGATTCTGGCCTGCTCCGGGCTCCCCGCTTCGTCCGAGAAGCTGGACTACATACTTTCCATCCACCCTGCTCAGGAAAAGGTCCCTGATCCGATCACTGCGAAGTTGTCCGTTGACCGTAAAGGTCTGGGTTGCAGAGAGCTCGATCTCCTTTTGCCCCTGGCTGGCTACCTTGACTGCGGCGACCAGTCGGATGTTGATCCTGGAGAGCCGGTTGGGGATCCGGATTTCGTGAGTAGCCTCCCGGTCAGAGGCGACCTTGAAGTCGTTTACCGTGCTGGTGGTGGAGATGCCGTCGAGGTCGGTCGAAACAAGAACAAGGCGGACCTTCTCGAGGCGGGTGAGCGAGATGGGTTGCCCGGCCACGGTGAGGGTGGGGCGAACCATGATGGTGGCCTTGGCACCAGGACGGAGGGCTTCGCGGTCGAGGCGGATGCCGGCGTGGAGTTGGTAGGATTCCGTTGAGTGCTGGAAGTTGGCGAGGCTGGCAAAGCCATCGGTTGTCTCAATGACGGGGGTGCGCTTGCCGGGTTCGTTGGAGAAGGGAATGAGGGTGCGGCCCTTGTCGTCACATTCATAGCGGCGGCCTCCGAACCAGACGGCACTGCCAGCGGCTGGTTTATGCGTTTCATCGAGGATGGTGATTACCTCTCCTCGACTGCTGGTGGCGGAGAGCAGGTGGGGCTGGCCCTTGCGGATGACGGCCCGGCTGCTCTTGCTGCCCCCAATGAATTCGACGATCCATACTCCGCGCCGGTCTTCGATCTCGGGAAAATCGAAATCATGAGGGACGCGGCGCTGGGGGGACTCCTTGTATTCGAAGGTCCGTTCGTGGTTGGTTACCAGTCCGTCGAGGGCGAGGTCGGTACTGATTTCGGAACCGTGCTTGAGATAATAATTGAGAGTATTCACCTCAAAGACCTTCACGATCAGGGTTTGAACGTTCTTGAGGTGAACCCGTAGGTTGACATCGTCGCTGATACCGAAGTGTTCCGGATTACTGGGATCGAACTCGATGTCCACCCGGTCTTTCAGGGACTGGAACTGGCTGGGACTCAGCAGCGAGGCCCACCGCTCGGGGTCGCCGACCCCGTTGACGATCTTGGCTTCGGCAAACACCGCCTTGAGCCAGTTTTCCCTGAAATAGGGAGCGTAGGCCTTGTAGTTCTCGGATTCCCTGAGGAAATGAAGGAGATAGTTCCGGACCACAGGTTCGTCGGTGCCAATGGGGGCCAGTCCGGTCACCTTGCGGAAGTTCTGGCCGAGATTTGCGGGATGACGCCAGAGCTCGCGTTCATTTCGAGCCCAGTCCGGATGCACATAGGGCACCTGTCGTGGGAGCTTGACGTAGGTCATGAAGCGGTTGGCATCATGCACGCCCTGCGAGTAATCAAATACAAGGCGCTGGTAGAGAAGGTG
>NZAC01000014.1 GCA_002686085.1 Roseibacillus sp. | reverse complement strand
GGGCGCGGGCTCTGCGGGCGCGGGCTCTGCGGGTGCAGGCTCTGCGGGCGCGGGCTCTGCGGGCGCGGGCTCTGCGGGTGCAGGCTCTGCGGGCGCGGGCTCTGCGGGCGCGGGCTCTGCGGGCGCGGGCTCCTCCTGAGCAGAGAGTCCTACGCAGAATAGGGCGAAGGCAATGAGCTGAATGAGAATTCCTTTCTTCATGATGGAGCGCAAAATCAGCCCTAGCACCCGTTCTGTCAACCGCGCAAAATCTCAGATACTCTCCCCCTCGAGAGGAATTGCCTCTGCCCGGCCAGAGCTTACTCAAAGCACCAGGTAATCGCTCGGCGCAGGATCCTGACGAAGGATTCCTGCTCAAAATCACTGACATGTCCGAGAGAGGTGTAGAACGTTTTTCCCCCGTCGGAGCGCTTAAAAGTCCACGCTAGGGGCTCCAGGCGATCGATTCCAGCCACTTTGCCGAAGAGAAGTATGTTCTGACCGGGACGGCGCGGGCTGTTAATATAGAGCGACCCACCACTCTGGAAATGAAATGGGCTTTCATCACCAAGGAAATGAAGGCCTTCCTCCGTGGAACGAACCTCGGTCGTCAGCGTGTTGCCATGATGACCAGTGTAATTTCCCCCAATCACCTCCGCATCCCACTCGTCCCAGACCGCGTGACCCTGCGGTGCAGGCTTTCCTCTCAGGGAGAACGCATGGCTGGCGGTCCTGATTCCTATAACGGGTTTCCCCTCCTGAATATGGTCTCGAACTAGCTTAAGGTCCGCCTGTGGCAAGGCTCTCCTACGAACACTGACAAAGAGAAGGTCCGCATCCCTGACCGCCTCGATACCGTGGAACTTATTCCGAGCTGCACCCTCTGGGTCTGCAAACACAAAGGTCGTCCTGAAGGATGGAGTGAGATGTTTGGATACAAATCCAGGCAGGGTCTTTTTCGTGTCATATTCACGCTCCCCGATCAGAAAGACAATATGCTTGCGAAAGTCTCCCGGAAACCGATGGGGAGCTCCTCCTAGAATCTGGTCACTGGAAACCGTGGGGCAGACATATCTCTCAACGTGGTTCACAATGAGATCGGTTCCCTCAAAATGACTGACCTTAGGCGGCATCGCCGGATTGTACATTGTATCCGTGAGATCCCGCATGAGGACCACATTCTTCCCGTTCTTCGCCATTTGGCGCAGCCCAAAGGGTCGCCCGAGTACACACATGTTGGTGTGCACTCCCACGAGAATCACATTCTTGATTCCATGCTGCTCAAGGAGGTTCCAGTTTTCCCTTCCAGAGTCGGTGATTGCATCCCTGTCACCATCAATCTCAAGCAGACCCAGTTGACGAGTCCACGGAGCACGTGGATTACGCCCCATTTTCCTCAATTTCTCTGCCCACTCGGCATGCTCCTTAGGATCGTCATCTTCTCCTCCATCGGAATGATCGATAGGATAGCCCGCCTGCTCCTCTCGCTTATCAAGCCAAGTCAGCCACTGTTCAATCCCCTCCGGAACATTGCCGGAGTCTGGCGCTGACTGCGCACGCTTACGGGCAGGATGGCCCTCATAAAACTGCATGCACGAGGAGGGAGCATGAATAATGAGTGACCCCCTGCCCCTTGCGGCTTTCAGAAGTGCATTCATTCTGGGCGCCAGCTGATTAGCCCGGACCACCGCGTTCTTACAGTGATGAAGATCCCACATGTCACAAACGATCACCGCCGTCTCGCTAGGCTTCCATGCCTCCCTCGATTCCACTGGTCGGAATTTTCCGGGACTGTGCTCCACCTCTTTCCTCAATCGCATTTCATAGTCCTCTGCCAGAACAGGAGAGCAGCCTGCCAGCAGTAGCAGGGTGACGAAAAGCCTTCCAATCATCTTCATGCCAGCGAGATAACCGCCCCTGCGTCCGCAGGACAAGTCTCGCCTCTCAAAATGCCCCACGGAAGCCTTGGATTGGGGCAACGAACCGCTCATCCATCGTTGCAGATCAACCAAAAGACCATAAGATTGCCCCATGAATCGGTTCATTTTTATCCTCGCGGTAGCGTTCACCCTTTTACCTGCAATCGTCGGAGCAGCCGATATCAGACTCAAGGTCAAGAACTCGACTCTTGGTTCCGAGCGCAAGGGTGACACCCGTAAAAGTCAGCGCCAATTGGAGATAGAAATAGATAACCGTGACCGTGAGGACTACGAGGGCGTGACCTTAGAGTGGGTGGTCATCGCCCGCGATATTCGTAACCGGAAGCTATCGATCGCCAGCCGAGGTTCCAAGCAGATCGACATCCCGGCCGACGACGAGATCGAGGTCACTTCCTCTCCCTACTCCTTTTCAAAAAAAGAAGGAGAAGTCCGGGAGATCAGGGAGAACCGCTTTCGCCCCGACCGGCCCCAGTTTGACGTAGAGCCTGATAGTGGGACTCGTTACGCCGGATACATTATCACCCTGACAAAGGATGAAGAAGTCATCGCCGAAGCTGCCACCACGGGCATGAAAAAGCGGATGGCACCTCTTCTTTCCAAGGGTAAAAAGAAGTAAGACCCCCTCTTGCGAAAATACGGATCGCTGACGTTCTCGAATGCTGCGCGCCCCAGTCCAGGTCACGCCTGACAACGTTGGAGATCACTATGATCGACTGGACGAATTCTACCGTTCGATATGGGGCAGAACACTTCACCATGGACTGTGGTCTCCCGGTGACTCTCCTTCCGTGGAACTAGGGACTAACCGGCTCCTCAACCTGCTTGTTGCCTCACTCCCGCTCACCCCGGGCATTCGCCTCGTTGACATAGGTTGTGGATACGGAGCCGACGCACATCGTATCGCTGAACTGACAGGCGCCTCGGTATCAGGAATTACGATTTCACGAGCTCAGGCAACAAAAGCACGCGAAACGCCCCCTCCAAGTCAGGGGCAAGTGTCTATCGAACAAGGCGACTGGCTCAAGAATACCTATCCTGCGAAGAATTTCGATTGTGCAATCGCCATGGAATCCCTTTCGCACATGCAGGACAAAAAAGGATTCTTTTTAGAGATCCACCGCGTCCTCGTGCCAGGAGGAAAGGCCGCTATCGCCTGCTGGACCATCGATCCAGAGCCCTCTGGCGCAGAACGCATACTCCTTCGGCTACTCTGCCTGAGTGGATCCCTTCCATCCCTCGGCTCGATGAGCGACTACCGCACATTTGCCCATGCCGCAGACCTTTCCCCACTAGAATCACGCGACCTTACCGCACTTGTCGCACCGACGTGGAGTCTTATAGCACGCAAGACTCTCCGAATCCTCATGCAGCCTCGCTTCTTAGCCTCCGCTCTGAGACTAGGGTGGCGCTACCCCCTTCTCTCCTTGGCGATTCCCGCCATGACTCTGGCCTTTCGGACCGGTGTTCTCCGTTACAGCGCGTTCTGGGTGGAGAGCAAACGCTGATGACAGTGCCAGGCGTGCAAACTCTACCACTCGACATGGACATGGCTGCTGTGCCCCGGCGTGCCTGGCCCCTTGACCTCTCGCGCCCCTAGCTGACGGCACTTCCACATGAACCCCTTCAGATGAGGGTTCCCCCGCCCCACTTTGACCCCATTGATGTAGTCCACATCAAAAGCCACGCCACGGTAGTGACTCGACTTCTTGCTATGGGAACCTCCTGCCAATTCCGTCACCCGGTAGGACCACCCCGCCTTGGTCAGATAGTGCATTCCCCAAAGCATCTGAATATCAAGGTAGACTGAACCTCCCGGCGCTCTCTGATAAGAACTCCGCAATGACCGAGTTCCACGCTCCGCCTGCTGCATATTGTCAAGAGCGGTAGCCTGATCCCGGCGACCACTGACATGAAAGTTTGCAAGACCGACACGCGGATTTCTCAGGAGGGAGTGCGCCAGAGTCTGACGCAGGGAAACTGACTGGAAAGACCCCACAGAAACCGAGCTACATGCTCCTGATGTCCAGGCAGCCACCAGGACAAGACACACTACAGCCAGAGAAGAACCGGTCCTCACAGGGCGAATCATACCACAGAAGGCCACCCCTGCCAATGGATGTGAAATATTTTGTATTCTTGATTTTCACGGAACCACGCCTTGCCCGAGAACGTTCAGAGAGATAGCACCGGTCATGGCTAGGGGATACGATTCGGACCGCGAGCGGAAACACTCCCTCTCACTCCTTGGAAAAGACCTCGCCCGAAGGGCCAAGTCGAAATGTGAACTGACCCGAGTGAGTGGTGTTCCCCTCGTGACATATGAAATCCCACCTATTCCCAGCGAGCCTGATTTCGATCGCTGTCTTCTTGTCAGTGC
The DNA here is from genome assembly GCA_002686085.1 of Roseibacillus sp. Lineage (GTDB taxonomy): Bacteria > Verrucomicrobiota > Verrucomicrobiia > Verrucomicrobiales > Akkermansiaceae > Roseibacillus_B. The sequence goes on along the minus strand of NZAC01000014.1, from coordinate 150,010 downwards.
GCACGTTCTTGCCCGTCTGGAGAAACCTCGATCCCTCGTTGGCGACGAGTGGCACCACCTTAAAGAAGTCATATGGTCGGATGTTCCTGCCGTCCAGATCATGGCCCTGCGGATCCTGCGACAGCTGGCAAGAAGTAATCCATGGGCTCAAAACCTCATCGACGAAACCTACCTCGATCCGGAGGTGATAGAGCGCGCAGACGAAGCAGACCTCTGATCACAGCAATGGATCACGCCGCGGAGCTAGGAAAGGCGCTCTAATACCACTCCAAAAAAGTCGCGGAGGACATTCTGATAAACGGGCCGCTTGAAGGCCGGAAGCCAATCAAGATTGAACCGAGACGGCTCAATCCACCTGTGGTTACGAAATTCCCGAGGATTCTGATCCACTTTGATCGGGGGAGCACCTTTCCTCAGGCGGCAAAGAAAATAAGTCTGCTCCTGCCCGACAAAACGGCCGTGCTTTCCCTTTTTGCTCAGGATCTCAGGAGGAAAAAGATAACGATACCCTTCCCGGGACTCGATCACTTCATAACTCGGTGGAGGGAGGCCGATTTCTTCCTCGACCTCACGAAGTAATGCTTCCTGAGCAGACTCCCCATCATCTATTCCTCCCTGAGGGAACTGCCAGGCCCCCTCAACCTGCATTCGCTCGCAGATAAGAAGACGCTCCTGCTCATCAAGAAGGAGAAGCGCTACATTGGGGCGATAGCAAGGCACACCAGAGCAAAGCGGATCCTGACGACCCCTTCAACCGTGAAGTAGAGAGTAGATCCCCCAAACGATCCTTTGACGCATCACCGGACAACCCTAATACTCACCACACAACCGACGGAAAATCATGAAACTAATTTTCATCCTCTCTCTCCTTCTTCTGCCCGTACTTGCTCTGGCGCAAGACACCACCAATCCAAACTCCACGTCGACAGGACAGGATGACAAGCCCTTCAAGGACTCCCTCGGGGAGAAGGGATTCTGGCAGGGATCCCTGCCCGGTGGCAGCTATGCGGTTGCTCTCAGCCGGATTACATCCATCAGCAAGCATGAATACCTTCTCGATGGAAACCTGATCGTCACCGAGGTCACCATCGACACCATTGGCTCGACCACTCTTCGTGTCTATCAGCTCACCCCTGCGGCCCAGTACGGCACGCTGGCGACCGGAAGAAAAATTGTCGAGCGAGGCAAGGACCTCCTCGACCGCGCAGGCCAAAGAACCGGAGCCGATATCGCGAACATGGTTCAGAAACAATATCCCACCACCACCCACGCCAAGACCATCGAATTTCGCGTCAAGGACCTCGGCACCCTCGATGCCTTGCTAGGAAGCGCAAAAGGGGCCTGGATCAGCGGAAAGGGCCGCAAGTTCATCGTCAACGAGTAAACCTTGCGATTACCATCACAACCTTGGGGAGACGCTACTTCTTCGGTGGCTGACTAGGGAGCGTCTTCTCCTCGGCATCAGGAGTCTTTCGACTTCCCTCGGACTGCTTTTCTTCTGCGTTCTCAGGATCTTCCGTTTTCCTCTTCCCAGCAGGATCGCCGCCTAGCCCCCGGTCGAGCAGATCAAGAGCCCGTCCGGGAATCGTTCCCAGATCCCGTATGAGAGGAAGTCCGGGTTCCGGTCTCTCCGTCTCCTCAGGTGTGTTATCAAAAGGATCGTTACCCGGTGTCTTGCTGCCTCCAGGGAGCCCGGGCAAATCCGGCAGCTTCCCACCTTTCGGGACAAGTGGCAGGCCGAGGATTCCCTCGATAATATTGTTCACTCCGTCTCCCAGCGGCTTCACCTGCCCCCCCACGCCACTAAGAATATCACTCCCCCGCCCTAGAATATCAGCACCGATATCAACAGCGGTCCCTCCAGTATTCCACAACGCCCTCCCAAGGTCTCCCGCAACCTTTCCCCCAGACTTGAGAACAAGTTCTCCATTGACCATCTCATACATCCACTCGAAGCCAGCCGCTATTAACCGGTCGCTCAGGTCTTCCTGCGGTGAATCGGTTGTTCCTGATATTTTCACGGGAGTCCAATGAAGGCCATCTGTTCCCGGCTCAAAAACCCTGTGCGCTGCTCCGGGGATACGGCTGAGTGTCGAGGGCGTCAGGCCCAACCTGAGATCACCATCCAACTGTCCCCCATCGATGGTGAGAGAGCCTTCAATCCTCAGCAGGCCCTCGCTGACAATGTCAATATTTGTCAGCTCCAGCCGGTCTCCCTTGTGCATAAATTCGAGGTTCGCGCTACGCAAGGAGAGACGACGAAAGCGCTCAGTCGAAGTGTAAGACGCAATTCGATCAAGAACAGGGAGGGCCGTGAGATGGCCATTACTCAACTGAACCTCCCCCGTGATGAGGGGAATCTTTCCTATTTTGCCTGAAACCGTAAAGTCGGACCTCAGCTCACCGGTGATGCGCTTGGCCCAGTCCTCGGGCACGACCTCGTCACACTGCACACCCTTGAGCTTGCCCTCAAAGTCAAAGTCTCCAACCCTGAAATCAAGGAACCCTCCGGTCTCCAACTGTCCCGAGGAGAAGACCTTCCACGACCCGCTCTTGAGAATCAGCTCTCCATACTCCGTGTAACGCAGATCCGCCTGCTCAAGATCCAGTCTGGGAAAAAGCGTAAGCGGAGTGAGCAACTGCCCACGAGTAAGAGCCCCTTCATAGGAGCCCCTGCCCTGCCCCGGCCTCAACTGGCCTCTTATCCCGGACCAGCGCAGAGCAGTCCCACCCATATTTACAGTGCCACTCAGTTCGTCAATCAGGGCATGTTCAAACTTCACTACCTGTCGGCGGTTTTCCTCGAGCTGCGGTCCATCTTTTGCCACATCGACCTCAACATGCAATCGGCTGAGCCGAAGGCTGTCGGTCTCGACCCGTTTACCCAGAAGAGGCCCGAAGCGAACCTCTGCCTTTAACTCATCAGCTTCGATCCTCCGGATCAGGTCCGGGCCTTCCGCGATGAACGTTGGCGCAGTCACTTCCATACCATCCCATTGAAATTCATCGAAAGCGGCCTCTGCCTCCAGAACCTGACTTACCTTCTGGTTCACCATGGACCGGAAGCCCTCGCTACGCAGATAGTTTTTCAGCCAGATATACCCGCCCGGTATTAGCAGAATACTCAACACGAACACCGCGATCGCAAGGCGCCCCAGCCACACCCCGGTGCTGCTGCCCCCGGAGGAACCGGCTCGTCTACGTGCTCTTCGGGAGGCCATTTCTCGGGATAGGGTAACACTTCCGCAAACTCGCTCAAGGATCCTCTTGCCCACCTACGAACGAAGAACCATCCCTTACCCGGGACCACGTTTGTGCTTCCAACTCCGTGTAGAACCCGATTGAATCTTGGTCACGTCGCTTTCTGGACCCTGTCCGAACCTACTGTCACCCCGATTCCCATCAGTCGTGCTCGAACTCAAGGAGGTCTGTTTCACTATTCAGAAAGACGGCGATCCCGTTAATCTGGTGAACCAAGCCAGCTTCGACGTCCCCCGGGGCCATTTCATGGCCATCGTCGGCCCATCGGGCTGCGGCAAAACCACTTTACTTAAAACAATCGCTGGTCTGAATCCCGAATCCGGAGGCTCTCTCTGGTGGGACGGGCGTAATCTCTCTGAGGACGGCGACTTGGAGCCCTGGGAGATCGGCTACGTTCCTCAGTTCTCCATCGCCTACGACGAGCTCACTGTCGATGAAGCGGTCGAGACTGCAACCCGCCTTCGCGTCAAGTGTCGCAATACTGAGGAGCTCGACCAGCGTATTGACCGCGTCCTGGAGGAGACCGGCCTCGCTCCTATTGCCGACCGCCACATCAGGGTCCTCTCCGGCGGACAGAAGCGACGCCTTGGACTCGCAATGGAGCTCGTCTCTGATCCCAAACTTCTCCTTTGTGACGAGGTGACCAGCGGGCTCGATCCCCGCTCCGAACGCGAAATCGTTCATTTGCTCCACGATCTTTCCCGCAACGATGGCCGCACTGTCATTCTGGTCACCCACTCCCTTGCTCACCTCGAGCTCTACGACTCAATCCTTGTCAATCACGAGGGTAGCGTAGCCTTCCACGGCCCTCCCAACCAGCTCACTCACTACTTCTCCGTCGACGACTCGGAGGAAGTCTACCCCACCCTCGCAAAACAGAGCGGCACCGAGTGGCAGGAGTCCTGGGCAAAACACCGCCAAGCCTACTACCAGAAGCTCGCCCGTACGCGCGAACTTCACATCGAAGCTGGTGTGATCAAATTGCCTGCCAGCGAAGAGCCCGCTGTCGGAGACGATGAACAGTCACCAAAGAAGAAAAACAAAACGACACCTCCTCGGCTGCCGAGCACCTTTAGCCAATTCGGAACCCTACTCGCCCGGCGTTGGAAAATTTTCTTCCGCGATCGGACCCAGGTTCTTCTCCAAGTCGCTATCCTGCTCTGCTTTCCCATCCTCGTCACTTTTTTTGCCGAGCGGGGAAAAGAACCGATCAAGCGCCTCTCTGATATCCCCGAGGAGAATATCGTCCTCGAACTGCAATCCCGGGTCGAGGTCCGCGAGGACCAGATCCGGGTAGGCTCCGCGGTCTCTGGAATGATCATGTTCGAGGTCATTCTCCTCGCGCTCATGGGCTCTAACAACGCAGCACGTGAAGTAGCCGGGGAGCGCAAGATTATGGAGAAAGAGAAATTCGGTGGCGTCCGTCCAGTCTCCTACCTCCTTAGCAAACTCGCCTTCCTCACCTGTCTCATCCTTGCTCAGTCACTCTGGATGGCCATGTTCGTGGAGTTCTTCTGGCAATTCAGTGGCTCCTTTGCCAGCCACGTCGCCTTCCTTATCCTGGTCAACGCCTCTATCACTGCGATCTGCCTGGCCATCTCTTCGGTGATGAAGACACCTGAACAGTCTTCCCTCCTTTCCATCTACCTGGTCGGCTTTCAACTCCCCCTCAGCGGAGCCGTCCTCGCGCTTCCCGAGTTCTTTGAAACCCTGACTCAACCATTCGTCTCGGCCTACTGGGCATGGTCCGGCAGCATTGAGGCTCTCGGTGGCAATATCCATACCGCCGTCGATGTAATTACCGAAACCGAACTTTCCCCCGGCAATGTCTGTTTCTTCGCTCTTTGCGCCCAGACTCTGGTTGGTGTTATTGTCGCGTGGATGGGGATGGTGCGCCACCAATGGGACAATTAGACCTAGTCATCATGAAGAACACTCCATTGAGGACTCCAAAGTCACCCGAACGGGTGGATCAGGGCCGTCTTCACTCCCTTCTCCGAACCTCACTGAGTCGAAAATCTCGAATTCCTGAGTTTAGCAATCTCCGAATTCCCCGTAGACTCCTCTTGTCTTCCACCTTCAATTCCTAGAATCAAGTATATGGGTCGCCGCGCCAGCTCCGGTCTCAACGCCACCGCTCTCATCGGTATTGCGGCAGTGGTGCTGGTCCTTGTTGCGACCGGGACCATGCTTTTGAAAAAGGGAAAGACTGAGGGCTTTACCGGCCAACCCCTTCCGGTCGAAGAGACCTTCAGCAACGCCACCGCGATGCGACGCAACGAATATACGGTGGAGGGGAAAGTCTTTCGCATCGAGAGCCGTGATTCCGGAGTCGGCGTTTGCCTCATGGTAGGAAATGAGGGAGGCGAAGAAGAAGCTGTTTTCATCAAGGTTCCTGAGGAGATCGCCACCATCAATCTGGAACGCGATGTTACATACGCCTTTAAGATCCGCGTGGGAGAAGGGGGCGTAAACGTTGCAACCGCGATCAAAAAGCCCTAAAGTACTGAGTAAGATTTCAGCCAAGCAATCCGGCATGAAGAACAAACTGATCCGAATCCTACTCCTCCTCGCTCTCAGCGGCGTGGCTCAGGGCCAAGTATATACTCCTCCTGCTCCGGAACCCAATCCGAACCGCACTCCAACCGATACCGCCACCACGGTCAACCGCCAACAACCCGACACCCAGTCCCCCTTCGGTGAGGAGATTCCCCTCCTCAACCCTGGAGACGAGACCATCACGGTTGCAGGAATCACGATTCCACTGGGTGATAATCGTATCATGCGGTCCCGGTTTGAAAAGTATCTGAGCCAGCCCGAGGAAAATTCCGAGGACGCACAAGCCTATCGGGACAATATCGACCGCATCCTTGGCGACCTCTCTCCCTACCGGAAAGGGGGACCAGATATCAAGACGGCCTACCAGACTCTGCCTGCAGCCTCTGCCTTCCCCGCAGATGCACGGATCTGCATGACCCTCGCTGAGGCAGTCTATGTGGCCATGCTGGCAAAACGTGACAATCGCAATCTTCAGAAGCTGAACACGGCCCTCGAAGAGGAAAAACAGAAGCGAATCCGCGATGGAGACTGGAAAACCCGCCACGATCGCGACCAGAAAACTGGGGAGATAAAATCCACGAATGGCGAAGGCGGCCAAGGGGATGGAAAGCAGACAACCGAAGCCACCTCCACAGGCCGTGGAGCCCAGTCTCTCGAATACGCTGAGATTCTCCGCCGGATTGGCGAGGTCGAAGCTATGAAGAAGAAGAATCTTGCTCAATCAGAGGTGCAGGAACTTCGCTCCAAGATTCAATATCAGGCAAATATGGCACTCTGGACCATGCAGCGCCGCTATCAGCACGTCCTGATGGCCTCCCGTTTCTATAACCAGATCTGGAAGGATGGGGACTCCGCCCTCCATATTGATAAGAACTCCGATGTCTCCAAGATGTTCAGTGAAAGTCTCGGGGTAAACCCAACGGTTTCTACCCTCGACTCCATCGCCAATGAGGCCATTCAGGAGGTCAACAAGGCCATCGAGGCCGTCAACTTTCTTCTTGAGCGCGACGAACTTCACACCGCCCAGAAGCGCCTTCTCGAAGCCTTCTTCATTGGGGAGTATCTCGCCCCGGTAGCCACCCTCGAACTTGATAAAAAACGGCGCATCCAGATCTATGTGAGGGGACTGTTTGAACTGTATGATGCAATGCAGGCCAAAAATTACACCCAAGCCAAAGAGCTCGTAGCATCACTCAAGGAAAGTGCTAAGGATTTTCCCTCGGCCAAGGCGGAAAGCGCAATCACTGGCTATACCTTTGCCAGTAACATGGCTATCCAAGGAGCCAAGGCAGCACTCTTGGAAGGAGACAAAGACAAGGCCAAGGAAGAAATTCAGACTGCCGCCGAGATCTGGCCAACGAATCCCAAGCTTACTGAGTTCAGCGACCTTGTCGAAAAGAGCGGTGGGATCATGGTTGCCCGGAACGACTTCGACCGCCTTCTTCGTGAACAGAACTTCCGGGAGATTTTCAAACGTCAGTATGAATTTGCTCCCGCAGTTAAGGGAAACCCGACCAATGAAGATGCTCTTCGCACCGTAGTGACCAATATTCTCAAAATTGATACCGCGATCTCGGTAGCCCGTCAGGCTTCCACACGAGGCAACAGCTATGCTGCCTACGAGGCCCTTGCGGATCTTCGCTCTCAGCAGGAATACTCCAAGGATCCAAAGCTCGGGGAAGAAATCGAAACCATCATCCCCAAAGTTTCTCCCTTTGTGGACGCCCTGCAACGCGCCAAAAATCTGGAAGATTCCCGGCGTGATCAGACCGGCTCTGCAATCGCCTGGTATCTCAAGGCCCTGAAGATCTATCCAGGCAGTGAAATGGCAGAAGAAGGATTCCAGCGCCTTCTCGACAAGGTGCTGCCTGATAACGACCTCCTCCCTCCATCGGCCCGCTCTGAAGCCGTCAATTGATCCCAGCCTGACTCGGATTGTGCAAACTACAGTCAGGCAAGCTCCCACTCAGATCTTTCGAGACTCAGTCATCTTGGCGGAATCGACCCTCAAATCCAGATGTAGTGGAAGCCCCTTCGCGAAGTCGTCCCCGAAAGACTCTGACATGGAGCCGCTTTACCGGCCTGTCAATGGAACGTGGTCCAGTCACTGGAATCCAGATCGGCGGCACGCGGAAGATCCCCTCCAGGCTCACAACGAGGAAAACGGTTAGAACGGCGGAGTTGTTGAATACAAATAACCATCTACACAACCTGCGATTTTGTTCCACTGGTCTTGTTCTGGCCTGCGCCTTCGTGGTTTCCGCGTGCCAGCATCGACCGCCCTATGCGGACCGCCCCTACCTTGATCCGCAATGGGTAACATCCTCCTACCAACTTTCGCTGCCAGAAAATCTCCGACTCAAACGAGAGGCCCGGGCGGCCGCTGCAGAGGGAAACCGTGAAGTTTGTGGAGCCATCCTCCAACATGCTGACAATAGCAGATCCCTTGAACTATTCTTTGTTGAAAACGCAAGTAATCGTTCTCACTCCTACGAGTTATCTCCTCGCAGCGTCCAGCGTGTTCGAAAAGCCGCAGACAACCGCGACTCCAAGATCATTGGGTCTTTTCACTCGCATCCGTCCAGCGATGCCGCCCCTAGCAAAAGCGATATCACCCACGCCGGGGTGCTCAGCCTCCTGCTTATCCCCTCCGTTCCAAGCGATCGAACCCGCCTGTGGCAGATCGTCCTTCGCGATGGCACAAAAAAAGCGCGCGAAGTTCAGCTTGAGGTGATTGGACGGCGACTCCGGGGCCCCTCTCCCCTGAACCCTTCTCCCCGAAGGTCATCTCTCCTCTCAGTCGATCCGGAAACCAGTTCGGGCCAATAACTTCTCTCAAACCCAGCAGGACTTCCCTCTTGTTGAGACGAGAGCAGCATCTCCCAATCAGCCTCCGATCTTCCACAAGTGCTCCTCGGAACGCAGGAACAAGGCTCCGTCAATGAGTGCTGGTGAGGCGAGGATGCGCTCTTCCATCTCCAGCTCAAAGGCCATTTCGCAACCCTCAGGAGAAACCGTCGCCACGTAAGCCACACCATCCTCGGTGGCCAGATAGAGCTTATCGTCAACAAGGACAGGGGAGGAGGAAAAGTTCCCGGGAATCTTCTCTCTCCACTTCATCTCCCCGCTTTTGCCATCCCTGCAAGTAAGCGACCCCGTATCATCGACAAGATACAGGTAGCCTCCCTTCTCAACGAAGCTGGGCGTCTTTGGGATATAGCGGTCCTCCTTGAAAACCACGTGACTTTTGGTCACATCACCCGCGGCTCCCTTAGGGCGGATGGCAAGAAGCGAGGACCGGTCAAATCCCGTCGCCACATAAAGCATTTCGTTCGCGTAGACTGGTCGAGGCACAACCGAATATCCCTCGCCGTAGAGAACCTTCCATATCTCTTTGCCATTCGCAGGGTCGTAGGCGGCCACCTTTCCACTCGCCTGACTGATTACCTGCATGCGGCCTTCGACCTCGATCATAAGGGGAGTTCCAAAGGAAAAGGTTTTCTTTACCTTCTGCTCGCGGGGAGTTTTCCACGCCAGCTCTCCATTCTTTTGATCAAGAGCCACGATCATCGGGTCCGACGCTCCATCCGCATTAAAAATCATTTTACCATCCGCCACCACAGGAGAGCTACCGGTCCCATGCACCGGTGGATACTTGACGACCTTCTTCCAGAGGACCTCTCCATCATTGAGCCGGAGAGCAGCGGTGCCCATATGTCCAAAATGAACGTAGGCTACTCCTTTCTCGAGATAGGGAGTCGCACTGGCGAGGCCATTTTTGGAATGACGCTTTCTCACCTCAGTCGCCTCAGGAGTGAAGAGATCCTGAGTCCAGGCTACCTCCCCACTCCCTACATCCAGAGCGACGACGCCCAGACTAACTTTCTCTCCCTCCTGCCGGGAAAACGTAATGACAATCTTTCCCTCTCCGATCACAGGAGAGGACCAACCTTTCCCGGGAAGTTTCTTCTTCCAAGCTACGCCCTTTTTAAGTCCCCACTCCAACGGAACGTTCTTGGCAACCGAGACTCCCTGCCCCCCGGGGCCCCGGAACTGGAACCATTCCGCATTGGCTGTAGCAGTAAAAACGAGCAGAGCGATGGTTCCATATATGCCAAGTTTCATGATATCTGGACAGGCTGGTAACTCCGTGGGTCCAGTCAATAAAAACCGCAACAGGACCTGACAAACCATGATCGCTGGGTCCAGCCCTCACAAAGGGACTACTCTCATGACCACACCTGCGTACTCTTACTCTTGAAAACCTCTCTTCCAGCCGCTCTAGTTCTTACATGTCCGAACCATCCAAACCGGCTCAATCTAATCGCCGTCGCTTTCTTGGAACCACTACCGCTGCTGCGGCTACGCTTGGTTCTGCCGAACTAGTTTATGGGGACCACCATAAGGGAAAACCTCTTCGCTTTGCCCAGATTGGCTGTGGAGGAAAGGGAAGCAGCGACCTCGACAATACCGTTTCCAGTGGAGGAAAGCTCATTGCCATGTGCGACGTCGATGAAGGCCGCGCGAAGGGGCACTTCAACAAATACAGCAAGGTTCCCCGTTACACGGATTACCGGGAAATGCTCGCCAAGCACAAGGACGAGATCGATGCCGTGGTCGTCTCCACTCCTGATCATGTCCACGCGGTGGCAGCTCTTGCTGCCATGAAACTTGGAAAGCATGTGTACGTCCAGAAACCACTCGCTCGTACTTACGGCGAATGCATGGCTCTTCTTGAAGCAACCAAAAAATACAAGGTTGTCACTCAGATGGGAAACCAAGGTCACGCAGGATCGGGGCTCAAACTCTGGAAAAAGATGATGGATGACGGCGCCTTTGGTGAAGTGCTCGAACTGCACTCCTGGTCCAATCGGCCTATCTGGCCTCAGGGCATGACCAAGTATCCCGCAGAAGCACCAGTGCCAAAGGGACTCGACTGGGACTCCTGGGTCGGACCAATGGAAAAGCGCGCCTTTGGAAAAGGCTTCCTCCCCTTCTCATGGCGGGGGTGGTGGGACTTTGGCGCAGGTGCCATGGGAGACATGGCCTGCCACAACATGGACCCCGCATTCTGGACCTGTGGCCTGACATTGCCTACCTCGATCACCGCTGAGGCCTCTGCCCCGGCCGGCGTCGCCTACCCCAAGTGGTCGGTAATTCATTTCCATTTCCCTGCTACCAAAGTCTGCCCCAAGGGAATCAAGATGGTCTGGTATGACGGCGGCAAACGACCCAAGCCTCCGGCAGGCGCCGACCCCGGCCTCAATATGGGTGGAAATGGCTGCCTCATTGTTGGCAGCAAGATGTCTGCCATGGGAGGTTCACATGCCGGAACCCCACGGCCGGTCGCTGTAGGACCTAAATTTGACAAGGATGCCATCGCAAGGGAATCGGCTCGGTGGCAGGCAGAGCATCGCAAGCTAAAGGGAACAGATCACCACCGAGAGTGGGTGGATGCAGCCAAGAAGGGCGATATCAACGCGCCGGGGAGCAACTTCATGTATGCTGCACCCATGTCGGCCGCCCTTGCTCTTGGCGCTGTAGCGCTGCGTTTCCCGGGCCAAGAGCTCAAATGGGACGATCAGAGTGGAAAATTTACCAATCACGACGAGGCCAACAAGTGGGTCACCATCGATCCACGCGAGGGCTACGACCTCAAGGCCTGAGCCCACGGATTACCGGCCCTGAGGCTTCTATCCAGTAATCATCACAGGCCCGCTTTTCTCCAAAAAGGGAAGCGGGCCTTTCTTTTGCGGCGAGGACGCAACTGAAATCTTGTATCTACTGCTCGCTCCTCTTTGATGCGCACTATGAAGAAGGTCATCCTTACTGGGCTCTTCCCCCTTTTCCTTGCCCCCATACCCGGGTTGGCTGCCGATGAAGCCGGGAGTCGGCCCAACATCGTCTTTATCATGTCGGACGACATGGGATGGAATCAACCAGGCTTCAACGGGAGCACCAAGGGACTCACCCCCAACCTCGATAAACTCGCCGGAGAGAGCCTGAGCCTGACTCAGTTCTACACCCACTCCGTCTGCGCACCAACCCGCGGCGCGTTTCTCACCGGCCGCTATGCCTTCCGAAACTGGATGGACTGGCGCTCAGAGGATTTTGGCAAGCCCAGTTACCTGAAAGCCCTTGGCCTGACTCTTGCACACAATGAACGGGGAGAACCCACGAGGCGGATTCATGCGCTTGATACTGAGGAAAGAACGATAGCGGAGGCTCTGCGCGAAGCCGGTTATTTTACCGCTCTGGTGGGTAAATGGCATTGTGGTGAATGGCTCGAAGAACACCTTCCAATGGGTCAGGGCTTCATGCACCAGTACGGACATTATGCCTGGGGTATCGACTACTACACCAAGACCATTGTTCACAATGCGCCCGCCCGTTTCGCAGTCTACGACTGGCATCGTAACCAGAAGCCCCTCCGGGAAGAAGGCTATGCGACCGACCTATTCGCCGCAGAGGCCGAGAGAGTCATCGAGGCCCGGGCACGGGACCGCAAGCGGCCCTTCTTTCTCTACGTTCCCTTCAACGCCGTTCATGGACCTCTCAATCCCCCCGCAGATTTTCCCGCTGGAGAAAAGGACCCTCTTGCGATTCGCGACGGCATGCTGCGATCTCTCGACACCGCGGTGGGAAAAATCGCAGGAGCCATCGACAAACACGGATTTCGCGACAACACCCTCTTCATCTTTACCAATGATAACGGTCCAGTGCTCGAGTCCATGAGCACCCCGTGGCGAGGCACCAAAAACACCACCTTCGAGGGGGGGGTCCGCGTTCCCTGCCTTCTACGCTGGCCCGGCCATACCAAGCCTCGTAGCTCTCATGATGGAATGATGTTCATCGCCGACTTCTATTCAACCTTCATCCAACTTGCCGGGGCGAACGCACTCCAGGACACCAAGGTTGATGGGCTCGACATGACCGCCATGCTCTTTGGGGGAGCTGCCAGCCCACGGAAGGAAATCGTCTTCGAGGTTACCGGCAGCGTCCGGGTTCCCACCATCCGCAGTGGCGACTGGAAACTCATGGGTGATATGCTCTTCAATATCGCGAAGGACCCCTACGAAAAGAACGACGTTGCAGGCGACCATCCTGGGATCGTAAAGCGCCTCGCAGCCCGGCTCGCGCAGGTGGACAGTGAGCGCCCACCGCTCGGCAACAAACCGCTCCTGATGGATCCTCCTCTCCCCTACATCTACGGTCAAAAAGAGAACACTAAGCCTCCGAAGTGGCTGGTCAGACACGTGGATGCGGTGCGAGCCAAACAGCCCACCAAGTGGGCTCCCGGAGAGACCCCTTGGCCACAAGCCCCCATCGGAGTGAATGCCAATAAGCAGCCTGGCAGCAAATAAAGAACGAGCTCTGCGAACCGCAGTCGGCAGCCTGTGGAAAAGATGTGAGCAGCTTGGGAATGGCTTTCCTCCTTTTCCCGTGTTGGCAGGCGGCAGGTTTTCTACCTTCTCCCCGTGATTCTGGATATCGGCTTCAAGAAGGCTACCGTGGGGCAAGTTGTTCTCGCGCGGGTTGGCAACCGGGTAAACGACGAGCCTCTCGAGACTTCACGGGAAATCTGCGAAATCCGGGAGGAAGACCAGGAACTGTTTTCTCAATTGATCCTCAAACCTTTCAGGAGCCACGTGCGGTATCGCTTTGACCACCACGCTTCCCTTGAAAAGAATGAAACCTTTTCCTGTGTCCGGGATATCTTCGCGGAGAAGAGTCGCTTCCTCGAAACAGGGTGCGATCTTGCCCGGCGTCTCTACGCCAAGACCGATCATCCGAATATCAAGTCAGGAGACCTCTGTATTGCACGGATCAGCAATGCTACAGTGAGCAAACAGTCTGTCGAAGCCCTCTGCATCCTGAAGTCTGAAACAGTAGAACCATTCCTCAGCATCTCGTCGGACCGTGGAGACCTCCGCATCACCACCGAACACGGAATCAACCCTGACAAGATCGACAAAGGCTGCCTCATCCTGAACGTGGATGAAGCCAATGGCTACCATGTCCTGACTTTCGACCGGGCCGGAGCTCAGTCCAAGTTCTGGCTCCAGGAGTTTCTTGGAGTTCGTCTTTTCACCGATGAATCTGTACTAACCAATCAAGTAGCTGACCTTGCTGTCTCCTTCCTGCAAGGCTCCAAGAGCCCAGTAACTGGCGAGAATGGCGGGGGTGCAGAAAAAACCGTGGCAGCGAATCGGGCCATTGAATTTTTTGAGAATCGGGACCACTTCAGCATGCAGGAATTCGAGGAAGAGGTCCTGCGCAAGGACCCTGAGATGGTTAGCCAGTTCAAGGAATATAAAGCGAAATTCGAAGAGGAGAACAACCAGCCTCTCTCCGACGACTTCGGGATCAACCCCGGAGAATTGACCAAGATCCACAAGAAGGTCGGCGGAGTCATGAAGTTTGATACCGGGGTGGAAGTCCGCCTCCTTCCTGACTTCAAGGAAGGTAACATCGAGCGCGGCTTCGACGAGACTCGCGCCATGGGGTTTCTGAAGGTCTACTTCAACTCCAAGGAAAGCTGACCTGCTCTCTCATTCCGGCCAGTGCCGCCCTTGACGCGCAAACGCAGCTCTCACTAGTTGCCTGGTGAAGCCCTCATGTCCGGCCGGGTCCTGCATCAGGCAGAGATCCGCACTCCCCGGATCGGAGGGAGGATAATACACCCCGCAGTTCGGATTGATCTCCAAAAAGTAGGGGGTTCCCCCGGCATCTACCCTGACATCGCAACGGCCAAAACTTGCTCCCCCCAGCGCGACGAAGAATCGACCCGCCTCGTCCCGCAGGCGATCGGCAAGTAATGGGTCTTCAACCGGAAAACTCGAGAGCGCATCGTAATCGACCCACTTGAGGTCTTCATGCTTGAATTCTTCCCCCTCCGGAAAGCGATACTGCATTGGAAGATAACTCACCGGGCGACCCGGATCCTCCGGATTTTCCGCCACCAGCACCGTGCACTCGATTCCCTCGATATATTCCTCAATCAGGGCGGCTCCGTAGCGTGAAATCATCTTCTGGGCCTGCTGGAGCAACCCCGCCCGTGACTGCACTCTCGAGTTCCGGCTCAGGTCCACACTCGCGTAGCTGTTATGGTGTTTCACGAAAAGAGGGAAACGAAGAGTTTGTGCAGCCCGCTCCACGTCATTCTCGTTCCGCGCCAGCACCGCGGCCGGGGCGGCAATTCCCTCCTTTCGGCAGGCCTCCTTCATCTCCTCACGGGTTGGCTCATAATACTGTGAGGTTGCTCCGGTAAACGGCACTCCCAGCCTCTCAAGAGTTTCCACCACCTCTACTCCTGGAACATCCTGATCCGCCGCTCCGTCACAGAGGTTGAAAAATAAGTCGTAGTTTCCCTCCTGAACCAGCTGAGCGACTACTTCTGCTGAGCTTTTCTTCACCAGAGTTTCTACATGCCAGTCCGCCTCTGGAAGAAAGGGTCGCGGATCGCACGGCCAGTCATCTGGCGGAAAGGGATCCGCATCAAGGTCCTGGGTGGTAAGAAGGCACACACGCACTGGAGAGCAGGATGTCAGAAGAGAGCGACCCCTCAACTCCTCTCTTTACAAGTTCATCAGAAATTCCATCCCCGGCCACGATGGTCAGGCGGACCCCGGCAGATCACTCCTACCTATGATTGGATCATTCTTTTCGATGACCCAAGAGAGAAAGGCAGGTGTATCCTTGCCATCAATGACCATCCCGACGTTTTGTTTGAAGTCTACGCTCCTCGCAGCAGGGCTCACCTTTCTGTTCCCCCTTCTTAGCAGTTGCAAGGGGTGGATTATGGACTACGGACGTCCGGCCGCTCAGTTCGAGGCCCGCAATGCTATCGCCCTTGCCCCGGATTACCTGAAGAAGAAGGTCACTGTCCGTGGCCGGGTCAGCGGCGTGGATACCTCTGATCCCGCGCGTTGTGTCGTGAAACTAGATCACGGTGTGACCGCACATTTCGGGAAATGGAAGGCCGCGGCCGAGCAATATAAGGTGGGCGAAGTCATCCATCTCTCTGGTATCGTGGAAGCTGTGAACCCTTCCAAAATCACTCTCGATCCCGCCTTTGGACGCGACCCGAAGGCGCCGTTTGCTCCTCTCGCCCCAGCTCCCTGATTGGAGATCACGCCACAGAGCGAATGCCCTCCATCATTGAGATCTTGATCGTCGGAGTCTGTGGGCGACCGGATGAGGCAGCATCAGAATCGTAAGGACGGTCGAGAGTTCCTTCCTCCAGCCGCTTAACGGGTCTACCGGCAACATCAAACTGGACCTCCCGGCCCCATCCCTGGAGCCCTTGAGCGAAGAGTGCGCAGCTGGTTCATACCTGTCACTTGCCGTCCTCAGGAGGCAATGGAGCCCTGCGGGCAACTACCGTCTCGAGATAACGAAGATAACTGGATGCGCTGGCACGCTCGGTAATAACCGCACCTTTCATATCCATCACCCGAATAGCCCAGCCACGAAAATCCTCTCCATTCTTGTTATCGTAAAAGCTAGCCTCATGGGAGTAGACCCCATCTCGATCGTAGAAGCATTCCAGCTTCCCCTTGATACCTACAGAACCACCGCTCTGATCAGACTTCTTCTTGGAGATCCACACCAGGAGAAGGTAGAGCTCGGAATTCTCCTCCATGTTGGCAAATTCCACGTCCAAAGTCATAACGGTCTGCTCAAGATCGTTGTCCTTGTAGGACTTGAGCTCCGTCCTGATCTCGAGAGGCTTCCGGATCTTGTGAGTCTTTAAATAGTCCTGATCCTCTTTACTCAGCTTCTCAAGCTTCAGATTGTAGACCTTGCCCTTAATCTTAAGCTTCACCCAGCCCTCTCCCTTTTCCTCAAGTGTTCCAGTCAGTTTCCTGCCATCGGAACTAGTCCAGACCCGCGGTTTCTCTCCCGCCGGCTCGTCCTCAGCAGGAGCGGGAAGAGTCAGAACTGCAAACACCAAAAGAAGCAGGAATCTGATTGAAGAGTGCAAGATAAACACTTCCACACTCTCGCTCATCTCCGGGAGGAGCGTCAAACCGATTCTTGAGGCTCTCCTTTAGCTCGAACGTCAGAACAACAACATCTGACCCCGCCGAGCTCTTCAAGTAATCCCGCCGTTTTCCCGGATCCTCCCGAATTAAGACAATAAAAAGCCCATGGATCAGGACGATCCATGGGCCCTAAGAGGGAATTCTTCCAAGCGTGCTCCTAGACTTCCTCGGCATTCAGCCAGCGGAAGCTCACCAATTTGAAGCGGCGACCAAATTCAAGATCGTCGGGGTTACGCTTAGCCACAGGATTCAACCCACTGGAGTCCGGATTGACGGGCTCCGGACTACGCTGCACAACCGCCTCACACCATGCTCTGGCTTCCACTTCGCCCTGTGCGTCTACGGATTCACCATAAGCCCGGACAATAAAGGAATCGGACCGTGGTCGCAGGGCGGAACCAATCGCCTGTACGACGTCCCCCTGAGTCAGGTAACCAGGAAGTCCCCATGCCACGGAGTCAGGCTTCTGGGTCTGCTCGAGGCGGGTTGCGTCACGCATATTATCGAAGCTCACATTCCGAAGACGATCATCCTCGGTATTGGGGATCCGAAGAATTTCATTCTCGTCGAACTCGGCGTTAATTCCGGACCGCTGGATCGCTGCCTCGATCGGACCGGCATCGCCATGCTCACTCGCTACCAGCCGACGGTTGATAAAGTCTGAGAGGCCAAAGAAGGGTGCCCTCTCCTTTACCTCCCGCACGATTTCCTGGGCGAGTCGCTCCAATTCACTGTCCGTGGCATCACTTCCGTCGATACTGAGGAAACCTGAGGTTGCTTCCTCGTCATCCCAGTTGCCCCCAAGATACTCCCCGTTGGGTGGGTTGATCACCCGGGGAAAGGGAACGGCGTCCTCACTAGCATAGTCGCCAGCGTTCATGGCAGAGGCCAGCACAGCCTTCCACGCATCCACGCTGACCGAGTGCACATTGAACCCACCATTGAGCCAGAGCTGGCTGGCCGATCGATGAAAATCGACAACATCGCGCTCTACCTCCGTGCCGGTTCCAATCAATTGGAAACGTCCATTCGGCAGGGGGTTCTCCTCGGGATTCCTCACGAAGGCCTGCTTCCGGGAAGGATTACCGGTCGACACAAAGAAATTGTCCCACAGGTTGAAGTTGGTCTCATAGCTCAGGTCATAAACCACAAAGTGGTCATCAGGTCGATTGAACAGGATCTGCCTTGTCAGCATGGCCCAGTAGTCAGCACCCCTTCCAGAGGTCCTACCTCCCTGATGCCCAAAGAGATACTGGTTCCACCCGTTGTTCCTCTTCTCCTGCGAGGTGCGCAGGACCGGACTGGTGTGAAGGCGGCCTACCCGGGGATCCACGAGGGAGTTACCCACCGCATAGCTCGGGTGCCATCCGAATTCCGAAAGCTTGAGATGACGGAGAAACCCGAGGGAGGGAATACCGATCTCCTCGCGGGGCACGTCAAAAAGAACCACTCCATCATCCGGCGCACCCAGAGGCTCGCCGAAGGGCCAGCTTACGTTTTTCCCATCTACCGAGCGCGGCATCATATTCTGCCAGCTGACTCTCTGGTCGAACAAATCGCGGGTGTACATCCCATAGAAATGAGGAGGAAGGTCCGTGATATTGTCCCAAGGGTTCCGGCAGAAGTAGGCGGCCCGGGGGTTCCACGTTCCAATCACGGAGGTCTTGAGGTGCTGCGGTTGCCCACGTAACTGGCCGGAGCCAAGGATATTGGAGCGATGCTCATCCCACCAACGGATGCGAAATCCATCCCTCGTCCGGGTGTCAGGAATTGCGGTCCCAGGAAGCCGGTCCCGGCTATTAGCGAGCCGGTGAACCCGGGGCTCTGGCTGTCGTCCACGCCCAGAGGCCCACAGCACAGGAAGCTCATCGCTACCCCCTGCCTGAAGGGAGGTGTTAGCGTAGACGATGGACTGCATCGAGTTGAAGGAGGAGTCATTGAAAGTTCGTTGCCTTCCCGCACTCTTCAGCGACATCATGTAGTTATCTCCACCCGACTGGTTGCCTGGACCCGGGAACTCGATGAAGCTCGTAGGCTGCTTGGTATGGGTCGCCTGCATGTCCTGGTAGAAGTAGATGCTCGGATCCGGGGCCACCGAGGACGAGAGAACGTTGCGGTCCACTTGAAAGGTCTGATATTCTGCGGTCCGCATCGGACTGAAAACGAGAGTCTCACCCGGCTGGATGGTCGTGGGTTGCAACTTCACCAGCAGCCATCCGACATAGTGCCCCGGGCTGGGATCAGCACCACTAGCTCTCGCTCCAACTCTCGTCGATCCCCGACCAAACGGAATCGGCACGTTGCTACGGGTCGTGCGGTCACTGTAGGTGATACGAACATCTTTGTTTCCGTTAACGAACATTGTGGCGCACATGTTGTGCAGATTGAGGGCCACGTTGTAAGGGTTCCAAAGTGCGACCCTGGGGTAGACACAGACCCGAAGCACATTCCCAGACGAGGGGTTGTTTTCAGACTGCGGATAAGTCGCAAGGTTGTAGTAGACCGAGGCCTCGGTCATCACCGGAAAGAGGTTAGGTTCGACGAAAGGCAGGAACGACGCCGGCCGCAGATTGCCGCCGTCATAGACATTCACCCCGTCGTTCATGCCCCGCAGGGTTCCATTGGCGATGTCCTCTGCGGTTGGGGGCGCCGGGTCTACCATGGCGGTATCCTCTTCGGCGTATTGCAGAGCCCGGCCGGCAAGAGCCCAGTTGCGAACCAGAGCAAAGGTCGGAGCGATGTCCCGATACTTTGTCCGGCCCCAGGTCGTCCCCTGCTCCCTCGCCACATTGGCGTTTGCCGGCCCAATCATATTGTCTAAATTATCGATACCCTGGGAAGTTATCCGCCCATCAGCCCGAAGGTCTCTGATCGTGCCGCGACGATCATGAATGTAGGCAGTCAAATCCCGCAGAAGTCCCCCCTGCCGCACGTTACACAGAACGGCCTTGGACTGGGTGGTGAGGTGGTGGAAAGCCTGCTTCTTACGCAGCGCATTTTCCCTGCTGGGCACTCCGTCAGTCAGCTCAACGGTTTTACGGCTGATGAGCTTGCGGACTTCCTCGTCGGTGAGGTCGTTATTGATACCATCAAGCTGCTTCGCTGCGGTGTCCTGAGGGTTCAGGATGCGCTCCATGCCGTCGGGATTGGGCCCCCGTGCTGGATCGTCGAGATTGTAGGCATCAACCATGGCCACATTGGCCCGCACACCCAAATCCCCAATCCAATAGGCATAGCCACCGGTCACCCGGTTCTGGTCGTTGCGCGTGGATACCCGAGGGGCAACAACATATTCTTCAGTGGTTGACACGGTTCCATCACCAACAAGCTCAATCTGGTCTCCCTCCCAAGCCTCGGCTTCAATGAGGTCGACTCCCAGCTCGGCACGTCCCCCTTCATTGCCACTGATGAGATAGCTAAGAATGTCTCTCTCTCTGTCAAAGCCCCTACCTGCTGCACCCGTGAATCGCTGATCACTCAAGCCTCCCTCATCATCATCACGGACCCACGGAGACTTGTTGACGCCGTCGCTGCCCGGAGGAACCCACTCAGTGCTCCACACCCCAACCCAATGCGGATGCCTGATCCCCTGGATTCCCTCCGCGTTGTAGGGATCTGGCTCCTTGTCGAGAACACCAGCTTCCGCAGAAACCCGCTGATCAGGGCCGAGGTGTGCCTGCAATTCTCCAATCGCCACCATCAGGGCCAGCCGAGCATTGGATTGCGCCTCCAACTGGGCCAGTTCAGAGGTGCTGCTACGCAGGGTCACAGCAGACAGCGAAAGAAGCCCGATTGCGATAAGAGAAAGGAGCACCAGAATCGTGACAGTGGTAACAAGGGAGAAGCCCTTTCTCCCTCTATCCTTGGTAGTTGTCATAGCGGCATGCATGTTAAATGGTCGAAGGCTCAGGGTATTCGCATTATACATACGACAGCCCCCCCCGACGCCAGAAAAATCTCTGTATTCACCAAGTGTTCTTTTTCCCCGAGACCTCACGGAGCTGGCAATCATTATAAGGCCTATTTTTTAGTCTTTTTATTCCATTCCCTCTGCAAAGCAGCCAGTGGGACGCCTGCCCCGCGGTTGCCCCACCACACGAACCAAGCCCGGTATTACAACCCAACTGGGTCACTATTCTGGGTTCGAGACTCCCAGTAAGCCCGTTGGCAAGCTGAGCTATTGCTCTGGCTCGTCGTTCACGACCGTCTTTCTGCCTCCCTGGATGGCAGAGATCACCGCTGCGGCTTTTTTTACTGCCGCTCCATCAGGAAGAACCTCCACCTCCACGTGAAAATGCTTCGCCTTCCCGGGGGCAATCGTTTTCACGCGCCCACGCTCTCTTTCGACCGAACGATTATAGGGAAAGCCCGAACCCGGCTCCAACCCGGTTACATAACCCTTCTCGCCCACATCTGTATTTTTCCAAAGCGTGAAGAAGGGAAGACTGTCCACATTATATGACATCGCTACGCCCTGAGAGGCAGCCGCGTTGTGGAGCATCACGGTTGTTCTCCCATTCGCACCTGAATTCAACTCCATGCAATAGACCGTTTCTCCGTAGTCCTTGGTCGGACCGTAGTAGACTTGGTAATCCTCCAGTTCCTCCACGGCACGCTCGTCAAAGGGAGTCACACTTTTGACCGGGGCAATAAAACGAGAACCTTTTTCCAGAAGAGGCTCCCCATAATTGGCATGGTAGATGATCTCAAACTCCTGAGGACTGGAGCCTCGGTTCGTGAGAGTATCGTCAAAGCGCACCGAAGTGCTTCCTATTTCGGTAGAGATGTCCGTGACCATTTCCAGATTCACAAACTTGAACATCTTCTCTTCAACCCGGCCCCTCACGTGAATCCGGTTGTTCTTGAGAAAAACCTCCACCTTGGATGCCGGCAAGTTTGAAGCCTTACCGTGGAGGCTGAGCATCTTCTCGTCATCCTCACCCGGGTGACCCGCAAACTCATATCCGCATCGGGTCATCCACTCATTGAATCCATCAAGCCACCCCAGACCACTACGGTCTGCCGGGTTAATGAAAAGAGGATTGACCAGCTCCGTAACCGGAGAGTCCCAGCCAAGACGAATGTCCCCACAGTGAAGCTCATGTACGTTCATTCCACGGGTTGGCACCACCGTGAAACGCAACTTGCCGTTGTTGACCTCTACTACATCCACTCCAGCCTGCTTGCCTCCCCGGAGAGTATATTTCCGTACTGACCAGACCACATCGCCGTTTCTGCCGGCTCCGCCGTCAACCGAGAAGTCTTCCACCCAGGTATTGGTGGAGGTGTCTGTGAGGGTTGCATGGAATTCCTCTGCAAACCCCGGCAAGGCCGAAAGCAGAAGATTGGCGCAGAGAAGGAAAGAGAGTACTGGCGTTGGTCTTTTCATGATTACCAGCAAATCAAATCCCATGGTTCAGGGACATGACAAGACAAAGTCACTCCCGGACTGACAACCAGTCGGGAGTGCACCAGGAACGGAAGTCTTTGCGGACCAGGGACCCGGACTACAGGCCAATCAAGCCTCCACTGGTAAAACCCTGTTCTCCAAGCCACGCCCCCACTTCCCCGCGACACTTAAGAGAGCCCAGCATGGCAGAAAACGAGGAGAGCCCAAAGTTCTCAAAGAAGCTCTCTTACTGACAGGCCTCGCACTCGCCGCCATTCATCATGGCTTCGATGGAGCAGGCAGTTTTCTCCTCAGGAGTATACGTTTTCCCCCCGGGTTTTTCGCCCTGAGGGGCACTGTCCTTCTTTAGCTGCACTGTTGCCTTTTCGATATTACTGGCCTGAAGAGTTCGCAGGTAATAGGTCGTCTTAAGTCCAGTTCGCCACGCATGGCGATACATGTGACTCAAAGCCTTCATGTCCGGTGAGGCCAGAAACAGATTCACACTCTGACTTTGATCAATCCACTTCTGTCTGCGAGATGCGGCATCAATGATGAAATTGTAATCTACTCCAAACACCGTGAGGTGTTTCTGCTTCAGACTTTCTGGTATCTCATCAATATCGCTCAACTCCCCGTCAAAATACTTGAGCTGGTCCAGCATGTCGGGGGTCCAGAGGCCTTCCTTCTTCAGATCCTGGACGAGTTGTCTGTTCAGCACTGTGAAATCCCCGCTGAGGTTACTCTTCACAAAAAGGTTCTTGTAGTTCGGCTCAATACACGGGGTGGTGCCCATGATATTTGAGATCGTCGCAGTCGGAGCGATGGCGAGGACATTGGAATTTCGAATTCCATGCTTCATGATTTTCTCCCGAACGGGTTTCCAGTCCATTTTACCGCCACGCGGCACCGTCACAGCATCACCTCGCTCGTCTTCTAGGAGATCCAGAGTGTCCTGAGGAAGGATTCCCCGATCCCATTTGGAGCCCTTGTAGCTTGAATAGCTACCACGCTCAGCCGCCAGGTCACTTGACGCACCGTAAGCATAATAGGCTATCGCCTCCATGAACTCATCGTTGAAGGCTACCGCGTCGTCACTGGCGAAAGAGAGATCCTTCTTAAACAGCGCGTTCTGGAGTCCCATGACACCGAGACCGATCGGCCGGTGGCGGCTATTGGCTGTCTTCGCCGCATCGGTCGGATAGAAGTTGATATCGATGACATTGTCCAAGGCCCGAATCGCAACGGTGATTGTTTCACTCAGCATTTCATGATCCAGCATGCCGTCCTTGGTCACATGGGTGTCCAATACGACCGAACCAAGATTACAGACCGCGGTCTCGTCATCACTGGTGTTGAGGGTAATCTCCGTGCACAGGTTCGAGGAATGAATCACCCCTACGTGGTCCTGAGGACTACGTACATTGCAGGGATCCTTGAACGTGATCCATGGGTGCCCTGTCTCAAAGAGCATCTTGAGCATTTTTTTCCAGAGATCGATAGCCTTGACCTTACGACTCCAGATTTTCCCCTCGGCGGCCTTTTCCTCATACTCCTGATAACGCTGTTCGAAGGCTTTCCCGTAGAGATCATGAAGGTCGGGACACTCATTAGCCCTGAGAAGAGTCCAGTCCTCTCTTGCCTCCATCCGCTTCATGAAGAGATCCGGAATCCAGTTCGCGGTATTCATGTCGTGCGTCCGCCGGCGCTCATCCCCGGTGTTCACTCGCAGCTCAAGAAAATCTTCAATGTCATTGTGCCAGCTCTCGAGGTAAGCGCAGCCTGATCCTCGGCGCTTGCCACCCTGATTAACGGCGACCAGTTGGTCGTTGTGTAATTTGAGGAAGGGTATGACTCCCTGGCTTTCGCCGTTTGTCCCCTGAATGTAGGCACCAGTCCCCCGAACACTCGTCCATGATCCCCCCAGGCCTCCGGCCCACTTGGAAAGGAAGGCATTTTCGGAGATTCCTCTTATCATGATGGACTCGATGGAATCATCGACCTTGTAAAGATAGCAGGACGACAGCTGGGAATGGAGTGTTCCGGAGTTAAAGAGCGTTGGGGTGGAAGAGCAGAACCTCCGGCCCTTGTACAGCTGGTAAAGTCGAATAACCCAATCTTCCCGATTTTGTTCCTCTGCCTTGAAGAGTCCCATTGACACCCGCATCCAGAAAAATTGAGGGGTTTCAATCCTCCTCGGCTTCGCAGAGGTCTTATCTACTACGAGATAACGATCGTAGAGGGTCTGGATCCCCAAGTAATCGAAATCGAGGTCTGCGGAGGGGTCGAACGCCTCCGAAAGACGCTCCAGATCGTAGCGCTCAACAAGTTCAGGGCTGATTCTCTTAATCGCGACTCCGTGCTTCAGGTACCGCCGAAACTGTTCCTGGTGCGCCGCCTTCAGCGAGGCAATCCCATCCCGCTGAATCGACCAGTCGAGGACCTCTTCGTAAATATAACTGAGTAGAATTCGCGCAGCAAACTTGGCAAAATCGGCGTCTTTCTCAATGAGCGACTTGGCGTTGAGAACAATGGTTCTCTGCAACTCGCTCTCCGCGATCTCGGCTCCAATCGACCTTCGAAGTTCGAACTCGATCTCTTCCTCGCTGAGACAGAGATTCAACCCAATCATTCCGAATTGAATTCGTTTCTTGAGTTCTGTTCCGTCCCAGAAATCACTCTGCCCGTCCTCCCTCGTCACCACGACCATGGAGTCCTGATTGGGATCCTCGGTCGCCTCAGCCTGATGGATCTTCCGTACTTCCGCACGCTGGATCCGGTAGGACATGTAGGCCCTCATGACCTCATATTGGCCCTGCCGGCCCAGTTCTTCCTCAACGAGATCCTGCACATCCTCGATATGCACGAAGGCCGAATCTCCTCCCCGAACTCTCTTGGTGACCCCATGAGCAATTCGTGATGCAGGCTCAGGGTCCTTGCGCAGGTCGAGGAAGGCCTTACGGACTGCGGTCTCGATCTTCGTTTCACTCCATGGAACAACATTTCCGTTCCTGCGAATGAGTCGGACAGGCATGAGATGCGGGTCCTCACTGACCAAGATTTCTCCGTTCTTCTCGTAACTCCGCGCAAAGAGAAGAGACTTCGCGACGTCGTGCGCATCGTTTTCGATCAGAGCCTTCTCTATAAGGAGATTCAGATCATTATGGCTCAGCTTAATCGTTCCCCCACGTTGCACCTGCTGCATAAGGCTTTTGGCAACACTGAAGGCTACAGCCGTGACGAAATTACGATTCTCATCATTGAAGATCCTTTCCTCCTGCTCCTGGCGAGAAAGAAGAAGATCGGTGAGCGCTTCCCCAATGGTATCGGTCACATCCGCCAGGGAAAATTGCACCTCCCCAGCACCCCGCGTTACAATGATTTCGGGTATTGGAGCACGGTGCTCACTTGCGAGGGACTCCCGCCAGTTGTAGCGCTGACAACTCGTTTCGTCGCCATGCCGATTCGCAATGACTTGCTTCAGTGCGATATCTTCCTCGAGGGTAATGGATCTATACATAAAAGGTCTTTGGAGTGTGAAGGCTCACGGAAGGGTTGGGATGGTTAGCTCGTCTGCTTGAGGAAGCGTGGTAATTAGAGAAATTTAGATGTGGCAGCATAGGTAGCTTTGTGACGAAAGAGGTCGTCTGACTTTCTCATCTCCGGAATTCCCGGCTACCCGCTTTCAAATTGTCCTAGAGGTCGTCGTCACTATACCCTGCATGCTCCAGAGCTGAAGACTTCTGGTACTCCGTCACACGACCTTCAAAGAAGTTCTGCTCCTTCTTGATATCCATCATCTCAGCAAGCCAAGGGAAAGGGTTGGAAGCATTCTCGTGGAGAGGATCAAGGCGGCAGTTCACAAGACGACGGTCACCTATGTAATCGATATACTGCTCAAAGTCGGACGCGTTGAGTCCTACTGCATCCACTGGCAGACAATCCCGGATAAACTGCTTTTCCAGAGCGACACCCTTCCGCATCGTTTCGCGGAGGTCGTTTCGGAATTCTTCGGTCCAGATATCAGGATTTTCTACGACCAGCTCATTGAGAAGCTGCCGCAGAAGCTCGATATGATTGGACTCGTCCCGAAGGGTGTAGCGGAACATTTGTCCAATGCCGGGAAACTTGTTCTGCCTGTAAAGACTCAAGATCATCCCGAAGAGCCCATAAAATTGAGTTCCTTCCATGACTTGACCGAACATGAACATGTTCTTTGCAAGGGCCTGCTTATTTTCGGTCGTAGTCAGATCGACGTCCCGACGCATGCTTCGGCTATTGGTCACCAGGAAATTGTTTTTGGCCGTAATCGTAGGGATGTCTTCGAACATCGCCTCGCACTCATGCGGATTGAGGCCCAGGGAAGAAATCATGTAGACGAGAGAATCCGCATGGATGTTTTCTTCATGGGCATGACGACCAAGGACCATTTTGAGTTCGGGAGCAGTCACCAGCTCACGAATCACGTGCATGATATTGTCCCCAACGATCCCCTCTGCCGCCGAAAAGTAGCCGATCCCCATCTTGATGATCCAGCGCTCGACATCGGAGATCTCGTCGGTCCCTCGCCACTGCTCTACGTCTCTCTGCATTGGGATGTCTTCGGGCTCCCAATGATTGTTTTTCATGGTCTTGTAGAGCTCATACGCCCACTGATATTTCAGCGGAAGAATGTTGAAAAACATGGTGTCCTTACCATTGATCACGCTTTTGGCAGCAAACGCTTCCTGCGCTTTTTCTTGGTCTAAAACAAAGGATCGATCTCCGATCTGGACTGTGGTGGTTTCTGACATCTTAAATGAGGCGGTTTTCCCGAATTTTCTGCAGGTAGTTAAAGATTCCGTAGTAAATTTGCTGCTTGATGCAGCGGTGGGGAGAGTAAGGCCCTTTCATCAATTCCGTCAACGGAATCTTGTCCATATTGTATGATCAAATTATTCACAATACCACATGTTGTGTCTTGGCGAATTCTGCAGCAGTTCGAGATTTTGCTTGCGAGTTCTCTCACCCGAGCAAATCAGGCCTCAAAGATCACTTTCTAACAAGTCACTGGTGCAGGCAATCCGGTGCAAAAAAATGAAAGAAGTCCAAAGGTAGACACGGTCACTCACATTTTACAAAAAGACGCCTATTACCGCACCCCAATTTCGGGATCTTCGCATTTCCAAGCCTTGAAATACGGTATTTCGTTTATTAAAAAATTTAAATTTCTAACAAAACCGACATATCTGGCGAATTTTAACGCAATTGAGGTAATCGCTTTCTAGTGCCCGTGCTGCCACCCCAATGCGCCCAGATCTATCGGAGCCCTGCTTCATCAGGCCCAAGCAAACTAGGCTAGGATCAACGAGAAGAGCACAAGGAGCCCTCAACTTGGGCTACGGAGAGATCAAAACTCCCAGTCATACTTGTCTAGGCCACAAAGGCACGCCGCCAGGAGTTTGATTGCTTCCGCAACGTCGTGCTTGTTGCACATCTCAATGACTTGGTGGATGTGACGAGTAGGTAACGAAACTGCCCCGGCGATTGACCCGCCCGGGGTCATTCTTTGCAAGGAGGCGGTATCCGTTCCCCCGGCTCTGAGAATCTCAGGTTGCCATTCGATTTTCTTTTCATCAGCGACGGTTTTCATGAACTCCACCATCCGTTGGTCACAGATAACCGATGAGTCCATAATCTTGATGGCCACTCCCTCTCCGAGCCTGGTGCATTGCTCCTGAGGTTTCGCCCCCGGAGTGTCAAAGGCTATCGTCGTATCCAACCCAAAACTGAAATCAGGCTGAATCTCCAAAGTTGAAGCTTGGGCTCCGCGCAGTCCAACCTCTTCCTGCACCGTAAACACCCCATAAAAATCGTAGGCTGGTTTCCGCCGGCTCTTCTTGAGCGCTCGTAATGTCTCAATCAGGAGAAAGACCGAAGCCCGGTTATCCAGAGACTTGACGTTAACGCAATCTCCCATCTCAACCAGTTCACGCTCCCTCGTGATTGAATCACCAACCGCTACAAGCTTCTCCACTTCACTTCGCTCCAGTCCGAGGTCAATAAAGTAGTCCTCAAGCTTCGGAGGCTTGTTTCGCTCCTCGGGACTCATGATATGAATGGGCTTCGACCCCATCACGCCAATGAGGTCCTCACGACCATGCACAAGGACACGTTGTGACGTCAGGGTTTTGGGATCAAAACCTCCCAGAGGGTTGAAGCGTAAAAACCCATCATTATCGATGTGAGTGACAATAAAGCCGATTTCGTCCATGTGGGCTGCTGCCATGGACTTCATCTCCGAGGACTTTCCGCGTTTAAGAGCTATTACGTTGCCTATCGCATCGACTCTTACGTCATCTGCTAGACCATCCAGTTCTTCCAGCACTACATTGCGAATCCGCGTCTCAAAACCGGGAGCTCCCGGCTCCTTACAGATACGTGACAGTAACTCTACATCGATAGGCATGAGAGGACTCTATGTCTCGTTCTTGACAAGTCCACCCCCATCAGGCGCTATCCTTGCGTGTTGCAGTTACTTGCTCGTCTGCTCCTGCTACTCGCTGCTGTAGTTGTAGTTGAGGGGCACCTTATGATTGGGCAATCCGTGGCATGGCTGACAATGATCATGGACCGGGCACCCTCTCATGGTCTCCAAGAATCTATCGAGACTACATTCTCCGGAAAAAATCCCTGTGAGATTTGTTACCTTCTCCAAATCGAGCGTAGCAGGCACAGGGAACACACCTCCATCCCCGAGGCTACTACCATTGCCAAAATGATTCCGCTCAGGGTATCCGCGGCAAGCCTCCTCTTTCCTCCGGCACGCTTTCCACATACTCTTCCCCTTTCCACTTCCGTTAAATCCCAATGGCAGGGTGATATTCCACACCCTCCTCCATGGGTAGTGTGAGACCTCACTTCACTTTCCGTAAGGCCTCTGCGTAACGCTCAGGCCCGCGCGCTCTTAAAATTGCGCCCGGGTGTTTCCCGGGACGCGGGGAAGGATGCAGTTATTCCTTCCCAAAAATTTAATTTAACACACTACCCAATGAAAATTTCTCATCTTATTTCTTTTCTCTTCATTCCCGTCGCCTTCGCTCACACAGAAGGCGGCTCCTGGTCCTCGGACCGTCCAGATAGCCATGCCCCGATTGGAGTCATGGGTGACCATACCCACAAAGCCGGTGAGTTCATGCTCTCCTATCGCTATATGTTCATGCGCATGGAGGATAACTACGATGGTAGCGACTCCATCGCGAACACGAGTTTCGCGGGACCTCCACCCGCTCCATTCCGTGTCGCTCCCATCGACATGGACATGGAGATGCACATGGTAGGTGCGATGTATGCCCCTACAGATCGCCTGACCCTGATGGGCATGCTCAACCTTGTGGACCTCTCCATGAATCACAGCAATCTAGCCAACGGGATGCAGTTTCGAACTGAATCATCAGGCCTTGGGGACTCCTCTCTATCGGCCCTCTACCACTTCTGGGGTGGAGAGGGACAGTATCGGAACCAGAGAGCCCACCTCGGCCTCGGTATTCTTCTGCCCACCGCTGAAGTAGATAAACGGGATTTTATCCCCGGACCGGGAGTTACCCGGCTTCCCTATCCTATGCAACTGGGCGCGGGTAGTTGGGGAATCTCCCCCTCCCTGACCTACTGGGCACAGGAGCCCGATTGGTCCTGGGGCGGGCAAGTCAGCTCCAAGATCTACCTTGGAGATAACGGAGAAGATTATCGGCTCGGAAACAACTGGCAAGCTACCGCGTGGGCAAGTCGCCAGATTACGGAAGGGATCAGTGTCTCAGCCCGGTTGAATGGCTCTACATGGGGAAACATCAGGGGCCGCGATGCGAGCCTCATACCTCTCCCGGTTCCAACTGTTGATCCGAAACGACGCAGTGGATCCCGTCTCGATGGTTCTCTGGGAGTGAATATGAAGATTCCTGGAACCGGAGCACGTATCGCGCTTGAGGTAGGAACGCCCCTCTGGCAGGACC
Organism: Roseibacillus sp.; assembly: GCA_002686085.1. GTDB lineage: Bacteria > Verrucomicrobiota > Verrucomicrobiia > Verrucomicrobiales > Akkermansiaceae > Roseibacillus_B. The sequence continues at coordinate 119,765 of NZAC01000014.1, read as the reverse complement.
TCGAAGGCCCTCAACTGGGAACCGAATGGTGGACCGTCCTTGGCGCTCAATTCGCTTTCTAGGCAAACTGGATTCAAGTCATCTACACGGGGCCGTGGGTGTAATCCCGCGGCCCCATCTGTATCCAGATATAATCTCCCGTCATAGCCACGCGGAAGAGCGTTATCTTCTCAAATCCGCAAGGCCTTACTCAGGCTTCTGCAGCTTCAGGGTATCTCCAAATTCTCCCTGAACCGCGATAAGACGATTCCACAGTCTAGCCACTACGTCCTTCAGCGCTGGGTCGTCGCTTTTCATTAGATCGTTGGTTTCATGAGGGTCTTCTGAAACCTTATAGAGACGCAGCATGTTGTTGGCCTTGGGATAATACATCAGCTTGTATCCATCAGCAGTGATCGACCTCTGCACTCCCAGATATGCGCCATATACATATTCCCGCTTTTTGCCGTTCCCCTCTAAATGAGGCTGAATACTCTTAAACTGGACATGGTCCGGGGTATCCGCACCCGCCCAATCCAGAGAAGTTGGAATAATATCCTGCAGATAGATTGGAGCGTCATTGGTCGCACCGGCCGCTACCCCGGGCCCTGTCACCATGAACGGAACCCGGACACTGTGGTCATACATGTTCTGCTTGCCGAAGAGACCGTGCTGCCCCACCGCCAAGCCGTGGTCAGCGGTAAAGACCACATAGGTCTCCTTCTCCTTCCCGCTGCTTTTTAACTGATCGAGAACACGTCCAATTTGCGTATCCATGTGTGTGATAATGGCATAATACTCTCGCCGATGAACCTGGACGGCATGCCGGGTCCTCGGCATGGGGGCAAGGTTCTCATCCCGGAGCCGATGAGGATTTGCAATTTCATCACAATAGGGATACCGGGGCAGGAAGTTCCGGGGCACCATAATCTCACTGGCCGGATACTTATCGAGATACTCCTGCGGAGCCTGACGTGGGTCATGAGGGGCATTGAAAGCCAAATATATAAAGAACGGCTGCTCTGACTTGTCCGCATCCTGAAGAAAGCCCACCGCATCATCTGCCTGGACCTCGCTCCAGTGCTTACCACCTTCCCAGAATCCCCCGATTGACTTGTCGGCGGGGTCCCACGGATCCGGCTTTCCTTCAAGTGGGCGATTGTATGCCTTTTTCACCGACCGCGGCATCCCCGGCCTGACATGCTTTGCCACGTTGAAGAGCTTACCCGCATCAACCTGGACATGCCACTTACCCGACATGTATGTTCGATACCCAGCGCGCTCGAGCAACTGGGGCCAGCACTTTCCCTGCTCTTGAAATGCACTCATTCCTTTCCGATTGGCAACTTTCTGGGCGTTCCAAAGCTGGCGTCCCGTCATCAGCATATGACGACTCGCAACACAAACTGCCCCACTCCAGGATCCCGAATTATACGCGTGAGTAAACGTTGTCCCTCTCTTCACCAACTGGTCTAGATGGGGAGTCTCAATCTCCTCATTACCCAGAGCTGCAATCGCATCGTATGTCATGTCATCCGCGAAAATAAAGAGGATGTTGGGCTTCTCCCCCCTTGCGAAGGACAGGCTGAAAAGAACACAGATAGAGAGGAAGGGGGCGAGGACTTTCATGGACTGAATCGGACGTATCATAGTTCGTTTGACGCAGTATTTGCCATCCCCGTGGGGGTCGGAAGCGAAATCGTCGGGGATGCCGCTCACAGGGACTGACCCGTCCCGCCCTACTGGTTTTCAGGGGTGTTACCCATAATTTGGGTAGTGGCTCAGGATCAATTCTGGACCCGGCCAGAGAAAACTCTCAACCTCCGCCCGCTTCGGTATGCAACGGAAGCAGCCCCTGCTGGTTCCATTCATCCACAACCACTACAGATCCATGAATACCAAACTGCTGATCCTTACCCTGAGCAGCCTGCTCATTCTTCCTGCCCTGTCAGAGGAGCGCGACGGAGGCAAGAAACGCGGCCGCGACGCTGACCCTCCATCCCGGGCCGGTGAAAACGCTGGCAGGAGAGCTGGCAAAAATGCTGCAAGGCCTCCACGTCAGGAGCGTCGTCGCCCCGAGCACCATGAGGGAGACCGCGAGCGTCACCATGAGGGAGACCGCGAGCGTCACCATGAGGGAGACCGCGAGCGCCACCATGAGCAAGACCGCGAGCGCCACCATGAGCAAGACCGCGAGCGTCACCATGAGCGAGACCACGAGCATCACCATGAGCGAGACCGCGAGCGCCACCATGAGCAAGACCGCGAGCATCACCATGAGGGACACCGCGAGCGCCACCATGAGCGAGACCACGAGCACCACCATGAGCGAGACCACGAGCACCACCATGAGGGAGACCACGAGCGCCACCATGAGGGAGACCACGAGCGTCACCATGAGCGAGACCACGAGCATCACCATGAGGGAGACCACGAGCGCCACCATGAGGAGGCGAAACTACACCACTTCCTGAGACAACTTGGGGAGCGCATTGCTCATATCGAGCGACGACTGGAGCGACTGGAGGAGATGCAGCGCGCTCAACAGGGACCACGACGCCCGCAAGAGGGACCACTCGGTCCACAGCAATCTTCTAGGAGAGGTCGATAGCCCTCACCCTTTCTCTGCAAATTTTCCCGCAAAGGGGAGGGCTGCAAGGCCCTCCCTTTTCTGTTGCCGGGTTTAGATGCTGTAAAAAAGGGAAGAGCAGTATTGCTCTTCCCTTGACACAGAATATTCCTACGAGCCTAGGCCATAATCTCATGGATGGGCTTGGCGCCCTCCACGCCGACCAGCTTCTCATCGAGTCCGCCGTGGAAATAGCTTAGGTTATTTGGATCAAGGCCCATCCGATCAAGCACGGTGGCATGCATGTTTCGAACATGCAGACTATCCCCCACCGCCGCGGAACCCAGCTCATCCGTTTCTCCATGAGAAACTCCTCCTTTGATGCCACCTCCTGCCATCCACATCGTGAAACCGAAGGAGTTGTGATCCCTGCCCGTTCCTTTGGCATATTCCGCAGTCGGTTGGCGTCCAAATTCTCCGCCCCACACGATCAGAGTTTCATCCAGCATACCTCGCTGCTTTAAATCAGCTATAAGCCCAGCGATAGGCTTGTCGGTATTTCCCGCGTGCTTGTTATGATTCGCTTCCAAGTTGCCATGGGCATCCCAGTTCGCATCATTGTGTGCACCTCCAGAGTAAATCTGAATGAAGCGAACTCCTCGCTCCACGAGTCTCCGCGCCAACATGCATTTTCTGCCGAAGTCATCTGTCCGCCCTTCTCCGACTCCGTAAAGCTCCTTCACGTGATCCGGCTCACCATCCAAGTCAATTGCTTCTGGCGCCGTCGTCTGCATCCGATAAGCCAATTCATAACTGGAAACTCTGGATGACAAGTCCGACTGGTCTCCCCGCAATCCAAGGTGCTCCTGATTCATGGTATTGAGGTAATCGAGAAGAGTCCGCTGCTGCTCCCGTGGCATGTTATGGGCATTCTTAAGGTTCAGAATTGGGTCTCCCTGCGATCGGAAGACCGTTCCAGCATAGCTCGCAGGCATGTAACCGGACGTCCAGTTCTTTGCTCCACTAATAGGTCCTCCACTGTTTTCAAGCATGACCACGTAGCCTGGAAGATTCTCGTTCACACTCCCCAGTCCATAGTTCACCCAGGATCCAAGCGAGGGCTTTCCACTCACCACAGACCCACAGTTCATATTCAGCATCGCTGATCCATGAATTGGCGACTCAGCAGACATCGAATGAATAAACGCAATATCGTCAGCTCTCTTAGCGAGATGAGGAAACAGGGTAGAAATGTGTTTTCCAGACTGGCCGTGTTGGGAAAACTTCCACTTGGGCCCGACGACCCTCCCTTTATTTTTCTTACCACCACGTCCAAATGTTTTGACGTCAATGGTCTTTCCATCAAGGGGGTAAAGCTTCGGCTTATAATCGAAGGTATCCATGTGACTTGGACCTCCATACATGAAGAGGAAGATCACTGACTTAGCTCGCTGAGGGAGCATGGAGTCCTTCGGGGCCAGAGGGTTACCCTGGAGACTTGCTGCATTTGCCTTATTGAAGAAGCCATCCTGAGCCAACATTCCAGTCAGAGCCAACGAGGTAAAACCGCCACCAAGATGGCGAATCGCCTCGCGCCGGTTGATCTGACCGCAAAAACTGTTCACTGGTTTGTTCATAATATTTGGGAAAAGTTATATTGGAAAAGGACTTCTCAATCAGTCGACAAAGAAAAATTCATTAAGGTTCAGGACCAGAAGAGCGAACCGATTGAGAGCGTCTTCAGAGGATAGCTTATGCTCACGCATCATAACCTCTACAAATTCGATGCCATAGTCCAGCTCTCTGACGGTAGCCGCCCTGGCGAGAGCAATTTCAAGAGCAAGACCTACCTGCCGGCGAGGATCATCAGGGGCCTCGGATCGAAGTCGTTCAGCGAAACTTACGGCCTCCTCGTTTACAAAGGCGCTGTTCATCATGGCCAAGGCCTGAGTGGGCAGGATGCTCCGGAAGCGAACCGGGCAGGTGCCATCTGTATCCGCCAAGTCAAAATCCTGTAGAATAGGTGGAACAATCGACCGCTTGACCTTGATATATACGCTCCTTCGAGTCTGCTCTTCCGGGGGAGAATTTCCCCACTTTCCACCTTTTGTTGAAGACGTCGCCAACACTTCCGGAGCGAGCTTGATGAAGACGCTCGGACCTCCCATTTTCCTGTTCAGCCGCCCTGTCGTGGCGAGCACTGAATCACGCAGCTCCTCGGCAGTCAGACGACGCATGTTGAAACGCCAGAATAACTTGTTGTCCGGATCTTTTGCCAAATTTGCAGCCTGCCCCTTTGAGGACATCTGATAAGCCTGAGAAAGCATGATCACCTTGTGCATCTGCTTGAGGCTCCACTTTTTACTCACCAGTTCCGTGGCGAGCCAGTCGAGAAGAATCGGATGAGTTGGGCGCTCTCCAAGATAACCGAAGTCATTGGGAGTAGCGCAGATGCCCCGCCCAAAGTGGTGCTGCCAGAGGCGATTCATGATCACCCGCGAGGTCCGGGGGTTGTCGGGTTTGATTATCCACTTCGCGAGCGCCAGTCGACGCCCGCTGGTGTTTCGACCGTGAGCAGGAGACTCGTGTTCCAGCTCGTCTCCTCCAAAGATTGTTGGAATCCTCGTGGTCATGACCTTTTCTCCCTTTACGTGGGGATTCCCTCGGTAGTGCACGTATAGGGGGGGCGGTGTTTTGCCATGCTCCTGCACAACCTGAGCGCTGACGCTCGTCGGCTTCGGCCGGCTCTGAGCGTGTTGTGCAATCCGCTTTTTAAGGTCCTTCCTCTTGGCGAGGAGGCCCCCATCAACACCCTTTGATTTCGCCATGGCGAGGGCCACATCGATGGTAAACTTTTCGCCTTGGTAGGATTTGACTCCAAAATCAAAGGATTGACCGCCCTTCGTCTGCGTCACCCTCGCTGCCACCACATTCCGGCCGGTCTGGAGAGCAGAAAGGAACTTCTTGTCCGCATCGAAATCCTTATAATTTCCAAGAACACCACTTTCCCTGAGGACAAGCTGCCCGTTCAGAAAAATCTCTACGTCCTCATCATGGATCAACGACAGCCTCAGCTTTTCGGGAATGCTCTCCAACAAAAAGGTAGCTTGAGCCCAGAGCTCCTTGGAACTCCATTCCGTGTTCACCTTGACTCCGGGAGTTCCCGCTTTTCCAAAGCCTGCGACCCCCCTTTTCCACTTCTCATTCTCAGCACGAAAATTGACCGCCGACCAGTTCGCCGAGGGCTTGCGGGTAGTGTAAAACCACTTCCCGGGGCTCGGCTCGCGACCATCACCTAGCAAGACCAGAAATTCATCCCCAGAGCTGCTGAGTCTTCCCTTGAGGCTCGGAAACGTCTTAATCAACTGCTGCCCGATCTTTTTCTCAGCAATTTCCAGCTCTTCCTTGACCCTCTCGCCTTCCGCATCGTGCTTTTCCAGAGAGGCTAGATATCCGGCATCTCCTTCACCGCCACCAACATTTTCAATATTTGCTCCGCCCTTCCCCGGCTGTTTTACACCGCGGAAAAAAGCCATGAAACTGTAGTAATCCTCCTGCGAAATGGGATCTCCCTTGTGATCGTGACACCGCGCGCACCCCACAGTCATCCCCAGCATCCCCTCGGTGGTAATCCGCAGGTCATCATCAAGATTATCAAACAAGTGCAAAAGCCGATCCGCAGGTTCATCATCCCACTGCATGAGGCGATGATATCCCGTCGCGATCATGGACTGCGACGTAGGCTTTTCGAGCTCATCACCTGCCAGCTGCTCCAGAAGAAATTGATCATAGGGGAGATCCGCGTTCAGCGCATCGATCACATAGTCACGGTAACGCCAGATATGTGGTTTATCCGAGTCCCGCTCGAAACCGTTAGACTCGGCGTATCGAACAATATCAAGCCAGTGCCGCGCCCACTTTTCTCCATAGTGCGGCGAGGCCAGAAGCCGGTCGATGACCTTTTCCCATGCGTCGGGAGAAGAATCCTTTTCGAAGGCCTCCACCTCCTCAAGAGTGGGAGGTAACCCCGTGATGTCGAAACTTGCCCGCCGGATCAACTCTCGTCTCGACGCTGGGCCATTAGGCTTGAGCCCATTGGTCTCTAAGCGATCAAAAAGGAAAGCGTCGATTGGGCTACGGCTCCACGCTGGGTCCTTCACCTCTGGCACACTGGGCCGACGAAGCGGCTTATAGGACCAGAATGCCTTAGTGGTGGCATTCACCTTGGTGATATCATCCTCGGCGGTCAAAAAGGTTGGGAACAGAGAGAGTCCCAACAGGATTGGCAGAGCGGTCTTCATGCAGTGATCAAAAGATGGCAGCGTGAGCTGGGTTTTTCGGCGGCGCGTCCAGAAGACGATGAGGGCTGTTTAAATAGGCCCTCATCTGTTATCTAGCCCACACGATCGAAATTAGGGCAAAATTCGGCATCTACATACAGAAAAAACGTGCCACGACGGTGTGACCAAAGGAGAAGCTCCTCGGCGGATCCTCCTGAGCAAATGGTAAGCCGCTGCAGGCTGCCAAAACCCGTAAAAGCCAACTCCCAGCCGCTCAACTGAAGAATCGGACCCTTCGGAAGGCCTTAAGATCACTGGATGATAGCTGCCGATGCCTTTGAACTCTCCGCGTTGGAGACTAGGGACGGGGCATTTGAACCTTTCGACTGGAGAAAAGCCTCAGGGCTGGAGCCGCAAACCCTGGATCCTTGACTTCCCCCCAAGGCGCAATTCCTTGAAGAGGGACAGAGGTGAACTCATCCCTCTAATTATTAGCAGGTTATGCATTATCTGGCTTGCGAGTTCACCTCGCTCTGCGACACATGCGCTACTCTTACAGCCCCAGCCACACTCGCCCAAATGCTATTGTCACCGGAATCGTGATAATCGCGACAATCGAGGTGGTAATCACCACATGCATCGCGGCAGCTGCATTCGCACCGTAGTGCCGCGCATATACGATCGGTGCCACCGCACTCGGCATGGCGGCCTGCACGAGGAGAACTTGCTTAAATTCAACAACAACTGGCAGGAATTTTGCGATCGATAGGATCACCATCGGCATCACAATCATCCTCACAAGGATGCTCCCGACTCCGATCCGGAGCGAATACCGTTCTTTGCCCAGGACATCTGATATCACCGTGCCGATCAGCAGTAAGCCCACAGGGAACGCCGCCAGTCCCAGCCAGTGAAGCAGATTGAGAAAAATCTCGAACACAAATTGGGTCACTTTGGAGTGCTCAACGAGGGTATCAACCCGGGCAAGGACCATGAGCAGTCCAACAACAACTGCCACCATGGGACCAGATATGAACTCCCGAGGCGACTTCATGGGCTTACCCCGCAGGATAAACATTCCCAGCGTCCAGATTCCCAGTTCTACACCAAGACTGTGAGTGAAAAGCACACCCAGGACGGCAGCTTCATTTTCCGGGAAAAAAACCATGAGCAAGGGAATTGCAACATAGCCGTAATTCTGGACCCCGGCGGTAAGAGTAAAACTACGCCATCCCGTACCCTTTCTGAGACCGATGGCACGGCCTATCAAAAGGGCAACCATCAAACCGATCACGATCACCGCAAATCCCACGATGATTGCCCACGCAACTACCGAGAAATCCCTCAACAACTCCGCCCGGAGAACCTTGTCGAGAATCAGTGCCGGATAAAGCACATGAATCACCAGCTTGGTGAGTCCATCATCCATCTGCGGGCCCAGCACCCGCGCCCGCCGCAATCCTCCGCCAACGACCATGAGGCAATAGATCGGAACGACTGCGACAAGGATCTGTGGGATTCCTTCCACGGGCTGAAGAGTAGCCTTTTGGCCCCAAACTCAAAGTCCTTAGCGCAAATCTGCCAACATTCCTACTTGCGAACCCTCATGGCATCTTCTTCCAACAAAATCTTCGAACCTCTTTGAGAGTAGCCCTGAAGTTCTTCCGTAGAAAATCGGGTGCTCAGAATAAACGGAGCCTCACCCTTGATCCAATGGCCATAAGTTGTCACGACAATGGAGCCTTTATCATCTGGAAGGACTTCCACTCCGGGATATGTGGTGTCATGGCCCACCTTGTTATCAAGTAGGCGGAGGAGATACTGGCCGGCATTACCTTTCACGAGATCGTCGTAGAGGCCAACCCATGCCACGCAGTCCCCATCGGCGGGTGAAATGACGTTACCTTCAGCATAACGCCCCCTGAATACTATAATCAATCGACCATCTGCAGCGTAGCGGCAAGTATGACGATCCCCGGTAAGAGTGATGGGGAGCTCTCTTGGGCTGCTCCAAGTAGAGCCCTCATCGTCTGAGAACATAATATGGGAGTTCTTTCTCCTCGCGTTCTCTCTCAACAACATCGCGATTTGACTACCATCAGGCGATCGGACCAGACCGGGTTCGCAAAGATGAACCGAGGTGTCCCTCTGCAGAACCTCTGGAGACGACCAGCTCAATCCCCCGTCCCTCGTCAGGGTCCGGTAGAGGGAAAACTCAACTGGTTTGGCCAGCTTGCCCCGGTCCGAAAAAAAACGCCCATCATCGTGGAAAACACACATGTAGTGCCCTTGCCCGGTTCTCATCTTAAGATGACTTCCCATCACAACAATCCCTCCCCAGTTCCCAGCTTTTTTCAGTTCACTCCAGCTTTTTCCTTCATCCTCGCTTATCGCATTCCGAGCGGGATATAAGCCTGACCAGAGAATAATGCGCCTCTTGCCGTCCGGGCCCTGCATGCGATGAAGGGTTGGCACCTCCCGTGACGTGGCCCACGACGCTGGAGTCGGCTGCCGCTCCCCCCACGTGCGCCCCCCATCAGGACTTTTCTTGTAGACGATAGCACCCCGCCCATGCCCTTTGGGATACACCGCAAGAATGGTTTTACCGTCATCCAGTAGACAGGTAGAAACATGTCCCAGATACTGATCCTTTTCCCGGTCCACCACAGTGATCCGCTTTTGATCAGTACTGAGGTCAATAAAGCTAACCTCCGGGGCCGCGCATGCCGATCCCCCCAAAATCAGCAGAAGGAGATAAGCTTTAAGCATACGGAAAACTGCCTCCTCTAAAAGGCATCGCAATCATATTCGACATGCTCCCCACCCGGCGCTAGCTAGAGATATGCCGGAAGGAAAACCCTGCTGCACCCCTCCAAGAGATCACAGCGATCCCAATACCAAGAAATCATGCCTCCTCCGCTCACCGGACGCTGGTTCATCTAAAGGGATGACCATGGTCAAAAAAGGGATGTTCTCCATGGGCGCTGAAGGACCCGAATGTTGGAGCGCAGACGGAGAAGGACCGGTCCACCAAGTTAGTCTTGAGGACTATTTCATTGATCAAACCTCTGTTACCAATGAGTCATTTTCTACTTTTGTCGATGCGACCGGATACCAGTCTGAGGCGGAACGCTTTGGATGGTCTTTTGTGTTTCACAACCAGATCCCCAAGGCTCACTTCAAACGCCTCCGCTTTGACCGGGCCTTTGGCGTCGAATGGTGGGCAAAGGTAGAGGGTGCCAGCTGGAAAAAACCGGGCGGGCCTGGCACCAACATCCGGAAAATCATGAACCATCCGGTCGTCCATATCTCGTGGCATGATGCTGAGGCCTTCTGCCACTGGGCAGGAAAACGTCTTCCTACTGAAGCGGAATGGGAATGCGCTGCCCGCGGTGGAAAAGAGGGTTCCACTTACCCTTGGGGCGATGAACTGAGTCCCGGGGGCAAGCATCGATGTAACATCTGGCAGGGACAATTTCCCAAAAAGGACCTTGGTGCTGATGGCTACCGCGGCACCGCCCCGGCGCGTTCATTTCCAGCCAACGATTTTGGCCTCTACAACATGATGGGTAATACCTGGGATTGGGTTGCTGATTGGTTTGATCCCCACTATTACACCCAATCTCCGGTCAGAGAACCCGCAGGGCCAGGGAGCGGGACCGAAAAGGTCATCCGTGGCGGATCGTTTCTTTGCCACGAGTCCTACTGCAATCGCTACCGCAACTCTGCCCGGAGCAAGGTCACTCCTGACTCAACGACCTGCCATCTCAGCTTCCGATGTGCCCTCAGCCCGGCTGAGGAGAGTGGTTGAAGCCACTACCGCTAGCCGGGCACCTCAACCCACTGCCCCTCCCTGCTCGATTGCAGNCTAAGCTCAGCGAGCTGAACCCCTTTCGCTCCCTCACGCAAGGTCCAGGGAAANGGTTCCTCTTCCACCACGTGCTTGAGAAACAACTCCCACTGACTCTTGAAGGCGTTGTCAAACTCCNCTTGGGGCTGCACTTCTTCCCAGTCCTCAAAAAAGTCAATCGGGCTCTCCACATCCGGATTCCAAACCGGTGTCGGGGTATTGGCCCGAGATTGAACAATGCACTTGCGAAGACCTACCGTCGCGCTCCCCTCTGTGCCATCAACCTGCATGGTAAACAGTTCATCGCGCCGCACCCGGACACACCACGAGGAGTTGAACTGACACACCACTCCAGTATCGGTTTGAAGGATCGCATAGGCGGAGTCGTCAGCTGTACACTGGTATGCCCGTCCCTGTTCATCAATCCTCTCTGGAATGTGCGTAGCTGCATGACTGAAGATGCGGGTTACTTTTCCAAACAGGTTATCGATTACATAGCGCCAGTGGCAGTGCATATCTATGATGATACCCCCTCCGTCTTCCTTCCGGTAGTTCCAGCTTGGTCGCTGTGCAGGACGCTCCGGATCGTGACCCGGATACACCCAGTATCCAAATTCTCCCCTCACCGAGAGGATCTTTCCAAAAAAGCCCTGATCCCGAAGAGATCGAAACTTCTGGATACCCGGAAGCCAGAGCTTGTCCTGGACGCTTCCGTTCTTTACTCCTGCCCTTTCTGCCTTCTCCGCAATAGCGAGCGCTTCTCCATAATCATTCGCAGTGGGTTTTTCGCAGTAGACGTGTTTACCCGCCTCAATCGCCCGCTCAAGGAAGCTCACCCTGTAAGGAGTTCCTGAGGCATCAAAAAAGATAGAGTATGCCTCGTTGGCAAGGACCCCATCTAGATCCGTCGTATAGTCTTCTACCCCATAACGCTCAGCCAGATTTTGTAATTTGGTTTCGTTGCGTCCGGTCAACACCAGTTCAGGAATGATTCTCTTATCCCCGCACACCACTCCTCCCTGCTCTCTGATGGCCAGGATGGATCGCACGAGATGTTGATTGGTCCCCATGCGTCCGGTGACGCCGTTCATAATAATCCCGATTCGATGCTCGTTCATGGTATTCAGATTTTGGGCGGAAGCCTCCCCTGAGGGTCACTGAGTTTCCGCTGAAAAGGTGGACCGGGTTGGCACCAAGTCAAACCCTCCCCTTCCTTAAATCAATTATTTGACACGATATACCTTGTCGTAGGATTCAAGGATCCTATCCAGAAACTTGTCCTGGTCCTCGTCCCACCATCTGCGTGAAAAGATTTCGACTTCACGAAGACCATCAAAACCGGCCTCTCTTACCCACTGGTCAATTTCCCCGAGAGCAATACAACCTTCTCCCATGATCCCTCTATCGAGGAGAATATCCTCCTGATCAGGCTTGAAATCACAAATATGGTAGGCGTCCAACCAGCCATTGTCCGCACAGCGCTGCAGCTGCTCCCGCAGGTCCACCTCCCAGAATACGTGATAGACGTCGACCGCCACCCCGACATTGGGCAACGATAACTCCTCCGCAAGGGCATTGGCATCACGCAGGGAACAGATACCGGAACGATCACCAGCGTAAACGGGGTGCAAAGGCTCGATCGCGAGTCGAATTCCCATCCGTTCCGCCTCTTCCGCTATCGCTCCGATTCCATCGCGGATCTGCTCGTAATTCTGTCTGGCAGTCTGGCCCGGAGTAGCGCCGCAAACGAGCACGACCTGAGGAAGGCCAAGCGCTTCCGCCTCCATCAGGCATTCACGGTTTTTTTCAATTGCTACACGCCTTTCCTCAGCTGACGAACCGGTAAAAAAACCACCACGTACTAAAGCAAGACCTGCCAGTCCCGCATCGCGAATGTGCTGCCTGACCGAGCATAGGTCTTCCCCCTCCAATGTTTCCCGCCAAACAGAAATACCACCGATTCCGCGTCGAGCGTAACCCTCGATACACTCGGACATTGACCACGGACGAGTCGTGAACGTGTGAATAGCCAGTTCAGGATAGGACATGAGAAGAGATAAAAACCAACAGGCAGTTGAGCATCACAGGAAACCTTGGATTTCCCAATCCCAGGTTCATCAACCTTTATGTTCATAGCCGAGGCGCAACGCACAGTCCCGCATGATCTCCGCTTCCCAATCCGGGCGCCGCGGGCAACTGGGATGCGGCTCACTGCTGGGAATACGGCCGAGGAGATGCTGAAAGACTGCACAACTGTGCTTGTATGCGGGGACAGGAGCACGAAACCCGACGTTACCAAGGTATTGGAGAGCGTCTGCCAGCTCATAATACTCCGAGTTCTCCTCCTCCCAGAGCCGGTCCCGCTCCGCAAACTTCTCGGGACAGAAAGCCGCCAACCCGAGCAGGTAGTCGGATCCATACTCAATCATATCGATTCCTAAATCGTTTCCAGTGTAAATCCGGAACTCTGGTCGTAACTCGTCTCGCAGAGCCAGTCGTTTCATTTCCTCGGCCCGGCTCAGGGAACTATGTTTGATTCCAATGAGGCTGGGGATCTCCATGAGCCCCCGGATCGTCTCCTCCTCATAAATCATTCCAAACGGGGCGAAGACCTGTCCGAGTTCGAACGCAATCACTTTCGGATAGGGCTCACAGATGGAAGTGTAGAGATCAATAATTCGCTGCGGCTCCCAGTCATGGAAACGGGTGGTCTGGAAAATCACCGGTGTCCCACCGTGGGAGGCAATTTCATCCATTTCTCTTCGATAGAGCTCCTCCAACTCACCTTCTCTTCCCTCTACAAAAGCGCCGGCCGCAAAATCCTGTCCATCTCCAAGAGTAGCAATCGTCCATTTCAGCACCTCCGTCCTTTCGCTGGGCGAGATATAGTTTGCATACCCTGTATCCATGTTCACCGCGCACCCGAGGCCTGCCTCAGCGGTCCGTTCTATGGCCTCGCGAAAGGCCTTCCCCGCGATTTCACCATTATCTTCAAACGGTAGCAGGCAGGCCGCTAACCCCTCCACGTGGCGCCCCGGGCGCTTCCGCTCCAAGTAATCCGCAACCTTCATAAAGATTTGATGATTCCCAGCACCATAATCCGCAACCCCAAAAAGCGCGGCCTGAAATTTACTGGTAACCGACTCCGTTCTTTCGCTTACCCCGCGATTGCTGCCCGTCAGGACAAAGTTATCCACAATTTGCAGCTCCATAAAGATTTTGAATTCATCCCAACGAGTAGACCTATCACCTTGAAGCGGAACTCTCTCATCAAGAAACCACGATGCATACTCCAGGTCTCATTCTGCTGACCGCTGTCACACTGTTGATTCCAGTTGCCTCCGCGCAACAGCTTCGCCATCCAACCGCGCGCCCAAATATTCTGTGGCTCGTTGCGGACGATATGAATTGGGATTCCCCTGGTTGCTTTGGAGGCGTAGCCGAGGGCGTAACGCCTAATATAGATCGACTCGCCGAGGAAGGTATTCAGTTCTGGCACGGCTATGCCAATATTGCCATCTGCACACCTTCTCGCAGCGTGATGCTGACCGGTCTCTATCCTCAGAACAATGGAGCAGAGGGATTTCAGCGCATCCGTCCCGGAACTCCCAATCTTCCTTCTCTCCTGAACGCAGCTGGCTTTCTCTGTGGAACTATCGGAAAGCCCCTCAACCAACAGGAGCTTTTCAGGTGGTCGACAACATACACCTGGCAGGGTAAGGGCGACGAGAACCTCTGGGGGCGAGATCCCGCGATCTATCGGCGCTTCGCTCGGGACTTTTTCGCAAATGCGAAATCAGCGCGCCAACCCTTCTTCCTGATGGCCAACACCCATGACCCCCATGACCCCTTTGCTATCCCTGGCCCTGACGGTCGTCACCCGGGCAATCCTCACTACGAGCGGGCGGAGTCGTCGCAAAGCTACGACCCTTCTGAAGTCAGGGTCAGCGCGGGTCTCCCCGATGCATTAGAGATCCGCAAACATCTCGCTCGCTATGCGGGATCCGTACGCCGGACAGACGACATGGTAGGCGCAGTGCTGCAAGAGCTGGATCGTGCCGGACTGGCGAACAATACAATCGTACTGTTCCTGTCGGACCACGGAATGGCGTTTCCGGGGGTAAAAGCAAACTGCTATCCCGACAGCACTCGCTCGCCATGGATTATCCGATGGCCCGGGGTAGTTGCCGCCGGACAGGACGACAGGCACCACATGCTTTCCTGCGTAGACCTTCAACCGACCTTCCTCGACGCCGCAAAATTACCCCCTGCTCCCAAGGCTGACGGGCGCTCCTTTCTCTCAATCCTTCAGGGTGGCCAACAATCAAACCGGGACTACGTCTTCACGCAGTTCTTCCATATCCACGGCAGAGACGCGTTCCCGATGAGAGGAATTCTCTCACGCGACTGGGCCTATCTTTTTAATCCATGGGCTGATGGCACTCGAAATTTCCCGAGGCAATGGAACGGATTTGACGTGCTTCGCAAGATAGCCCGAACGCGACCGCCCATGGAACGTCGTGTCCATCACCTCTCCTTCCGGACAGTCGAGGAGTTCTATAATCTTCGCGAAGACCCCCACTGCCTATCCAACCTGCTGGCGGCAGAAGCCTCATCTCTTCGGAGTCCAATCCCGGTCAGCAAGTTCCGAGAGCATCTCAGGAACTTAATGCTGCATCTTTCGGACGCCGCCCTGCCTGCATTCGATGACCGTCATGATCCTCAAGCCCTTCAACTCTTCATGAAAAGCTACACAGACCGTGCCACCCGGGAGATCGAAGAACTGCGATCCTACGAGCAGGTTAAAGGATACCGATTCTAGTAGAGGTCAGTCCCGGACCCCAAAACCCTCACGTCGCCGCCGGTCATCCTCCGCTCTCTTGCGCTCTCGCTCTGCGGCCTGCTCGGCCTTTCGCTCCTCTAATTCCCGAGCTGCCCGTTGAAATGGCGTTTCACCCGGCCTCGAAGCTGGCGCTATCCGTCTTTCATTGTTCCCGGCAATCGGAAGCTCCGGAGCCGGCCGGGCCTCCCCTTTGGTCAGAAATTCACTGGGTCTGAGAGATCCGGTCGTAAAGCGCAGCTCATCAACGACCACTGCTGAGCCACCAACCGCTATTCGAAAGTGCTGCCCACTCGCTGGCCTCAATTTTTCGAGGGGTAGCAGCGCGGATGCAACGAGCTTGTTGTCCAGAAAAATGCCCATACTCCCGTGGGTCTCCGAAGACCGGGGATTCCAGACCGCAGCAAGGTGGTGTGGAAGCCCATCGTAAATGGGTACATTCTCGGCAACTGCCTGCATTTTCTCTGATCCTGTATCGTAGATGAAGGCGAGAAACCCTTTTCCGCTCTTACCCGGGCTGAGGGCGAGTCGCCAGCCAGCCTCCCCCTTGTCATTTGTCGTGGGAACCGTCCCCCCCAGAGTTCCGGCCGTCAGCCGTCCCGGTTTAAACCAGCCCTCGTAGGTAAAAGGGGTGTCTCCTTTCATCTCAAAGCTTCCCGCCCCTTCCTTGCTTTCAGCAAGGTGGGATACCTGTGCCGCAACCACATTTCTCTTTGTCGTCATGGGCACGGGATCGGGGGCAAGGGGCTTGGCAGGCTTCCACCGGGCATACGATCCCAACGGGCGGGTTCCGATGTAGTCTCCGAAAACTCCTTTCCCCAGCTTACTCTTGTCGAAACCCCAATAGGCGATCGAACTCGGAGGCGCCATGATAGGAGTGTCAAATCGTCCAAGACGATACAACACACAACGCTCCTCAGCGGTAAAACCGCGCGCCCATATAGCAGCCTCATCGATACAAAAGTCCGCATTCTTACTGCCCACCTGAACCGCTGCCTCCTCGGCTGCAGAAGGCCCAGCAACACTTGGGACGACCTTGGATTGCACCCTGTGATCCAGCCAAATCGATGTTTCTCCATTCACTCGCTCGACGAGGATATGATGCCAGAGCAAATCCTGTGGAAACCCAAGAGTAGCTGGAGCGCCCTCTCCTACCACAGCCTCGATCCTGTCATCGACGACCCGCACTTCGCCAACACTGTCAAAAGAGAGAAGAGTAGCATCGGTCAGTTTCTTGATTCCCGCAGGAGCACCCGACTCGGGAGGAGTCTGCAGGGCTGTATCGGGCCGTTTCAGCCAGAAAGCGATAGTGACATCCTCAACCTCGGAAAGAGGCTTCACCGGTGAGCGCATGGCTTCGCTACCATTTTCCTCCACGAGCCGACAGGCCATCCCTATCCTCCCAAGGATCCCCGGGCTCCCACTGGTGGCATCCAAATCACGCTCTCCCCCGGAAAGATCACGGATTCGGAACTCGGTGGAATCCTCATCAAACGGCGCATAGTAAATGAGGCTCCGAGTGGGAGGTCGAAGAGATGCTACATCGGCAGGCTCCGGAGGAATGGGCGCCTTTCCCTCCGGTAGAGCCGTCTCCGCAACTCCCTGCTCCAGCGAATCCTCTGGCTCTGACTCACCAGCAGGCTCGGGCAGATCAGTCGACTTTGGTTCATCGGTTAGCTCCGAGGCAGGAGGGACCGGAGTATCGGAGGGGTCATTCTCTGCAACGCCTTCTGGAGAACGACCTGGACCATCAATCACCGGCTCTGAATCGAGGTCCGGGAGATCACCGGATTCAACTGGTTGCTTTGCTACCTCAATGCCTGTTTGCGGCAGAACCAGTGGCTGGAGATTCCCTTCGGGATCCGATTGCGGCATTGCCCTGCCAGCAGAGGCCGTCTCACTGCCTCCCAGAGGGAACTGCATCTCCTGTCTTTCCCTGATTTCCTTGAATACAAAAACTCCTACGCCTGCGGCCAATACCACTACAGAGACCAACGCCATCCATGCCAGCACGCCCCGGCTACGACGAGCGGGAGGGTTCACCGACGGTTGGAACAAGGGCTCCACCACCGTTTCTACCGAGGCCAAAGCCACTACCGCACCTTCCTCCCGATGCTCGGGGCTCAGGGACTCGGCCAGCGGCGTCCCGGTAGTATCTCTCTGGTCACCATCGGTGCACCATGGCCGAAGGAAAAGGCCTGCGTCGAGTATGTCCGCCCGGTAGGCGGCAACATCAAACGCTACGCGTCGGAAAGTGAGCTCCTGTGTCTCATTGTCATAGATAACATAGCAAGCCGCGGGATCCTCTACCGTGGCGGGTTCTCCCACCGACCCTACATTCACCAGATATCGACAGTCGCTGGATAGCTCCCGGTTTTCTGCGGGAAGGCTGTCAATTACCCCGTTCGCTTGCTGCCGGTAGATGCCCGGCTCCCGCGCATGCCCAAGGAAGGTAACCCGGTGCGTAGTCGCTTCGAGGTTTTCACGCGCCGCTGACTCACTGCCAATTCCCCGATAGCGCCCAGGCTCCACACACTCCCCATGGACAAAAAGAATTCCCCCCGTCTCAAGAGCAAGTGGGCGCTCCGCCAGATAGGACAAGGCGCCTTGATGAAGATGCTCACGGGTCCACCTGATACAATTGTTTGTTCCCTCATCCGGGTGCGCCTCTCCTAATAACCCGACGAGCGCCGCATCGCAGTCCCCCAGAACGATATTGCCAGTCCGAGACCTCAGGTCTTCCAGGATTTCTGCTGTTCCCGCACCATGGCCAGACACGTCACCGAGACAGATTGGCATGTCCACCCCAAGGCTTGTGAAATCGTCTACAATGGCATTCCATGCCTGACGATTACCGTAAATCTCTGAAAAGATGGCGTAGCGCATCAGACCTGAGGAACTCCAGTTCGCAAGTATCCAACACAGGGATCCGCTCCGCAATTTCCGAATACCATCATCCCCTGTAGCCTGAATTTTCGACCAAAAGACTGGCTAACGCCACACTCCGGTCATTTTCCTATCGACGATAAAAATCTACCCAGGACAACTCTATTGCCCGGGCCTCTGAGTTCAGAAGCGCTTGGGGAACCTCTATTTCGTAGTATCCTTCTCTGCGATTTGTGACTCCACTTTTATCTGACTCGATCAAATACCGCCCACTGAGTGGTCTTCCCCCTGTATCAAGCATCCTGACCGGCAGGCAATTGTCACGCCGCGGAGCACCTTCTCCGTGATAAGCGCCCGAAAACGTTTTACCCCCCACCTTAATCTCGAAACCTTCTAACCCGGAAAGAAGAACGCGTAGGACAACTTTCTCAGGCCACCGTCCATTGCGAAGATGAATCGAACCACTACCAATACCTGATTGGTCGCTGACTTCGAAAATCACCGCCTCTTGCCCAGCATTGACCTTGATACTCGCACTCTCTCTCTGAGGGCCTCTGTCTTTGAGACGTATCTGAAACTGAGTCGGTTCATCCACCGTGACCCTCTTGGATTCCAGCTGCTTTGTAAGCTCCTTTAGCTCCAATACGAGATCCGGGTGCTTGTCAGCGAGATTGTTGCGCTCACCAAGGTCCTCCTCGAGATCATAAAGCTCATCTATCTTCTTCCGTCCATCCTCAACAGCGTAACCATGAAAATGCGCATTCGGCCGCAGATATTTCCACTTACCCTTCCTGACCCCAGCACGGTTGAAATAAAAGTAGTCACGCCCCTTCTCTGTCTTCCCGAGAAGCAACTCAGTCTGATCAATACCATCAATCTGGCGGTCATCCGGAGCCTCAAAGCCACAGAGGCTCGCGAACGTAGGAAGAAAATCTATGCTGGCAAATATGGCGTCGCTGGTGCGATTAGCTGGCACCTTCCCAGGCCAGCGCACAATACATGGGAGCCGGTAGCCCGCCTCATAGGGAGACCCTTTGCCATTCCGAAGTGGACCAGCCTCTCCCCAGAAAACAGAGCCCTCCGGATGTCCCCTCTTGCGCTTGGTATATTTGTCCTGATTCCATGGCCCATTATCACTGGTGTATATCACGAGCGTAGTCTCGGAGAGATTCAGGTCATCCAGAACATCGAGTAGCCTTCCTGTTTCGTGATCAAATTCCTCCACCACGTCTCCATAAAGCCCCCCCTCCGACTTCCCTCTGAAAGAGGGGGACGCATCGATGATTGTGTGCATCATGGTATGGGCAAGATACAGCATGAAGGGCTTAGCAGAATCTCGCTTGTTTTTGAGAAAATCGATAGACTTCTCGGTGTAGAGGCGCACCAGCCCTCCCATGTCTCGGCTGCTGCCCGCCGCCCTGTTGTTCTCGTGGAACTGAACTGAGCCATTATCGTTCGCTCCGAGAGCACCGAAGTAATAATCAAACCCTTGGGCGTTTGGCATGCGGTCTACAATCGGCTTCCGGTTGGAAACATCCCATTTTCCGATACAAGCAGTCTGGTAACCCGCCTTACGAGCCAACTCGGCCCACGTGATCTCTGATGCAGGCATTCCCCAGCCGCCACTCCTGAGAGGCTGCCGTCCTGTGAGAAGAGCCGATCGCGAGGGGCCACAGACAGTTTGAGAGTAAAACGAAGTAAACCGCGTTCCCTCCTTCGCTAGTTGATCAAGACGAGGAGTTTTATTTTTTTTGTTACCGTAACAAGCCAGGTCCGCGTAACCCTGATCGTCGGTGAAGATAATCAGAATATTGGGCCGCAGTGGCTTCCCCTCAAGAACGGGGATAGCGAAAAGCACTACGGCATAAAGAGATATGACGACCTTCATGGGGAGAGAGAAGCTGGATTTCAGGTGCTCGGGGGCCCTTGTCATTCGAAAACGTGGACAATAAGGCTTTTCGAGCGCGGATGGTATGAAACCATAGGTTCAATGAACCTTTCGAGAAGGAAATTTCTACGAACTCAGGGAGCCCTCCTGACTTTGCCCTTCATGCCTTCACTGGCTTCCGCCAAGTCCTTAAAGGAGAGGAAAAAGCCGGATAAGAAGATGGTCATGTTCTACGTTCCCAACGGGATCAACCGGCGCGGCTTTTTCCCTGGTGAAGAGCAGGCACAGCTTCCCGGATTCGTGGGCGGCTTCAATGCGGACAAGACCAAGCAACAGAAGCGTGTTGAAAACAAAACAGGGGTCTACCCTTTGGAGTTCAGCTCTTCAATGCAGCCCCTGCGCGAGCACGCGAACGATATCACACTCGTCACCGGTATGGAGAGGACGTTCAAGAATGGGCAGGACGTTCACGCGCAGGGAGCCTCCTGCTATCTCACCAGCGTCTCCCCTGAGCAGGCCACCGAGAAAGGATGGCGTTATCCCAACGGTCGCAGTCTGGATCAGGTCATCGGCGACCATGTCGGAGGTTCCTCCGTGTTCAAGACCCTCGAGATAAGCTGCAATGGCTTTCGAGCCCCCAAGGAACCCATCTACTTCGATAACATCTCGTGGTATGGCCCGGACAAGATCGCTCCTTCCATCAAGGATCCTCAGAAGCTCTACGAGCGCCTCTTCAAGGCCGATAATTTTCAGTCCCACCTCAGTGATGTCTCCTCTCTGTTACTTGCCGATGCCAAAAGCCTTTCGAAGAAACTCGGCACCGATGACCGGGAGACTCTGGGCGAGTTCATGGAGATGATCCGCAATGTCGAAATCCGCATTGCCAAACAGAAGGAACGAATCGCAAAGGCGGATATCCGGATTCCGAAAGATGAAATCCTGCCCCGCGGCGAATACATTCGCCTGCAAACCGACCTGATGCTCCTAGCCTTCCAGATGGGCATGACGAATATCAGCACCTTCATGATCGGGCCAGAGCGCTGGGATGCGACCCTCATGTATGAGGGCGTGTTTGATAAACCGGTGCAACACCACAACATGACCCATAACCAGAAGGGAGACGGATGGAAGGCTGTTCAGAAGATCGATATCTTTCACCTTGAGCAATATGCCTACATGTTGAGGCGCATGAAGGAGATCCGCGAGGCGGACGGAAGCACCATGCTCGACAACTCCCTCGTCTCCTACGGGGCCGCTCTTGGCGATGGCGCAACTCACCAGTTTTATGATCTCCCGTTTATTCTCGCCGGCGGTGCACAGGGCCAGATCAAGCAGGGAAGATTCCTCAAGTGCAAGAGTGGCACCCTCAACTCCAACATGTGGCTGACCATGGCTCAGTTGATGGGAGCAGAAATCAATTCCTTTGCAGACAGCTCCGGGGTGGTCTCGGACCTGTGGACCTGAAGGGAGCACCACAAGAACTCCTTACTATGGCCACACCGTGCGCGTCTATGCCTGTGAGGGCTTTTGCTTTGATATTGCTGGCCGCAACGCTTCTGTTGCACCCGGCCAGTAGAGCCGCCGCTCCAAAATCAGACGGTGGAGCTCAGTTTGACTCTCTAATCAAACCGCTCTTCGCAGAGCACTGTATCAAGTGCCACGGAGGCGAAAAGACCAAGGGAAAGGTTAACCTCAAGAAGGTCACTACCTTCAATCACCTCCGGGCCAATCCCAAACTGCTAAAGGAGCTGATCGAGGCTGTAGATTCCTACGATATGCCTCCCGAGAGTGAACCCGAGATTCCAGACGCCAAACGCGAGGAACTTGTCGCCAGCTTAAAATCGATGCTGCGCGAAGCCACAGCAGAAAACCCGCAAGACCGACATGTTCAGATCAGGAGACTCAACAGATTCCAGTACAATAATGCTGTTCGTGATCTCTTCCTGCTCAACCGGGATCTCTTTGCGCTGCCAGAGAAGCTCATGACCCGGCACAGCGACTATCTCAAGCCGGACACCAGAAAGATGCCCAACGAGGTCGAAGTTGCCTGTCACTCACTCTCTCCTGCCGCAGGAATGCGTGAGGTCAAAGCCTTCCCCAAAGACCTCCGGGCTGCCCATGGATACGACAATCAGGCGAATCAGCTCTCCTTGTCGCCCCTCCTTCTCGACTCCTTCCTGCGTCTCAGCGTCTCAATCATTGAAAGCCCGGACTTTAATGAGCAAACAGTGGGCATATGGAACGATTTCTTCCGTGCACCCAAGGCAGGAGACATGCGGGAAGAGGTCCAAAAACGGTTGAAGAGCTTCCTGTTCCTCGCTTTCCGAAGCGCTATCGAAGTAGATACCCTCGAGCGTTACACCAACTACACCCTCGGAAAGATCGAACAGGGACTATCCTTCACCGACGCGATGAAACGAGCAGCCTCCGCTGTCCTCTCGTCTCCCCGGTTTCTTCTCCGATATGGATCAACCAGCGCAGGGAAGGACCTGTTCGTCGTCGCAAGCAATCTTTCCTTCTTCCTCTGGAACAGTGGTCCAGATCTCGAGCTTCTTGAACTAGCGGAGAGCGGGGAACTTGCCAATCTCGACGTGTTCAAGAACGCCTGTAACCGCATGATGTCTGATTCCCGGATCGAGCGCTTTCTTGACGCTTTCCCTTCGCAATGGATGCAACTCGAAAACCTTCTTGGCGCTACTCCCGATCCAAAACTGGCACGCCTTTTTAACGTCGATAAATCCAGCCCGGCCAGCGTTCAGATGATCCTCGAACCGCTTCTCCTTTTCGACGCCATGTTCCTTGAGGACCGGCCTGTCATTGAGCTCATTGCGCCCCGGTTTTCCTATCAGAGTGAATTCCTCCAGGCTTGGTATACCTCCGATCTCAAACCACCCCGCTTTGACACTAATGCCATTGTAGCTCGCAACAAATCCAACGACGAAAAGCGCGCAGCCTTCAGAACCACAATCCAATCAAAGGAAGCGGAACTCAAGACTTTGGTAGACCCAGTCAAAGCACGCCTTCTGAAGGCCCGCCGCAAGGGAGGAAAACCCGTCAACCTTGATCCGATAGCAGCATGGGAGTTCAACAATGACCTTCGAGATTCAGTGGGATCGCTACACCTGAAAAGCCACGGCAAAATCAGCTTCAGCGAAGGCATGGTCGTCCTAAAAAACTCCTACTTACAAAGCCCTTCCCTCTCATTTGACCTGAAAGAGAGGACCCTCGAGGTTTGGGGCATGGTGCACAATATTGATCAGGACGGAGGGGGATTCATGGGGGTTCAGGGCCCTGGCGATTTTTTTGATACCATCGTGCTCGGGGAGCGGAAGAAACGACATTGGATCTCAGGCAGCAACCGCTTCGCCCGCACAAAGGACTTCCCGGATTCTACGCCCGAGATGAAACCAGACCAGAAGATTCACCTCGCTATGGTCTATGGAGCCGATGGTTCGGTGACCCTCTATCGAAATGGCATGCCCTACGGCAAGCCCTTCCGCACCAGCCTCGCCACCTTTCCCAAGCACAAGAGCTCCATCATTTTTGGAGTGCGCCATCTTCCTGCCGGAGGCGGCCGATACCTTGATGTCAGTCTGGCACGAGCGCGACTCTACAACCGGGCTCTCAATGCTGAGGAGATCGCAGGTTCTGCCGGTGGACTTTATGTCACCGAGTCGGAACTGGCGGAGGCCCTCACTCCCTCCCAGAGAGACAGGCGCAATAGCCTGGTTCAGGAAATCAAACAGGCGCAAAGCTCATTCGACAATGTTCCTCCCAATACCGACCCGGGACGGGCGCGGCAGGACGCCAAGAAAATATTTGAGGATGATATTCGTAGTAAACTACGTTCAAGATCCTTCTCCCGTCGGGAGGCTGATGACCCTCGTTACGGAGGGGTGATAACCAATGCGGCAATGCTTAGCATGACCTCAGGCCCTAAACGCACCCACCCAATTGCCCGGGGAGCCTGGGTCATCGAGGTAATTTTCAATGACCCTCCCCCACCACCACCCAATAATGTTCCTCCTCTGAACGAGGATGCTGCCGACAAGAATCTCACGATTCGCGAGAAGTTTGCCAAGCATCGTGAGAATCCAGACTGCGCCGGTTGTCACTCACGCCTTGACCCCCTCGGTTTCGCTCTTGAAAACTATGACATCATCGGCAGGTGGAGAGATAAGTATCCAAATGGTCGAGCCGTTGACGCCAGCGGCACCTTGATGAAAAAGTATCCCTTTGATGGCGCGGTTCGCTTCAAGGAATCACTGGCTAAAGAGGATCGCCGTTTTGCTCGGGCCTTTACGGCCCATCTTATGCGCTATGCAACGTCCCGGGAGCTGAATCCGGCGGACTTTCTTACTATTGAGGAGATCGTGGAAAACACAGCTGACGAAAACCATCGTTTGAGGTCTCTCATCCGCGCAGTTCTTCTCAGTGAGAGTTTTCTCCAGATCAACTAAACCGCCCATCACGGCTTGCTAATGACGGCCTGATTACCGTTGCGGTCTCATCTCCTTTAAAAATCATCCAGCGCAAGAGGTCTATTCGCCTCGCCATGACCCGTTCATCGTGGTATTGGGTTAAGCAGGGTGAGTGACCGCAGTGACTGCTTCCGAAAAAGTGAAAACGAGCACGGAGAGAATGCTATCTACTCTCGCTTCGCCTTTTCAAAAGGAGAGCTTGTCTATGTCGTCCGGGGAGAACCCTCCACAACGCGAACCCGGGAGAGCATCGAAATTGCACCAGAGCAGCATGTTGTAGATGACTATGCTGTGTGCCTCAATCACTCTTTCAGCCCCAACCTCTATCTTCAGGGTCGCCAGTTTTTTGCACTCCGTGAAATCGAAAAAGGAGAGGAATTAACCTTTAATTACCTCGCTACTGAGACCGAAATCGCATCCCCTTTTACCTGTTACGTCACAGGCAAGAGCGTCAACTCGGAAGCTCGCCAGATCTCACCGGAATAACCGGACAGGGCCTAGGCGAGGAGAGAAAGAGAATCCATCCCCTTCTTCAGCGATCCTCCCCTCAGAATACGGGCCCTGAGCCCACCCTGACCCTTGAGAAATTCATGCACTCCGTCAGCAGCAGCCTCATTCATCCAGTAACAGGGAGCCGCCTCCTCAGTCCCCTCGAACTCCAAGCTCCCGATAGTGAAACGCATTCCAATGAGCTCTGACAGAGGCACTCCCATCACCAGAACATTCCTTCGGAAGACCGAGGCAGAAAGGTCTGGGAGCCCGAACGCCTTTTTCACGTCATCATAGACGCCGTATTCAAAAAACGTGATCTGCCCCTTGAAGTTCTCCTTGTGATCAAAATACCGGTCTCCTCGGATTCCCCTTCCCGCCACACATTCGATAACATCAGGATCCTCTATCTGGTAATCGAGGGAGCCTTTTTCATGCCGCCCCTTATAGTTGTGTCCACCTGACACAAACAAATGAATGATATCAATTTCCCAATCCATAACTCTTATCCTCCTATGTAACTCATTTCTACCTTCTGGTTTTTTCCTGCCCCTCGGCGCTCTGAATAACGATCACTTCGATCAGCCCAAACCCCCTGAACGGCAAGGAGCAGAGATTTATCTCTACCTGCTCTCATCAGCTCTCTGACATCAAACCCGCTCTCCGCAAAGAGACAGGTATACAGTTTACCCTCTGCAGACAGACGCAGCCGATTGCAATCACCGCAGAATGGCTCCGTGACCGAGGAAATAAATCCAACCTCTCCCTTCCGCTTACCAATCTGGTGACGACGCGCGACCTCTCCTCGGTGAGCTGGCTCTAATTTTCTCAATGGGAACTCTGCCGCAATCCTTTCGAAAACCTCCGCGCTTGGCACCACCTGATCCATTCGCCAACCGTTGGTCTCCCCGACATCCATGTATTCAATGAACCGAACTGGTATATCCCGCTCGCTACCCCAGCGAACAAGAGGCAGGATCTCACTCTCATTGATTCCGCGTTGAACGACCGTATTGATTTTGACTCCCAAACCTTCAGAACGTGCTCGTTCGATTCCACGCAGAACTCTTTCCACCTTTGCCCCTACTCCATTCATCTGTCCGAACACTTCTTTGTCCAAAGCATCAAGACTGACTGTGACCCGGTGCAACCCAGCACGCCGTAATTTCGCCGCGTGGCTTTCCAGAAGAACCCCATTAGTCGTCATGGCAAGATCCTCTACGCCTTCGAGGTTGGACAGCATCATTACTAACTCCTCCAGCCCCTGCCGGAGGAGAGGTTCTCCTCCGGTCAAACGAAATTTGCGCACTCCGAGGCCGGCAACGAGGGCTGCTAGATGCTCAATCTCCTCATAAGTGAGAAGATCTTTCCGCGCCAGAAAGCGATAGCCCGGGCCAAAAACCTCCGCTGGCATACAGTAACGGCAACGAAAATTGCACCGGTCGGTGACGGAGATGCGCAGATCCCGCAGCGGTCGATCGTACTGATCCAGTGGCATCCCCCCCAGCCAAGCGTAGCGACGCCATCCCGCAACTAAATACTTGGGTATTTGTTCATTCACTGTGAACTGGCGGCACCTCATGAATCCTCTCATCACTCCCAGGGCTGCGGAAGAAATCACACTGTCTGCCATCCCGGAACTCGCAGAAGAAGATGTCCCTCCTGAGCAGGCCAGGGGAAGAATACTCGCGCTCCCTCTTGTTGCCGACAGACCCCTTCCCCCCTACGACCGGGTAATGATGGATGGCATATGTTGTAAAAGCTCTGACCTGGAGGAACACACGACTCTCGCAATCGCGGGCGACCATCCGGCTGGAGCTCCAACGCCGCAGCAAACTCCACGAGGACACTGCTGGGAAGTGATGACGGGAGCCTGTCTACCTCCCGATTGTGATACCGTTATACCCTACGAACAAATCTCACGCCAAGATCATCACTTTACCATCGAGGCCGGTTCAGCCGTAGCGGGACGCTTCATTCACCGTCGAGCCAGCGATTACGAAACTGGTGAAATTCTGGTTCCACCAAACACCGTCATTGATTCTCGCGTTGCAGCAGTCGCTGCCACGGTGGGCGCCACCACCCTGCGGGTTCTGCAACGACCTCGCGTCGCTCTTTTCACCACAGGTGACGAGGTGGTCGACCCCACGTCAACCCCTGCAGACCACGAAATTCGTCAATCAAATGCTGCAGCCCTCCACGCTGCACTTTCCGCAGCAGGTGCCGAGTTAGCCCATTACCAGCACTTGCCGGACGATCCCGGGGCTACCCTCACTGCGGTGGAGAAACACAGAAATTGTGATCTCCTCATCCTTTGCGGTGGGATCTCCAAGGGTAAATACGACTTCGTCCGACCAGTCATGGAGAAACTTTTCGGACCTCCATCCTTCCACGGGGTCGCCCAGCGCCCCGGCAAGCCTCTGGCCTTCTGGGGCGGAACTCCCTCTATTTTTGCCCTCCCGGGCAACCCCATGTCGGTTCAGATTACCTTCCATCGCTACGTCCTCCCGTTTCTCAAAGCTGCTCAAAGACAAAGATATTCGTCACAGATAGTGTCTCTCTCTTCCAACTTCTCCTTCGAGCCTGCATTTGCTTACAGCCTCCCGGTCAAAACAAGTCAGGAGGAAGCCTGCATAGTTGCCGAACCTCTCCCCCTCGCAAATTCCGGGGACTTTGCTTCCGCGATTGAGTCGGATGGATTTATCGAGCTCCCTGCCGAAAAAGGTTCTTTTCCCAAAGGAACCCTCGCTCCCTACTGGTCGTGGCTCTGACGGACCGTAAATCCTCTCGTTTTTTTTTCCCATTGTCCTAACCTGCAGCCGTGAGCGATCACTCTCATCTGGATGAGGGCGGCCATCCCAGGATGGTTGATGTTGGCCCCAAGGCTGTTACCAAGCGCTATGCCCGAGCCGGCTGCATCATCGTTCTCGGTCCGGAGCTGCTGTGCCAGCTGGAGGAAAAAGGTTTCCAGACCAAAAAGGGCTCCATTCTCAACACTGCGATTCTGGCAGGCATCATGGCGGCCAAGAAGACCTCCTCTCTCATCCCACTCTGTCACCCTCTGCCCCTCGACAAGTGCAATGTGACGATTGAGCCCGAGAGCGATCATTCGCTCAAGGTAGAGTGTGAATGTTCAACCAGCAGCCGGACCGGCGTGGAAATGGAAGCCCTCACAGGAGCCTCCGTCGCCGCACTCACCGTCTACGACATGTGCAAGGCGGTAAACCCTGCGATCGAAATCACCACTCTTCGTCTTGAGGAAAAGCGAGGCGGCAAGAGCGATTTTTTTCCTTCTCAGTCTTCGTGAGAAATTCCCTTCATGGTCTCCTCCTTGCAGGAGGCAAAAGCACCCGCATGGGCCGTGACAAGGCCGACCTTATGGTCGTTGACGGCCTCTCCATGCGCGACAGAGGAATGGAACTGCTCGGAGCAGTTACCGCAAAGTCCTTCCTGGCCATCGCGGAAGATGACGACCGGCAGTATCATCACCCGACCATTCAGGACCTGCGAGAGAATGCCGGCCCGATGGCTGGACTGGAATCCGCTTTCCGTCATTCACCGGAAGCAACCTGGCTTGTCACTGCCTGTGACCTTCCTTTTCTCACCGCACCCACCCTGCAATACCTGGTGGAGTCGAGGGATCCGACTAGCGATGCGACCTGCTTTACCAGCCGCTTCGACGGTAAGCCCGAACCCCTCTGCACGATTTACGAGCCCTCCTCTCATTCTTCTCTGGAAAGAATGCTCTCCGGGGGAGTCCGGTGTGCCCGACGATTCCTCTCCAGCCTGACACGCAAGGAAATCGAACTGCCCGAGCTATCCGCTCTAGACAATTGTAACCGCCCTGAAGATCTTGAAGAAGCACGTCTGAGCCTTAATCACGGGCGAACTCTTAAAAACGTTCTGGTTGAATACTGCGGCGTCCTGAGGGAAGACGCAGGCTGCGCTTCCGAAGAGGTCCAGACCCGTTCAGTCACAGCCGCGGGTCTGTGGGAAGAACTGCGTATGTCCCGTAGGCTTTCCCTCGAAATCGATTCCGTGAAAATAGCTATTAATGATGAATTCAGGTCCTGGAATCAACCTCTTGCTGAGGAGGACAAAGTCACCCTTTTTCCTCCCTTTGCGGGAGGCTAGATCCATGTTCTGCCTTACCTCAGAACCGATAGACCCATCCACTCTGCGGGATGCGGCGAACAACCCTCATGCTGGCGCGGTATCAATCTTCGAAGGACTGGTCCGGAATCATCACCAGGGCCGAAAAGTGCTCCGATTGGAGTATGAAGCCCATGGCCCGGTGGCAGAGAAGGAGGGACGGATCATCCTGCGGGAGGCGATAGAGAAATTCGACCTAGATTACGCTGGAGCAATCCACCGCACCGGCCCTCTCGAGATTGGCGAATGTGCCGTCATGGTAGTAGTTTCTGCCCCACATCGCAGCGAAACATTCGATGCCTGTCGCTTTGTCATCGATGAAGTCAAACGGCGTCTTCCTATCTGGAAGAAGGAGTTTTACCCCGATGGATCCAGTAACTGGGTAGGATGCGAAGGTTGCACGGGGAAGCACCAGCACTGACCTTGCAGTATGACCAAGATCAACTAATTTGAAGAGGTGCGCCGTCTCTATCTCATCCTCGTCTTCTGCCTCTCTGCGCAGGGCTCGGCACTCTCAGCCCCAGTTCCGGATCTTGAGGTTTTATTCCTCGATGCTGCGATGTGGGACAAGCCGGTCGGCGAGGTCCTCCGTGACCGTAAGCCCCTTGGCTTTCACTGGCTCTCAAAGGAGCGCAACGATGCACGAAGCACCCAGCGAGGGCTGAAACTCTGGAGTCTGCCGGTCGGCGAAACGATTCTACGGAGCCGGGATGGCAAACTGCATTCCTTTGACATCTCGATCTATAATCGGGGCGATAATGGGGAGATGGAGCAGGCGCGGTTTAAGGAGCTGACCGAAAAATGGCATGGGCTACTCATGGAGAAAACCAGCCTTGAGGGAGAAAAAATGAGCCGGACCCAAAAAGGGAGTGTTGTATCAGCTGATCGCTGGGTGTGGAAGTGTCCCGGAGCTTTTCTCGTTCTCACCTCCAGTAAATCCAGAGCCTCCAGAGGTTACACCCCTGAATTCCTGAAGCTCAGCCTTGTCTCTGTAAAATACGGTAAGGAGATCTACGAACAAAGGTCTGGCCTGACAAAAAGCATGGCAAGACGCCGGGACCTTGTTGCCAACAGGGTAAGCGCACCTAACGGTGATGTCTTTGTGCAGGGTGTTCCCATGGTGGATCAGGGCCGTAAGGGATATTGCGCGGTAGCCAGCGCAGAGCGCGTCTTCCGATATTACGGCCTGCCCGTGGATCAGCACGCGATGGCTCAGATTGCCGAAAGTAGTGCCCAAGGGGGGACGAATCCCGCCAACATGATTGCGGCCCTTAAGAAGGTCGCGGGCCGGACAAAGACTCGACTTCTTGTCCATTATGAAATCGAGGATCGCAAGGTCAGGTCCGAGATGAAGGCCTACAACCGCTTGATCCGGAAAAACAAGAAGGGAAAGGAGTTTCGCGAAGGCGCTGTCACCCCATACCAGTATTTTCTTTCAAATTGCCATGGACCGACTCTACGCGAGGTCCGCGCCAAGGGCACTGCCTTCGATCGATTTCGAAAACAGATCAAGGACACTATAGATACTGGAACACCCCTGCTTTGGGCCTTGCAGGTCGGCGTGTTCCCGGAGCGGGGTATTCCCCAGCAGGGCGGAGGACACATGAGGTTGGTTATTGGGTATAATTCGAAAACTGATGAGATCCTTTATACCGATTCATGGGGGCCGGGTCATGAGTTTAAGCGTATGAGTGCAGCCAACGCCTACACGGCCACAATGCACCTCATCACCCTCAAGCCCTCTCAGTAGAGGTGGATAAAAAAGATCCGGAATCGGACACCTGTGCACTTGGTTGTGTCTTCTCAGGCACCTGGACGCTACTTTCTCTCCCGCTTTGGATCGCTGCATTTGGGCTTCTTGCTGTATCCACGATGTGGACCTCCAGACTTTTCGCCATTGCGCTCATCTGCCTTCTTCCTATCCCCCTGAATCTCCTGCACTGGCGGAGAACCAGCCGAAAAGTTGTTGCTGGCCTCCTCCTTGTGACTGGTTCATCTGCGCTCCTTGTCTGCAAACAACAGGCACAGAAAGCGCCCAGCACACAAGGGGCCGCTGCCTGCCGTGTTCACCATGAGAATGTTTCCGGCTTATTTGGCGTATCGAACCTTGTCGCAGAAGTTGATCAGTTCGCCCTGCGTTCTTACGTTATGGCCGCCACCAACCCAGATTTGAGCTGGCAACGGGCCTCTGATCTTCGCCGCATCACGAATGATCTCTATCGTGATCTTTCACTGGATCCCCAGCTTTCATCTCTCCCCTCCCTGCTGGGATCTACCTACCGGGAGATGCTTGGACTCAAGTCCTCTCCTGGACCTCTGTTTACTTATATCCCCAGCTCTTCGAGTTCAGGACCACCGGGAAAGAAGATCGCAATTGTTCTCCTGCACGGTAGCCTCGGAAACTTTCAGGGATCGTGGTTGCTTTGGAAGAAACTCGCAGATTCCACCGGCGTGGCGATCGTTGCCCCAACGTTTGCCACAGGAAAGTGGAGTCAGGAAGGAGGGCGGGCAGCCATCGCGCAAGCCCGGGAGTTTTGTATACAGCACCCGGATATTGACGAAGAAAGGCTTGTTCTCGCGGGCATTTCCGAAGCCGGAATTGGGGTTCTACATGAAGCAGCAGTGGCACCGCGCGAATGGGAGAAACTTCTTCTGATATCTCCGCTCATCGAACAACAAACTATTAACTCCCAACCATTCATTGATGGTTGGCGTGATCGACAGGTCATGATCATTACCGGCGAACAGGACACCTCAGCTTCTGGGAAATCGATCCGCGCGGCGCAGGCAACCATGGAATCCTTCGAAATGCGTCCCACCACTCATTACCTTTCATCCGGTGACCCTTTTCTCTTTCTCTCAGAGTGGAGCTCCATACAGAAGCTAATTCAGCCTTGGTTGGTAAAGCCGTAAGGCACAATCGCTTCCCGCTTCTTCTGGGTGATGGAAAGGCAGTTCACCCACCACCCGCAGCCCAAATCTGCTACGACGACCGCACGCACCGACCCTTTCACCGGGCTCATCTCCAAAAATTCTCTAGGCGAGAATCTCCTTAATCACGTGCCCATGGACGTCCGTGAGTCTGCGATCAATACTGTTGTGTCGCACGCTCAGGGTCTCGTGATTGATTCCCAGCTGGTGCAACATGGTTGCGTAGACGTCGTAGACCTGCGTGGGGTTGTTCCGGTCCAGCGGCTTGTAGCCCCACTGGTCGCTTTCACCGTGGGTCACTCCACCCTTAATCCCTCCACCGGCAAACCAGTTGGTAAACACGAAAGGATTGTGATCACGGCCTTTCTGGCCTTGCGTGCTCGGCATGCGTCCAAACTCGGTCGTCCAGTGGATGATCGTATCCTCAAGCAGACCCCGCTGCTTCAGATCCTGGATCAGACCTGCCGCTCCACGGGCCATTCCAAGGGCCAGAGAAGGATGATCGCGGGTCATATCCTCATGACTATCCCAGTTACGACGCGGAAAACTGTTGTCATTACCACTCCAGATCTGGACATAGCGAACCCCTCTTTCAATCAGCCTGCGCGCGATGAGACACTTACGCCCGAAATATTCGGTTTCTTCCGCAGGATTGATCTCTTTGGGATATTTCGTCTTTGGGTTATCCAGCCCGTACATCTTCAGGATGTGGTTCGGTTCCTTGGAAATGTCCAATGCTCTTGTTGCTGAGAGTTGCAGGCGAGCGGCCAATTCGTAGCTTCGTATCCGCGCATCAAGGCGTGGATCCCCGGGACGGCTTTTACTGTGGCGCTTGTTCAACTCGTTGATCAGATCAATTCCTTCCCGGTGGCTGACTTCGGAAACGTAGTCCGCATGAGGGTGAAGGTCCTCGATGGGGTTCTCACGCTGAGGAAAGATCGTGGTGCCTTGAGTGTGGGTAGGAAGGAAGGCAGAACCCCAGTTCTTTGGTCCATTGGAAGCAAAACCTCGATGGTCGGGTAGCACTACGAAGGTCGGAAGGTTTTCATTTTCAGAACCCAGTCCATAACTCACCCAAGAGCCAGCTCCGGGGAAACCAGGTAATTGAAACCCGGTGGCCTGCAGATAGGTCGCCTGACTATGAACTCCGGTCTTACCGACCAGATTGTGAACAAAAGCGATGTCATCGGCCACTTCACCCAGCGGAGCCACAATGTCACTCATCAACTTCCCACATCCCCCGTAAGACTTGAACTCAAATGGCGACTTCATCCACGGTCCAAGCCCATTTTGAAAGGCTTCCACGTGTTCGCCAAAATCCGACTTCTGACCATGCCGTTTGACCAGCTCGGGCTTGAAATCAAACATATCGAGATGGCTTGCAGCACCAGCCATGAATAGCTGGATAACCCGTTTTGCCCGGGGAGGGTGATCCAGTGCCGGAGTGGTCGCGGCGGACAGAGGATCCCTCGCCAGCATGGAAGCAAGAGCCAAACCACCAAAGCTGGACTGCTTGAGAAAATCTCTGCGGGATTCCTTGTGAGTCATATCAGTCAAGATAGGTAAACTCGGAAAGATTAAACAAGGCACGGCAGAGGTTTTGCAGTCCATGTTTACGGGCATATCCCAGCAGCAAATCGGCTTCTTCTTTTGCCGGCACTCTCCCGGTGACCAGAACATGCCCTCGCCTGACCTGCCTGGCCATATCTGACTCCTCCTTTTCGAGTCGGGTGGCAAAATGACGTGCCATCACCACACTGAATTTGTTGTTTAACAGGCTAAGAGCCTGCAAAGCAGTGAGCGTCTCGTTGCGCTTTGGCGTACTCTGGGAGGAGTCGGCACAATCCAGGGTCGTCATGAAAGGATTAGGTTGCGAGCGAACAATAAAGCGATAAATCGAACGGCGGTGGCTTTTGGAATCTTCTGGATTGAACTTATGATATTCGTAGTGGGGCGAGTGGGCAGTCTTTTCCAGAGCGAAGAGATAATAGCCCGGCCCCCCCATCTCGAGATTGAGCTTTCCACTGACTGAGAGAACCGCATCCCGGATTTCTTCCGCAGAAAGCTTTCTGCGGTTCATCCGCCAAAGCAGGCGGTTTCCTGAATCTGACCGGGCAAACTCTTCGTTCCCAGCCGAGGACTGCTGGTAAGAAGCGCTCATCACCAAAAGCTTGTTCAGCTTCTTGAAGGACCCGCCCTGATCCCTGAAATACAATGCGAGCCAGTCGAGCAACTTGGGATGGCTGGGCAGCTGGCCAAGCTCACCGAAATCATTGGGAGAGGCAACCAGCCCCTCACCGAAATGCCACTGCCAGACTCGGTTGGCAATGACCCGCCAGGTTAACGGGTGATCTTTACGAACCAACCACTTCGCGAGGGCGGCCCGCCGGTCGGATTCCCCATGATCAGGGGGCAGATTGAATTGCCATGGCTCTTCCTTAAAAATGGGCAGAGTACCGGGACTGACCTCTTTACGGGGCTCGGTCACCTCACCTCGATGGAGAAAATGAATGACACGCGGACGCCCATTGGTTGGCTTGAACTGCCCCTCTCCCTTGAAATGAGTAGCAGCCGCATAAACCATATTGCCCCTGGGCAGCTTTTTCATGACCTCACTCTTCTTCTGGATCTCACCCTCAAGATTCTTCAGGCGCTTCCTTCGTTCCTCCGTGTGGAGTCTGGCCAACAGGTCCTCTTTCTTCCTTTCGAGCCGGGCGAGGCTGGCCACGGACTCTCTGTCCTCCCCCCGCGCCCAGATACCATCGGTCAGGTTGGATCTTCGCCATCGGATTGGAGCCTCCACCGAGTCTAACGAAGACACCTTGCCCTTAAGAGCACGATTGCGGCCTGCACTGTCCAGGACTTCAACCTCGGCCAAGGCAAAATTGTAGTCGTTGGCAGCACGTCTGGCCAACTTTGTGGCACGCACACGTAGAAACCGCGCAGAGGATTCCGTTTGATATTCTAGGGGCATGAGCCCGGGATTGGGAAAGTCACTGCCGGACTTGTCTACTAAAACCTGCGAGCGAGAGAAGTCCTCGCGGTTAGATGCAATAATCTGGAAGCGAACAGGGAAGCCAAAGCCTGCACCGATATTGTTGAAACTGTCATGACAGGCATGCAGCACGATTTTTTCCATATCAACTCGTTCACCCAGGTCGATCTGCACCCACTTCTCCAGGTCCGAAGAGGACTCCACCTTACTGTGGTAACCAAACTCGGGACGCTTGCTGGCCGGGTTCGATTTCTTCTTCAAGGCCTCAATGGTGGATTCAAGTGTGCTCAACTCCTCTCCGCCCTCTTTCTTAATAGCGCCCTCAATGCCACCTTTTTCAGCACGCAGAGCAACAAGATCCTTTGTCAGCTGAGATCGGCGTTTTTCTGTCTGAGGATCACTGCCATAATTACGCTCGGCCTTATCCACTGCTGCAAATACCGATTGCAGGCTATAATAGTGTTCCTGCGTATAGGGATCTCCCTTGTGAGCGTGACAGCGAGCGCACTGGATAGTCACGGCGCAGAAGGTATTGAAGACATTGGTAACCATGTCGTCTCGGTCCAAGTTACGAGCCACCTTCCCGTCTATCTTCGATTCAGGAACCTCGGCATGTCCGATGAAGTCCCACGGTCCCGCCGCCAGAAACCCGAGGCCAAGGATCCCATCCTGGGTATCCGGGTAGAGACTGTCTCCAGCAACCTGCTCCTGTATAAACCGTCCATATGGTTTGTCCTCATTGAAAGAGCGGATAACATAATCACGATAGGGCCACGCATTTGGCCGTAGCTTGTCTTTATCGTAGCCACAGGTATCCGCATACTTGGCCACGTCCAGCCAGTGTCGGGCGAAGCGCTCTCCATAGCGAGGCGAGGCAAGTAGGCGGTCGACCAAGGCTTCATAGCTTTTATCGGGATCCTTCTCATAGGCCCTCAGAAACTCTTCTGTTTCCCTTGGGGTCGGTGGCAGGCCCGTCAAGTCGTGGGTCACCCGACGAATGAGCACAAGTGGTGTAGCCCTTTTTGAAGGATGGAGCCCATTAGCTTTCAGCTTGGCCAGAATAAAGCGGTCCACTTCATTACGGATCCATTCTCTGAATTCTGGAACTTCTGGTTTTAGGAGCGGCTTTCGAGACCACCATTCTTCACCCTCTGGACTACCGGTGCCCACCGGGCCCAGCAGGATCCAGAGAAACAGTAGAAGGAGTGTTCGCAAGCGAATCATCGGAAGACCTACCAGTACCACAAATCGAGGCACCCGCCAGCCCTCACTTTATCGCTCCAACGAGTGAGTCCAGATTTTCAAGATGACGCGTTAGGGCCATAGCCCCAACGCAACGGCAGTTCAATTCTGTAGGCTGGACGCTCCGTCCGGCCACTCACGGCGTGGCCATACGCACATTGTCAATGGAAAGCCCGCTAAAGGCATCCGGACTGCTGTCGCTCACAAAGTTAAACTCAATTACCACGCTCTCTCCGAGCGCCTCTGCCACTACCGGGATTGTCTGGGCGACCCAGTCCGCATCAAACAAGGTCATATCGATGACAGACTCCTCCCCGAGCTGTACCAGGTCCGAAGCACGCAGGAAACGTAGAGATGCGAATTCACCGAAACCGTCACCATCACGGTAGGCGTCGAAGCTCAATTCCGCCGCCGCTACACCTGTCAGGTCAATGGTAGGAGACCGCAGAGAAATATCAGAATCCGTCCCAAAGTCTCCCAGGTTAGTCGTCCACGCGTTGATAGAGTCATCTGCGCCGCTCAGGGGTCCCGTACTACCATTGGGCGTTCCCCGCTCCCAATTGGTGTTGCCGTTGGCATCATTCACAATAGCCACCCATCCTGTGTCGGTTTCAAAATCATCTTCGAAGAGAGGAGGCGCAGGGATCTGGAAAACCTTATAGAAGGCCTCGGCTTCTGCAGCCGCAACATCTACCACCAAGGAGGTAGTCTCATCTGGACCAGCCTGAACACCCGTGAGTATGCGAGGCCATGTCGCAGGGTCCCCGCTGAGATCCAGACTCTTTGCGATCTCAAAAACCTGTCCCGGAAGAGATTCCCAAGTCAGTTCTGTAGTATCTGCTGACTCGTCATGGTTTACATCAATCAACTTCACCTCTGGAACGACCGTCCCCACAATCTGGATGGCGTGAATTCCCGAGTTACCGGATCCCCGGTTAACTTGGACCGAGAAATCAGATTCGGTTTGCCCTCGGAAGACGCAGTAGTTGGCGTTGGGATTGCCAATTCCTTCATCCTCTGTCAGGAGGTAGTCTGCCGGAGAAAAGCCAGCACCTCCCGGAGCATTTGAGAACGTCGAGAAAGAGAATGTCTGCCCAGCGGTAGTACTCTCGATCGCGCCAGTTCGACCATTCCCATCGCTCCCAAAGTAGACGTAGACGTCATACGCCGCATAAGGAATTCCCGACAGGTCAACCGTAGAGAATCCATCAGCGTTGATATTGTCGATATAGCCATTCATCAACTTAGCATCGGGATCTGTATTCCCGTTGGTCGTATTCCACGTCCCATTGGAAGCCCAGCTCACCGTCACCCCACTGGGGGCCCCATCGCTGTCCGCAAGACTGCCCGCAACCGGGCTGATGAGGTCTGCCTCTGTCCCGCTAGCCCCGGCGACTGCATCAATACCGCCCGCCGTATTATTCCAGTTGACCTGTGCGACATCTGGATGACCCGCCACTTCATCAGGGGCCAGTGCGGCGTTCAGGTCACGATTGCTGATGAAATTGATACCTATGCTATTACCAGTACCCCTCGGCCGGCTGTCCGCACTCGTAGGATCTGTCCCTAACTCAATCTCAAGAGAGTCACTTACTCCATCCCCATCGCTGTCACTGCTGTTCGGGTCCGTGACAAAAGGATCCGAAGCAGCTTCTGCCCCATCCGTGAGACCATCGTCATCACTATCGTCATCAAGAGGGTCTGTGCCGGTATCCGTTGCGCTGGCAAAGATCCCTGTCGCTGTTTCCACTCCGTCAACGAGACCGTCTCCGTCACTGTCATCGACCTGCGGATCCGTTCCGCGCGCTAACTCCTCGCCATTGTCTGAGCCATCATTATCCGGGTCCCCATCCGGACCGTTGTTAACGTCGATGGATCCGTCATCCGCGCTGCTCAGGCCGTTAGCCTCTTCCCACGCATCTGGCAGGCCGTCCTCATCGGCGTCTGCGGGCGGAGGCGTCCCCACGATCTGTATTCCATGAATCCCAGAGTTCGCTGAACCCCGGTTAATCTGAACAGAAAAAGAAGAGGAGTTCTGTCCTCTAAAAACACAGTAGTTCGCAGACGGGTTTCCGTTGGCGTCATCCTCGGTCAGGAGGTAAGAATCCGGGAAGAGGCCTCCCTGCTGGGAGTTGGTGCTGTAAGAGATGATCTCTCCCGCCGTCGTGCTCTCCCCCCAGCCAGTGCGTCCATTGCCATCACTTCCAAAATACACATATACGTCATAATTGGGATATGTGATATTCTCGAAATCGACCCGGCAGAACCCCTCTGCGTTGATGTTGTCGATATAGCCATTCATCATCTTGTTGTCCCCCGAGCTTCCTCCATTGTTGGTGTTCCAGGTTCCGTTGGAACTCCATGTCACCGTTACTCCGGTAGGCACCCCTTCACTGTCGACCAAGCTCCCGGGGGCAGGGCTCAAAAGTGTAGTTTCATCACCATTAGCTCCCCCTGCCGCATCAATACCTCCATTCGTATTGTTCCAATTACTCTGAGCTACGTCAGGGTGGCCGGCCACATCGTCGGGAGCCATCTGGGCGATAGCGAGATCCCGGTCACTGTTAAAGTTAATCCCGATGCTGCTTCCCGTTCCCTGAGGGCGACTGTCTGGGTCAGTGGGGTCCGTTTCCAGCTCCAGCTCCAGCGCATCCCATACCCCATCTCCATCAGTGTCACTGAGGTTGGGATCCGTTATAAAAGGGTCCGCGGCAACTTCCGCTCCATCGAGGAGACCATCATCATCGCTATCATCATCTAGAGGATCAGACCCGGCATCAGTCGCTCCGACAAAGGTACCTCCTCCGGTCTCAACACCATCGGAAAGACCATCTCCATCACTATCGTCATTCTGCGGGTCGGTCCCTCGTGTCAGTTCTTCCAGATTGTCGGAACCATCAGCATCAGGGTCCCCCGCGGGACCGTTGCTCGCATCAACCGATCCATCATCGGTGGGCGAAAGTCCGTTTGCCGTCTCCCAGCCATCGGGTAATCCATCATTATCTCCATCCTCGGGGGGAGCTTTGGAAACAATCTGGATTCCATGAAAACCCGAGTTACTGGAGCCCCGGTTGACCTGTGCAAAGAAGGTGGGAGAGCTCTGGTCTCGAAAGACACAGTAGTTGGCAGGAGGATTACCGGCACCCTCATCCTCGGTCAGGACGTAGATTCCCGGGAATCCCCCGGCCTGCTGGGAGTTAGTACTGTAGGAAAATGTCTGCCCCGCAGTGGTGCTTTCGATCGCACCGGTCCGCTCATTGCCGTCACTGCCGAAGTAGACATACACATCATAGCTGGCATACGTGATGTTGGTTACCTCGACGGTAGATCCCGCCCCAGTGTGATCAATATAGCCATTCATCAACTTGTTGTCCCCGGAAGCAGTACCATTGTTGGTGTTCCAAGTCCCGTCGGATGTCCACGTTATCCGTGCTCCGGTGGGAGCCCCATCACTGTCAACCAGCGTTCCCGGGGTCAGTCCAAGGAGATTGGTTTCGTTACCGTTGGCTCCGCCGTTTGTACTGTTCCAATTGGCTTGGGCTACTTCAGGGTGACCCGCCACCTCGTCGGGCGCTAATTCTGCAGTCAGATCACGGTCACTTGTGAAATTAATCCCGATCGACTGTGCGTGAACACAAACCGGGAGGGCGAGGGCGAAAACTACCCCTTGCAAGCATTGGGTTCTCATTGGATTTTAGATTCCGTGTAGTGTGGCGATTACGTCAATCACGACAAGATGTTATAAAGAAAAAATGGAATAACTCGCTCACTAGCAATGATGCATCTCTTGAGACACCTCCTGTGGCGATCTATTGATCCGCACCGCAAGGCTCTCGAGACGAAAAAGCCCATGACACCGTCAGGTGACATGGGCTTATAAATCAAAAAAGAACCCTACTTGCGACGACGGCGCATCATGAGCAAACCGCCCATCCCAACGAGGAGACAGGAGGAAGGCTCAGGGATCAGGTTTCCAACGATCTGGACTCCGTGGAAGCCCGAGTTGGAGCTCCCGCGGATCAGGTCGAAAGTCTGGGCATCCCCGGTCAAACCGGAGAACAAAGCATAGTTAGCATCAGGATTACTTCCATCCGTACTGGTAGTCTGCACAAACGGGAAGGGCTCGACCCCTCCCTGATTGGAAAAGGTTGAAAAGTCGAAGGTCGCTCCGGGACCCGCTACCGCACCAGTCCGCCCATTCCCATCACTGCCAAAGTAGACATAAACATCATAGCTACCCGCAAACATTGCACTCAGTCCAGTAAGGTTAATCTGGGCTGCTCCCCCTGCGTTAATGGCATCCACGTATCCATTCATGAGGATATTATCGCCATTTCCCGCGCCGTTGTTGGTGTTCCATGTTCCGTTGGAAGACCAGTCTACCGTTACTCCATTGTTCACCAACGTCCCCGTCGCTCCAGCGGTGGCATCACCTCCTCCATCGGTGTTGACCCATCCCGTCGAAGGCACTACCCCGGCCACTGTGGTTGAGGTCATTACCGCAGTGGCGTTGTCACGGTTACTGTTGAAGCTGAAGCCAATCGATGCGGCAGAGAGAGAGGCAGCTGCACCCAAAGATACTGTGAGTGCGAGGAGGATTTGTGGAACTTTCATTCTGGCAAAGATAGGTTTTGGTGGATTACACATGCATCAGACCTGAAGTAAAAGCCTTTTTCTCTCGCAGAAGCAGGATTGTGAATAGGTGACTATTCTCCGATGTGGGCAGTGTTTAGGGCCACGAAGCTGAGCATAATTCACCTTGTTCCATTGATCGGGGCCCTTAATACCTAGGAAATGCTAAGCTCTGCCAGCTTCCTACTGAGGCATTGTGAGCACTATTTCTCTGCTCCCTTCGTCAAGATCAAGCGCTGAGGTTCTCTTTCCGGGTCCTGGCCAAGTTACCTCCACACGGGTAACATCAGGATCCAGAAATATCACCGGTGTCGACTGGGAAAGATATCCACTCCCCTGATAGACTTCCGTCACTCGTTGACCAGTCCCAGCGAAAAGGATGATTCGGGCACCGGCAGCGTGGGAATTTCCTACCCTACCCTCCAGCCGCAAGGACCGCCCAGCGAGGCCCGGACGATTTGTAAAGGCCCTCAATTCACCGTCATTAATGCCGATCAGGAAATCCGGGCGCCCATCACGGTTGAAATCCGTGCAAGCCAGGCCTCGCCCGTCACCAGGCACGACCAATCCACT
Organism: Roseibacillus sp.; assembly: GCA_002686085.1. GTDB lineage: Bacteria > Verrucomicrobiota > Verrucomicrobiia > Verrucomicrobiales > Akkermansiaceae > Roseibacillus_B. The sequence continues at coordinate 77,978 of NZAC01000014.1, read as the reverse complement.
TTCAGAATGCTGAACCGCGTCGAATCCTCCTTCTCCATCGCCCAGCAAAAGCACGCTCAGTCCGCCTCGGAATGGAGGGGTCTCAAACTGAGGATTAGAAAAATTCTGGACCGCATACAGGTCCAACCTTCCATCAGAGTTCACGTCGACCAGTGATACTCCGAAGATCGAAGACGACTGGGCGATGTTAGGTAAGGGCTGAAAGGAGAATTTGCCTTTTCCGTCATTAGTGAATACTCCCGATTCTAACGTGGTCGCTTCAAGCTTGAGGGATTCCGTAAGGCACTCCTCGGTGTATATCTGGGGGAGAGTCGCACTGGCAAACTGATGGAAGGTCCCGAACTTCTTGCCAAGATGCGGCATGGCCTTGGTGGAGCAACTCTTCCCACGAGCCGGCACTATGATGTCATCCTCATACTTAGCCTCTACAAGACGTTTTTTGCCCTCATCTCCATACTCCCCATAGTACAGCATTACTGGATGGCCGGCATCCGCATGGTACTTCGTATTGAGGCCTGCGTTACCAACCACATAGTCGATGTCCCCGTCATGGTCGATATCTCCACCAGCTATACTGTTCCACCATCCTGTATACTTCTGCAGACCACTCAGGCTGGTTACGTCGACCAGCTTGCCGCTCTCATTGCGAAAGAGCTTCACTGGACCCCACTCCTGGGAGAGAAGAAGGTCAACCCAACCGTCTCCATCAGCGTCAGACCACAGGGCCCCTGTCACCATTCCTGTCTGTTCCAACCCCGGAGCGACAGCGGCCGGGGCCTTCACGAACCGGACTTCTCCGTCACTGGATTCATTCACGAGCAGATGACTCGTTGCCGCAACGGGATAAGCACCCGAAATAACCCTCCCTCCAACAAATAGATCAAGATCTCCATCACAATCGAAATCGGCCGCCACCACACAACTACTGTTGTCCCGCGATTCCGGCAGGCTCCCCGGAGGGGCTTTCACGAAATTCCCCGACCCGTCGTTGAGGTAGAGCCGGTCACGGGTGAGCAGGCTCCCGGGATCATATTCATAGCTGCCACTTGCGACATAAAGATCCTGATCTCCATCAGAGTCCGCATCGAAGAACAGAACTCCCATTCCCTCCGTATCCTCATCCCTATCAAAGGGAGAGGTGGTCCCCAGTCGAAAATTTCCCTTCCCGTCATTCAGGAAGATCGCACCAGACTGGCCACGCGCCGTAGCGATGTAAAAATCCTCACTACCATCACCATTGACATCCGCCACGGCAACACCTGGACCGAGCTGCGACAGCTTGTTTGGAAGAAGCGGTTGCCGCGAGAAGTCCTCGAAAACCTTCTCCTTGTGTACTATTCCCCTGAGCCGCTCTTCCGGGAGAAAGAGCGGTTCTACCTCGCGGCGCTTATAGACTGGCAGCTCTTCGCCTGCTTCCGTAATCTCGTGGTGATGATTAACCTCGAGTCCGCGGTATTCCTGCTCCTTGCCATCCGGCCAGCGCACGTTGATCCGATCCACTCGTTCTGCCTCGCCCAGCCCAAAATGAATAATCGGCTCGTTGCTGGAGAGATACCCGCTCATGGGAACGAGCTGGCGGACGTGCTTAACATCTTCCGCTTCAACCGTCACCAGTGCTCCGATCCCGGAACTGTTTGAGCGGACTCCCCTCAGGGATACGGTGATGCAATTTCCCTTCTGGGAACCGTTCCGATAAATACTTACCGGTTCCTCCAGATTCACTGTCACGAGGTCGAGGTCTCCATCTCCATCAAGATCTCCATAGGCGCTACCATAGCTCATCCCCACGTGATCAAGGCCCCACTCTTTGCTCGTGTCCTCAAATTTGTAATCACCCTTGTTCCTGAAAGAAAGGTTCTGCTCCGGCTTCGCGGGAGTATTCTCGTAGTGATCCCATTCACTTTTCCCGATCTGATCGGCTGGGGTAAAGGTGATGTCCGAATTGTTGAAATCCCGCGCCATTCCGTTCGAGATGAAAAGGTCCACCTTTCCGTCATTGTCAAAATCAGCCAACTTGGCCGCCCAGGACCAGTCCGAACTCGATATTCCCGAGAGGCTAGCACACTCAATATAGCGGCCCATTCCAACACTTACGTAGAGGCAATTCCTCATGACCTGACGGGGCATGGCTTTCTCAATCACGTATCTCATCGCTCCCATCTCACCCATGGCCATCTTGGATTTATAGTGTGTGGTTGCAGCCATATCGAGAGCCACGAAATCCAGCTGACCGTCGTTGTTAATATCCCCTGCATCAGCTCCCATGGAAAACCACGGCGTGTAATTTACTACCGAGGTAATCGTATCGGTAAAAGTTCCGTCACCATTATTTCGGAACAGATTATCAGGGTCCGCAAAATCGTTGCATACATAAAGATCCATCAGGCCATCATGGTCGTAATCCCACCATGTTGCTGACAACCCGTGACCATCCACGCTGATCCCGGATTCGTTGCTGACGTCCGTGAATTTCCCACCGTCATTTCGCAGAAGCAAATCTGGCCTTCCTACCTCATCCATGCCGTATGAACCCGGACCCTTTTCCTTCAATCCGTAATATTTTCTGAATTCTGGTTTAACCCTTGGCCTGCCACCCGCAACCTCTTCGAAAGGCGGATCAACGGGACGTCCTCCCTTCCGGTAATAGCGGTTGGTAAGCAGGAACACGTCCAAGTCCCCATCGCGATCATAGTCACAGAAGCTCGGCACGAGACATGCATCCACTTGCGCGAGCCCAAACTCTTCCGCAGCTTCCCTGAATTTTCCGGAGCCATCGTTCAGGTAAAGAGCATTCGCTGAGTCATAATTACACACGTAAAGGTCGAGGTCTCCGTCGTTGTCCACATCAGCAAGAGCCGCCCCCGTCGCCCATGCATCTTCCCCCTCGACTCCGGCATTCCGTGTAATATCCTCGAATTTAAAGGAATCTCGTTCTTGCCGATACAGCCTGTTTTTTCCGGGTCCACTCGCAAAGAAAAGATCCGGCAATCCATCTCCGGTCACATCGCCGATCGCGACCCCTCCGCACACGAACCCAGAATGGTAAAGGCGTTTGAGTGGATGTGAGACGTCGATTCTATTCTGGAAGGTGACGCCTGTCTCGTCCGGACTAAGTCGCTGGAAAAGGCTCGCTCCTTTCTGCTCTGAGCGCGCAACAAGGGGCCTGCTCTTGACTATTCCCTCGGGTTTGGAAGAAGCCGGTGCCCCTTGAGCTTCTCTCGTCTGCCGCATCGGCTGGCTTCCATCTCCCCTATTCTCTTTGTCACCACAGGAAGCAGAAATGATGACAATCAGGACAAACGCCGGAATTGAAAGGCAACGATTCATGACTGGGGTTGGACCAGCTTGACAGCACGAAAAAAATTTGCAACCCGCTCCTGCCCAAGCGGCGCCTTCACTCACCTTATTTCAACCCTGAGGCGGAGGAAAAAACGGTCAAGGGCTTGCGACGAAGATTCAACCCTTACCGTGTCTGTCACGGAACCATCGCCATTGTTGCTCGAATCGACCAGCACCGTGCTTTCTTCCGGAAGCCAGTTGATCAAATCTCTCGAGGACTCGATACTGTATGCGAGGTCACCGCTCGTAGGACGCCGACGGTAGCGGAGCGCAGGATGAACCACGGAGCCATCCGGCACCATGATGAGATCGGGAAGATTCCCTGGATCGGGAACCTTTGGATCGGAGGCGAGGGCATATTCCAGGAGGTTACTCATTCCATCCGAATCGAGGTCGACGGCATCTCCAGAGATATCAGGATCAGCTAGTTCCCCCGTTGTGAAAACATCATTCTTCCACTCGGCGAAAGTTGCACCCGGCTCCGCTGCCCCGGGACTCCCTCCCACGTTCAAACTGACGGTCCAGCTAGCAGGATCAGCATGGTCAGGGGAACTGTCTGGAGCCACGAGAACGAGTGAAAACCCACTTCCATCCGCATCGGAAGGCCAGGGATCCTCATCCAAGTACTGAAACTCCCTGATGGCGGAGCCAGCTCCAAAGGAAAGTTTCACGTTCTCACCCCCGTTGGAGAGATTGTCCGGGCCATAACTACCCGCCACAGGCAACCCTTCCCCGTAACGCGATGTGAAGGCTTCCGTGTTTCGAACTACGAGCGCAAATTCGCGAGGACCCAAACTGGTGACACTGCTGTCCCGGAAGTCAAAATCAATTCCCTTGGTAAACCGGATGTCCCTGAGGTCCAGGGTCTCGGAGGCGTTTCGATTGTATATCTCGATGAATTCAAAATCGGAGGTAACAAAGCCAGCTGCAATTTCAGATGCACTGGCCCGGAGAGGGTTGTAGTGCACCTCAGTTACCATCAGATTTTCGATCCAGGGCGACAGGAGCGGGGTAGCAGCCGTGAATTCAATCGGGTCCGACCAGTTGCTGGCGCGGCCCGAACTGTCAAGATGACGAACACGGGCACGGTAGGTCCGGCCGGGCCTTGCGGTCGTCGCTGGAAAGGTGAAATCTCGCTCAAAGGTTTCGAGCCGCGGGCTCTGATAAAAGGTCTCGATCTCATAAACGTATCGATCCCCCTCGGTATAATTGGGGGAATCGGGATTAAGAACCTCTCCAAGCCGCCACTCCATTGATCCAAAAGTCCCGCGACCCTGCGGGTCATTGAAGGAAGACGAACGAAACACGAGTCCGTCAGAACGAAATCCGGACGGACCCACATACGTAATAACCGGCTTGTTCGGAATCGCGTTGTCAGCAGACTTGGCAGCCAGGTTGCTCCTTCCGTAGCCTCCCACGGTTAAGAAATCTCTCGTATATTCAGTCAACCCCGCAAAGGTCCGGCTGGTGAGCAGAGAGGAGTTAAAGTTTGCATACCATATACCCTTCTTGCTCTTCCGGGGATGGTAATCCCAGACGGCCTGTCCAGCCTCCACAATATTATTTCGTCCTCCGCGAGTCAGGAACCCTGCGAACTCATCTACGGCATGGCTGGATTGCCCATTGTCGAGAAGCAGGTCAAGAATTTCACGCACTCGGTTCTGATAGGCCTGGTTGGTATCGGGATACTGCAGGCAATGGTAAATTCTCTCCCAGTCCGAAGTGTCCCCACGCCCCAGGTGAGGAGCATCCTCAAACGTCAGATCGAGATCCCACGGGATGATATGCCATTTTCCGGTTTCCGAATTATGATAGTAGTTCACATTTTCCTGCGGGCGCATATCGGAGTTGTTGATCGCAAGGTTAATTGCGTTAAATGCGAAGTAATCGTCAAATTCCAGCGTCTCCTCCCATTGTGCCCGGGAGGTTCCACTGTTGTGCAAACTCTGGAAGTCAAAGAGGTCAGACTTATCAGCCGGCAGGGTGGAGGCCTGTGCCCTCTTTGTTGATCCGGATCCACCATGGGCGTTGTAGAGATTTCCTTCGGGCATGTTGCGGGCCTCAAGAAACTTCATGTCCGGTTGCTCGATCGCTGTATAGAGGCCCCAGAAATCTCCATCATACTGGTCAGAAGGGGCCTCTTCCTCCTGATCGATGATGCGAAAGTGGTAGAAGTGAGTGTTGCTGGCGAGGCCTCCTGCCAACTGATACAATCGAAAACTGAGGGATTCACAGAAAACCGTACCGTCGGTGGAAGCATTATTCCTCCACCACGGGTTGGTTGCAGGCAGTCCATTGATTTTATCCCAGCTGACATCGTATTTACGTCCATAGTTATCCCGTGCCTCAAAGGGGCGAGCCCTGTTGAAATTGAACTTCCACTTGTTCTTTCCCACCTGCCGGGTAGAGGCACGACCCCGAATGCGGTAACGCATGTGATCGTAGACCTTTCCCTCATAAACCCATGTTCCGAGATAGCGATATTGCCCGTCCGTCGGACCTGTCCACTGGCACTGGATCACATCAGACTCCTTGGTAATCAGATGATACACCGCAATACTTTCCAGAGCTTCTGAAGAGTAGTTCTCATTGCGAAGCACTCCCGGCCTTTTCGACCCTGACCAGTCAGGGACACCATCGTAACAGAAATAGGCGAAATTGGGAGATTCATCGTCCTCGAAAGGTGTGCGCTGAGAAATCCCAAGCTCATCCTCAACCGTGATCCTGTAGCGGACAAGGCGGCGATGAACCTGCACGGCGGAGGGAATGGAAACAGAGAAGATGGAGTCGCCGGAGGCCATGTCGCCACCACTACCGTCATCCACCATTTCGAGAGAAATCCATCCATCCTCGTATGCGGAATCCTCCTTGTGCACGTAGGCCCCCGGTTCAACCAGCTGGTAGGTCAGGGTGACCCTTCGCACACCATCTGGATCTGAAACCTTTGCGGTGACCAGTACTTCCTCCGCAGCCGAAGGCTGTAACGGCGAATGATTAACCTGCCGAATGTTTGGCGGGGCGTTGGAGGCGTAGACCGTGTTAGCCTGTCCCGGGGTTGGAACACCAACTGCCGGGTTCCCGGGCGGAGGAGTTCTCAGCTCGCAATCAAGTGAGAAGTCGCTGCTGGAAAGGGTTCCATTAAATCCTTGGACCGTTACCGTGTTGGTCCCCGTCCTGAGGGTATTCCGGGCACCGAGGTAAATCACTTCGGTCCATGCCGCCTCGTGGTTGTTTATCGCGCTACCGTCAGATCCGCCCTGAGGGTCTGATGCCCGGATCCCACGGTATGTCAAATCTCCCTGGTCCACGCTCACCCTGGCCACCTCATCACCATTAATCCAGACGATCGCCCCGTCATCATGGTAGACACGTATGGAGAGCTGCCTTGGAATCTCTCCCGTGACGTTGAAATCCTTTCGCAGATAGACACTGGAATAACTGCCTCGCATGTCGCTAAGGACAGTAGCGTCGTCGCCATCCCCGTAACCGAATCCTGCCCGTCCAGTTGTCCAAGTCGCATCCTCGACGAAATCCTGCATCCGCCATGCGTCCGGGGGTGCGGAGGCCTCGCTGGTTCCCCTCCGATAACTCCATGTTTCTCCTGCAGAGACGTAGGTCACCTGAGGTCCTCCGGATATCACGCTCCCCGAAGATCGCCACGAGCTACCGAGCTGGTTATCAAGGTCCTCGTTGATCAATTCCATCGAGGAACCTCCTCCCCGGGAAGCCGTCGGCCAGGGAAACCCGATCTCGTAGGATACCTCATCCACCAGTGATCCATTCTCATCCTCAAGCTCGATGCGTTCTCCATCGTTACTCAGCCTTCCCGAATACGGACCCAGAGCATTATCGAAACCAAAAATCGATTGCATTGCCTCCGGGTCCTCGGCAACGACAAGAAAACCATTGGCCTCTATCGATGTACCTTCAGGGAAATCAAAATCGACAGCACCATTGAGCTGCCACCCCGTAAGAAGCACAGGTGAGTCCCCCGGGTTGAAAAGCTCGAGGAATTCTCCCCGCTCTGTTTTGGGTTCATGGTCGTAATGAATTTCATTGATCACCACGGAGCTGCTGAGCAGTTCTGTCGTGGTGAACGATTCGCTGGACGTGGCCCATGCCGAACCGGCCACGTTGCTTGCGCGACACCGGAAATAATAGGTGGTGAGCGGTTCGAGATCTGACACAAAAAGGGAAAATCGCCCTGTTCTCTCACCGATGCTCACGGACCGCTCCCAGCCTTCCAGCTCGGCTCCACCATCGCTTCTTCCATAATAAAAAGTTATTACAGGCGCATCGAATCCAGTATCCGTTACTTCGCCCCGTAAATTTGCCGAAGCACCTCGCACACTGTCTGCGTTACGATTGACGACCACCGGGGGAGCGGGCTGCTCGGTCATCAAGCTCTCGGTGACAGGCGCCCAGCTGACACCCCCCTCATTCGTTGCCCTCGCCCGGTAATAGTAGGTCACTCCAGCCTGCAATCCAGTCAGCACAGTCCGCGCTGATCCTTCCTGAACTCCCAGTTGGACCGAATTGCTCCAGCTTGCCTCAGAGCTGCCCCCATCGCTCACCCCGTAAAAAAGGGTCACCAAGGGAATTCCGCCACCGGTGGCCGTCACCTCGGCACCAACACGGGCACTACCAGTCATAATTTCACTTGGGGCCAGGTTCACAATAGCAGGCGGGCTCACTCCTGTCTGAAAGCTCTCGCTGACGGCTGACCAACCGGACCCGGATGTATTTGCCGCATAAGAACGGTAATAGTAGGTTTGCCCCGGAAGTAGACCGGCGACATCAGCAAAAAAAGCACCTGCCTGTGGGCCCTGCAGACTCACCGCAGAATCCCAGTCTTCAGCATTTGTCAGGCCATCATTTTCTCCATAATACACTGTTACTGCCGGAGCTCCTGACCCCACGTCGGTGACTGCACCATTAAGCCGTGCAGACTCAGAGGAGACCAGAGTGGCTGGATTGGTTACTACCGCTGGTGCACCTGGCACTGAAGTTCCCACGATTTGAATTCCATGAAACCCTGAGTTGCTGGAACCACGATTCAATTGCACCGAAAACGTTCCCGAAGTCTGATCACGAAACACACAGTAATTCGCTTCGGGATTCCCGGCAGTAGCCTCGGTAAGCAGGTAATCCCCGCCATCGAAACCACCTCGACTTGAAAACGTCGTGAAGAAAAACTCCTGATCGGCAGTTGGACTGAAAACAGATCCAGTTCTGCCGTTACCATCACTCCCGAAATACACGTAGACATCGTATTGAGCATAGGGAATACCCGCCAAGTCAATGCGCGCAAGGCCTCCGGCGTTAATCGCATCGATATACCCGTTCATCAGCTTGGCGTTTCCATTAGAGCTCCCGTTATTGGTATTCCACGTTCCATTAGATGACCAACTCACGGTGACTGCCACTGGATTACCACTGTCATCAACCAGCAATCCCGCCGAGGGGCTCAAAATATCCGCCGTACTACCGCTGGCTCCGTCCGTAGCTGACGACCCTCCATTAGTATTGTTCCAATTGACTTGTGCAATGGCAGGAAGACCCGCGGACTCAGATGACCCAATCTCCGCAACAGCAGCATCACGGTTGCTGTTAAAATTGATACCAATGCTGTCAGCTGCTGCTTCACCGACAAGAAAGGCAGCCGCCGTAAGAACACAACAAAGAACTGAGGTAGGAATTCGGCTCATGAAAAAATGGGAAGATTTAGCATATGAGTTTCGGGGCCCTTCCTCCCGCAGCACAGCTGGAGGCAGTCAATCCGTTTCCGCATTGTAGCAAACCCACTACAGTCCATCCAACTCTCTCTCTGGGACATGGATAAAATATACCCTTTTCGAGTTGCTTCTCGCAGAAACAGTAAACCTTCCTTTTTATATTGGATGTATTGACGCATTAATACCTGTCCACATCGTGCGCATCCTTTCTTCAGTTTCCGCCGCTGGCGCCCTCGGCATCATCGTGTTGTTTTCCGGTTGTGCAAATAAACCACACTCCTCGAGCCGGATCACCAGAGAGGCAGGATTTGCGCTTGTCGTCATGCCAGCGGAAGAACCCTTTACGGGACGACGCCTGATTGGCCCTGAGGATAAAGGTAGCAATGGATGGCTCCTCCGCTTTGAAACACCATTCGAGATGCTGGCGCCTCGTAAGTATCGCGTTCCCGCGGGCACGGTCATCTTCACTCTCAAGCGAGGACGAAGGACCATTCGTGGCACCGCTCCCTTTGGATTTGAATCCCGGCCCGGTGAAACCTACGAACTGCGCCTTGATGAGATAGGCTCTCCTGTTCAGGTCACGGTGATTGAAAAGAGCAGCGGCCGGGTTGCCAGTCCGGGCTCTACTCCGAGGAGGTATTTAAAGCCACAATCTCGCCGCCGCTGATTATAAATGGCCACCTGTGAGCAGCCGCTAGTTTACGAGACAGGAAAGCGTATCCTTATTCTTCCTTCCTGATACAGTAGACCCGGGCTGAGGTCCTGATGAGGAGACGATCTCCAACCATCGCGGGACTGGCCATAGCCATGTCATCATCCGCAAGCTTGTTCGTATGGAGGTACTTGAATTCCTGCCCCGCCTCTACGACCCGGGTCTCTCCGTCCTCGTTAAGGCAGAAAATCTTCCCATTGTAGGCCCACGGAGAAACTGTATACCCCGCACCGGGCGGAAGACGCTTGCGCTCGTAGACAAACTCCCCGCTTTTGGGGTCGAGAGCCCTCAGCCACCCCCTGTCGAGGAGCGAATAGAGCTGCCCCTGATACAGCAGGGTTGATGGATTGTATGGAGCCGCTTCCCAGTTACACCAAGCGACGTAGTCATTATCGCTCTTCTTGAAGGGCTTGATGGAAATATCTCCTTGGGCGCCAGGCCTGATCGCATAAATCGGCTTTTTCTTGTCTCCCACATATCCCGAACTGACGTAGAGCAGGTCTGATGATGAGTAGGGGGTGGCGATCGTTATACTCGACATTCCGCGACGCCACCACCAGAGCTCCTTACCCGCAAGATCATAGGAGACCGTTCGACCACTACCGGCTACCACGATCTCAGTGCGCTTCTTGTTCTCCCATATATGCGGAGCCGACCAGTTACTTTTTTCGTCCCGGGTTACCTTCCAGACCTCCTTCCCCGTCTTGGCGTCAAGAGCCAGCAACCAAGAGTCTACCTCATTATCATTCACGATGTAGAGCCGGCCCTCGTGAAGCACTGGAGAGGCCGCCGTTCCCCAGCTGTAACGGGTTTTGCGTGGGGTGAATCTTTTTGACCACTGTGGATTGCCGTCCATATCAAAAACGAAGACTCCAAGGTTTCCAAAGTAACAGTAGATCCGCTCTCCATCCGTGACCGGGGTCTCGGACGCATAACTATTCTTTACGTGAATAGCAGACTCGGGCTTACCCCGATGCACTTCCCGCTCCCAGACTATGCTCCCACTGTGCAGATCGAGACAAAAGACCTTCCAATGATGTATTGTCTCCGGAAATTTGGGCCGCTCTCCTCCAAAGTAGAGCCCCTTCTTAGGTTTCTCCGAAACACCCTCGTTAACGACGGTCGTCAGGAAAACCCGCTGGCCCCATACCACCGGACAGGACCATCCCCGCCCTGGCAGATCACGCTTCCATTCTACGTTCTCGGTCGCAGACCACTTTTCCGGCAAGTTCGGATTGCTTGCCACACCCCGCGCCCCAGGACCACGGAACTGAGACCAGTTTGCAGATTGGTCGTCTGAAAAAGACAGTCCGCATGAGAGCATGAGAGAGGCCAAAAGGGCTGAAAGTTGGAAACGCTGACACAAATGGGGCATGCCAGTATTCCTGCTCACGTATCAACCTGCAGTCAATTCGGAACCTCCCTGGGGCGATTGGCGTTGACTCCTCACCCCTGATACCGGCACATCCCGAGTCCGCACCCTCGCGGATCTGAAATTATCACCACCTCGACAAATGAAACTAAAGAATAGACTAGCAGTTGGAACAGCTCCCCGGATCGCATTGACAACCTCCGCCGTGCTGACAGTTGCGATGACCGCAATGGCGGATATCGCCGTAAAAGATGGTGAGAAAATCGCGTTCCTCGGCGATTCCATCACGCAGGCGGGAGCGCGCCCAAATGGCTACGTTCGACTCGCCATCCGAGGCCTCGAATCAGCGGGCGTAAAGGCTTCTGCCATCCCGGCCGGAATCAGCGGTCATAAGTCCAATCAGATGCTTGCGAGGCTGGAGCGCGACGTGTTGAGCAAAAACCCCAACTGGATGACCCTCAGCTGTGGCGTCAATGACGTCTGGCACGGCAAACGCGGTGTCAACCTCGCCGACTACAAGACCAATATCACCAAGATCGTCGAAAGGTGTCAGGAGGCTGGGGTTAAAGTGGTTCTTCTCACCTCCACCATGATCGGAGAGGACAAGAATAATGCCAACAACAAGAAGCTTGCGACCTACAACGACTTTCTCAAAGAGCTCGCGAAAGAAAAGAAATGTCTTCTTGCTGACTTAAACGCTGGTATGCAGTCCATCATCGAGGCAAGTAGCGACAAGAAAAACGGGAAGCTCCTTACCTCTGATGGCGTCCACATGAATCCCGACGGCAACAAGATGATGGCTACCGGTGTTCTGGAAGCCCTCGGGTTAAACGCGGAGCAGATCAAGGCCGCACAGGCAGCTTGGTAAAATAGCAGGCTCGGGGGGAGGTAGTACCGTGATCTGCTACCCCCTCTCTCACCGCGAAGGGCAGGATACGAGTCCCGGCGCATCCTTCGTTATCGAACAGATGAGATGAGGTCTCAGTAACAATAGGCAAAGTCAGGAATTATCCCTTGGACTTGGTCAAGGAGCTCCTATCGTCTTCTTGAAAACCATCATACACATGCAAGGAGACCAAGACGTAATCGATGCCCTCAACGCAGGACTCACAATTGAACTGACCGCTATCAACCTCTACTTCATCAGCTCTAAAATGTGCAAGGACTGGGGGCTGGAGGCTCTGGCTAAGCACTTCTACGATGAGTCGATTGAAGAGATGAAGCACGCTGAGGAAGTCATCGACCGGATCCTCTATCTGGGTGGAACCCCGGAGATCTCTCGCTACAACGAGATTAAGGTCGGAGCCACCCCTCGCGAACACATCGAGAACAGCTATGCACTCGAGAAACAGGGAGTGGCGACCTACAACGAAGCTGTATCTCTGGCAATCGAGAGAAAGGACGCAGGCAGCCGTGACCTCATGGAAAGAATGGTTGTCGAATCCGAAGAGAGTATCGACTGGGCCGAATCACAATTTGACCTCATCGGGCTGATTGGCCTGGAGCAGTATCTCGCCCAGAAGATGAATGCTTCCTAGTGCGTCCTTACATCTAACCTATCTACTGCCCGGCGACGCTGTTAGGCGTCGAAACCCGGCCCAATACTTAAAGTTCGACAGCCTTCCATAAGGTGACAGCCCGCAGCCATTATAACGGCTCTTACCGAAAGTACTCTCTCCATTTCCAGCATGATACAGTGGCTACCCTGCCAATTTGCGGTCCAAGGAGCGAAATTGAATGGCTTCGAGAAGGTGCTCGGGCAGGACCCGTTGGGAGCCTGCCAAGTCAGCCACTGTCCGGGCTACCTTCAGGATCCTATCGTAGCCCCGGGCTGAAAGACCAAGTCGACTCATCGCCTGCTCCATCAGATCGCTAGACTCCGGATCCATCTCACAGGAAAGACGCACCTCCTTGGGAGTCATCTCCGAATTCACTCGTGTTGCGGAAGATTTACCAAAACGACTTCGCTGACGTTCTCTACACTCACAAACTCGCTGGCGTACGCTGGAAGAAGGCTCTGCCGGCACCCTTGATGACAGGTCCTTGAATTCAACAAGGGGAACTTCGATATGAAGATCCATTCGGTCGAGTAAGGGTCCGGAAATCTTACTCCGATACCTCTCCACCTGACGGAGCGAGCAGGAGCAACTACGGAAAGGGTCCCCAAAATAACCACAGGGACATGGATTCAAAGAACCAATCAATAGCACCTTGCTAGGAAAGGATAAAGTTCCTGCTGCCCGCGAGATTGTCACCTTTCCATCTTCCAGTGGCTGACGCAGAACTTCCAGAGTCTGACGACGAAACTCAGGCAGTTCATCCAGAAACAGAACTCCATTATGGGCCAGAGAAATCTCCCCGGGGCCTGGGTTACTTCCTCCCCCTAGCAATCCTGCATTCGAGATCGTGTGATGCGGACTCCGAAAAGGCCGGCTTCTGAGCAGCCCCGATCCTGCCGCCAGGTGACCCGCAATGGAGTGAATTCGGGTTGTCTCCATGGCTTCTCTCTCCGTCATCTCAGGAAGGATCGTAGGCATGCGTTTTGCCAACATGGATTTTCCTGTTCCTGGCGGACCTACCATCACAATGTTGTGTGATCCAGCCGCCGCAATTTCGAGAGCTCTTTTGACATGCTTCTGGCCTTGGACCTCCCCGAGGTCGACCGGATAGGACTCTGCCCGGGAATCTGGGGAGATTCGTGCCACCGCCGGTTCCAACTTCTCCTCTCCACAGAGAAAACCCCAAGCTTGGCGAAGCCCACTCACGCCGAAAACCTCGATCCCTGTTACCGCTGCTGCCTCGCACGCGTTTTCCAAAGGCACCAGAAGCCTCTTCCTTCCTCTGGTCTTTGCTTCTATCGCGGCCGAAAGAATCCCCTTCACAGGACGAACCGAACCATCGAGAGCAAGCTCCCCGATGATCTGACAGTCCCCAGCTCCCTTCAGGTCCACGCCCTCCGCACAAGCAACCACGGCCAGCGCAATCGGTAAATCAAACGAAGGCCCTTCTTTCTTCAGGTCGGCAGGTGCGAGATTCACTGTGATCGTGCCGTCATCCTTTGGTAGCGCTGAGGCAGAGACTGCCGAGCTCACCCTTTCCGCGGATTCCCTCACTGCAGCATCGGGTAGCCCGACAATGGTCATTCGGGGCACCCCCCGCCCCGGAGAGTTCACTTCCACCTCTACTTCCACCGCTTCCACGCCCCTGAGACCCGCACTATGCAGCTTCGTGATCATATGCTCATAAATACTGTTCATAAGAACACTTGTCACGAATTTAGAGCTGCTTAGAGCCCCTGTGATACGCGTATCGAAGCTCAGGACCAAAAAGCCGCAGCCAGTAGCTTTTCCGGAGACAATAAACTGCTCAGATCGGCGAATACGGCTTCTCGCCCTAGCCCTTTTAGGTTAGTTTTTCATCTGAAATATGAGGCGGCGCAACTCCGTTTAGTCTGTATGGTTTCATTGGGAGGTAACCTTGGCCACACATCCCATCCAATTCCCCTTTTACCCAATGCTTTCCCCCCGCATAAAACAGGTCTCCTACGCCCTTCTGGCGCTGGTCGCACCCAGCCTCCTTGCGGAGGCAACCCCCTCCAAGCCCCTCGATCTCCGTGAGATTCTGCAGGCAGCAGCGAAAATCGATCAACTCCTAGAAGCAGACCTCAAGGCCAAGAAGTTACAGCCGCTTCCCATCGTCAGCGAGGGCACCTTCGTCCGTCGGACATATCTCAACATTGTCGGTCGCATTCCAACCGCCATGGAAGCATCCCGATTTTTGGACGACAAAACGCCAGACAAGCGGACGCGCTTGATCGAGCAACTGATCTCCTCTCCAGGATACGACAGTTCCGCCTTCAATTATTTTGCCGACCTTCTGCGCCTGCAGACAAACGAAGAACAATATGGGCTGGGTTGGCACGTCTGGCTGCGAAACTCACTGGCTTCTGACAAGCCTTGGAACAACATCGTCCACGAAATGCTTTCGGCCGAGGGTCATACCTCCAAAAATCCTGCCGTAGGATATTACCTCCGTGACCGCGGCATGCTTCTCGATAACGTCAGCAACACTGTCCAGGTCTTTCTTGGGCATCAGATCGGCTGTGCGCAGTGCCATGATCATCCCTTCGACTCATGGACCCAGATGGAATATTACGAGATGGCAGCCTTCAGTGGCGGCATTACGTATCGGAGCGATGAAGCGCGCCAGTTGGTAAACAAGGTCGCCGACCACTCACGGAAGAATCACCCTGGTATGAACCGGGCGTTCAAATCCAAGAACAAAGCCACAAGGGCCAAGGCCCGCGGCAGCCTCCTGAGACGAATCACCGGCGAAATGCGTTATCTACTGCGCTATTTCAATAGGAACGAAATTGTGGAGTCTCGGAGTCAGGAACTCAAGCTGCCGGACGACTATCAATACAAGGATGGTGAGCCCGGAGAAGTCATTCAGCCCGCCACTCTTTTCGGCCTGCAGGCTTCGGAGGTGAATCCTGAAGACCGGAGAAAAGTCTTCGCAGACTGGGTGACCAGCGACGAAAACCCCTATTTTGCGAAGGTGATTGCAAACCGGCTCTGGCGCCGGACCTTCGGGCATGGATTGGTCGACCCAGTAGATGACTGGAGCGACAAACTGAAGGGGTCCCACCCGGAAGTTCTCAACTATATCGAAAAGGTCATGAAGGGAGTCGGCTATCGCACCCGGGACTTTGAGAGAATCCTCTACCACACCAAGCTCTTCCAACGTCAGGTATCGCCGGTGGAGGCTACCCCCGGAACAGACTATGATTTCATCGGCCCCCAGCTTCGGCGCATGTCAGCCGAGGAACTCTATGACTCCTTTACGGTTCTTGCCTTCGGTAACACCGACGACAAGGTCAATACGGGCCTCGAATACAAATGGAAAAATTACCAGAGTGACGTCGATGCCCTGCTAAACCTCTCTGCGAGCAAACTCATTGAGTCCAGCCAGGAAGCTCAGGAAATGGATGATCAGAGGCGGATCTACCAGAGAAAAAACCGCGAGATACAAATCGCTATCACCAAGGCCAAAGCGGCCGGGAACATCCAGGAGGAGCGGCGCCTCAAGCGCCAGCAAACACAACTCCGGGCCAACGGAAGAAAGAAGCAGGAGAGCATGACGGGCATGAGTGCTGTCACAAATCGTAGTTCGAGGGCTGGTCGGGCTGCCGTCAACATGCGGGCTTCCGAACACCCTAGCCCCTTCAGTGCCGGTAGCATGGTCCGTCAATTTGGCGGCTCTGATCGCAACAGTCCGGAGGCCGCGCACACCGATGCGACGATACCTCAGGCTCTGACCCTGCTAAACGGACAGGCTGCGGCGGGCACTGAGAATCGACGCTCGAAAACCTTCGAGGCTCTGGCCGAGATCACCAATCCGGAACAAAGGCTGGAATATCTCTTCCTCGCCTTTTATTCCTGTCGCCCTTCCGCGGCAGAGAAAAAAGATCTCCTTCCCCTCGCGGAGGATCGAGAGGACATCTTCACTCTTGCACGTGCGATGCTGACCTCTAAGCGGTACCTCTTTGTACAGTAAGTCATCATTCTGTCCTTTCTTACCCCTCAATACCCATCATGTCTGATTTCAACAAACTAGACGAAGTGACCCGGAGGTCCTTCATGACCGCTGCTGCTCGGAGCTGCCTGGGAGTCACCATCGCAGGAAGTGCAGCGGAGCTGTTTTCTCCCTCGGTCCTTGCCGCTGATCCTGCTGCTATCGCAAGCGGCGGAGGCAAGGCTAAGAGTGTCATCTATCTCTTTATGTCAGGCGGAATGACACACCTCGACACGTTCGACCCCAAGCCTGATGCTCCGGACGAATTTCGGGGGCCAACCGAAACAATTAAAACCAAGGCCGATGGTGTCAGACTTGGACATTACATGTCCAAACTTGCCGGCCAGGCGGACAAGGTCGCACTGGTAAATTCCATGACCTCCACACAGGGAGCCCATGGCCCAGGAAGATATTTCATGCGGACGAGTTATACTCAGCGGGCTTCTCTTGTTCACCCGTCCAACGGAGCATGGATCACCAGACTGAAGGGACGAGCCAATAAGAGCCTCCCCTCTTTCGTCACAGTCGGATCCGGCAATGGCCACCCGGCAGCCGGATTTTTTGAACCCCAGTATGCTCCACTGCCGGTTGGGGATGCTACCGCTGGTCTACAGAATGTTCGCCGCCTGCGGCACGTAAGCGAGGATCAGTTCAATAAACAACTGGCACTCCGACAGCTCCTCGACAAGCAATTCGACGCCCAGTTTCACAAGGGCCAGAAAAATGTGCGCGCCTACAACCAAGTCTTCGATGAGGCTGTCAAACTGATGGAGAGCAAGGATCTCGAAGCCTTCGACCTCAAGAAGGAACACTCAAAGGTACACTCTGCCTATGGTGATCATAACTTTTCCAAGGGTGTTCTCCTTGCCCGGCGACTCGTCGAACGGGGAGTTCGCTTTGTTGACGTTGAGTTCGGTGGATTCGACTGGCACAACGACAATTTCGATCAGTGCGAACAGAAACTTCCGATTCTCGATCAAGCCCTGTCAGCCCTCCTCAAGGACCTTGAAGGAAAAGGTCTACTGGAGAGCACGCTTGTGGTTGTGGCTACCGAATTCGGACGAACCCCAAAGATTGTGCAGGCTCGTTCGGGACGAAATCACTTTCCAAAGGCCTTTTCCTATCTTCTTGCCGGGGGAGGCATCAAGGGCGGTCAGGTCTACGGAAAAACAGATGAGACAGGATCCAATGTGGTCGAGAATCCGGTCGGCGGACCGGACTTTAATGCCACCATCGGTTTTGCAATGGGAGTTCCTCACGACCTTACCCTCATGTCACCCAGCCGCCGCCCCTTCAGACTTGGAGCACGGGATGGTACTCCGCTCACCGGACTTTTCGGATAGCGAGAGCAGCGGGACTGGACTTATACGAACATCCACAAAAGGGACGCGATACCCAGGCCCACCAGAGAGATCACGGTCAGCAAGGTGGTCCACGTCAGAAGGGTCTCGCGTTCCGTCATGTGAAAGTAGCGGTTAACGATCCAGAAACCACTATCGTTGACATGCCCAAATCCGGTCGCTCCGGCCGCAATAGCAATCGTGACCAGCGCAAGCTGTGATATTGAATAATCCCCTGCTACGAGGAACGGGCTGATCAAGGCGGCACCAGTGACCATCGCCACAGTAGCGGAACCCTGTGCGATCCGGATGATCGTTGTAAGCACCCACGCAAGAATCAAAGGGCCAAACCCCGATCGCTGCAGAATATCAGCCAAAGCATCGCCCACCTTGGTAGTGATGAGCATCTGCTTGTAGACTCCTCCTGCACCTGTCACTAGAATGATGATGCCGGCAGGACCCAAAGCCTTGGTCGCCACTTCCATGAGAGCATTCCCTCTCACACCACGACGCATGGCCAGGACGTAGATCGCAACGCAGGTTCCAATCAGCAGGGCGATTATGGGATGCCCTAGAAAAAGAACTATCTGGGAGGGAAGTGCTGACCCTCTCTTCAGCTCGCCGAGAGCCGTGTCGAAGGAGCTCTTCTTTTCCATTCCTTCGGTCAAGGTCCTCCCCTCCTCTGTTGCCAGAAAATCAGGAACGCGGGCCGCAATGGATCCCTCGACAAACGAGGCAATGACAATGATGAGCACTGGTCCTCCGAGGACCGCCAGGATGGTCAACACCGAGGGAAGGCCAATGGTCTTAACGGGCTCTTCCTCCGTCTCCTCAACTACAGGGGGAGGTTGAATATGGAATTTCTCCCCAAGGCGACGGCACAGAGGAATCGTGATCAGGGCGGTAGGAAGTCCCACTACGACACCCCAGAGGATCGCATAGCCAAGGGGAACTTGAAGAGCAAAAGCCACGAACGTAGGCCCCGGAGTTGGAGGAACAAAGGCGTGAGTCACCGCCATTCCTGCCAATAATGGCAGGGCGAATACGAGGACGGACTTTCCGCTCCTGCGAGCCAGCGCATAGATGATGGGGGCGAGGATCACCACGCCCACATCGAGGAATACCGGAATAGAAATGAGGAAGCCGGTAAGCAGCATGGCCCAGTTAGCCCGACGCTCACCAAAGGTTTTCAGCATTCCATTGGCAAGACTCTGAGCTCCACCCGAGTGCTCAATCATCTGCCCGAAAATCGCCCCTAATCCAATAATCGTCGCAATAAAACCCAAGGATCCACCCATGCCATCCTTGATGGTATCCCCGACCTCAATGAGTTCCATCGTGCCAGAGGCAATCCCTACGAAGATCGCTGCCACGAGAAGACTCACAAAGGCCTGAATCCTGAATGCCAGAATCAGGACAAGAATCAGGACAATCGAAAGAACGAGAACCGAGACGAGACGAAAGGTGTCGTGCGATGCCTCCCCACTGGCCTGGGCAAGAAAAGTAAGAGCGTTGAATCCCATGTTGGTCCGCAGGGTGCGAGCAAATGTGGTCTGACCTCAAGAGGGAAAGTGACCAGCTCGCCACGTTTTCTGCACGCCTATGGGCAATACAGTGTCACCAGAAATACGCGCCTCTTCCCCCCTGTGCCTGCTAAAAGAGGCCTTGATCCTCCCGAAGCTATGGCTGCGGCAGCAGAATCGTCTTGGAATACTGGTAGGAGTTCTTGGAAAGAAATTTTTCGAGAGCTGTCCCGGTAAAGTTGCCTCCCCTCCTCAACTGAGCAATTCCTCCGTCAGTCAGGACCGTGATACTCAGATCCACCGACGAGATCCGCCCTCTCCCGAACTCTACGCCGTCATCGTCATCGACCTTGATCCCATTCCCGGTGAAACTGAACGTCTCTGCAGCCTCTCCGCCAGCCGTCCGGATGATGGGAACCCGCTCGATCTTGGTCACCAGTCTGCCACCCACCAGTTCGGTGTATTCAACCGTGAATACCACGCTTACTTCAAAAATGTTTTCACAGACAAAGTTATCTGAGTCCCCAAGCTCCGCGTCGTATCGCCTGAACTTCGTGTCGAGGTCTTTTGGAGCAACCGGATCATGCTCCAGAAGAAACTCAAAGGTCTCATCAGGATTTACGAGTTTCCGATAGAGCGCAAACACACTGAACCGGTCATCATACGCATCAGTGATCGGGTCCTTATACAGAAGCTTATAGCTTAGACCGGTCACATCACCCCCCTTGTCATTCCTACCCTCAACATCTCCGTCGTAACGATCGGTCGCTGCGGAAAACATCAGGATCCTCGCCGCGTTCGGGCTTTCATTGTCATTCGGTCCGGGGTCATCCGGATCGGTTTCGGTGTAGAGCCACTCGAAATTTGTTCCCGTTCGCACAACCATTGCTTCAAAATCACGACTCATCTGCTCAAGCGTAGCCTTGGCCTGTCGTGACGCTCTGACCTTGTTCCTGCTGACTCTCCAGCCGTCCAAAGCAACCGCAGTCACGGATACTAGCAGGGTCATGAGAATCACGGTGATCGCCATCGCCACCATCAACTCGGCAAGAGTGAAGCCGCGCGCACGACGCATCTGAGGGAAGAGGGTGGTCATTGTAAAAAAGAAAGGATTATAGTTACCGCCTTACTCCGAGATTACGTGAGAACAGCGGCTTGCCTAACAGGTCCGGATCGCCATCTCCATTATCATCGATCAGATCAAGGCGCTCAATGTAGTCGAATTTATTACTCTTCAGCGCGTAGAAATCGGCTGTGTAAGCGATNACTGCACCCGGATAATCTACCACGTTATCAACCGGATCGTGGCTGTGCATGTTCTTGATCTCGCCGTGGGTTCCGGGAACCAGCACGGGGTCCTGTGCATCATCATAAATCATCTGAGTCATCTTCACTAGATAGACTCGGCCTTCAATTCTCTCCAAGTCCTCCCGGAAATCCTGATCCGCATCTCCTAACCGACGTACGGCCGGCTGAAGTATGAAGTCCCGCCCTGACTGTCCGCTGGCTAGAGCAAAGGGTTCCAGCGAGGCATCCTCCCTGATCTGGTTGGGGTCTCCACGATAGTTATACAGAAAAACTGCCTTATCCTCTTTCCCTGAATCCCGAATCCATTCAAAGGCCTTATGGAAGGCATTATCGTAAGAGCTATCTGGCCCCTCTCTAAGGGTGCTCAGTTCTCTCTCAAGAGAATTCGTAAGGCGACCCGCCTCCTGAGCACTTAATGCCTTCCGAATACCAGCTGAAGCAGGACCAAAGACTGCAAGAAAGGTCGTAAGGAGAACGGCAACGACTCCGATCGCAATCACGGTCTCCATGAGCGTGAAGCCATGGCGCTTTTTGGGAGTAGGCTGGGACAAAACCATGTTCATCGAGCAAGATCAATCTGTTCAGGGCTTCGGAAAATGGAAGTCCGGCCGTTGCGCCACACCACAAAGCCGACCTTGTTGTTCTTCATCAGCTTTGGCTCCTCCACATCTCGGGGTCGCGTTCCACTGATTAAGATGACCGCGGCACCCGGATCCAAACCTGGATTCTCAGCATCAATGCATACCCCCTCGGGGTTAAACTCAAAGTAGTAGCACTCCTTGAATGAGTCAGCGCCGTTGGCATCTTTCCCGGGGAGGTCAATTCTCATCGTGCCGGGTTTGCCGACCCCAATTGACTCAGCCGCTCGTTCGCTTTCCTCCGGGCTGAAATATACCCCCGAGGGAAGCGTCGTTCCACGAGTGATCACTTCCCAACCTGCCCCTTCGACGTCCCCTTCACGGTTCGTACTTTCCACAGCGACACACATGTAAGAAAGATAGCGGTCACGATCAATCAACTCGGAGTCGTTCAGTTCCTTGTGAATCAAGAGCCGTGCTCGGGTTCCACGGCCTACGGCAGCGCTGCGAGCCTCGTCAAAGAGAGCCTCCGTGACGGAAAGCGCGGACGTCGTGGCCTGCCCGCGATCGATGTTCTGAATTCCTACCGCTGCAACCGACAAGAGGATGGCAATCACCATCATGACGGCCATGATCTCTACCAAGGTAAATCCTACCCTCAGACTTCTTGAGAGGGAGCCCCCCTGTTGTGATGTTTGGTTTGTGCGCACGGAGAATCGTTAGTCCTTACGAGTGTTCGGGTCCACCATAGAACTTTCCCCCATCATGGCAAGACATTGTAAGCACATTGTATTCTCATGCTCCGAATTCTGCGAATGACGGATCCTACCCCCTGTTTTCTCGATAAATAGCGTGATTTTATCACCACTTCTCTATCTCTGGGGGGTTAGGGTGTTCATCCCTTGAACAGGGAACAAAACAGGATTTCCCATATTGCGAAAGCCGGGTCCTACCGAATAAAATAATCCTCCTGACCGTCATACACTCATGAAGCCCTTCCTGCCCTTCTCGATCTGCCTGCTTTCAACCATTCTCCTGAGTTCTTGTGTGTATGACCCTTACGCTTCCTCTTATTACGATAACAGCCATGGGCACTATCACGGCGGTTACCATAACGGTTTTTTCAGCGATTATTATATCGGGATTCATAAAAGCTATTACCGCTATCGCCACACCAGGTGTTCGCATTGCAGTCACTACCCTTGTCGTGGAGGACACCGCACCAACTATCACACCTACTACCGCGATTACCGTAAGCCGCTTCATGGAGGCGATCGAGTCCGTCATGATCGAGGTAACGACCGCCACAGAGACCACAGGATGGGAGACAACGGGAAGCTGGACAGTCGCTCCATGAAGGAAAGCTCTCGGCCGTCTTGGGGCAGCTCTCAACTCAAGCTTCCCTTCTCAGGAGGAAATCGTGAGATCCCACCTGCCTCATCCTCGCGAAACCGTCAGGACTCATCCAGTAGTCCTCGCTCGTTTACCTCTCGTAAAACGCCTCCGAAAACGTATCCCTCAAGCCAGTCCAGTTCCCCTAGAATGTCATCCCGTTCTCAGCCTTCTCGCAGCAGGCCGGAGAGAACATCGCGCCCTACTCCTTCGTCGAGTCCGAAAACCTACCCCACGACGCAGAAATCCTCCCAAAAGTCTGATTCTTCCAAGAAGGACTAAGGGATCATGGCTTCGCTCCTGAAGAACTAGGTTAACTCTTTGAATGGTTTCGCTCTTCTCGCTTTTTGCGGTCGCGTCGCAACTCCTCCAAACTGACCGGTTCACCCAGCAGGCGACGAGAAAAGAGAAGGCCGACTAGTCCTCCTCCAATATGGCAGGGGTGACTGATAAGGAACAGGCTGGCCCCCAAGGCCTCATCTCTCGCTACCCAGTTCCCTACCTTGGAAAGGCCAGGAAATCCCACGCCGGGAGTGAACAGAAAAAGGATCAGGGCCGAGAGCATGACCCCCCGCCCGAGATTCTTACCAGAGATCATCAGCGGCCACATCCGCGAATCGGGTGACAAGCTGACGAGCGCGATCAGAAGAGCCATCATTCCCCCAGACGCTCCCACCAGAGGCAGGTAGGAGGAAATCATACTCGTCCCGAGAGGATTGGCCGGGAACAGAAGGATATGCAGGAAGCCTCCTCCCACAACGCCCCCGATATAGATACCCCCAGTTCTCCAGCTTCCCAGAATACGGGTAACCCGCCCACCGATCGCATATATGACAACCACATTGATGATCAGGTGCAACAGTGAGCCATGGAGAAAAGAGTAAGTCAGGAGCTGCCATACCTGACCTCCCAGTATCCCGGGTCGACTGAGCCCAAACAGACTATAGAACCCAGTTGCATCCAAAGTCTCAGGCCCACCTAAAGCCTCGGTGACCAAATGCGTAATGACCAATAACGCAGTCAGGAACGTGAGCCCATCAGCTCCTGGTTGGTGAACGCTAAGGCGCAAGGGAAGGAAAGGGCGTTTCATACGCTGGTAATTCAACCCGGGGTGCCATTTTTTCAAAAGACTCGGAAGGAGAAAGACTCTCCACCCCAACCCGATCCGGGGCCGCGCACACCCTTTGGACTCCTAAACCTAGCTTTCCCCCTTGGCGCGAGGTTCTCCCCGAACCCGGTCTGTACCGGGGCTCGTCACAAAAGGTCCCCCCTCGAGGGGAGCGATACCGCTGAAGGCGACATCCGGCATCTCACTGGGCTTTCCTGCGAGCGGAAACTCTTTTCGCAGTGGGTAGTAGGGGTATCCCTCCCACATGAGGATCCGCTTCAAGTTGGGGTGTCCTTTGAATTTCAGACCCATCATGTCGTATACCTCTCGCTCATGCCAGTTGGCGGTTTTCCACAAATGAACCGCGGTTGGCACTTCCTCTCCCTCTGCGACCGGAGCCTTCACACGAAGATGCTTACGATCGTCAGTTGTCGCGAGTTCGTAGACAATTTCAAAGCGAGGATCATCCCCCATATTGTCTACACTACTGACGTCGAGAAGAAATTCATAACCCAGAACGCTCCGACAATACCCAAGGACTTCTTCGAGGGCACCGAGCTTTACCACGACGGTATACTCCCCTCGGAATTCAAACATCTCACGAACCTTGGTCCGACCAAACTGCTTTCGCAACTTACTCGAGTCGGAGCGACCCTCATCTGCTTTCCTTCCAGTAACACTCATGAGGTTGCCTCGCGGATACCTGCGATCTGATCCTTGATGGGAGTTTCTCCTTCGATGATCCGCTGGAGCTTCATCAACCCTTCAAGAAGAGCCTCCGGGCGGGGTGGACACCCGGAGATGTAAACGTCTACGGGTAAGAGCTGATCAATTCCCTGAAGCACCGCGTAACTCCGATACATTCCCCCACTCGACGCACACGCTCCCATTGCGATACACCACTTCGGTTCGGGCATCTGCTCCCAGATACGGCGAACCGCCAGCGCCATCTTGTAGGTGACCGTCCCTGACACAATCATGACATCCGCCTGCCGGGGAGAGAAACGCATCACCTCAGCTCCGAATCGTGAGATATCAAAGCGAGCCGCACCGGTAGCCATGAGTTCAATTGCACAACACGCAAGCCCCATGGGCATGGGCCACAGTGAGTTTTTGCGCATCCAGTTGATCGCAGAATCAAGGCGCGTGAAGATGATGTTGCCCTCAACCTTGGAGTCGTAGGCAGCATGCGAAAGCATTTGGGCAGGATTTTCCGTAGCCACGGACACTAGGATACCGTCGCTTTTGCCCTACTCAAGACCAGCTTGTGAAATTTTTCACAAAGTCGCCCCACAACCTCTAAGCGCTCGATTTTAAAAGAGGCAGCAGGTAAAAGCCGCCGTGCTTCTTTTTTCCGAGGGTTCGCCCACCACAAAACTGAGCGACAAAGACTTGGCTATAGGCCTGAACTCTGCCCTCGCGCAGCTGGGTGAACGGAGAAAGGTCCTCCTCGTCCCCCCTGATTTTTCACGCTTCTACAGTAAGGCAGGCCCGCTGGCCTGCGCTGCTGCTGACTACTACAAGGACAACCTTTCGGACGTTCTTCCGGCCCTTGGAACCCACTTTCCAATGACGGATGACCAACTTGAGCGGATGTATCCAACTGTTCCCCGGGACCGGATCCGACCCCATCGATGGCGCGAGGACGTTGTGACTATCGGAGAGGTCTCAGCCGATTTCGTTTCCGAGGCAACCGAGGGAGTCTGGAACCGCCCATGGCCTGCGCAGCTGAACAAGCTCGTCTGGGAAGGCGGCCACGATCTCATTCTCTCAATCGGCCAGGCCGTGCCCCACGAGGTTATCGGTGTCGCTAACGGTAATAAAAACCTCTTCGTCGGCACGGGTGGAGAAGCCGGGATCAATGAGAGCCACTACATCGGATCGGTCTATGGCACAGAGCGGATGATGGGGAGAACCGATACTTGCCTTCGCCGGATTCTGAACCACGCTGAGGACACATTCTGTGAACATCTGCCCATCATCTACGCCCAGACTGTCATTGAGGCTGACGCTAGTGGCAGTCTGGTGACACGAGGCCTTTTCATCGGAGACCGCGAAGCATTCGAGGCAGCTGCGGAACTAGCAGTTGAGGTCAACTTCAATCACCTCGATGAGGAACTGAGGAAAGTCGTGGTCTTCATGGACCCTGACGAATTCCATAGCACCTGGATTGGCAACAAAGGGATTTACCGGACGAGAATGGCAATCGCTGACGGAGGAGAGCTCGTGATTCTCGCACCCGGCGTGCGCACTTTCGGAGAGGATCCTGAGATTGATCGAATGATTCGTAAATACGGCTATCGTAGCAGCTCCGAAGTTATCGACTTCGTTGAGAACAACGACGACCTGCGCAGCAACCTTGGAGCGGCAGCTCACCTCATCCATGGCTCCCCGGAAGGGCGTTTCACAGTTACTTACTGCCCGGGTCATCTCACCCGTCAGCAGATCGAGGATGTGGGCTACCGATATGCGGACATCGAAACGATGATGAAGCGCTACCAGCCCACCGGTCGGAGTGAGGGGTGGCATACCACCGACGATGGTGAGGAATTCTACTTTATCGGAAACCCTGCAATGGGGCTCTGGGCCGCAAAAGCCCGGCTGGCATAAAACGGAAACCGTAAAATCACCTGCCGGTCAATCTGTCGGACAATTAACAGGTGCGATCTCCGCCTGCCTCAGCCGTGCGAGGTATTCCACATTTCCATCCATTCCCGTGATCGGCGATTCAACACAATCTACCCACTCGCCCTGCAGCTCCTCCCGAATGTAGCTTCGAATCTTCTCCACCGCTTTTTCGTGCAGATCAGCATCACGAACAATCCCTCCTTTTCCTACTTCGTCCCTCGACAGCTCAAACTGTGGCTTGATGAGGCAGATAATCTCCCCACTTGGCTGTAGCACCCCCATTGCTGCTGGGAGAACCTTGGTCAGTGAAATAAAGGAGAGGTCCATTACCACCAGATCCACTCGTTCTCCGAGATCAGACTCCGTGAGGTAGCGACCATTAAACTGTTCCTTTACCTCGACCCGGGAATCGTTCCTCAATTTCCAGGCTAGTTGATTGGTTCCGACATCAACCGCGTGAACACGCTTTGCACCATGCTGCAGAAGACAGTCCGTAAAACCTCCGGTTGACGCCCCCAGGTCGAGGCAGACCCATCCCTCAGGATCGACCTCAAAGGCCTTAAGGGCACCTTCCAGCTTCATTCCCCCACGACCCACGTATCTAGGCCTCTGAAGAACCGTGAGTTCTTCCTCGGAACCAATCAAAGTGGAGGGCTTCGCGACACGCTCCGTCCCGCGCATCACCTCACCAGCCATGATCAAGCGCTTGGCCTGTTCACGGGATTCACATAACCCACGCGCTACCAGAACAAAGTCCGCTCTCTCTCCCCGTGCCATGTTGGTCTACTCAGTGTTTCCCGACCAGTCTGCTGGAATTCACCGCATCGATTAGCTGCCGAAGCCTTCCAAAATCACGTCGGCGATGGTGGAAGACGAGACGGGTGAGCTCAGACAGCCCCTCCTCATCGTCCTCCTCCTCGAGAGCCATCCCCTGATCAATCTGACCCTCTTTTACAAGGTCTGAAAAATCCTCCTGAATGGCAGAGAGCTCATCGTCCGCCAGTGCCGTATTGAGACGTAGAACGATTTTATCGCCAACATAGCGATAGGAATGAAAGTTTCTGTAGAATTGGACCACCTCCTGAACTGCCTCCTCCACATTATCCGTAACACGGAATAGATGGTAATCATTATCCGAAATCATGCCGAGTCGACCCAGATGCTCATCAACGAACTGCTTCCAGAACTTCCAGTATGTCCCACCAGGTGAGTCGAGGAGAACGATAGGATAAATTGAGGCTTTGCCCGTCTGGATCAGAGTCAGAGCCTCGAAAACCTCGTCCATGGTGCCGAACCCTCCCGGGAGTCCAATAGCTGCATCTGCCTCCTTCACAAACGATAACTTCCGGGTGAAGAAATAATTGAAATTGATGAGCTTCGTATCTCCTTCAATAAATTCGTTAGCAGAGGCTTCAAAGGGCAAGGCGATGTTGAGACCAAAACTCTCTTCCCGTCCTGCACCTTCATTCCCCGCTGCCATAATTCCGGGACCCGCTCCGGTAATTGTCATGAAACCCTCTTCTTTCATCCGGCGTGAAAATTCTACCGCAGTCTGGTAGGCCGGCTCCTCCGGCTTGGTCCGGGCAGACCCGAAGACGCTGACTTTCCGTCGGTCTTGGTATGGATGAAATACCTCGCTCGCCTCCCGCATCTCCTTGAGCGCCCGATTCATTAACTTGAAATCACCTCCCGTCACTGCTCCGCCACAGGCAATCCGCACCCCGGTGATCATCATCTCTGCAAGGAGGCAATGATTCCCGTCAGTGCTAATCTGCTCCGCCATCTTCAGGATCTCCTTGTCCAGACTCTTGTCTCCAGTCGATCCTACATATGAGCAGGAAGCAGGGGGGATTATTCCCCCCGTAAAATCCCTGTTCGGTGGAACCTTTGCCGGGGACACACGATTCTTCATAAATGGAGAGTAATTCCAAAACACGGTTTCCCAAACCAAATTCGCTTCGGGTATGAGCAACCGGGTGACACCACATGGAAATGCCCTTGCATCCAAGCATCAGCGCAACCACGTTTCTCCCGTGCCGACAAAAAGAACAGATGACCTGCGCATCGGGGCGATCGACCCCCTGATATCGCCGGCGGTCCTGTCCTACTACCTGCCTACGACCAAGGAAGCAGCTGATCTCGTCCACAATGCCCGTGTGGGTGCGGAAGCTATTCTTGGAGGCGAGGACGACCGTTTGCTTGTGGTCATTGGCCCCTGTTCAATTCATGACCCATCGGCCGCCCTTGAATACGGCTCTCGCCTCAGGCCGCTCATCGAGCAGTTCTCTGAGGATCTTCACATTGTAATGCGGGTCTATTTTGAGAAACCCCGAACCACCGTTGGCTGGAAGGGTCTCATCAATGATCCTCATCTTGATAACTCATTTGATATCAATCGTGGATTACGCATTGCCCGCGAACTCCTTCTCGAACTCGCCGCCTTGGGGGTTCCCGCCGGAACGGAATTCCTCGACACCATCTCTCCCCAGTATATTGCCGACCTCATCGCATGGGGAGCAATCGGGGCCCGTACTACTGAGTCACAAATTCATCGAGAGCTGGCATCTGGACTTTCCATGCCAGTAGGATTCAAAAATGGAACCAGTGGATCCAATCAGATTGCCCTCGACGCAATCGGAGCCGCTCGCGAATCTCACCACTTTCTCTCGGTGACCAAGCAGGGTGTCTCTGCGATTGTCACGACCGCCGGCAACAAGGCTTGTCATATGATTCTCCGAGGCGGAAGAGACGGCCCTAACTACGACCCAACAAGCATCGCGGGAGTGGAATCTCAGCTCAAAGAGGCAGGACTAACCCCACACCTCATGGTTGACTGCTCCCACGGAAATTCCCAAAAGGATTACCGAAAGCAGCCTGAGGTTGCCGCGGAGCTCTGCAGCCAGATCGCCGAAGGATGCCGCTCGATTGCAGCGGTGATGATCGAATCCAACCTTGTGGAGGGTAATCAAAAACTTGGAGATGACCCCACCTCACTCGTCTATGGGCAATCAGTCACTGACGCCTGTATCTCGTGGCAATCTACTGAATCAGTTCTGAAGGCGTTTTCAGAAGCCGTCAAAGCTAGGCGCAACCAATAGGACGGTCAGCCTCAATCTAGAAAGACGATCTTTCCCGCAGCACCATTTTGGCCTCCCTGCTCCTCGGCCTCCATACGTGCCTGTGCGGCGTGCTGCTCGGGAGAACAGGAAGCGTCAATCGGAGCATC
Organism: Roseibacillus sp.; assembly: GCA_002686085.1. Classification (GTDB taxonomy): domain Bacteria; phylum Verrucomicrobiota; class Verrucomicrobiia; order Verrucomicrobiales; family Akkermansiaceae; genus Roseibacillus_B. The sequence continues at coordinate 48,143 of NZAC01000014.1, read as the reverse complement.
TGGCTCAGCTTCACTGCCCTTTACCAGCCCATTCTCAACCATCCAAGCTTCTACTTCTTCGCCACTGACGTCGGGTAGCATCTTGCCGTTGATCTCCACACAGGGCGAAAGTGGCTGTCCAGTCTTCTGCTCCATCTCCCAGCGAAACGCCGGATTGGCGATAATATCCTTCTCTTCATATTCCAGCTCATACTTCCGCATGATGGCCCTTACCCCCTCGCTCCAACCGCAATAGGTCTTGAGGTAGCAGGTAATCTTTGGGGACTGATCCGCTGTATCGCTCATATCTTGGCGTCCATCCTACCCCGACTCTTCCTCGTCGCAAAATGCATTTTTTTAAATTTGCACTCTCGCTCCGAACCAAACTACTCCAATCTCCCCTTGAGAGTTGGCATGACGCGCCCGACCATTGTTATCAACTTCGCCATCAGTGCTGATGGGAAGATTTCCACTGTCAACAGGGACCCATCCCAATTCACCTCTGCGCAAGATCACAAGCGTCTCTTGGAAATACGGAAGCGGGCAGACGCTTTACTTGTCGGACGGGGCACGTTGGAAGCGGACAACATGTCGATGACAATCCCGGCGGAAATGCAGCCCCGGCGTCAACCCCTGCGTTGTATTGCGTCACGCTCCGGCAAATTTAATCCTGACCACAGGGTTTTTCAAACTCCGGGAGGAGCTCTCCACCTACTTGTGACCGAACCCGCTGAAGTGACCGAATTCAGTCCTCTTAAAGCTTTGGGGGCAACGATCCACCTTTGTTCTCTTGAGGAATTCCTTCGAATCCTGATGGTTGAACATGGAGTTCAAACCCTTCTTTGTGAAGGCGGCGGCACTCTTGTCCGCTCGCTCGCCAGCCTCGAAGCCATCGACGAGGTGCATCTTACATGGGCTGCCCACTCACTCTTCGGTGGCGAAGATGCCCCCACGATCACGGGGGAGCTGAGTAGTCACTTACCGGCTTCGATTCAATTTGAGCTCACCCATTTCGAGCCCCTTGAAAACGGCGAATGCTTTCTGTCCTACCAGAGGACCCCGCCCGATTCCTAGTGGCTTTCCTCCCCGTCGTGCCCGTCCCCGTCGTGTGCCTTATACTCTTTGTAAAGGCGTTTAGTCCCTCGCTCGTTCTGGTCGATCACTCCATCTCCATTCTCGTCCACATCCTCCCAGTGATGTTGCTCGCAGGCACCCACGAAAAAGGCGAAGCCAAGCGCCAGTAGACTTACACGTTTCATCTGAGAGACCGGTAGCGTTTTCCCGACTAAAAACCAGTTAAAACTCTCCGCGAAAGACACACCGGGCCGTAGGAGTTTCGAAGATCACGATTTCGCATAGCCCAGGGAGATCTTTCTCCAGCTTTTTCCAGAACCAACCAGCCATCCGCTCAATGGTTGGACTATCCAGCCCCTCAATATCATTCAAGTAGCCATGGTCCAGCTCCTCCAGCAAGGGCTCCATCGCTGAACTGATTCGCTTATGGTCATAAACCCAGCCGATCCTCTCGTCGACCTCTCCCTCCACAGAAATCTCTACCTTGAAACTATGGCCGTGCATCTGCCGGCACTTATGGCCCTCAGGCAGACTCGGCAGGGTATGAGCTGCTTCAAAGCGGAATTCCTTGGTCAGGCGGGCGCGCATCGTCCCCGGACTCAATCACGAAGATCTCGCCTTGTCGACCAATCGTCCTTTCCTCCGGGCGCCCTCTCGCTTATTCCTCCCGTGGGATGAGTAACCGTATCGACGCGACCTTCGAAAAACTAAGGAGCAAAGGCGAGAAAGCCTTTGTCGCCTATGTAAGCGCCGGCGACCCTGACCTTGAACGCTCCCTCCAGATTATGATCGCTCTTGCGGAAGCCGGAGCCGACATTCTTGAGCTAGGTGTACCTTTCTCCGATCCGCTCGCTGACGGGGTGGTGAATCAGGCTGCCGCAGCTCGCGCTCTGGCCGCAGGAAGCAACTCCTCCCGCGTTTTCGAGCTTATCCGTCGTTTTCGTCAGTCCCACGAAATCCCCATCGTACTCTTCACCTATCTCAATCCGGTCTATACCTACGGATACAGCGCCTATCACGAGGATGCTGCTCAAGCTGGGGCTGACGGGATTCTGCTTCTCGACCTTCCCCCAGATGAGGCGGCCCAGAACTGCGAAATGGCCGACTCCGCAGGTTTGAAACAAATTCGCCTGATCGCACCCACAACCCCTCCCGACCGTGTCGAACTACTTGCCCATATGGCGGAGGGCTTCATTTACGCGCTCTCGAGAACAGGGGTGACTGGCTCTCATGGTGGTCCTTCCACCCAGATCGGCGACCACGTTGCTGCGATCAAAAAATTTACGGATGTCCCCGTCTGTGTTGGATTTGGAATATCTACCCCGGATCAAGCCGCCCTTGTCTCCTCTGTATCGGATGGCATCGTGGTTGGGTCCGCAATCGTAAAGCAGGTAGAACTTCACTGTGACGCTCCCGATGTCGCCGACAAGGTTCGCTCCTTCACCGAGCCACTCATTGCAGCCGTAAAAGAGAGCTGAACCCCACTCTTCCAGCTACCCACCCGAATCCCAATTCATATTCAGGTCACAAACATGCGTCTCTCTTTTACCAAAATGAACGGAGCCGGAAACGACTTCGTCGTCATCGACAACCGGGACCTCTCCATTCATCTCGACAGCCGGCAGATCGCCCGGATTTGCAATCGGCATCGGGGCGTTGGAGCGGATGGCCTGCTCGTGGTGGAGCCTCCCCAGGGTGATGCTGATTTCAGATTCCGTTACTATAATGCCGACGGCGGCGAAGCTGAAATGTGCGGTAATGGTGCTCGCTGCTTCGGGCGCTACACGGCCCTCCTGACACCGGGCGAGCAAGATACACTCAGCTTTGAGACGATCGCCGGCGACCTTAGTAGCCGAATGATTGGGGACGACGTGGAAGTTACGATGTCGGATCCTTTTGACCTGCAACTGGATTCCGGGGTCGCGGTAGAAGGACTCGATGGACCGGTCCATAGCCTGAATACGGGGGTTCCTCATGCGCTATCCTTCGTGCATGACCTTGCAAATTTTGACGTCAGGAAGGTGGGCTCAGCCATCCGCTACCACAGTTACTTTCCCAACGGCACCAATGCCAACTTCGTTGAGGAGCTCAAACCAGGACACATTGCGATTCGAACCTATGAACGAGGAGTCGAGGATGAGACTCTGGCCTGTGGCACCGGCATGGTGGCCTGCTCCATCGTTTACCACCTGCTGAAGGGGATTCCCGCTCCCATCAAAGTTAATGTTCTGGGCGGTGACACGCTAGAGATCGGTTTTGAAGGGAACCAAGACACGGGCTTCCGCAAAGTCACCCTTACAGGACCGGCCGACTTCGTCTTCGAGGGAGAGATCTCACTGTAGCTCCCGGTATTTTTGCCCTTGCCACTGTAGTCATCGCTCCCCACTAATCTCCTCCCATGTTCGCAGGAAGCTACACGGCCCTTGTCACCCCCTTCCGAGACGGTCAGGTCGATTACGAGGCTTTCGAGGCCCTCATCGAAGAGCAGGCCAGCGCGGGAATCGACGGGATTGTCCCCGTCGGCACCACAGGGGAATCACCCACAGTCAACCAATCTGAGCATATTGATATCATCAAACAAGCCGTCGGTTTCTCTGGAGGCCGCCTCAAGGTTATCGCTGGAACCGGCGCAAATTCGACAAGTGAGGCGATCCACCTTACGAGGGCAGCCGAAAAAGCGGGCGCGGATGGATCCCTGCAGGTGTGTCCCTACTACAACAAGCCTTCTCAGGAGGGACTCTACCAGCATTTCAAAATGGTGGCGGGAGCTTCCTCCCTTCCGCTCATGCTTTACTCGGTGCCCGGACGAAGCGTCATTCAGATCGATATAGAAACCGTTTCCCGTCTCGCCGAGGACTGCGAGACTATCGTCAGCATCAAGGAGGCCGGCGGCTCATCTGAGCGCGTGAATAAACTCGTGCAGGCGGTGCCCGAGTCTTTCAGCATCCTCTCCGGAGATGACCCTCTCACCGTTCCTTTCATGTCGGTTGGCGCCCGAGGAGTTGTGTCGGTTGCCGCCAACCTGATTCCCGAGGTCATCGCCCGACAGGTTAAGGCCCTACTTGAGGGCTCCTTTCCGGAAGCTCTGGAAATACAAAAACGCTATTATCCACTCCTGAATACTTTAATGACTCTCGACACCAACCCAGTTCCCATAAAGAGCGCACTCGCTCTTTGCGGCCGTTGTACTCCTGAGTTTCGCCTTCCTCTTGTCGGCCTGACAGCGGAAAAAACTGAAACCCTGCGAGAGATCCTCGCCAAGTTCAAACTGGTCTGAACGTCCTCTTCCCATCCTCATGAACATCGCTATTACCGGCCGCTCCGGGCGCATGGGCCTTGCCGTTGCCAAGGCCGTGAACAGTCACCCGGGTGCCTCGATCCATGGAACCCACGACACTGGCGAGGATCTGGGTTCTGTGCTGAAAGGCGCAGACGTCGTCATTGATTTCACCATTCATTCCTTCACCTCTCACCTGATCGAGAGCGCACTCGTCAATCGCACAGCGTTAGTCATTGGAACAACCGGACACAGTGATGAGGAGAGGGCGGCTATTGACGATGCATCACAGAACATTCCGATCGTTTGTGCTCCCAATTTCTCGGTTGGAGTCAACACCCTCTTCTGGCTCACGCGACGAGCAGCCCGCATCCTTGGTAACGATCATTTCGATATCGAAGTGACCGAAATGCACCACCGGCACAAGATTGATGCCCCATCGGGAACGGCCCGACGTCTCCTCGAAATCCTGAACGAGGAAACCGCAACTTCCTACGAAGGCGACGTCTCACATGGCCGGGTCGGAATTACCGGTGAGCGCCCCCCATCCCAGATTGGAATGCATACCCTGCGGGGTGGTGATGTTGTGGGCGATCACACTGTGATGTTCGCCGCTGATGGGGAGCGGGTCGAGCTTACTCATAAAGCCTCGAGCCGTATGACTTTTGCCTCCGGGGCCCTACAGGCTGCTCTCTGGCTGAAGAACAAGGGCCCCGGCCTTTACGATATGCAGGATGTCCTCGGGCTTGAGTAGCAACCCCGCATCCCACACAAACTGGTTCCACCAGTGAAACAACGTCCTGATGGACTCTGCAGAATCAAGAATGGTCCGCACCGGAATCGCGCTGGGGTCAAACCTCGGTGATCGAATTTCCAATCTTCGCGCTGCCCGCGATCTTCTCCGAAACCTAACCCCCGGAGACTCCGCTTACATCCAGGCTCCCATCTACTGCAGCTGCCCGGTAAACTGCCCCGCAGACTCTCCCGACTTTTTCAATACGGTGGTCGAAATTAACTACAATGGGACTCCCGCCCAGCTCTTGGAGCAGACTCAGGCTATCGAAGTCCAACTCGGCCGTATTCCCGATACTCCTCCAAACTCTCCCCGGACCATCGACCTCGATATCCTCTATTTCGGCGAACACATTACCGACGCCGACAACCTCCTCATTCCCCACCCCCGAATGACGCAGAGGCGCTTCGTCCTGCAGCCCCTTTCCGACATACGGCCCTCCATGACCTTACCCGGGGATTTTATTTCGGTTCTTGGGCACCTGAGATCCCTCACTCCGGACGTTGCCCCACTGAGGCTCGTGGAAGCTGATTGGTAACGGAACGGAAATCTTGAAATCTTTTTCTCACAGGGACTCGCATCCCGGAGGGACAGTGCTATGACAGAGGAGTGGATGTCACAGATAAGTGTGCCGCGCTGCGGGCGCGAAAGACAGAAGGTCCACCCATCGCGGCCCTGACTGCCTGGGACTATCCCACCGCCCGCTTGCTGGATGAATCAGGAGTGGACCTGATTCTTGTGGGAGACTCTCTGGGCATGGTCGTCCTGGGCTTTCCCGATACGACTTACGTCACTATTGAGCACATGATCCATCACATCGCGGCCGCGGCAAGGGGTTGCCAGAAAGCTCTACTCGTTGGCGATCTTCCCATTCATTCCTATGACAATGATTACGCTACCGTCAAAAATGCCTGCCTCCTGATTGAGGCCGGGGCTGAGGCTGTTAAACTTGAAGGAGGCGTGGAACAGGCAGGTAAAGTCAGGGCTCTGACAGAGGAAGGAATTCCAGTCATCGGTCACGTGGGCATGCTGCCACAGAGCGTCCGGGAGGAAGGCGGCTACCAGAGGAAAGGCAGGTCCGCCGAAGAACTCTCGATTCTTATCGAGGGAGCGTCAGCTCTGGAGGACGCCGGGTGCTTTGCTATCGTCCTTGAGAGCATCGTTGAGCAATCAGCCCGGCAAATTACTAAACAGGTCACTGTTCCGACTATCGGAATCGGTTGCGGAACAGGGAACTGCGATGGAGAAATTGCTGTGACCTCTGACGTCATCGGATCATACCCCTGGTTTGTTCCTCCCTTTGCCACAAGCCGTGCGGATGTTGCAGGTGAGATCACGAAATCTGTTGCCGCCTACGTCGCTGCGTGCCAGAACTCCAAGCCATCTTAGGCGAGTGCATGATTGGTCAGGACAAACGGGAAGCCCTGAAGCGAAGAATGGTCAGCCTAGGGATTCTGGAGGATGACCTTATCGAGCGATTTATCAGAGGTACAGGTCACGGGGGACAGAAAATCAACAAAACCAGCTCTTGCGTCTACCTTCAACACCAACCGAGCGGGATCGAAATAAAGTGCCAAGCCCAGCGCTCCCGCGAGATGAACCGTTTCCTTGCCCGTCGGGAAATCTGTGACCGCATCGAGGAAATCGAAAAGGGACGGCGCTCCAAGCGGCAGCAGCAAATCGAAAAAATTCGCCGACAGAAAAGGCGAAGGTCCCGCCGACAGAGGCAACGGGATGTTGTGCTCAAGCGGCAGCATGGACAGAAAAAGGAACTCCGCAGAAAGCCCGGCGGAGAAGAATCCTGATTTCAGCAGGCTGCGTGGTGGCCAACGATTGTTTGAGACCGGCAAAGTTACTCTTCACTGCATTTTTTTAGCGTCTTTCAATTCATTAGTGATTTAAATTCGCCCCGTGCGCCAATACTTGGATCTTCTTCGCGATGTACTGGAGAACGGCGAGGAACGTGCCGATCGGACAGGCACCGGCACCCGTTCGGTCTTTGGCCGTCAGGTGCGCTACGACCTTCGGGAGGGATTTCCCTGTCTGACTACAAAGAAACTCCATTTACGCTCTATCATCCATGAACTCCTCTGGTTTTTGATGGGAGACACCAACATCCGTTATCTGCAGGAACACAAGGTCCGGATCTGGGACGACTGGGCTGACGAAAATGGAGATCTTGGACCCGTCTACGGCCAGCAATGGAGATCCTGGTCACGCGAAGACGGAGAACCGATCGACCAGATCGAAAGACTGATCAACGATCTCAAAAACAACCCGCATTCACGTCGCCATATTGTTTCAGCATGGAATGTTGGGAAGGTTGACCAGATGGCCCTTCCGCCCTGTCACCTCCTCTTCCAATTCTATGTTCATGAGGCCAGGGGGGGCCGCCCCGGCCTTTCCTGCCAGCTCTACCAGCGAAGTGCAGACCTTTTTCTTGGCGTTCCTTTCAACATTGCGAGCTATTCCCTTTTTACAATGATGATTGCGCAGGTCCTCGATTACGAACCCCGTGACTTCGTTCATTCCTTCGGAGACATGCATCTCTACTCCAATCACATCGAACAGGCTCAGCTGCAACTGACACGGGAACCTCGACAACTCCCAACCATGCGAATCAACCCGGAGGTGAGAGATATCGACAACTTCCGCTTCGAGGATTTCAAACTCGAAAACTATGATCCGCACCCTCACATCAAGGCGGAGGTTTCGGTATGACTCTTGCTGCCATTGTGGCCATGACTCCCGAACGGATTATCGGGCGTGACAATAGCCTTCCATGGCACTTTCCTGAGGATCTCAAGTTTTTCAAGAGAACCACCAGTGGTCATCCTGTAGTAATGGGTCGTAAGACTTTCGAGTCTATTGGCAGGCCGCTTCCGAACAGGCAGAACATTGTCATCACCCGCGACTCATCATGGTCTGCAGAAGGTGTGGAGACCATTCACTCCAAAGAAGAACTTGCTGAAATTGAACTCCAAAACCAGCGTGTGTTCATCATCGGGGGGGCAGAAATCTACTCCCTCTTTCTCGAGGATCTGAATGAACTGTTCGTGTCGTGGATCTACACGTCCTACGAAGGCAACACAACCTTCCCCGAATTTGAAAATTTCTTTGGTGGATTCACTCTTGTAGAGAGCCACCCGGAATTTGAAGTTCGCCTCTATGCCCGGCCTCAGACTATTTGCCAAGAGTCAGGCGAACAAGATTGAGGGCAGACTGGCTGACCTGACGCTTGAACGCTGCGCGAGCCCAGGGATGAAACTGCTGGTAGACTTGGGTCTCTCTGCCTCTTTCAGCAAGTCCCAGAAATACAGTACCAACAGGCTTTTCCTCACTCCCACCAGCAGGTCCCGCGATCCCCGTCACCGCTACTGCAATATCAGCTTCACCCGCCTTGAGGGCGCCCTCTGCCATTTGCCGCGCCACCGGATCACTGACTGCACCATAGCTCCGCAGGGCATCCTGACTTACTCCCACAAGCTCCTGCTTGGCTTCATTGGCATAGGTCACGAATCCATACCGGAACACTTCCGAGGACCCTGCTACATCGGTGATTCGTGATGAGATAAGGCCTCCGGTGCAACTTTCTGCGATCGCAAGTGTTCTGCCCCGCTTTGCGAGGAGCTCTACCACCACGTCCTCAAGGTTCGCTCCATCGTCGCTGACAAGCTCGTCGCCAAAGGTGCCCCGGACGATCTCCCTAGCCTCTCGGATAGAAGCGGTAGATCCCATTAACCGCAGGTCAACCTCTCCCGGCCTCGCACAATACCCATGCTCAAGACCAGGGATTGCTTCCAGCACGTCATCGATACCCTCATGAAAATCACTCTCTCCAATACCAGCGAACTTCAACTCTAGAAACTCAGGCACCTTCTCAATCCCGCTCAAAGCCTGCAATCGGGGAACGACCTCTGCCTCAAACATCGGATAAAGTTCTCTGGGTGGCCCCGGCAAGAGAAACACCGCACAATTGAATGATCCACTCAGCCTCGGAGGGAGGTAAAGGCCCGGCGCCGTGCCATTAGGGTTAACCAGAATATCTGCTCCCACAGGCGCCTGCGCCTGCTTGCGATTCGCCTCCGCCATCACACGCTGACGCCTCGCAAAAAACTCCTCAATGGCACGCATAGCTGCCTCGTCTTCGATCATCTCCAGTCCGAGCACCTCCGCAAGCGACTCGCGGGTCAGATCGTCACTGGTCGGGCCCAACCCTCCCGTCACGATGAGCGCTTCTCCGCCCTCTAGCCCTATGCGCATGGCCCGACCCACGGCTTCACCATCAGGCACTGTAATCTGCCTCGAAACCCTGAGCCCTACTCGGAGGAGCCGCTGGCCAATCCATGCTCCATGGGTATTCTGCGTTGTTCCGAGGAGCAGCTCCGTTCCGGTAGTGAGCAATTCGATCTGCACGAAAGAGACAATCCCCTCGGGGATTCAAGTTTTCAAATTTAAATCTCCACGAAGCCGTAATCTCAGTTCTCTTCGCTAAATGAACTTTCCCACTCAACGGATGCAGCATCACCCCACAGATCTTCAAGTGCGTAAAGCTCCCGCATCTCGTGGTGCATGACATGCACCATGACATCAACGTAATCAAGGACCACCCAGCGACTATCCACCCGACCTTCCGTGTAGAGCGGCTTAGCCTCGGTCCACCCATGCACCTTGACTTCCACTTCCCGCAGGATCGCCTTGAGATGCGGCATTGAACTTCCTGAGCAAACAACCATGAAATCCGTTAGCGAGGAAACGCCTCTCAGATCCAAAACTTCGATGTCCTCCGCGAGAATTTCCTCAGCGGCCTTTGCACATGCGACGGCAAGATTTTGTCCCTCGGCAGCCATTATCGATCAGGTTATGGAGTAAGGTTTAAAGGTGCGCCCTTGAGAAACTCAATACTGGAGAAAAATCGCCCAAGGCTGACTGTGCTGGCTCCTCCAGGGAGTAGATCTTTGAAAGCGAAACTCCCTGAGCCGGGTGAGGACTGGAGCATAACGGAGTCGAACCGATGACCTCTTCAATGCCATTGAAGCGCTCTACCAACTGAGCTAATGCCCCTTAATCAATCCTCGGGGCGGGAGGAATACGCAGGGACTCTCTCCGCATCAAGGCAATTTTCAGCTGGATTCACCGACTTCATTGGGCATCGGCGCTTTTACGCACCAGATCCGCAAAGGCATCGGCCACTGGCTTAAGCCGCGCTCCACTCCACGAAGCATTGCTCTCCACAAGGGCATCCGGGACCAGAGTCGCCAGATGACTTTCACCATCGCGGAGAACCTCAACCACCGACTTCCCCTCCCCTTGCTGCTGGTAAAGCTCCGAGGGGTAAAACATGAAGCGAATTGTTGGACCAAAATTCTCATCACGCAAATCCCGAGCAACCGCGAGAACCACAGCGATGGCCGCATCTCCCCCATCATAGGGAACGCAAGCCAGCACCACGCGCGATGGGGCTTTCCCGCCCACGAGGTCAACCCACACCGTAGGCCACTCATCCCCTTCATAGGAAAGGGCCTCACCCTGTTTAACCGAAAATCCGTAATTCTGAGGGCTCAAAGTTCCCTCAATCAGGGCGAGCGCCCGTCTCATATTCCTGCGTGCTTCCCGGGACTCCCAGCCCCGAGGCCCGAGGACCTTGGAGAGTTTGTAGACGCTGTCCTCCAACTCCTCGACCTCCGCCGCAACAGAGGCCAGCGCAAGCCGCGGATCAACCGAATCATCCTGAGATTTTTTCCACCAGATCCACAGCGCAACCCCGGTTGAAAGAAAGAGAAACGCCGGAACCCCGATCATTGCAACCTTCCAGACAGGATTGGGCCTTGCTGGCTCTACGGGGAGCCCATCACCGTATTCAGTCGCCATTGTTACGTTGTTCCAGTAGGTCTACCACCGCCCCGGCAGCAATATCTGCAGCTGCTCCATTTCCAAGTCCTGCGGACACTTCCTGCAAGTCCGCTTCTATCTCTCCCCAGAGGTGAGGATCGGTCATGACTGCTTCCACGAAAGAAGAAACGTTCCCCACGTTTGCCTCATGCTGAATGAACTCATGGACAATCTCTCGTCCAGCGAGAATGTTAGCGAGGCCAAGGAAATCAATATCAATCAAGGCTCGTCCCAGCAGATAGGTCGGCCACGCCACTTTGTAGACAAGGCAATAAGGCAACCCGTAATAGGATGCCTCAAGAGTTGCAGTTCCACTAGTCACCACGCCACACCATGCTCGCTGCATTAATTCATGACTACCCCCTTGCCTGATCACAAGGCGTAGGGGTTTCTGCGCGTGAGTATCCACGATCTCACGCATTTGATTCTCCAGAGCGCCCGAAGCGGCTGCGGTTTCAAAATTCCAGTCAGGAAAACGTTCCTGCAACTCAGCAACCACCTTCACCATGAGCGGAAAAATTCGCGAGATTTCATTCGCCCGGCTCCCGGGGAAAAGCGCCACCAGATTCTCTTCCCGTGGCTGGCTGATCCGATGTTTTTCCAGCTGCTCCACCATGGGATGCCCCATGCAGACCGCGGGCAGTCCAGCGCGCTGGAACAGCTCTGCCTCGAATGGAAATAAACAAAGCATAAGGTCCAGGCATGTTGCCATGCCCCTGATCCGGCCTTTATTCCACGCCCAGACCTGCGGACTGATGTAGTAGATCCGCCGCACAGAGGGAACTTTCTCGGAGAGAGCTTTGGCCAGCCGCATGTTGAAACCTGGGTAGTCAACGAACACGACTGCATCCGGTCTGAGCTTTTCGATGTCGCGCTTGGTTTCCTCAAAGCGCTCTTTGAACCACCCGTAGCGCTTAAGCACCTCCCAGAGGCCCAAAACGGCGGCATCCTCAACCCAGTCTTTCATACCGGATCCCGCTAGATCCCTCATTCTGGGACCTCCCAATCCGCTGAATCTCCAATCAGGACGCTCTCTCTGGAGGGCCTTGATTAACTCGGCCCCACGGATGTCGCCGCTGTGCTCTCCAGCCACGAAATATAGCATCTGGGCCATCGTCGGGCTCAAACTAACCCGGTCTATCTCCCCGACAACTCTGAAATCCGCGACAATGGCTTGATTCAGCGGCGCTCACGCGATAGGGACACGGCTCCGCTGAACCATGGCCGCCAAACAAAAGCCAGAAGATACTGAATCCCCGTCCGCCCCAAGGTTGCCGGAGGGATCCGACCCTGCCATTCCCCTTGGCGAGATCGACCAAGGGCCCTCTGCCGTCGATCGGTTCATGGAGGCGCATCAGACAAAGTTACTCATCGGTCTTGCTCTTCTGGTCATTGGGGCAGGAGTCATGATCGTCGTGTCCGGGCTGGATGAGATCAAGGAAACCGAAGCAGGAGAGGCCCTCGTTGCTGCCAAAAATCCCACCGACTTCAGGAACTTGATTGAGGAATTTCAGGGAACGGCGGCTGAAGGAACAGCTAATTTGCAATTAGCTCGGGCCCTTTGGGACGAGGATGACCGCGAAGGTGCCAAGACGCTTTTGGAGCAATTCATCGCGAAGACTCCGGCTCACCCTGCTCAACCAGCAGCTAAAATGACGCTCGCCTCATTTTACAGGGAAGAGGGGGACACAGACAGGGCGGATAAATTGCTCCTTTCCCTGGCCCAAAACCCGGAAGCCAAATATCTTGCCCCACTCGCTCTTTTGAGAGTCAGCGCTTCCCAGGAAAAATCAGGAGATATTGAAGGTGCCCGAGACTCCCTCGAGCAAGCCTCAGATCCATCACTGAGCGGTAGCTTCCTATCCCAGAGAATGGTAGAGTCCCGCCTCGAGACTGTCGGAATTGTTCCACCAGTGACCATTCCACGCCCGAAGCCTCCGCCGCCCAAAATTAACGTCCCCCTCTTGGCTCCCGACGCTCCCGATAGCCTGAATACCCCAAGCGGAGCTGCTCCAGAGCCCGCTCCGGAACCAACCCCAGAGCCTGCTCCGGAACCAACTCCAGAACCAGCTCCGGAACCAACCCCAGAGCCTGCTCCGGAACCAACCCCAGAGCCTGCTCCGGAACCAACCCCAGAGCCTGCTCCGGAACCAACTCCAGAGCCTGCTCCGGAACCAACTCCAGAGCCTGCTCCGGAACCAACTCCAGAGCCCGCTCCGGAACCAACTCCAGAGCCTGCTCCGGAACCAACTCCAGAATCGGAGTAAGCGACTCTCTTTGAAGTTTTGGAATCTCGAGCGAATCTATTTCGGAGTCGCTCAACTTGGAACGTCTGGATATCAGGGTCCTCTCTTCTGGATCCGGACTTTGCTCGCGGGCCACTTGTTCACATTTCCTCACAATTACGTGTTCATCAAAATTTGACATACGTTGAAGGTTCTGAGGTATTGAACTACCGTGTTTGAGAAAATCATTAGTAAGAGCGCACCAGAAGGCACCCATGGGGTCCCCATCCCTCCACATCCTCAGCCGGAAGCTTCCACAGGCAGCGCGACAGGCCCTTCGGCGCCCCCCGCTCCCGGTAAAAGAAATATTCTGGGTAGTGACGTAGAAATCCAAGGGGAGGTCCGCTTCGAGGGAGACCTCGTTGTTGATGGCACCATAGAAGGCCGGATTGTTTCGGACGGCTCCCTCACGATTGGGGAGACAGCCCAAATCAAGGCTGAAATCACTTGCGGCTCGGTCACAGTCCGGGGACGAGTGGAAGGAAATATCGTTGTGAAGGACCGGGTGGAAATCTGTGCCCAAGCGGAGGTCAATGGGGATATCTCAGCAGATTCCCTCTCCATGGAAGCTGGTGCCGTTTTTGTCGGAAATTCCACCATTGGAAAGGCGCGAAACACTCCAAAAATTGTGGAAACGCCCTCTGAGGCAGATGACTCATTGCTCGAAGTTCCCAAACCCGGCGAGCAAGCGCCCGCGGCCTAAAGGACCATCAAGACCCGCTGAGGCTCCAGCCTGGTCGGCAGCTCTAGCGCTAACCGGGCGGTCCAGAGGCCCAGGGGAACAAGTCTAAAAATCGCCAACAGGAGCCTGTAGGAACCGCCTGCAGACTGGGCGCGATTTCTTCTTTGCCCCACGCGCCCTCATGGGCGATTCTCTTGGGGTGGCCACTGCTTCTCCAGCGCTCGACCTCCGGGAGGAGATTCTTCGTCTCAAGACGGAGCGAAATGCGGTGATCCTTGCTCACAACTACCAGATCGGCGTGATCCAAGATATCGCTGATTTTGTGGGAGACTCTCTGGGTCTCGCCTATCACGCGCAGGAAACCGATGCCGACGTGATTGCCTTCTGTGGCGTTCACTTCATGGCAGAAACCGCAAAGATCCTGAATCCGACCAAGACCGTGATTCTCCCTGACAAAGACGCTGGATGCTCCCTAGAACAGAGCTGTCCTGCCCCGGCTCTCCAAAGCTTCTTGGAAGAACACGCCCAGCGGAACTATTATGTGATTGCCTACATCAACTGCTCAGCTGGCGTGAAGGCACTTTCGGACGTAATCTGCACTTCCGGAAATGCGATTCGTATCGTCGAGCAGGCCCCGAAGGATCGCCCAATTCTCTTCGTGCCTGATGCAAACCTCGGCGCATGGGTCATGGACAATTCCAACCGAAAAATGGACCTCTGGAAAGGCGCCTGCTATGTCCACGTGGAATTCACCCGGAACTCTATCCAGAGAATCAAGGACGAGCACCCGGGGGCATTGGTTGTTGCCCATCCCGAGTGCACCTCAGCGGTTCGTATGCTGGCAGACGAGGTCTGCTCTACCGAGAAGATGATTACCTACTGTCGGGAAGCTCCGGTAAAGGACCTCATCGTCGTGACCGAGGGAGGGATGTTGCATCGTCTCAGGAAAGAAGTTCCCGACAAAAATCTAATTGCGGGACCAACCGAAAACTGCGCCTGTGCGGATTGCAGATACATGAAGATGAATACTCTGGAGAAACTTCATGCATGCCTCGAAAATCTCGAGCCACAGGTCGAGATTCCAGAGGAAACTAGAAAACTCGCCGAGGCATCCGTCATCCGCATGCTTGAGCAGTCGAGGTAGGCCTTTTTTCACTTTCCCCGATCAACCGTGCCGTTCGGCCGAGGGCTACCGCCCTTTGACTCGACAGCCCACTGCTCTGGGGTTAAGCTCCTTCTCTCCATCAAAGACCATGAAGCTCATTCAAAACGCAGCGATTTCTGCCGCCTTTCTTCTCTTCTGCGGAAGTCTTTTCGCTCAAGACACCCCCCCTCCAACTAAGAGCCCTGGGACTGATAAATCTCCGCCCGCCCCCGCCGTTCCTGCAAAGGTCGCGGAACCAAAAGTGACCATGGAGGCAGAAGAAATCCGAACAAAAACATCTTATGGCTTTGGGTATCGGAACGGTCGAACTTTCGTAAACCAGACCGGACGTTACGGACTCCAACTAGACGACTTGGACCGGGAGCAATTCTTGAAAGGGCTTTTCGATGCGCTCGAGCTGAAGGAGTCCGAGATCGAACAGGAAAAAATCAATGAGGCCCTGAATCAGCTGAGCCTTGTGATCAAGGAGCGCGAAAAAAAGGTTGCCGCAGAAAACCTGACAGAAGGCGAGGCGTTCCTGGCTGAGAATAAAAAGAGAGAGGGAATCATCACCACCGAGAGTGGCCTTCAGTATGAAATCCTGAAGAAGGGGGAAGGTGAGGTTGCTCCCGCTCCTCCGAGTGGCCAGCGCCCAACTAAACAATATATGACTATTTACCGGGGAACATTGCTTGATGGCACCGAGTTCGATTCGTCGCAGGGAAAAGCAACTGCGATGTCTCTGAATGTCATCCCCGGATTCAAAGAGGCCCTGACTCAGATGCCTGTAGGTTCCAAGTGGAAGCTCTTCATTCCGGCTGACCTCGCTTACAAGGAAAGTCGACGCAGCGCAAAGCTTGGCCCCAACAGCACGCTGATCTTCGAGCTTGAGCTCACGGAATTAAAGGATCTCCCCAAACCTCCTGCGCGCCCCCTGACACGTCCGACTCCTCAGGGAGGTCGCTCGGTCTCTCCGCCAACTCCTGGTCGCCCTGGCGCCAGAGCAGTGTCTCCTCCTGTGCGGGTTCCGGCAAAACCTGGAACCGGAAAGGCTCGTGCCGTATCTCCGCCGGTAAGAATCCCGATCCCTCCCGCCAAGCAACAGCCTAACCCACCCACACCGGCGCCCCCGAAGCCCGGGGCAGGAGCACCCAAAACAAAATAAATTCGCGAGACCGACCCAAGGGGTCCGCGAACTCATGGAGAAGGCGCTGAAGCCCTCCTGTATTCTCGAGGAAAGAATACGAGATCTTCTAGGCGGCATCTTAATTCATCGATCCGGTAAGCCCAAAATTATCGGAGGCACGATCCGTTGAAAAATTTATTATTCCTTCTCATTTGTTCCATCCCGGAGACACGAGGAGGTCTTGCCCATGTTCGTAGACTCCTGCGCGCTGGGGTTTCTTTACCACTTACTATTCTGCTCTCCGGGTTCATCCTCTCTGGGTGTAGTGGGCAGTCACAACCATGTAAGAAGCCTTCCAGCAAGCAGGCCGCTCATTCAGAAGGCCCCCATCTCGCTGCTGACTCCTACTCGTCTTTCGACCATTCTCATTTCCCGTTTCGAAAATGGCCCACACTGGATGGCTCGAAACCATCTATAATCGTAATTGGACTTCACGGCATGTCCGGTGCTTCGCAGGACTTCCAAAATCTTGGCACACATCTCCAGGAGTCCATGCAAGGAGTTGCGGTCTACGCTCCTGAGCTCCGTGGACAGGGCAATGACCCCGTGACCTCCCGGCGTGGAGACATTCAATCCCGGGAAGACTGGATCAATGATTTACGAACCTTCACTCGTCTCGTTCGACAGCAACATCCTCAGGCATGTATCATCTGGCATGGTGAAAGCATGGGTGCGCTCATCGCGTTGCATGGTCTCGCAAGTTCCCCAGATATACGTTCCGGATGTAACGCCCTGGTGCTCTCATCGCCTATCGTGGGGATTCATCGGGAAGTCCCCAGCTGGAAAAGGAATATCCTGCACCTCGCCTCCAGACTCTTTCCGCGGATAAAAATCTCGCTTGAAACTCTCGGGGGGAAAGACGAGGTCCTCGTCACCAATGACTCCATTCATCAGGAGCAATCCGCCAGCAATCCGTATCACGTTCCGGCCTTCACGTTGCGGCTACTCAACACCCTTGGGGACATGATTGAGTCATCACCCCAATGTGCGAAAACAATAAGCCTGCCTGTCCTGATCCTACACGGTGGGCATGATATCTTCTCGCGACCCGACGCCGTCCAAGCACTCTCAGAGCAATTCTCACAGTCCAACAGTGTCAGGCGCAATTTTTATCCGGAGAGTTATCATCTCCTGTTATACGGTCATGAGCGGGACCGAATTCTCTCCGATATCAGCGAGTGGATCCTGTCCCTGAGCCTGCCCTGACGAGAACAAGATTACGATTGCATTAAGGAGATGAATATGGACAGCTTTCAAGAGGTCGGAAGATGAGTAATTCATTGATCATCATACTCAGTGCAGCCGGGATGGCCTTACTCATCTGTTCCTGCGCGACTTCGCCGACTGAAAAGGAAAAAGGGGAATTTCCCCTCGTTCAGACTGGAGAAAAAAAAGAGAACCCACCTGTCCAGCCCTCCATTACTCTTCCGCAGGAAGATCCCTTTCGCTCTCCTGACGTTACCAGATCTCTCCCGGGATCATCACCCACCTTACGCGCTCCACGAAGACCCGTGGTGCCCCGCCCCCCCGTAGTTGCTCCAATCACCCAGCCTGTCCCTAGCTCCACTCTACCGGATACGGAAGAGTGACCTGACGAGCGATCGCGTCAGCGGCAGAAAGGCTCGCTCGTAAAGAGAAGGCGCCTCCCCGGTATCTTCTTCCCCGGAAAAACCGGAAACCTGCTCGATATGCCTGTGTAGTTGCCAAGGTTCCACAGGCTATATCTGGGAAAAGACCACCGGTGGAATCCTCGACGACATTGAGACCCTCGGCGAATTACTCTCCTCTGAGATTTTATAAGCGCGATCCGCTCTCGGATCACCCATGCAGGCTCCCACGAGGGAGGCTCTCCCGTTAGCTTCGATTCCTCCAGGACCCTCTTCACCCGCTTGACGGTCTCCCCCGAAGCGTCATACCATACCTCTTCTCCAGTGCTTTCTGCCGTGGCTGGACAAAAAGCAATTGCAGAGCACACCAGGATCACCGACCACAATCTCATCTTAAAGTGTATTGATGTTGCACCACCCTAGGGGCCCAATCTCTTTCTGACAACCCGAAGTGAATGGGAGAATGGCTGAGAGCATAAAACCCCCAAGGAAATTCAGACCAGAACCCTTCAGCTATCACGAAGTCGTGGAGCTGGAGATCGACTCCCTGTCCAACCTCGGCGCCGGTGTCGGAAGAATGCTGCTCTCAGGCCCGTCCAGCGAGAAAGGTGAACGAAACTGGGTGATATTCGTGCCGTTTAGTCTCCCAGGCGAGCGAGTAAGAGCTCGAATCTGGAAAAACGAATCTAGCTGTTCCCACGCAGACCTTGTGGAAGTTATTAACCACAGCTCCAGTCGCCGGCAGCCCCGTTGCTCCCTCTTCACTACCTGCGGAGGCTGTCAGTATCAACACCTGGATTATCAGGAACAACTCCGTTGGAAACAGCGGCAGGTAACCGATCTCCTTGAGCGCATGGCCGGAATTAGTCACCCTGTCGAGAATACGATCCCTTCTCCACAGCCATGGAACTATCGATCTAAAATCACTCCCCATTTTCAGAAGCCACGCCCGGATCGAGACCTCAATATCGGATTCCTGGTAACAGGATCCCGCAACCGAATTATCGACGTTCCTCAATGTGATATTGCCATGAAGGCTCTCAATGAGTCTCTCCCGGAAGAGCGACTTCGAATTCAGCAAACTGCCGCACAGGGCAAGTTTCGAAAAGGTGCTACTTTGCTACTTCGAGCCACATCAGCAAGTGTCCACACGAACCCCCGAGAAGTTGTCGAAGAACAAGTGGGCGACCTCAAGTTCCGCTTCCTTGCCGGAGATTTTTTTCAGAACAACCCCTTTATTCTCCCGGCTTTTGTTGACTATGTCGCCAGAGAAGCCGCCACCTCCAATCGCTTCCTCGTCGACGCTTACTGCGGCTCCGGACTTTTCGCTCTCTCGCTGGCGCGACACTTCGAATCCGTGGCCGGAGTGGAAGTCTCCGAATCCTCAGCGGACTGGGCTCGACAGAATGCCCTCCAGAACAATCTTGAAAACGTCACGATTCTGGCAGCTTCCGCAGAACACATCTTTGAACAGGTGACCTTTCCTGCAGATCGGACCTCCGTTATCGTTGACCCGCCCCGGAAAGGATGCGGCGAGGATTTCCTCCAACAGCTCTTTTCCTTCAAGCCTCAGAGAGTTGTCTACGTGTCCTGTAATCCAGCCACCCAGATCCGAGACCTTCAGGCATTCAACGCTAACGGTTACTCGTTGTGCAGGGTCCAGCCCTTTGACCTCTTCCCCCAGACCAAACACCTCGAATGTGTTGCAACCCTCGAGCGAACCCCTTCCTGATCAGCGCGCCTTGGCGACCTTGAGCGCGTAGCGCTTCATCTCCTCTTCACTCTCCTCGATCTGCCTTGCGAGACACAACTGAGTGCGGGCTCGATCCAGGTTCTGCCCTTCCCGATCTACGCGGAAATACTCGTCTCCGTTCAGGTGATCCGTGAGAAAGCGCATCCCAAGCTCAAGCGAAATTAGACGCCCTGAAAAGGCCATCTGCAACACCTCCTCCTCCGTCAAAACCGCTCCCGCCGAGGCGAGGTAACCCTCGACCAGAGACTCGAAAATTCTGACCCGCAGTTCAACCTTGGTGAGGTCGCGTTCATCCTCTGCAGCTGGGTTTGTTGCGGTCCTTACCAGATCCCCAAAGTCGTAGAGGCTAAGACCAGGCATCACCGTATCGAGATCGATCACGCACACTGCATCATCGGTTTCTTGGTCAAAGAGGACATTGTTGATCTTGGTATCATTGTGTGTGATGCGAAGGGGTAACATCCCTCTGTCCATAAGTTCCAATAAACTGTCGACGATATCTTCACTCTCCCGAACAAAGTCCAGCTCGCTCACCACGCTTGCAACCCGGCCATGGCGATCCTCCTCAACTGCCCTCATCAGAGCATCAAAGCGCTTCCTTGTATTATGAAAATCGGGAATGGTCTCGACTATCTCCCCAGGAGGCAAATCACTGACCAAGTTTTGAAAGGCCCCAAAGGCTCGTCCTGCTTCATAGGCCTGCCGAGCGTTCTCCACAACGTCATAGGTCTTACAGCCTTCTAAATAGTTGTAGCAGCGCCAGATACCCCCGCCTTCGCCATTCCCGTAAAATCGTCCGGTTTTATGTGGATACAAGCTGAGGGTCTGACCTCCTAGACCTATCTTCTTCCTTAGAACCTTCCAGTTGATGTGGGAGGTCACGCACTCCACGTTGCGCATAACGGCCAGAGGATCCTTGAACACATTCTCGTTAATACGCTGGAGGATATAGCGACGCCGCTCTCCACTCTCCAATTCGAAGGTCACAAGGAAAGTAGAGTTAATATGCCCACTGTTTACCTCCTCTCCGGCGACGTACTGACCTTCGATGGCAAACTGTTCGGCAATACCTTCTACAAGAGCAGCTGTTTCAGACACAGGCGTCTGAGGATGGATATCGCTTTGCATGAGAGAACTAGCGGAGCTTAAGGACCTATACTATAAAGACGTCAACTCAACTCTTGAATCACTAAGAAACAGTATTTTAATCACCTCTGATGGCCCTTACCCCAAATGCTCCATTCCACCTGGAAAATCTGTCTGAGGATATGAACATTCTCAGCAAAGCATTGAGAGAGAGCCTCCATGACGTTCCGGATACTCCCGTAGGCCGGAGTGAACGGCGGATTCTCAACCTCGCCTGCGGCCGTGCCGACGAGACCGGAGTCCTTGCCGATATTTTTGGAGGAGAGCACCGCCTAGAGATTGTGGGAGCTGACATTCGGGATGCAGAGATTGAAGAAGCTCGTCTTCGCTGGAAAACCCCACCCCATAGCGATGTCCATACCCGCTTCCATGTCGAAGATGGAAAACGCTTCCTCGATGCCATGTCCTCGAACGAGAAGTTCGATCTTACCTTCATGCGACATCAGAACTTCTGGAACAATCCAAGGCTCTGGGCCCGCATGTTCGAAGGTGGCCTGCGACAGCTCGACGAGGATGGATTATTTGTGATCACCTCTTATTTTGACGTCGAACATGAATTGGCCTGCCGGAAACTTGCGGCACTTGGAGCGGTAAAAGTTGCCGATCACCGAAATCTGAACTCCAGAGCACTTTCTGACGCTCCGGGGAAATCCGTCGACCGCCACATTGCGATATTCCGAAAGCCTTTATCCGGGACTTCAGTTCAGCCATGAATCTTTCCGCCTGAGCCCTTAGCAATCCGTTATGTCCCTCCGGACACGTCTGGAGGCGACGAAGCCGGCAAAGCAGCCAAACCTACATAGCTACTTCACCGGCCTCTGCCGATTCGGCGCTCACCAAAGCACTGGAGAGTTCTCAGTTCTGAACAACGATTCGTCGCATGGCTTGATCGTTTTCCTGTTCTGAAATGTGCCCCGCCCCCCTGCCGACCTGCTTGAGAAGGGCGATCAGATAGGCGTTCAAAAAATATTCCTTGAGTAGCAGCTCACGGCTCTCTCCCCTGGCAGTGTCATCTTGAATCTTCATAGCGGTCAAATTGTTGAGGTGTTACTTATTCAACGAGTCCGTGACGATTGTTATTCAATCATCATGAACCCTAACATCCTCACTGAAGAGAGCGCCGGCGGAAAGCACTCTTGTGTCTCAAAAAGGTTACTCTACCTCCTTTGCGTTATTGGCAGCCTCAGCGAAGGCCCTCCATTAAAGAGAACGCAACCAGCAAGACCGTGATCTAGGAGGATTCGATGACACCCACAACGATCTTCATCCCGTCCTGCCTGAGAACGCGCACCTTGGATCCCTTTTTGATAAACGCACCATCAGCGATTACATCCAGCTCCTCTCCTGTGAGCGCGACCTTGCCCGACGGCCGGAGGTCGGTAAGAGCCTCACCCGTAAGTCCCATCCGGTCCTCGCAACGTGCCGAGGAAGCCTGAGTCGCGATAGATGCCCCACCCGCGAGCTCCTGCTTACTGACGAAGACCCGGAAAAGGGGAGCACTCGGAAGGAACCTCATCAATAGAACCACAAGAAAGCTCCCCCCAAGAAGACCTGTTCCCAGCGTGAACGCAGGCCCACGCAGCAGGTCCAACAGACTCCCGGAGAAATCCCCCACTTTCCAATCGTTCCAATCAATCTTATCCACCGTGCCGAGAAGAAGCGCACCAAGCAGGCAAAGAACCCCGGCTATGCCGGTCACCCCAGTGCCGGGAATCAGGAAGAGCTCTACCGCAATCAGGACGATTCCGAGTACGAACAACGCCACGAGCTCATAGTTGGCGAGATTTCCGGCCATGTAGTTGCCAAAGAAAAACGTGCCAAACGCCAGAAGGGAAATGGCTCCTCCAATTCCAAAGCCCGGAGCTTTCAGCTCGGCGTAGGCCGCTGCCATACCCACAAGGATCAGTAAGAAAGACCATTTCGAGACCCACCAGGCAACATTTTCAAACGCCGTCGCCTCAGCCCTTACTATGGCGGCGCTGTCGATGCCCTCAAACTCTGCAATTTCTTCGATGCTGCTCGCCACTCCTTTAGCAAGAAGGGGCCTTCCTCCCCTCATGGAAGTGGCCTCACTCGCCGTGAGGGTGAGAAGCTCTCCCGCCCGGACAACCACTTCACCAAAAACTCGGTCCCGATCCTCAGGAATCATCATCGCCCGGATGAGCTCTGGATCATGACCCCTCTTCTCGGCCACACTGCGGATCTGCGCCTCGAAGGAACTATGGAGTTTTTTTCGCATCATCTCTCCAATTTCAGCACCTCCTCCACTAACCAATCCAGCGGCTCCTATCGTGCCCTCGGGGCTCATATAGATGCCGTTCGTGGCAACCGACATAAGTGCCCCGGCACTCAGAGCATTTTCATTCACAAATGCATAACTGGGAATCTTGAGACGGGTAATTTCTGACATGATTTCCTTTGTCTCAAAGGCATACCCACCCGGCGTATCCAGATCAAAAAGCACTGCCTTGGCCTTCTCATCTTCGGCACGACGCAACATCCGGCGCCAGAATTTGAAACTCTGTTTGTTCATGAGGTCATCCTTACCCACCGTTAAAACCACTAATTTGCCTTCAAAACTCTCCTCCTGAGTCTTTCCGGGAATCTCTGGTCCTTCCTCTTTGCGTTCCGGCTCCCCCGTTTCGTCGACCGAGGCCTCCTCTCCTTCTACAGCTCCACTCCTTATCACGACCGGACGAGCCGCCGCCTGTGCCCTTACAAGCTCTGCTCCCGACAACCCAACAGCTGAAAGTAGATCCCCGGGGGTCCCAACCACAGCGGTAGCAAGCAGGGGTTCCCCATCGACCTGAGATGCAGCCTCCTGCGCCGTCAAGGTCAGCACGGTTCCAGCCGGCACTAGCACCTCGCCAAAGCGCCGTTCCCGATCGCCCGGCTTGAATAAGGCCTGTATGAGCTCCTGCGAATGCCCCTGACTGGTGACAACTCGGCGAATCGTGGCAAGTAAGCGGCTGTGATGCTGCGCCAAGTCCCCGGTGCCTCCCTCCTCCTCGCTCGAGAAGAGCCCCGCACCTCCAATGATCGATTCGGGCGTCATAAAAATTGAGGTCGCCGCCAGCGCGAGAAGTGCGCCCTCACCAAGCGCCTGCTTCTCGATCAGCGCATAGCTGGGCACCTTTAGACGGAGCAATCTCTCCATCAACCTTTCCGTTTCCTCAAGATACCCCTCAGCCGCATTGATTCGAAGAATTACCGCTTTCGCCTTACCGCTCTCAACCTCGTCGAGTACTTTCCCCCAATATTTAAATTTCCCGAGATCCTTGAGACTTTCATCCTCTATCTCGATCTCGACAACGCTCCCGGCATAGGCTCCCTTACTTGCAACATTTGGGGAGCTGGAGCCAGATGCCAAAGAGCCGACCTCTAAATTCTCACTACTCCGAGCGACGGCAACTGCGGCTGAGACCACAAAAGCGGCAAGAATGATAGCTTTCATGTATTCAATATAGACCTGATTTCGGTGCCGTTGGCTAGAAAATCACATCTCTTCACAATTCCTGCGGTCTTGATGGTTTGGCAAGATTCCACCTGACGCTACAATTCCCCCACGATGCCACGCATCCCCGATGAAACCGTTCAACAAGTCCTTGGAGCGACGGACATTGTGGAGCTCATAGCATCGTATGGCCTCGACCTGAAGCGAGCAGGCGCAGATTTCAAGACCCACTGTCCCTTTCACAACGAAAAGACTCCCTCCTTTAATGTCAGTCCTGGAAGACAGTCATATCGCTGCTTCGGTTGTGGCGAGGGAGGGAACGCAGTGGGATTTGTGATGGCCTATGAGAACCTTCCATTCCCGGAAGCCCTACGAAAGCTGGCCGCTCGCTCCAACATCACGATTGAGGAGGGGGAGTATGACCCCCAGGAAGATCGGAGGCGTCGGCGCCTGAGTCGCCTGAAGCTCCTCCACAACCAGGCGGCACGCTTCATGCATTCTCTGCTACTCGAGGATCCGGGCGCAGAGCATGCCCGCCAATATCTCAAGTCCCGCGGGTATGATCGAGAGATGGCAGGCCGTTGGGCGATCGGATGGATGCCCAGAAATACGGATATCTTCCTGGACTGGGCGCGGGACGCAGGATTCACCGGGAGAGAATTATTACATTCGGGTATCACCAAGCTCAGAGAGGAGAACAACCCACGCTCCGGACTCTGGGTTCGTTTTGGAGACCGCCTGATGTTTCCAATACACAACGAACGTGACGATGTCATCGCCTTCAGCGGTCGGAAATTACGGGAAGAACAGGGAGGCGGAAAATACATCAACTCTCCCGAGACCCCCATCTTCAAAAAGTCCAACGTCTTCTTCGGCCTGCACAAGGCTATCCGGCATATGAGGGACTATGCCGTGCTATGCGAGGGGCAGCTTGACGTGATCGCGTGCCATGAAGCTGGCGTCAAAAATGCAGTCGCCACCCAGGGAACGGCGTGCACGAACGAGCATGCTCGTTTGCTGAAGCGTTACACCGGATCTGACAAGGTCGTAATCTGTTACGACTCCGACTTTGCCGGGCACGACGCCGCGGCCAAGGCGTTTGTAGAAATGGCGGCGCTGGGTATGGATGTCAGAGTTGCCACCATGCCTCCGGGAGAAGATCCCGACTCTCTTGTCAAATCGAGAGGCCCAGACGAGTTTCAAAGTATCCTCGAACAATCTTCGGAATTTTTTGACTATCGCCTGCGATATCTCGGAGAGGAAAATAATCTCGATGATCCAGGCACCAAGGCACGCGTAGTACGAGAGCTCTCCCCGATGCTTCACGCAGTCTCGGATAAAAACGCTCAGGAGGCATCGATCAATTTTGTAGCCACCCGTCTCGGTCTTAGTCCGGATGGCATTCGTCAGGCTGTTGTCGATACCGCAAAGCGGCCAAGCCGCCGACGCGACCAGAAGGATGATCCGATCATCGTCGAATCAACGCCAGTTGACCGGGAGCTTGGAGTCCTCGCGGCTCTCGCCCTGCAGTCCCACGAAGTTCTGGACTTTCTATGTGACCAAACTGAACAGGTTCTGATTGGGGCAGAAGGTCGTGAAGGCGAGGCTCTGCTGCGAAACATTCTCAGCACTCGCCCCGATGTCCCAAACCCAGCGGCAGTAAATACCTTTCTCCAAAGTCTCTCTGCCGGGGATCGGGCCACTTTACTCACCTTACTCGAGGAGCCCACACCGGCCGCTCCTCTGACGGCTGCCACCGAGATTCTTGGCATACTGGCTGAGCAGGGCATTTTACAGGAGCTGGGCGCTCTGGCTGCACGCTTGAAAAGCCCCGAGCTCGGCGATGACGATTCAAAGGCAATCATGGAGCGGATTACCGAACTCCAAAGAATCCGCTCCGAGGCCAAAAGTCCTTGACCTCATGTGAAACCTCAAGAAGAGTCCCGCCTGCTTCTGGGGGATGATCCTCCAGCTTGCTATAATGGGATTGCTGTATCTGGATCCCTGCTACTCCTAACAGGCTCATGGCGAAAAAAAAAGTCGCGTCTAAGAAATCCGCTAAAAAGGTCGCCAAGAAAGCCACCAAGAAGGTAGCCAAGAAAGCCACCAAGAAGGTCGCCAAGAAAGCCACCAAGAAGGTCGCCAAGAAAGCCACCAAGAAGGTCGCCAAGAAAGCCACCAAGAAGGTAGCGAAGAAAGCCACCAAGAAGGTCGCCAAGAAAGCAGCCAAGAAGGTCGCCAAGAAAGCCACCAAGAAGGTCGCCAAGAAAGCCACCAAAAAAGCAGCCAAGAAAGCCACCAAAAAGGCAGCTAAGAAAGCCCCTAAAAAAGTAGCCAAGAAAGCGACCAAGAAGGTCGCTACCAAAGCGGAAGCTTTAGACTCTCCAGGAACTACTGACACCCCAAAAAAGAAGCTCCCGAAAGGAAAGAGTCGCATCGATACACCTGAGATTCAGGAAAAGATGCGGGAGCTCATCAAGCTCGCCAAGGAACAAGACTACCTCACTTATGACGATATCCACGAGATCCTCCCCAAGGATCTCGTCGACCCGACCGATGTTGCTGCCATCCTCGATCGGTTGCGTAACATGGAATTCAACATCATCGATTCCTCAGAGGTCGATCGCTTTAAAGATAAGAAATCTTCAGATGATGCAGCGGAAGAAACGAAGGACCAGAAGCTCGATATTCTCGATGACCCGGTCCGTATGTATCTGAAGCAGATGGGGCAGGTGCCGCTCCTGACCCGGGAGCAAGAGGTTGAAATTTCCAAGCGGATTGAGGATGCCGAGATTTGCGTACAGAAATTTCTCCATAAGTTTGGATTCACGGCCGATAGTTACCTGGCCCTTGCAGACAAGCTTCAGCGGGGTAAGGAACGCTTCGACCGGGTCATTCTCGACAAGAAGATCGAGAGCCGCGAGCGCTACATGAAAACGCTCCCAAAGCTCTGCGATCAAGTACGCAACCTCCATGAAGACACCAGCAAGATCTTCAAAAAACTAAGTGCCAAGTCTGTCCGGGGAAAAAAGAAGCTCCTGACTAGCCTCGATAAGAATCTCACGACCCTTGCGCGCCTTTACAACCGCTTTTACTTCAAGCAGAAGGTCATTGAGGACTTTTGCGAGGAAGTCCGTGAAACGCAGACCAAGATCTGGCGTTACCAACGTAAGCTTACCTCAAGGCTCAAGGATAAGAAAGAGTTCGAAACCAAACTGAAGGAGCTACAACTCTACTCTTGGCATGATCAGGAGCAATTTGAAGCTACCACTGGAGACCTGAATCACTGGCTGCGTGAAGCGCACAAAGCCAAGACGGAAATGGTAGAAGCTAATCTCCGCCTCGTGATCTCTATTGCGAAGAAGTACACCAACCGAGGGCTCTCTTTCCTTGATCTGATTCAGGAAGGGAACATGGGCCTGATGAAAGCGGTGGAAAAATTTGAATACCGTCGCGGCTACAAGTTTTCTACCTACGCGACCTGGTGGATTCGTCAGGCCATCACTCGCTCGATCGCCGATCAGGCCCGGACCATTCGGATCCCGGTTCATATGATTGAAACGATCAATAAACTCATGCGGGTCCAGAAACAGCTGGTTCAGGAGTACGGGAGAGAACCTACCCCCGATGAAATCGCTGAGGAGATTCACCTTCCCGTGGAACGAGTGCGAGCCGTCCTCAAGATGGCGCAGCAACCAATATCGCTGCAGGCTCCTGTGGGAGACAGTGATGACACAAGCTTTGGGGACTTCATTGAGGATAAGACCGCGGAAAACCCGATGGAGGAAGCTGGCTTCTCCATGCTGAAGGATAAGATCAACGAAGTTCTCGACACTCTTACGGAGCGGGAACGGGAAGTCCTTGAGCAGCGCTTTGGACTAAAGGATGGCTACAGTCGGACTCTTGAAGAGGTGGGTCGTCAATTTCAGGTGACTCGCGAACGGATCCGGCAGATTGAGGCCAAAGCACTCAGGAAGATGCGTCACCCCACGCGTATTCGCAAGTTGGAAGGCTTTATCGAGCTGCCAAACATGTAGAGAATCGCGGGCTACCGCTTGTCTACCGGGAAACTTATGCTCAATTAGGCATAGGGAATTGTCGGCTGGTATCATCTATTCGAACCTCGGGCGCTGAACCGTCTCGAGATCGTGTGGCACGGGAACTCCCCCTCTATTGACCAACTCTCCCTCAAATCTCGATTATCAATGAGCAGCTACGATGTCAGTGCAGTACGCTCGAGTTTTCCGATCCTCCAGCATGAGGTTCATGGAAAGCCTCTTGTGTATCTCGACAACGCAGCAACCTCTCAGAAACCGGAAGCCGTCCTCGAAGTCAGTCGCCATTACTACGAGCGGCTTAACTCCAACATCCACCGAGGAACTCACCATCTCGCTCAGGAAGCTACCGCAGCTCACGAGAACGCACGCGAGCTCATTGCCCGTCACCTCAACGCCAGCTCGGCAGAAGAAATCATCTTTACCGGTGGGGCCACCGACGGAATCAATCTTATCAGCTCCACCCTCGGGTATTCCGGTAAAATAAGCCCCGGAGATATCATTGCGATCAGCAACCTTGAGCATCACTCCAACACAGTGCCGTGGCAGATGCTCTGCGACCGATCAGGGGCCGTGCTGGAAGTCATCCCAGTCACAGAACAGGGCGCCATTGATCCAGCAGATTTCGATCATCTTCTCGAAAAAACCTCTGGCCGGTTGAAAGTCCTCGCCCTGACCCATATCTCAAATGCTTTCGGCACAATTCTACCTCTTGCTCAAATGATAGAGTCTGCCCATCGAGCAGGAGCCCTCGTGGTTGTAGATGGTGCCCAGGCCGTGCCCCACCTCTCTGTCGACGTCCAGAAACTCGATGCAGACTTTTATGTCTTCTCCGGCCACAAGGTTTACGCCCCGACGGGCATTGGCGTCCTCTACGGAAAGCACTCACTCCTTGAAGAGCTTCCTCCGTGGCGAGGTGGCGGAGAAATGATCCGAAAAGTTTCCTACGATGGAACGACCTTTAATGACCTCCCTTACAAGTTCGAAGCAGGCACTCCGAACATTGAAGGCGCGATCGCTCTTGCCGCAGCGCTCAATTTTCTTAATGAACTAGGCCTTCAGAACGTCTCAAATCACGAAAATGAAATGATTCGTCGTGCTGCCGATGCGCTCACGAGCATCAGGGGACTTGCCCTCTACGGACCAAGCGATCGTTCTGGATCATTATCCTTCAATATCGACGGAATCCATCACTATGACCTTGGCACCCTTGTAGATAAGATGGGCATAGCCGTTCGCACTGGCCATCATTGCTGCCAACCCCTGATGAACCGCTTTGGCATCACTGGAACCCTCCGTGCCTCATTTGGATGCTTTAACAACGAGGACGATGTTGATCGTCTCGCTGAAGCTGTGGAAAAAGGAGTGGAAATGCTGCGCTGATACCGCGATGTATTTCCATCTATTACCCCTTGAAAATGACCATCACCGAACGCCAGGAACAGCTCCTCAAGGATTTGAGCCTTTTTCAGGATTGGACCGAGCGATATGAATACGTCATAAGCCTCGGGAGGCAGCTCACTGAGATGCCCCCGGAAAGAAAGACCGACGACAAGCTCATTGAAGGCTGCCAATCTCAGGTCTGGCTGGAAGCCTACTTCGAAGATGGGGGTGTTCACTACAGAGCTGATTCCGACTCTCAAATCACCAAGGGAATGATCGCTCTCTTCATTCACTTTCTGGATGGTGAATCTCCGGAGAACATCCTCACTGCAGATTTCGCCTTCATAGAGAAAACCGGACTCAAGGAGCATCTTGCCCCTACAAGGGCCAACGCCCTCAACCTAATGGCTATTCAAATGAAGCAGCGTGCTCTGGATTTTACTGGGGCTCACGATTGAGGGCCCCGGAGTGAGCAGGCTTCTCCCGGGCGAAAGGCCCCTACTCTTGGTTCAGCCACTTCAGCATGGCCTCGGCCGAGCGCAGAGAGATCCCCGGAAGGACAGCAATCTCTTCCGCGCTTTTTCCACGAATCCGGCTCACAGAGCCAAACTCTGCAAGAAGAATAGCCTTCCGTTTTGGAGAGATACCGGGACAATCGTCCAGTAGGGACTCCTTCATTCGCTTGCGAAATAGAAGCTCGTTATAATTATTGGCGCAGCGGTGGGCTTCATCGCGAATTCGCTGAAGGAGTTTGAGTGCGCCAAGCTCATGACTCAGCACGAGGGGATTGCTTTCCCCAGGCCGAAAAATCTCCTCTCGCCGCTTTGCCAGTCCAATAATCGGCAATTCGTGAAGTCCAAGGCGCTGTAACTCGCCCGTTGCCGAGCTCAGCTGACCCTTTCCCCCATCCACGATCACAAGATCGGGCAGGGTAATAGGTGCCCTCCCCTCTTGTGCGAGGCGGCGCATGGACTCCATGACACTTTCCTGGCTATCCACCGCCTCAGGGTTTGCCCTCGCTCCCTGCTGAAGGATACGAGCGTAGCGCCGTCTAATTACTTCCGCCATGCTCGCAAAGTCATCTTGTCCCTCAACTGTTCTTACTCGATAGCGTCGATAATTCTGGTTGTCCGGAACTCCGTCAACGAACCGTACCATTGAGCCGACGATATGACTGCTACTGACATTGGAAATATCGAAACATTCCATCACAGTTGGTGAAGCCGGAAGTTGGAGCAGTTCTGCCAGCTCCGCCAGATCATCTACTGGCTTCACGGTGGTAGGAACTCCCCGGCCTCTTGAAAACTGTCGAGTCGGATTGAGCGTCCGCTCCAGATTTTGCACGATATCTCTTAATCGGGCCGCCCGTTCGAAATCCATACGGGCCGCCGCTTTCTCCATCTCTTCGACCAGAGACTTCAAACGTTCTCTCCTCCCCCGCCCCTCCAGCAAGGCACTCGCCTGCTCCACCTGTTCAAGGTAGGCCTCCCGGCTGATACTTCCGATACAAGGAGCGCTGCAGTTCCGTATCACGTCCGCGCTGCAATGCTTATGTTCTTTTTCCCCCGGTTCTCTGCTCCGGCAACTCCGAAGCCCAAACTCCTTGTTTAACCATGCGATTGTCCCGCGCAAAGCACCTGAGTGAGCGAACGGACCAAAATAGCGCGCGCCATCATCCTTTTTAAGGCGGGTCAGAACGAAACGGGGCCAAGGGTCCGAAGGATTAATCTTCGCGAGCAGAAAGCGCTTATCGTCACGGAAGCTGACGTTATATCTCGGCCGATACTGCTTGATCAACTTCCCCTCCAACAACAGTGCCTCTTGCTCATTTCGAACAAGATGCACCTCAAAATCCCATATCGCGTCAAGGAGAGCCCGGGTCTTGTGATCTGCACTCTGCTTCCTCGAGGGCATGAAATGGTTTCCCAGTCGCTTCCGGAGGTCACGGGCTTTTCCCACGTAGATCACTGATCCAAGCCGGTCCAGCATGAGGTACACACCCGGTTGGTGCGGGATATCCCCAAGCCGGGCTCTCATGTCTGGACGCGCTGTCATCTCCCTTCGGTATTTTAGCGCAAACAAGAGCCAACGCAAAGAGACGACATCAAGACAAGCAGGGCGTATTACCAGCAAGAATACCAAAATCAGCACCCTGAAGCCCCTGAGTGCTCGATTTGAGGCATGATTATGCGTGTGCACAGCAGCACCCGTGCTTGAACGTTTATATCGAGCAGATACAATCGTGGTGCTTCATGAACCGCACTCTGTTCTTTGTCCTTTCCTCGCTGGCAGCCACTGGCGCCGCTCTGGGAGCAGAAGAGCCAGGGGATACAACGAAAGTCAACATCCTCGAAATCATCAAGGAGGGAGGACTGATGATGTGGCCACTTGGAGCCCTCTCTATCGGTGCCCTAGTCCTTATCCTTCTTCTTTTTTTCACGATTCATCGTCGCAACGTGGTCAATGATCAATTCATGCGCGTTGCAGAGAGCCTTATTCGAAAGCGCGACTACCTTGGTCTGGCTGGGTATGCCCACCGGAGAGGCGAATGCATTGCTCGTATTACCCAGAAAACCTTCGATTTTGTTACAAAGAACCCGGAGGCGAAATTTAACGAGATTCGGGATGTGGCAGAGGCCGAGGGGTCCCGCCAAGCCAGCACCCTCAATCAACGCATCAGCTACCTGGCGGATATTGGAGCAATCGCGCCGATGGTCGGCCTGCTGGGAACCGTATTCGGCATGATTCGAGCCTTTCTCGAAATTAACACTGGAAACGTTGAAGTAGTGCGCCAGATGAAACTTGCCGGCGGGGTCGCTGAGGCCCTCGTAACTACTGCGAGCGGACTCTCCATTGGAATCCTCGCCATGATTTTCTACTCCGTATTTCGGGGTCGGGTTCAACGCTACCTCACCGAGCTGGAGGCTGCAGCAACGCACCTTCTCGCGCTTCTGGGATCCCAGTTCCAGCAGTCTGAACGCTACCGACCTGAGAAGAAAGCGCCGGCGCCAGAACCCGCAGATACATACCAGATACCCCGGAGTCAAAGACCGGCTCCCGCCCGTCCCGGTCAGTCGGACCTGCCAGGCGCGTGATACAAGGCGGTCACTTGCGGAATGAAATTCAAGTCTCCAAAACCTCCCGAGAGCGTCATTCAACTGGCGCCCATGATTGATATCGTTTTTCTGCTCCTCATTTTCTTTCTCGTAACATGGCAATTCTCCCGCTCGGAACAGGACAGCAAGGTAAAGGTTCCGACCTCCAGTCAGGGCAAGGAGGAAACCCGGGCCATCAGTGAGATCAATGTGAATATCCGTCAAACCGGCGAACTGGTAATCAATGGCGAGATTCTCACCGAACAGGAACTGCTCACTAAACTTCGTGCAATCGTTGAGGTCTATCAGAACCAGCCGGTGAGATTGCGGGGCGACGGGGAGATCACTTACCAGACGCTCATGGGAGTGATCGATATTTGCCAAGAGGCGGGTATCTGGAATATTTCCTTCGCTACTCGGAGACCTAACTGACCTTAATTGGCCATGAATGCTTGAAGTTAAGCATTTTTCCGCCGATCTTTCCCGGTCCAAGGTTACAGTTCTTCCCTCTCATGCGCAGTTTCCACAACCTCTCGGCCCTGATCCAGGCTGGGCTGATTGTAACCCTCGTGCTCGCAGGGGAAGGAAGGAGTCAGGATCAAGGCCCATCAACAGGCCCCTCTCTACTGCCCGGGAACCAACCGTTGAAGGCAGATCCATCCAAGGATTTGTTTGAACTCGCACTGCAATCCTATCGGGAAGCAGGAGAGACTACAAACCTGCGTCGCCGGAATGACACTTACAGCGCTGCTGCTCGACAATTCAACCGGTTCTACCTCCGGTTCAGAGATCACCCGGATGCAATCAAGGCCGTATATTATCGAGCGATCTGCTACCAGAAACTCGACAACCGGGAGGACTACCTCACAGGCTTGGATGAAGTTCTTACCTTGAAGAGGACAGGAGCTCTGGTCGGCGCCGCCGCCTACCAGAGGGCCCTGGAGCATTACAAGGTAGAGCAGTATGCAGAAGCAGAACCCCTTTTCGAGATCGCAGCCTCAGAATCTGACGAGGCTAGCTACCGTCATCGTGCATTGTATATCCGCGCGCTCTGTTTTGAAAAACTAGAGGAAAAACAAAAGACCGTTTCCGCCCTGAAAGCCATCCTCGCTGATACCGGATCTCCTTATCAGCCCAAGGCGGAACGCGTTCTCGCACACCACTACCTGCAGGAAGGAATGAACGAGGAGGCACTTGCCCATTTCCTCCACCTTTCAGAGTCTACGGATATAAAGACGCGGGCGGATGCAATCCTGCAGTGTGCCCAACTCGCACGAAAACTCGGCAAACGGAATTTTGCCCGGAAGTATTTCGAAGATATTCTGGTTACCCCGGAACTGGAGCAGTGGCATGGGGAGTCACAACTAGCCCTGATGAGTGAAGCCTCCCAAGAAGCCAGGCACAATGATGTGATCACCTACTACGAGCAAGGCGATTACCCGCTCAAGAAAGAGCCCCGTGGCAGACGACTTCAAATTGCAGCCAAGTCCTATGCCGCTCTGGGCGAGGAAGAGAAATCAACGGTTCTCCTGCGAAAGCTCGCCTCAATTTCACCTGACGACCTAACCGCTCTAGAGGCAAGTTACCTCGTTCTTTCCCGGGAATATCGGTCCAAGGGCGAAGGCCATTCCCAACAGATCCAGGCCTTTCTCAAACGATTTGGGAAGAAATATGAGAACGATCCCCGTATTCACAACGCCCGCCTCATGCTCGCGGAAAGCTACCACGAAGGCGATCAATTCGCCTTGGCTGTGACAACCTACCAAGCCATCGACCTCACCCATATTGCCGCACAGAACCATCCGGGGTTACTCTACAGAATGGCTGACGCACAGCTGAGGGCAGGAAACAAGGAAGCGGCCCTGGACACCTTCAATCTCTTCATCACAGAACATCCCGGTCATCCTCAGATCAATAACGCAATTGTGAATCGAGCGGAAATCTTTCTGGAAAAAGCAGATACGAACTCAGCCCACAAGGAGTTCGACCGGCTGATCAAGAAGACGGCCCGGAGCGCGCAAAAGGAATACGCATGGGCACAGAAGGCCATTCTTTATAAGAAGACAATCGATACGTCCGAGGATGGCAAAGTCCGCCTCGGAGCCCTCGACAGTTTTGCACAATGCCACCTGAGACTTCTCGCAGATTTCCCGGAAAGGGCGAACGCAAAACAGGCTACTTCTCATTTCTGGCTCGGCTGGTCCCTCTATCGTCTTGACCGATTCGCTGAATGCATCATGCCCTTCCAGCAGGCACGGGAGGTCAAAACTGACTCGCTGCACCGGAGTTCCACCTTACACCTCGCGCTTGCATACTACCACCTGCAGGAAAAAGAAGAACTCCAACAGGAACTCGACCTTCTCCTGAGGGATTACAGGGACGAACAAATACCACGACCTGTCTTCGCATGGCTGGGTAACGCCCTGCATGATGACCGTAAATACGATGAGGCCTGGAAGTATTTGAGCCGCGCGATTACTCTCGATGAGCCCAGTGAGACCAAGTTACGCACTTGGCGCGCTGCTGGAGGAAGCGCTCTGGAATCTGGCCATCATGAGGCGTCACTCCGAGCACTGAATATCGTCCTGCAAGTTGAGGAAAACGACTACCGCAAAGCGGAAGCTCATTTTCTAATAGGGCGAGCCCACCTTGCTCTCGAGAACACAGAACAGGCGAGGAATGCCACCGAGGCCTGTCTTTCTCTGAAACCCCAGGGAAATCTTAACCCAAGGGCACGCCTGCAACTGGGAGAAATCGCCATGGCTCTTGGTGATCCTGACACCGCGACACAGTACTTCGTTCCAGTCGTAGAACTCTACAGCAAGGATCCAGAGATCGCTGTGATCGCACTTGGCCACGCCATCAGCGCCCTCAAACTCAAGGACACTCCCGATTCGTTGAAGATCGCGAAGGGTTACCGGGTGCGGCTCGAGGAACTCCGTAAGACGACCCAGGCAGATTCCCGTGATTAATCTCTCTCCATCACAAATACGCTCTCAGCTTTCAACGTGCACCTTGTAAATAAATCTGTCATCCGGCTCCTTGTGGTGATCTTGATCCAGCTCGCTGGGATTGACCTGATTCCGGCTCAGGTTCCCAGGATTGTCAGCCCGCCCGGAACGGATTCGGAAGTCTACCACCGCGCCAATCGGTATTTCAATTACGCTGAGAAAAGCCGGGATCTCGACGACAAACGAAGGGCGTTTAGGATGTCCATCCCCCTCTTTCGAGAGTATCTCTCCGACAGGCCAGGGGAGGCACTGGTCCAGAACGCCAGCTACAAACTTAGCATGGCTCTTCTTCTCACCGGTGACAGAGATGGAGCCGAGCAGGGGTTTTCTTCGATCATACAGCGCTTCAGAACCGGCGAGTGGGTCGCTCTCTCCGCCTACCGTCTGGCTGCCCAGCTTTACAATCGTCAGGATTGGTTGGGTGCGGCACCCTACTTCAAAGTCGCGGCAAAGGAAGCAGGGCAAGACGAACTGGCCCACAAGTCCGTCTTCTACGAATCCCGCTGCCTCCAGATGGCCGGCAAAAACGAGGATGCGATTGCACGCCTTGGAGACATCGTCAAAGATCCTGCTAACCCCTACCGCGACTACGCCCGCCTGGCGATGGGCGAGCTCCACGCCCGTGGAGGCAGACACGAGCAGGCTCTTGAAGCTTTCGAAGCGCTTCTCATTCCATCAGTGGCCCCACAAGAGCGCGCTCAGGCCCTTCTTGCTGCAGGGGTCTCTGCCGCCAAACTTGGGCAGGAGGCCAAGGCCCGAGGATTTCTTGACAGCACGATCAGCTCCACCGGAATCCAACCCAGATACAAGGCCCGGGCACAGCTCGCTCTCATGGAGATGTGCTTTGTCCGACAGCAATACGAGGAAGCGATCAAAGCATTCGAAACGGGGGAATACCTCGGTGAGCGAAGTGTTCTCGCAAAGATCGCCCTGATCGCGGGCCGATCCTTCGTTGCTCTGGACCGGCAAAAAAAAGCGATTGCACAGTTCTTCAACTCCGAGCGTCTCGCCCTGAGTGTTAAGCCCAAGCCCCTCAGGAAGATCGGCTTTGAGGCAAGCTATCGACGGCTACACTGCTTTTACAGGATTAACGGCGCAAACATACCGACTCAGGTCGACGCCTTCGCGGAGGCCTATGGAAAAGAAAATCTCGGGAGTCCGTGGCTGCACAAAGCACTCCTCATGAAGGCAGAAACTCTTTTTCACGAGGCAGACGGAAGCCGGGCCGCAGCCGCCTACAACGAAGTCAATCCCTCCGCCCTGCCCGTGGAAATGAGGGCCGATGTCTACTTCAAGCGGGGCTGGTGCCTTGCAGATACAGGTGAATATGGCCGAGCCGCACAGAACCTCTCGAGCTTCCTTGCGACATTTCCTGATCACGAACGTTTTAGTGAGGCCCTCGCCAAGCGCGCATATGCCTACATTAAGATAGGTGACCGGAAATCTGCCCTGAAGGATCTTCAAAACCTCCTTGATCGCACACCAGAAACCGATCTTGCATCATTCGCATACCAGTATTGTGGAAAAATTCACCGGGATGAGCAGCGTTGGCCAGAGATGATCACCAGCTACGAGAAACTTTTGGCCTTACCCGGATCAGAGCTCGATCGGAAGTCGAGGGCTGACGCGCAATACTGGATGGGGTGGGGTTGCTACAAGCAGCAGAAGTGGACAAGAGCGATAAACCACTTCCAGCAGGCGAGAGATCTCCTTCCTGAGCGCTACCGCGAGCCAGCTGGAGTACATATCGTACTCTCAGCATATTCCCTGCTGGACTCCGACCAACTCAAGGAGGGAGTAGATCAACTTCTCTCAGATGCTCCACACCAGCAATTCCCAGCCCGCATGCTCACGTGGCTCGGACTAGAGCGATTTTCAAAGGGTGATTATGACGGTGCCAACCGTTTCCTCGGGCTTGCAACCTCCCCGGAAGCTCCTACCCAGACCGATACTCTCGTATGGCGTCATCTCGCAAAGGCCCGCCTTGAGATGCGGGACTTTGAAGGGGCTGCGGCAGCCCTCGCCATTCTCCTCTCCCTCGATCAGGAAGACTTCTGGAAAGCGGATGCTCTTCTCGACCAGAGCCATGCATTGATTGGACTCCAAAAATGGGAAGAGGCGCATTCTTCAGCCGGGAGGGGGATTGCCCTGAACCCCTCGGGAACGGTTCAGGCTGGGCTTTATCTTGCCATCGCAGATATCGGTATGCACCGCATGGACTACGAGACTGCGGCTGCAAACTATCTCAAAGCGTCCGAACTGTTCATCGATGATCGGGAAATCAAACCATTGGGCCTCTTCCGGGCAGCCAAAGCGATGGAAAAGGGCGGCAATCTGGAAAGGGCGAGCCGAATCAGGGAGCAACTCCAGAAAGAATTCCCTTCCTGGAAATCACCGGAGAGCTAACGTTTCCAATCACGCAACCTGGTTCAGCCTTACCCCAGTCGGGGGGGTGCGGGAGAATTTTCTGCTTTCCGGGACCCTTCCTAAGGAACACCTCTTTTGAAGAACTTAAATCGTCATTTTGGTTGCCAGATCATCCGAAGGGCTTATTAAAATCCATCGCCCCAAACGATCGTTTCACGGGACGATTGATTCGCCACTTCCCCCTTTCTCATGACCGTACCCCCAATCCTTGTCCCGATTGCTGGAATCGTCGGATTGATCATCGCATTCATTCTGCTCGCACGCATTGTCCGGTATTCCGGAGGTGAGGGCAAAGTGGCCGAAATCGCCGAAAAGATCCACCGGGGTGCCATGGTGTTCATGAAGAGGGAATTCCTTCTCATTTCTATTTTTGCACTAGTGATCGGGGGCGCTCTCTTCTTCTTTCAGAAACAGGAATATGGACGACAGCAGTCACTGGCATTCTTTCTCGGCGCCCTCTCCTCCTCTATCGCTGGTTTCATCGGGATGTATACCGCTACCAAGGCGAATGTCAGGACAACCCTGGCCGCCAAGAATGAGGGTGCGGCCAAAGCCCTCACTATCGCATTCTTTGGTGGTGCAGTGATGGGCCTGACGGTGGCCTCAATGGGTCTCATTGGCCTCGGAGGACTATTCGCATTTTTTAAAGACCATCACGAAGTCGCCGAGATCATGGAGGGCTTTGCCATGGGAGCCTCGCTGGTTGCTCTCTTCTACCGGGTTGGGGGCGGAATCTTCACCAAGGCCGCGGACGTCGGTGCCGATCTCGTCGGCAAGGTTGAAGCAGGTATTCCCGAGGACGACCCGAGAAACCCGGGAGTTATCGCCGACAACGTCGGTGATAATGTCGGCGATGTTGCCGGAATGGGATCCGACATTTTCGAATCCTACTGTAACGCACAGATTGCCACCCTCGCAATCGCGGCTGCAGTTGGGGCCCGGGCCATCAATTCCGCAGATGAACAAGCCCTCGCCTTTATTGAAAAAATTGGAGCTGCTCCCGGCCAAAAAGGGATGGAGCAGCTCATGCAGCTCCCCCTTCTCCTCACCGCTGTCGGTCTCCTCTGCTCTCTTCTCGGCATCCTTATCGTCAAAAGCCTTGCTGGCAAAAATCCGGCTGAAGCCCTTCGATTTGGAACGATCGGTTCAGCTGTTCTCTACATTGGTGCGGCCTTTGGCCTCGCCAGCATGCTCGGTCTGAGCCCGAATGTAGGGCTCTGTATCCTCTGCGGCGCGGTAGGAGGAATCATAATCGGGCTTATCACGGAGCACTTCACCGGCGGCAAACCCATCAAGGAAATCGCGCGCCAAGGCGAGACAGGAGTCGCCACTATCATGATCGCCGGCCTCTCGGTCGGTTTGAAATCAGTCGCTATTCCTCTGCTCACGATTGCCGCTACAATCTACGTCTCTTTTGAGTTTGCCGGCCTCTACGGAGTGGGGATCGCAGCTGTGGGCATGCTCGGCACGGTAGGAATCACCATGGCTATCGATGCCTACGGACCCGTAGCCGACAACGCTGGTGGAATAGCCGAAATGGCTGCGATGGGCGAAGAGACGCGCAAGATCACCGACGGTCTGGATGCGGTCGGGAATACCACTGCTGCCATTGGAAAAGGGTTTGCCATTGGAGCAGCTGGTCTCTCAGCCCTCGCCCTGACTACGGCTTTCATCCAGAAGACAGGAGTTGTGCTGAATCTGAGCCAACCGGAAATCCTGCGGACTTTCTTCGTGGGTGTCTTTATTGGAGGAGTTGTCCCCTTCCTTAATGGAGCGATCACCATGGATGCCGTCGGCCGGGCAGCCTTTGACATGATTTCTGAGATCCGGCGTCAGTTTCGTGAAATCCCTGGCCTTCTTGAGGGCACCGGCGAACCCGACTCCGACCGCTGCGTCGATATCGCCACAAAAGCTGCTACCAAGCGAATGATCCTGCCAGCGATCCTCGCGGTGGGGACCCCAGTGGCCGTCGGCTTCGGCTTTGGAGCAGAAGGCGCCACGGCCCTCGCCGGAACACTTTGCGGAGCCCTTCTTGGGTGTATCCTCCTCGCTCTGATGATGTCTAATGCCGGTGGCGCATGGGACAATGCCAAGAAATATGTCGAGGATGGCCACTTCGGAGGTAAAGGCGGAGAAACGCACAAGGGATGCGTCGTTGGCGATACTGTGGGCGACCCTCTTAAGGACACCTCGGGCCCGTCTATGAACATTATGATCAACGTGATGGCAATCGTCAGCCTTGTGATCGCCCCACTTCTTGCCTGAAGGGCAGACCGCCGGTGAGGACTCAGACAGGAGGAACTGGCTCTTCCTTCTCCTCGGCCTGAGAGCGGACCAGATTAGCCACCAGCGGTTTGAGGGTAAGTCCCTGCACCGCAATTGAGAAAATCACAATCACGTAAGTCGCCACCAGGATCACCTCCCTGTGCTCTATCGACTTGGGTATCGCGAGAGCTAGAGCCACTGAAATCCCGCCCCGAAGTCCTCCCCAGGTCAGAACCCGCACTACTCCGGGAGAGAATTCCCGTTTTCTTCTCAACAGCATCACAGGCACTGAGGTAGCCGTAAATCGAGCACCCAGAACAACCACGATAAGGATAGCCCCCGCGGCAACTGCCTTGCCCGACAAATCCAGCACAAACAACTCCAGCCCGATCAGGAGGAACAAAACCGCGTTCAGAATCTCATCAACGAGCTCCCAGAAAGTATCCAGGTGCTCCCGGGTCTTGTCACTCATGGCGAAGCTCCGTCCATGATTACCCATCATGAGGCCGGCGACCACCATCGCAAGAGGCCCACTCAGGTGCCATTGAGAAGCGAGGCGATAGCCAGCTACCACTAATGCCAGAGTGATCAGGATTTCCATCTGGTAGTTATCGATCGAACGGAGCATGAAGTATGCTCCCAGTCCGAGAACGAATCCCCACAGCATCCCACCTCCAGCTTCCCACAGAAACAACTGAACTATATCTCCTGCTCCGGAAATACCGTGATCCCCTTGACCACCGACCGCAATTCCGAGGAGTGCAAGGAATACCACGACCCCTACCCCGTCATTGAAAAGTGACTCACCCGTAATCTTGGTCTCGAGGGATTTGGGTGCCCCCGCTGTCTTGAGAATCCCGAGAACAGCTACCGGATCTGTCGGTGAAATAAGGGATCCGAACACGAGGCACCAGATGAATGGCACCTCGAATCCGAACATGGGCAGAAGGAGCCAAGAAGCACCTCCGACAAGAAACGTCGAGAGAATCACTCCAAAACTCGCCATGATGGATACCACCTTCTTCTGGTCCAGAAGGTCCCCAAGGTTGACGTGAAGAGCGCCTGCAAACAGCAGGAAACTCAGCATTCCCTCCATCAAAGCCTTATTGAAATCGATAGACTCCACAAAGCGATCGGCTGCTTCCGGCAGAAGAGGAAGAGCATCCCTGAACAACAGGAGCACAACGCTAACTAACAAGCTGATCAGCATGATTCCGATCGTGGTGGGCAACTTGAACAGCTTCAGATTCAGGTAACCAAAAACGGCAGCAAGAACGAGGAGGACGGAGGCAAGATCAAGAAATTCCATGGGACTGCATTGGTGTGAGGTTCAGGCTCGGCCCTTGAGCTAAAGGCCCTTCATTCGGGATTGGCAGGTGAATCGGAGAATCCAAATTTGTCACCGACTGCAGACCACCCCGTGGAGAGCACTTCATCAATGATCACCTGATCAGGACCGGAATTCTCTGCAAATCGAATTTTCACAATAAAAGCCCGGGCTTTTCCCTCCTTGTCTCCGTAGCGGACCAACCTCTTTTCTTCCTCGGAGCGACGTGCCACATATCCGAAGAGTGTATGTTCACGGTCAGGAGATTGAAGGCGAAAGGAAGCCCATTTAGCTTCATCTTCAAATCCATAGTTGTAGTAATCAACCTTTGAGCAAAGGACCCGGAAGACCACCGGCGTCATCGTGCGGGCCTCCCGGATGTCCTCCCACGTCATCTCGGAGTAACCAACCCAGCTCTCCCAATCGACCCGATAGCCATTCTCACCGCGCTGAACAGTGATCGGCCTGCGGCTATTATCAGAAAAAATAACATCGGTCGCCCAGAGGTCTCCATTTTTTACGATACGCCCACCGGAAGCTACCTTTTTGGCCACCTTGGGCTTCAACTCATGTGTTCGGTAATAGTCCCTGATTCTATCCTGCTGGTAGCGATCCCGGAGAGTAACGGCAAGAAGCTCGTCCACGGTAGTAGCCCCGAGGAACCTCTCGACTGCCTCAGTCATCGCAGCAATCTCGGCATCAATATCCGCCGTTCGTAATTCTTGTACAAGCACTCCTTCTTCGTTCTCTTCTCCAAGAACTATTCCTTCTCTCGCGAGCATGACATCCCCAGGAGAAGCCGTGCCCTCTTCGTTGTCTCGATCCACAAGAAAAAGAATCAGTACTCCCGCGATCAGGACGGCAGCGATGAGACCTCCAAAAAGCACAATCTTCCAGGAAGTAGCTTGAGCATTTCCTGAAAGCTCCTCAGAGGATTCCGAATCCCAGTCGAGTTTCTCCGATCTCCTTCTCCCTTTCACGACCTTGCGGCGCCTCTTTCTCCTCCTTCTGGTTCTGTCTTTAGAGCGAGGCTGAATCTTCAGAGATTCCTCATTCTCCGACCTGTCTATTGTCAAATCGGCTTTCCGAAAGTCCTGCCCGATACTTCGGCTCACCACCACATCAGCCTTCCGAAATTCTTGCTCGACCGTTCGGTTCACCACCACGTCAGGCTTCCGGCTTTGTTCCTCCTTAATTCGCCCTCTCGGCAGATCGCCTGCCATATTAACATCAGCCTGCGCCTGGACCTGCCTCGGCCTCACCGCCACCGCCATCGCAGCAGTATTCGAGGGCCGTGAAACGCCAACACCCATAATTTCCCCACAACTTGGGCACTCCACCATTACTCCGCTGGAGCTAGCAGGAAGTCGAAAAATGGCATGGCATAAGGGGCAGGAATATGCGCTCCATTCGTTGTGGACCTCGTTGGGGCCTTGCTCCATCGTGCAGGCAGGATAATACCCGACCCGGAGCGGCTCAATCTGATTTGATCTCGATCTTTTTCGGGCGCCGAAGCGGGATCCCCCCATCTTCATCGCCGAGAATTTCAGTCTCCAGTAGCAAACTGGGACCCTTCACAAAAATGCTCAATTCCCCCTGAATGTTCTCCAGACTCACCAACTCGGCATCGTAGG
The DNA here is from genome assembly GCA_002686085.1 of Roseibacillus sp. Taxonomy (GTDB): domain Bacteria; phylum Verrucomicrobiota; class Verrucomicrobiia; order Verrucomicrobiales; family Akkermansiaceae; genus Roseibacillus_B. The sequence goes on along the minus strand of NZAC01000014.1, from coordinate 4,674 downwards.
GGTCTTCTCCAATTAGTCCACTCGCCTGAGGAAGAATCGGAGCTACCGGGAGAAGCTGCTGGTCACCTGATTCCATCGCCAGAGGTCCATAGCGCTTCAGAACCTCATTGGTTCCAATACCCCCCTTCCCATGTAGGTCGCATAATCCAAGTTTTATCCGGTCAGCACGCAGCCACTCGGTCTTGCCCGCATAACGAAAGCTTCGATTTCCCTGTGTATCTTCCACCGAGTCGTAACAGTAGCGGGTTGCCAGCAACCCGGAATGACGGCAAACCTTCGCAGGCGTCAATCCTTCGGGGACCTCAATCCCTTTACCAGGATAATGCTGATCAGCGATATTCATCACCTCAGCCCATGGACGAAAAGTGAGATGTTTTCCAAAAGCGTTCTCGTAGACCGCTTTTTTTCCCTGATGAAACCCTACCCAGACTCCCAGGACTACTCTACCGTTATACCCAAGGCTCCATCCGTCGGCAAAATCATGCGTGGTTCCGGTCTTAACCGCTCCCGGAAAAGAGGGGGAGGCAATGGCTGAGGCCTCCTCTGCAAGGTTTCCATCGATCATGGATTTTCTCAGCATTTCGTGAATCTGATAGGCCGTGATCTCGTCACATGCGGCCTCAACCCCGGACTTTGCGGGAGCAGGCGCTTTGTAAACCACCTCTCCTTTTCCATTCTCAATACGCTCGATGTAGCGGGGTTTACCGGGAAGCTGACCCTTACGGGAAATCGCGGCATAAACCCCAACCGCTTCCCGAAGTGAAACTGAGTCGTGACCGAGAAGCATCCGGGTAAGGAGATCTTCTCTGCCCACCGGAAGACCAAATGCTCTGGCTTGCGCCGCGACCCGCGCAAGGGTCAACTCGCGCCCCAACCGCACCGTGGCGGCCAATTTGGAAGAGGACAGCGCCCGCGCACTGGAAATTCGCCCCTCATAATGCGGATTCGTAACTTCCATACCCCACTCCCCGAGAATCCCCTCCTGAGCACCTACCGCAACCGCCCGCGCATCCATTGCCTCATCGCGGACAGTGGTGCAGGGGTGACCTCCATCCTGCAAGGCAGCTGCATAGACCATTGGTAGAAAGGCTGTTCCAAATGGCCTCCTCCCGAGCTCAATAAAATCATACTGGGAATGCGCGTAGTCCCTGCCTCCGACATGAGCGAGAACGTTTCCCGTATCCGGATCGATCATCAGGGCAGCGCCCTGCACGTAGGCGGGCACTTTACCTGGAGAGGGCTCGAAGTCCCTGCGCTTCTGATGGCTGTATCCCGTCCTGGCCTCGATGACGTCCAGATGCTCCCGCAAGCTCTGCTCGGCCTGCTCCTGCACATCCCGGTCAATTGTAGTATGAATTCTGAATCCGCCCCGGGACATCGCCTCAATACCCACTTTCTCGAGGGCGATATCATCGACGATTTCATAAAGGTGCGACTTCCCCTTCCGTAAGGGTTTAGGGTTGACCACCACGGGCTTGCTGGAGAGCCGCATCCATTCCGCTTCTGTGATCATTTCCTCGGTCAGCATCCGGTTCAACACGTGATCCCGTGCCTTGCGATTCCTCTCTGGATTGGAAAGGGGAGAAATCAGAGTTGGGTTTTTTACACAGGCCACCAGCGAGGCGCACTCCTCGACTGTAAGCGCCATGGGCTCCTTTCCAAAGTATCCCAACGCCGCGGAGCGTACACCATAGTATCCGTGTCCAAAGGGAATCCGGTTCAGATAATACTCGAGAACCACCCTCTTCATGCGACCCTTTCTCTCCGTTTCATCGGGATACTCTGCCATCAGCGAACGCGTGAGGTGCCGCTCGATCCGCAGAGCGAGAAAGGCCTCCACGATTTTTCTCTCGATGCCTGTCTGCCCAAGAGCGCGGGCCCCCGACTTCAAATCGAAGGCATTTCGGGCCAGCTGCATGGTAATTGTGCTGGCACCCTGAGTCACCGCCCGGGCCTTAAAGTTCAACCAGACCGCCCGGGCCACCCCGACCTGGTCGACTCCATTATGCTCAAAGAAACGCTGATCTTCCTGAGCGATGAGGGCATCGATCAGCTTCTCGGGCACCTCCTCAATAGAAACCTTACTCCGGTTTTCCACGAACATCCGGCCAATCTCCCGGCCCTTCCGGTCCAGAATCATGCTGGGGATCTCCACATCATCAATCGTTGAGATGTCTATCGCCGCCGCCTGTTGCTTGTAGGGCTCCAGCCGTTCATTGGCGATTCTCAGGGCCACAATCGCAGCGGTCATGCAGAGAAGAAGGAAAACCCACAACCCTTTGCGCTTGTAAAAACGCCGCTTTCGTCGGTTTTTGGTGTTCTGTTTCGCCATGGAATCAAGGGATCCAAGTCGGCCTTACCCTCCCCCTGTCGAGGGAAATTACCCGTCTTCCCCGACTGGGGCAACTCCTCTATTCCTCCATGTCCTTGCTCCCATGATCAAGGAGGGCGGCCCACTCTCGTTTTCCCGCTTCATGGAGCTAGCCCTCTATCACGAGGATTTTGGCTACTACACTGATCCAAGCCGCACCAGAGTCGGCAAGACTGGCGACTTCGCTACCAGCGTCAGTATCGGTCCCGCCTACGGCCGTCTTCTTTCTCTTAGAATTCGTCAGGTCTGGGAAGCCCATGGCAACCCACAGGTCTTTTCCGTCCTCGAACTCGGCCCCGAGGATGGCTCCCTTGCACTCGACATCCTCAAGGCCACCCATCAACAGGACGCTGCCTTCTACCAAGCCCTGCACTACATCGCCTGCGAACCCGGCGCCCGCAAGCGTGAGGCCCTTGCCAACCGCTTCGCAGCCACCGGAGAGCCGAACCTCCGGGTGGTAGCGGCTCCCGAAGAAGCCAAGGCGGAGCGGGGAATCATCCTCGGCAATGAAGTCCTCGACGCCCTCCCCGTGCACCTCGTTCGCTGGTCAGGAGGCTCCTGGCAGGAAATGTCCGTGGGACTCGAGGACGAGAAGCTCGCATGGACCATGTCTCCCTGTTCTGACGGCCTGCTGAGCGACCACCTCACCAAACTTCCTGTGGATCTGCCGGAAGGCTATACCACTGAGGTGTGCCTCAATATCTTTCCTCTGATAGAGGAACTGGCCGCAACCTTCGAGGATGCTGTGGTTCTTCTGGTGGACTACGGTTTTGAGCGTAGCGAATACTACCACCCGGACCGCTGCGAGGGCACACTGCAGACCTACGCCCGTCATCAAGTCGGGAAAGATCCGCTTGAAGCTCCGGGAGAGTGCGACCTTTCCACTCATCTTGATTTCACCCACGTAGGCGAGGCTGCTCAGGCTGCCGGCCTGACCTCCCTTGGCTCTGCCCGACAGGAAAGCTACCTGGTGCATCTAGCCTCAGGGTTGCTGCAAAACCTCTCCTCCCCCGAAACAGACCGGGAATTCCTCGGCCAGTTCCAGACCCTCACTCACCCTTCTTTTTTCGGCTCCCGCTTTCACTTTCTGGAGTTTGCCAAGGGCCCCATCAGTTCTGGTCTGGCCTTTCCGGGACGAAGCTAAGCTCTTCCGGGCAAAGAAAAACTCTTCGCCAATGGCCCCTTGTTATTTCCCCTGAACCCCCTAGCCTCCCCGCCAATGCCGGGATGGCGGAATTGGTAGACGCGCCTGATTTAGGATCAGGTGTCCCTAGGACGTGCAGGTTCGAGTCCTGTTCCCGGTATGTTTTTAAACCTAGGGTAGTTGAAAGGCCTGAGGCCAATTTACAAAGTGGGCCATTCGGCCTGTGGTTACTGGTCTGGTTACTGGTGTGTGACAACTGCGCGGCCAGCGACCTGACGGCGTCCTTCCTTTTACTATCTTTGATCGCCGGGAACTCTGGCCCGCAAGGCGGGTCCAGGTCCTGCGTTATATGAATGCCTTGTCGCTGCGTGAGGGCCGGAATGCGGGAAAGAGAGGATGTCAATAAGCCGACTTTAAATTTATTCGGCCGATCCATCGTTAAAAAAAACACAACTCTTTTTTATGTGAATAAGTCAGTCGGAATTTTATTCACAAAATTTCACATTCTGTATCTCGCATATTTTCTAACAGACTGTATTGGCGATGATTGAGTTATCGGCCTGCTCACTTGAGTTATCAACATACTCACATCACCCGTAAGCTTTCACTGTGCATAAAAAAAAGCGAGCGGGATACCCGTTGAGCTTAGGATAAGTCAACTAGCCTGAAACCCCTTGACCACCTATTTGGGGATAAATTGTTATGCGACCTTCCGGTTCATTTTTGCTGGTAAAAGAGCCAGCTGCTGGGCCGAAACAGCATCCCAATGATCAAGAGCCCGCACCGACCTCTTGGCCCGACTAGAATGATTCAATCTCCATGGAGAGGCGGAATCTTTCCTGTGGGCCTGTTAACACTGCTCCTGCCTCTTTCGGCCAAGGCTCAAGAGGAATTCCCTGGATCGGAAAACCGCGTATGGATCGCCGGTCGGGTGTTTTGGGACAGGACGAGTGACAATTGGGATGAGGGCTCCTCTTGGGTGGACGGCAATACCGCAGAATTCAACGAGGGCACAGGGGTCGTCCTTATTACAGAAAGCGTAAGCGCCTCAGGATTAACATTTAACACCACTTCCACGATAGCGGACGGTTCGATCACCCTCTCCGGTACCTCCCCCTCAATTTCCGTGGCCAGCGGCGAGACCGCAACCATTGACTCT
>NZAC01000013.1 GCA_002686085.1 Roseibacillus sp. | reverse complement strand
TGAATACGGTCTCGATGCCCATGAGCACCATACGGGATTACGACTTCACTCGCTGGCCTGTGTTGCTCTGCCGACCTGTGGTCTGGCGCTGGCAGAAGCTGAGAGACATCTCCCGGATGTTGTGACCGAGCTGGAAGAGGTGATTGAGGATTGCGGGCTGAGGCATGATGCGATCACCATTCGAATGACTGGCTGCCCGAACGGTTGCGCGAGGCCTTATATCGCAGAAATCGCCTTTGTTGGTCGGGCCCCAGGTAAATATAATGTCTACCTTGGTGGAGGATTCTCCGGACAAAGACTGAGTAAGCTCTATCGCGCCAGCGTAAAGAGCGAAGACATCAGGAAGCATCTTGAGCCGATCATCAGGGACTATGCGGTTCGCCGGAAAGAGAGGGAGAGCTTTGGAGACTTTGTTATTCGGATGGCCTACGTAAAAGCGACGACTAATGGTTTGGACTTCCATCAGGATGTCGCAGCAGGAGAGCAATGAGACTGCCAAGGGATCATGAGAGCTGAACAACGATCGGAGACGGAAACTAAGGATGACCTGCGCGCCCTCAACGCTCAGCTTCGTTCTCTCGAGGCCGGGGAGCGGATCCAGTTGTTAGCGGAAAAGTTTGCAGGTCGCATTGTGGCCACCACGAGTTTCGGGTTGCAGGCAGCGGTAATGCTAAAACTGCTCAGAGAGCATGCACCCGGTGTTCCAGTGGTCTTTATAGATACGGGATATCTGTTCCCTGAGACCTACCGCTATGCGTCCCTTCTGGAGAAGGAGCTGGATTTCAGGGCCCATGTCTACGCCCCACGCATAACAGCAGCACGTCAGGAGGCCCTCCATGGGAAACAGTGGGAGAACGGCCCAGAGGGTCTGAATCATTATGCTCGGATCCACAAGGTGGAGCCTATGAATCGGGCTCTGCAGGATCTAGGAGCTGATGCCTGGATCAGTGGGCTCAGGCATGAACATTCAAGAGGGCGCTCTCAACGAGACATGGCCGAACGGCAGGCCAGAACCCTTAAGGTGTATCCGATCATCGATTGGAATAGTGAGAAGGTAGAGCATTTTATCAATGGACATGATCTTCCACGGCACCCCCTTGCTTCTGCGGGTTATGTTACGATGGGAGATTGGCATTCAACCAGCCCCGGAAGTTCGAGCTCTCGCGAGTCCACGCGGTTCAAAGGAGAGAGGTATGAATGCGGGTTGCATCTCGAATCAGGTCAGCAGGATTTCCAGATATAATTCATTGAAGCGAGACAACATGAAAGATAGGTCTCGCGTCTATACAAACCACAACCACTACAGTAATGAGCGCAATTGCAGGTAATATGGTCGATATGGTCGGGAATACCCCGATGGTCAAACTGAACAGTATAGCCGACGGATGTAAGGCGGAGGTAATTATCAAATCTGAAGGGTATAATCCACTTCTCAGTATCAAGGACCGCATAGGGAAGTCCATGATCGAGACTGCAGAGGCTGAAGGGCTCATCAAGCCCGGGGGCACAATTATCGAACCGACTTCAGGCAACACCGGTATTGCACTCGCCTTTGTGGCGCGGACCAAGGGCTACCGTTGTATCCTAACCATGCCAGAAACGATGTCGATTGAACGTCGAGTGCTCCTAAAAATGCTAGGAGCCGAGATCGTCCTTACCCCTGGTCCGAAGGGAATGGGAGGAGCTATTGCCAAATCGAAGCAGCTCCTTGAAGCAGATGCAGGAGCCTTTGGTCCCAGCCAATTCGATAATCCTGCTAATCCTGAGGCTCACCGGAAGACTACTGCCGAAGAGATCTGGCGCGATACCGGTGGTGACATTGATGTATTTGTTTCCGGAGTGGGAACGGGAGGTACTATCACCGGTGTTTCCGAGGTGATCAAGTCTCGTCGAGACCTGCATACAGTGGCAGTCGAGCCTTCTGCCAGCCCGGTGCTCTCTGGAGGTGACCCCGGGCCACATAAAATTCAGGGAATTGGAGCCGGTTTTATTCCCGGGAATCTAAATGTCGATATCATTGATGAGGTGGCACAGGTCTCCAATGAAGATGCCTTTGAAACTGCCCAGCAGCTCTGCTTGCTGGAGGGGTTTCCCGCTGGGATATCTAGTGGCGCGACAGTACATGCGGCCCTGCAGATTGCAAAGCGTGATGAAATGGCAGGGAAGCGGGTAGTCGTAATAGCGGCCAGTACTACCGAGCGCTACCTCAGCACACCGCTGGCGGAAAGTGTCAGAGAAGAGGTAGCCGCTTTGCCGGTTTCAGAGATATAGAGATTAGATGAAATACATCGGCGCGCCAGCTTCCGAGGCCATCGACTCCAAGGTTATGCTTCCCAGTCGTTCATGCACGACCTTGGACAGCCCGTGCCACATTTCAGTAACGGCCGGACCGGATGTGCCTGAGCTATCGTCCGGAGTGGCGAGAAGTCCTGGCTCCGCCGCTTGGACTACTTCCCGCAGAGAAACCTTGGCGGGTGATTTGGACAATAAATACCCTCCTGCCTTGCCCCTTTTGCTGTCAACCAGCCCAAATCGTTTTAACTCATTAAGAATCTGCACCAGAAAGCTGGCAGAGATATCTTCCTGCTGGGCAATGTCCTCGAGCTTTACCACCGTAGCGCCATCATAATGTCTCGCGAGGCAGACTGCAGCTCTACAGGCATACTCCAGTTTCTGGGAAACTTTCACCGCTAGAACCCAAGCACATGTCCGACAACGGCACCAGTCCACAATCCACAGACTCCCCGGAAGAGGCGAAGGAGCGGGTGGAGCTTCTCTGGAAGGATATGCGTAACCGTGCTGAAAAAATTGCCGAGGCAGAGCCAGGTTTGCGGGCTCTTCTTAAGGAGGTGATTCTGGATCAGGGAAGCCTGTCCGCCGCTCTGGGGGTGCGATTAGCGCGTAAGCTGGCCCGACAGGATTCTCCGCTCGAAAATCTGGTTCCCCTGCTGGCCGGTCTCTTCAAGGAGAACCCTGTTCTGGTTGAAAGGGCTAGTGATGACCTCGAGGCGATCCTGAAAAGAGACCCTGCGTGCAACTCCACTCTGGAGCCCCTGATATACTACAAGGGCTTCTTTGCTATTACGACTTACCGGATTGCGAATCACCTCTGGCATGATTCTCGTCGTGCCATGGCTCTCTATCTTCAAAGCCTCGGAAGTGAGGTCTTTGGTGTGGATATCCATCCTGCAGCCAGCATCGGATCGGGGATCCTTCTTGATCATGCGACCAGTTTTGTAGTGGGAGAAACCGCTGTCATCGAGGATAACGTTTCCATCCTCCACGAAGTCACTCTGGGAGGAACGGGTAATGAGGTAGGAGCCCGTCACCCTATTGTCCGCTCGGGTGTTCTCATCGGGGCTGGCGCGAAAATTCTTGGACCGGTTGAAATTGGGCAGGGTGCCAAAATAGGTGCAGGAAGTGTGGTGCTCGGGGACGTCCCGCCTCACACCACCGTTGCGGGAGTCCCTGCGGAAATTGTGGGGGCAAGCAGGGAGGAAAGCCCGGCTCTGGCGATGAACCAGAGTCTAGAGGTGGACGAAAGTCTGAGATCCTCAGGCTTATAGGAGACTGGCTTGGACTCCCGGTGCCATTATTAAAGGTTTCACTGTCGCCGTTTCGCCCTGTCAAAGCGGGAGGAGCGCTCGCTCTCCCGCTTTCCAGCGGGGGTCAAGGGCTCTTCCCTCGAGGATGTTGGAGGGGGAGTGGAGGCAGGCCTGGCATCCAGATTCGACGGTTTCTCTAGATTCGTTTCTTCCGCGGTAGCGGTCTCAGAGAGATGATCCTTCCTCCTGTCTCTGCGGACAATGGCCTTGTTGCGGCGCCGGGCCTTTCGGGTAGCTGTTCCCATCGGAACGAGAATAGGAATTCGCCATCCCATCCGGGTAATGAGGGCATCAAGCAATACGGTAACAAGTAAGAGGAGAAGGAGTGGAATTCGTAATGTGGTTGAGGTAGTAGACGGAGGGCGGATCCACGCCGTTGAAAGGTCAACAAGTTCTCGTCCACCACTCAGGCGCGCCACTTCCCTGAATTCTGTCAGGCGCTCAGGGTCAAACGACCATTCAGCGGAATTGGCCACTGCTACTGGGCCAAAAGGAAGTGCGTGGGATCCAGCCTGAACAGCTCCCCGGATAACCTGTCCCTCGTCGAGATCGCGGATTACTGAAAAGTGTCCGGGAGCGACCCGCCTCCAGGCGACCTCATAGGGTTCCCCGCCCCCCTGTCCTTCGACCAGTTTAATCCGGGGTGGAGTTTCCGACAGACGCTGGTTCCAGTCCTCTCCCTCGTAAAGGAGATCAACTGTCAGCCGGGTCCCTTCCAGGCGATGTCGTAACCCGAGGCCTGGGGGAGTTTCCGAACCCATGAGCCAACGGGTGATGGTCTGGACGAAATTTCCATAGTTCTTCCAGGAGCGAATTTTCTCGGAGTGCTCTCCACCAAGTGGAAAGGAGACCGCCATACACCGGCCAATTCCTCGCCTCCAATATGCGATCAGGGGACCGAGGTAATCGTCATCAGCGACGAGGGCAGTGGATGCCAGTTTCTTGGCATAGGACAGGTTATAACCGTCAACTTCTGACAGGAAATCAAATCCCTTTGGGGAGATCTCCGTCCATTGCCCAGTGGCGAAAGTTGCAACCGGGTCCTTGATGAAGGATGAGCGCGCTACCGTGACTGTTTCCTGAGCAAATATCTGCGGAATTTCAAGAGGTTGACTTGTGAAGAATATACGCCCGTTGCCTAGGGTGGCAATATCCTCAAGGAGGGGGGCATCAGGATCGAACCTCGTTCCCAGCCCAATCACCGACACAGTCCCACTATTGGCGGTGATCTCTTCGAGAAGCTGCTTGTAGTTTCCGGGCTCTTCCGAGTCCGCTGCATCAGAGAACAGAATGATATGGCGAGTGCCAAGTTCTGACTTCTTCAGTTCATCCCAAGCTGCCTTGAGGCCCTGATAGACATAAATTCCTCCTCCCCGAGATTCTATCCTGCGTGCCGTATTCATCCATTGGTTCTTCTTATTGCCAATCTCGGTGAGCTTGATGATGCTGTGTGGTTCACTGTCAACCGCATGAATGGAAATCTGGTCCTGTGATCCGAGAAGGTCGATGGCCTTGGCTGCTCCGGTGTTGGCAAGTTGCATTTTGGTCGAGGGCTTTCCAGCCTGGTCAACGGTCATAGACATGGAGCCCGACCTATCCATGACGATCGCCATGGCTACCGCTAATTTCCTGTGCTCGTTCTTCAGCTCCATGGAAACCGGGAGGAGCGGGTCGATCGAGGATTCGAAATATCCTCCCGAACCAAAGGACTGTTTTCCTCCGGTCATGAGTAGGCCTCCGCCCTGTTCATTAACAAAGAAATCCAACGCAGCGAGAAAGTCCCCTGGGATTTCAAAGGCGGGGACATTATTGATGATAAGAGCGCGCGTGCCCGACAAGAGCCCTACATCGAGTTGTAGAGGATTACTTATGGTTTCTACGGTAAAGCCCTGTTGAGAGAGAACTTCGATGAGAGGGTCATCTGTATATTTGGTCACCAGAAGAACACGCGGTCCCCCAGTTACCTCAATCCAGCGTTCTGCCTTGTTATTCCCCGGGTGAGCATCATCGGGAGGTGAAATAGAGGCAGTATATCGATAAGATCCGACTTCTGGAAGGCGGTCGGTAAACTCGATCCTGCCCACTCCACCCTCGAGAGGAACCATGATATTTTCGGCAATTGCGGTGCCATTCCGCATGATCTGCATGGGGATCGTAGCATCACTGAACCCTCGAACTGTGATCCCGAGGACAAACGGTTCTCTTGTCTGGACCCGCATTGGGATCTGGATTTTTGCGATCCGGAAGTCATCAATCGTTTCCTCACGCACAAGGCGAAAATCCAGTGGAATACCGCGCGCTTTGAGCTTTGCGGCAGCCTCGACAAGGGGCTCTGTGGCATAGCCGTCGGTAAAGGCGAGGATTCTACTTGGGCGATTCTCATCGGCCAGAGCAAGGACGTTCTGGATGGCCAGATTGGTCCGGGTTAAATTCCGTTTTCCTGTGAAAACTGCGGAATCACCGAGGCCCTGCTCCAGCACTTCGGCGGCATAATCCACAAAGAAGAGCTGATCCTTCCTGGAGGGCTTTGACTTGCCAAGGAGCTCACGCCATTCAGGGAGGCCTGTATCGATCAGCTCCTCGGTTGACTCGGAGCGGTCAAGAAGGACCCAGAGATCAAGGCGATCCTCTGCCTTGTTAAGTTGTGGCTCTGAGAGCAGGATGGTCGTGGTTAGAAGGGCAATTATCCTGAGAGGGCGCCATAGCTGGAGATTAGGCCAGAACCATCCGGCAAGAAGAAAGGCCCCTAGCAAGAGGAACCATTCTGGAGCATCAAAGGGCATGAGGTGGGGAAAGAAGAGGAAAAGGGGAGTAAGTAAGAGAAAAGAATTATATCAGGTAGCAGCTGATTTCTGTTTCGGTAACGTCAGGGCTGTGCAGGTGCGCTGGAATCAGGTTCCTTCTCTTCGTTGGGGCGTTCTTTTATAAAGTGCCATGAAATGAGAAGAGCAACGATAATAAGGACCGTCCAGAGGCGCCAGAGATGATCCTCGTTGGTTGTTCGATCGATCGCCTCCCCACCCAATGTTGAGATGCGCTCTTCAGACATGCAATTCAGTAGGTCGGCTTCTCGGGTGTCAGCAAAATGACACCCCGATTCGAGCAGGAGCTCATTGCCCTGGTTGATCCTGAAAAATCCTGGGGTTCTGGGAGCTTTGAGAAAACGGGCTTGTGCCACAGGAATAGTAAGAGGGCCCTCTTCAGCAGCCTGATGGTCGGAGCCGAATCGCGTCAGAATTAGCGGAGGCGACTCGCTGTTACTCCGGAATGCGATCTGGAGTGGCTGTCCCACTTCGGTGTTCAGAGACTCTGAGGCGATCTTCAGCTTACGCAGATCCTCAGTAAACCTGTGTAGGAGAAGGGCAGTGCACTCAAGTTGCTCTGCATTCGAGAGGGTCAGATCGAAGTTGAATATCAGCTGTTGAATGCGCTGCGGCTCGTCCCTCTCCCCGGTAGGGGGAGTAACGGAAGTGCGGAGCGCGATCATGGGCCGATCTCCCTGCCAAAGGAGGATCGTATCGTTTTCGTTGAGTTGAATCTGGATGGAGTCGCGCGCTTGAAGGGGCTGCCAGTTGACTCCGTCCATGAGGGGGTGCTTTTCCGCCACAATTTGGCCACGCAGGTAATCGCTACCTTTCGCCGCCTCCGCCACCATGATCACGCTGTTCCCGGAGGGAAGAGATGGTTGCAGTGGGTCGTAGGTTACAAGGGAGAGATCCGCCTGTGAGAGGTTAGTCGTGGCTTCGATATTTCGAAACCTGCTGAACTTCTCGCCAATAGGCTTGTACTTTCCGGTCAATTCCTGAAAGAACAGGAGGGTCTTGGGGCGAGGTTTGACGATATGGAGCACGTCATCGAGAGGAAAGTCATCAGCGGTAATCCTGACCTGCAGTCTGGTGACATCAGAGGGGAAAGTTGAACTGATTGTCGTTATGGAGTTCTCCTCCAGGGTGATCTCCCGGGGTTGGCTGCTACTTCCATCAGGGAATGTCACGCGCCATGACCGAGTCTGACGGCTTTTCGAGTAATTGCGGAGAAGAGCCTTCCAGCGGACCACATTCCCGGTCGTGTCAAATGCCAGTCCGGTAAAGCCAATATTGCTCCTCGGTCCTCCTATGGAAAGAGAGTTGGCGTCAAAGGGAAGATCTCCAGGAGAGCTGTCGGTGACATAAATCAGAATGCCTTCCCGGTTCACCCGGCTTCTGGCAAGGCGCAGGGAGGCGTCCGGGTCTATCAATCCGCTCGCGGGGCTCCAACTCTCCAAGGACGCCAGGGCTTCCTCGATGTCCTCTCCAGCATAAATGACGGGTTGATCTTCTAAGCTTTCGAAGATGTAGATCTGGAGCCGGGAGGCATTGCCTTGAAGATCGGGAAGTTTCGCGCGAAGATGGTCCGCCAGATCATCCTTAAAAACACTCATTGATGCGGAGCTATCGAGGACGAGAGCGACCTGCTGGGTAGAGTTTGGTTTTATATAGCGCGGAAGTACGAGGAGCCATGTGAGAAGAAGCACCATCAAGATTTGCAGCCACAAGGGCACGGAATTAGTAAGCCGGTCAAAACGGCGCCCGCTAACAGACTCACGCTGTGTGTGGGCAAGAAGAAACAGGGTGCTTACTGGCAGGACCTTTGCCTGTCGTTGCAAAAAGTGAATCAGGATCACCGCCGGAATCCCGAGGAGAGCAAAGAAGCCGGCGGGATTTGTGAGAACGATATTCATGAGAGGCTCAGCACTCTCACCCGGGCAACGAATATTTGATGGGTCCGATCCGTTCGCATTGTCGCGGAGAATAGGTTATCCAATAAAATAAGAGGATTCAATCACTCGTCTTTTCCTTGGAGTCTTTCTGCAGGCGTCCGTAATGAATCTGGGCAACCTTACCCATGTAATGATCCATTTTGTAGTCTATCGCGGCCTTTCTCATATGGTGAGCAGTTTTACCTGAGTCTCCAAGCGCTTCGTGATAGAGGCCAAGATAAAGGTGAGCGTAACATAGATGATTACGCTGGCTGATCTCGTCTGCGGGATTTTTGGTGGCTGCGGCGAGAACCTCCTTTGGGGAGCCATCGCCCTTGAAGAGAGCGTGTACTTCCTTCAGAGGGATTCTACGATCTCCAGCATAAGGGTACATCGCCTTCTGAGCTTTTTTGATGGATCCGCCCTCTGCCTTGACAGCACAGATGAAGTGCCAGACCGCATTTTCTACATCGGTCCCGTTGACGGTTTGGTGAATTTCGAACTGGGCTACGCCCTCCCTGAACCTGCCCGCGTAATAGAGCGCGATTCCCCGTTGCCAATGATGGGGAGCCTGCTGAGGAACCATCTTGACTACCCGGTCCCAGTCTTTCAGCGATTCGGCGATCCGCCCTGCAAAAAAATGCTCGGTTCCTCGACGGTTCAGGAATTGAGGGCTTTCCGCCTCAGCTTTGGCAGGATTTTCCCCGAGCAGAGGGAGTGTCATAGCGATTGCAGCGAAAACATGAACGGTAGTCCTCATCTGGGGAATTTCACCCTTCTGTCTCCACGTTGCAACGCTCAAGGAGAACTAAATGCCGGAGTTCATGCCTTAAGCGCCTGAGGTTATTCAGTTGGACACCTCAAGGGCACCGGTTGGAATGGCCTCATTGTAAAGTCCAGCCTCGAGGGATCCCTCAGCATCAACTCTTGCGAGCGTAGCGTGGTAGCGACGGGTGGAGGTTTTCCAAGCGGCAAAGTGATTCGCGTAAGCCTGCTTGTAGCGCGCCAGGACTGCGGGTTCGATTCGGTGGGGATGGCGCGTCTGCTGCTCAGCGTCAATGAACTCGTAATTGCCCTGCCAGTCAGGATTAGACTCGGATCGGGAAAAGGGAGCAAAAATCACGGGGCTTCCTTGGCGTTGGCCGAGGAGGCGAATCAGTTGTGCCGGGTCAGTCGAAAAAAGAAGGTCAGACAGGAGCACTCGGAAGGCGTTGGCTCGAAAAGGAATCCCAGCGAGATCAGGAGTCAGCTGGGAATGTTCGTCCCGCAGCGATTCTACTGCCTCCTGCCAGTGATGGTTGTAGACAGCATCATGGGGCAGGGCCCGGGTATTGTTGCCGGCCACCAGGTGAATCTGGAGAGAAGCTCCCGACCTAATGGCACTTTCCACCATAAAATAAAATAATTCTGTGGATCGACGTGCCTTGGATGGTTCGAAAAACATGGACCCTGAGACGTCGAATACGAGATCGACAACAGGACGCACCTCCTCCCGATATAGTTTCATGGTGTAATTGCCCGTCCGGGCGAAAGCCTGCCAGTTGATGTGGCGAGGGTCGTCGCCAGGGGCGTAATTGCGGTGATCCTGGAAATCAAGAGAAGAGCCTACACCAGCACCCTGAAATTCCCCAGCTTGGCCCCTCCATACCCGGGAGCGCAGGGGTAATCTGAGCTTCTCGGCGCAAACTGCTGCTGCGGTTGATGCGTTTCGTAGAGTTTCGAGATCCAAGGCTAAAAATAAAAGAGCATGGTTTTCAGCGTTCCGAATCAGTAGACCCGAGGAGCGAGTCATCGAGGCCACGCTGGGCCTCTGATTCCAGAGTAGAGATGTGACCCAATTGTGGCAGGGACCTTGTCAGAATGACAAGGAAGTAAAGACTGGTGATTCCGATGGCGGCAAAGAGAAGTGGAAGTGGCTCTGCCGTGGATGCCGATTGAGAGGCGAGAGGAAGCAACACTGCAGGGATGAAGCTAAAGATCCAGAGAAGTAGTTCCCCGGAGAGGTTCTCATAAAGGAAGCCGAGGATTCTACTTAAAATCAAGGTAGCCAGTAGGATGAAGAAATAGCTGCTGAAGCGGTTTGTGGAGTTCCGCGCGAAGACTTGGATGATCACTGCAGGGAAAGCAAGAGTTCCAATGCCGAGCAAAGCTACGGTGTAGCCCCTGAGATTTGAATTGGTCAGATAGATGAGCATGCAGAGAACCACCGTCAGAGCGAGGAAGAACAGGGAGCCTGTGCCCCATCCTGGGTAGAGAAAGCGTCCCGCAATCCGGCCGAGAACTCCGAGGCGAAGAAATTTCTGGCAAACAATCGGAGGGAAATTGGCTCGTTCACTGAAGAGGTCGAGTGCAATGCAACCAGTGATTCCCAGTGCTGTGAACAAAGCGATACTCTCTCCGGTGGGACGGAGAAGAAGGTAGCAGAGAGCAAGAACTCCCAAGCCGATAAGCCTTTTACGGGTAGCCCGGTTTTCACTGGAGGGCGCGATTGCGGTGGTGCCAAGTTCGAGAAAAAAGTAGCAGATATAGCAGGCGGCGACAAGAAAGGCGATTACCGAGAGGGTCTGGTCACCACGGGTAAAGGCGAGCATTTCTATGAGGTGGGGAATGTGGGGTATGAAGGTGAAGAGCAGGCAGCCCATGATCAGAGCAGACCCCCCCACTACCAAAAGGCCTCGGACGATAGCGTTGCCAACGGCTGAGATTCCCACCGTAATGGCAGTCAGGGCACCAGAAACGACGAAAAGAGCGAGCCACAGAGTGAGCTCGGGGAACATCTGCATGCCGCCGAAGAAATATGAAATTATAAGGTAGGGGAGCACTGTTCCAGCAATCAGAGCGGATTGGCTTACGATCGAGAGCCACTTCCCAAAAACGATACGCCACGCTGTGAGACTGGTGAGAGTCATGAGGTCGATGGTATTTTCCCGCACCTCAGTCGCGATCGCCGATATCCCTCGCAAGGGCTGGAAGACGAGTACGCCCAGACTGTAAATTAAAAGAATAAAACCCGTGACGAATCTTCCGGCGGATGAGGTGTCCGAGGTTATGTCACTAAGTCCGAGCAAGGAGGCAATCAGAAGAACGATGGTGAGAATTGCCTGTAACAGAACGAACAGTATGACGAAGGAGCTCGTCCGCATTCCCTGCCTGAGCTCCTTGACAAGCATAGGGCTCAACCGATCCGGGAATTCGTTCACCCGTTCGAATGGAAGAGCGGGTAGGTCGGGAGGAATCTGCGATGAGCTCTGCTCTGCCATGCTGTCGATGGAATGAGTTAGGGCCCTGGAGGCGTGGCTTCAGAGATGCTGGGGTCCTTGGCGGAGGGGGCATCCGGTGTGGATAAGTCGGGTGGAGCCGTCAGCCCTGCGCCTCCCTGTTCCAGCTGTCCCAGAATATCAATGAAGGCGTCTTCAAGGTTTCTCTCCTCTCGATGGAATTCAATGACCGGGACTCCATCCTTGACCATTCCTTTGAGGACTTCAGCTGCTCTTGCTGGATCAGTATCAGGGAGCCGCAATCTCGCGCCCTGTTTTCGTGTTTCGATCACTTCCACTCCATGATTCAGGATAACCCAGTCCGCGACCGAATCTGGGTTACCGTGGACCTGTACGTCGTAGAAGACTCCCCCAGTCGCATCAGAACCGTAGCGAAGGGAATCCGCATCTCCATGATGTACGATGCGTCCCGCGTTGACGAAAAGGAGTGAGTCGCACATTTCTCCTAGCTCTGAGAGAATGTGAGAAGAGATAAAGATGGTCTTCCCTTCTTCAGCCAGGATTCGGATGAGGTGTTTGAGTTCTACCCGGGCCCGGGGGTCAAGGCCTGCGGCGGGCTCATCCATAATGAGGACCTGAGGATCATGCAGAAGAGCGCGTCCGAGGCAGAGTCGCTGAGTCATCCCCTTGGAGAGTTTATTGGAAATACGATCCGCCAGAGGCATGAGGTCTGCAAATGCCATGACCTCTTCAATCCGGCCTTTTCGCTCTTCTCCAGTGTAACCCAGTGCCCTCGCGTAGAAGTCGAGGTACTCAAGGACGGTCATATGATCGTAATTCCCAAAGCTGTCGGGCATCCAGCCGATGAGAGAACGAACCTTGTCAGGGTGGTCGATAACATTGATTCCGCAGATTTCGGCAGATCCCATGGTGGGGTAATCAAGGGTGGCAAGCATCCGCATGGTGGTGGTCTTGCCGGCGCCGTTTGCTCCCACAAAGCCACATACCGAGCCGTGTGGAATGTCGAAGGAAATCCCATCGACGGCCTTGAGAGCGCCAAAATAACGGAAGAGATTTCGAACTGATATTGCAGCAGACATGAACGCGAGCAGAGCTAGAGGGTCATGGATTGGAGCGGTTTCCAGGGAAGAGCTGCCCGGTAACAAAGGTTGAGGTTGTCTCCCAATCGATGCTCGTGAGGCTACTGATTCCTTCTGTCTCGGGAGCAAAACCGAAGAAATACCCTCGACGGTTCCGGGCAAGATCGAGGCGTGCCCGGTTTCGCGGCCCGAAGCGCTGCTGGAGCCCATTGAACCAAGGGGCGAATTCAGTCTCTTCAGCCGGGGTCATTGATGTGTTCCGCCCTTGTTGTATGTCAGATGTGGTCCAGAGCTGGCCAGTCAGATCCCGAAAAAATACCTTTTCGAGCATGAAACCGAAAGTGGAGTTGATGGTGGGGTTGTCAGAGTTACCGACAAGGGAGATTCGTTCCCGGGACGGCCGAACCGTCTCTAAGAGATGACCATGCTCACTACTGCTTTTAAACCAATCACCAGTTGCGGCCAGTCCGGTTTCGGTCAGCTCGACATTAAAGACCCCATTTCCTCCGTCATTACTCTCGGTGATCCGAGCCCAGCGCGATTCTCCTATCGTCAGTGGAGTCAGGTAACCGGGTTCGCTGGTGGTGAAGCTGGTATTCAGGAGGACTCCGGTGCGGGCAATCTGCTCCTGCGAGATGTAGGCTGTGTTGCCCGGGCCAATCTCTTGAAGAATAAGGCGTTTACCGTAGCCACCAAAGCCGTCCTGAAGCAGGATCAGGCCGAGCAGGATGATACTGGCGCCGAGAGAGATCAGAGGGGTTGAGATAAACAGCTTATGCCGTTTTCCTGCCCGGGCGAAGACGAAAAGGTTTATTGGCCCGACGAGAATTCCGAAGGCAACAAGGACGATGATGACGAGAATGAGCTGAGATGTTTTTATTCCAAGTGCGTCCTGGAGTTTCCAGCTCGAACTGAAGTTGTCTCTCGGGTCTGAGATTCTTGGTCCGCCTGTTTTCTTCACGGCATCGACAACAAGTTGTACGACCTCTGGCGCCTCGAGAAGACCATCACTAGGAAATGGCCTGAGAATGGTTGTACCCCAGCCCGGGTCAGTAACGGGCGGTCCCGTCGTGTCTCGGCCAAAACCAAGGGTATTGAGATCAGTGGCTGGGTTGGTGGTATAGATAATCAGAGAGCCTCCGAGTCGATTCCATTTGCGTAGGGCGTTGCGAGCGCCTGCTGGTAGCTCATTCCACTCCTTGTCTGTCAGGATACATGCATCGTAGCCGATGTAGGCACGCCAATCGTCCGGCATGGACTTAGCGAGAAAAAGTCCTCCAAATTCCACGCTAGATCTCGGCGTACCCGAGGAGGAGCCGGAAAGATGATCCGCCGTTGCCTTGTCCAGGGCATTGTCATTCAGATTTTGGATCTCTTCGCTGTAGATCACAGAAGGCCACAAGGAAGAAGCCCCCCGGGCTATCTCGGTTCTGAGATCGGCCCAGGATGTTTCAAGGGGAGGCGAGGGCCTCACGGTAACATCCAGTTGGGTCCGCAGTGGCTCCATCAGGGAAGACGAGCGCCATCCCGAGTTTCGATTATTGAGGATGCTCATGACCGGGACGAGCAGATCAACTCCCGCCACCGAAGTCGCATTGCAAGTGACGGTGAAGTCCGACTTGAGTCTGTTGCCTCGGTCAAAATTCGACCGTGAGGAAGTGAAGAAGAATTGCCATGTGCGATCGATCGGGCCGTCGTTGACAATCGTGACTCGGACCGGGTAGTAGCCGGAGGCGGGTAATCTCTCGATGAGAGAATTCAGTTCGAGAGAAATCAGAGGCTCTCCCGGTTTGGTATAGGTCTTCTTGATGGAGATTCCCCCGGCCTGCGCGCTGACGGTTTCAAGGAGTACGCTGAACAGGAATAGCGTCAGAAGTATGGCCGTAGGGAGCCTCATATGCCGTCGAATTCAGCTGGAGGCCGATTGCTGAAGGGTCCTCGGATTTTTTCCTGCCTGAAAGGGTATTTCCTCGAGGAGGAGAGAAATGATCTCATTGCTTGTGAGCCCTTCAACCCGCGCATTGTAATCAAGGATAATGCGATGCCTGAGAACTGAAGGAGCGATGAACTTCACGTCTTCAAAGCTGGCGTGAGTGCGCTCATTCATCAGAGCGCGAGCCTTGGCCGCAGCTGCGAGAGAAAGGGCGGCTCTTGGGCTGGCTCCAAACTTGATCTTTCCTGAAGACTCCGACTGTCCAGGATGAGTAGCGTCCACCAGACGGGCGATGTAATTGGCTACCACATCGGGCAGGTAGATTCGCCGGACGAGAGCAAGGACATCGATGAATGTGCTCGCCTCCATGATGGGATTTACATCTGGTTCGGAGCCGAGGTCACGGTCAGTGACGATCCGCTCGAGGGTGTCGACATCGTTACGGGTGATTTCAAGCTTGAAGAGAAACCGGTCGAGTTGGGCCTCGGGTAACGGGTAGGTCCCTTCAAGCTCAATTGGGTTCTGGGTAGCGAGAACAAAAAAGGGAGAGGGTAGCTGATGACTTTCTCCAAGAACTGTGACTCGTCGTTCCTGCATGGCCTCGAGGAGAGCAGATTGTGTCTTAGGAGAGGCGCGGTTGATCTCGTCAGCGAGGACAATATTGGTGAAGAGGGGTCCGGGCTGGAACACGAACTGTCGTTTGCCTTCTTTTTCCTGCAGGACAGGATTGCCGGTGATGTCGCCCGGGAGTAGATCCGGCGTAAACTGAATTCGACGGGTCTGTAGCTGGAGGATGCGCGAAAGTCCCTTCACCAGCTCCGTTTTTCCAAGCCCGGGGAGTCCCTCCAGAAGAATATGGCCACGGGCGAGGATGCCAGTAAGGACGAGCTGGATCAGTTCTTCCTGTCCAAAAAGAACCTGCTGCAGGGCATTGGAGAGGGACCGGACGTGCTTGCCGGCATCGGTGACTTCGGTTTCCGAGGCGTGCTCCATGGCGTTCAGGGGAAAGTGTGTTGCGCGGATATACTATTTAAAGAAGTTCTTCAGGGCCCGTTTTTCGGAGGGAAGGAGAGACTCCTTCCACACCCGGGAACCACCCTCGGACTCATTATCAACATTTCCGCCAGCGCGAAGGCCGACTTTGGTCTTGTCGACATCGTGCTTGCTGTCCCTTAGTTCCAACAGGTCCCCTGGGAGAGATTTGGAAAGATCTTCCGATTGTAATCCCTCGAGGTCCCCAGAATTCACGTCCGGGGAGATTTGGCCAAGTACGCCAGGAGCCGAACCAGGTCCACGATTGACCCCTCCCTTGCCTCCCTCCCTCTCCTGCGGTTGCCCATTGTCCGAGCCCTCGTTGAGGAGATCATCCAGCCAGTCCTGACTGGCTCCTCCGTCTTGCGATGGTCCCTTGCTGGCTCCACCCTGGCATTGTGCGCAATTTTTGGCAGACTGCTTCATGCTCTTCCGAAGCTGTTCCAATTGTTGCGGGTCCAATTGAGCCAGGTTCTCCGGGTCAAGCGCCTTGATTTTTTCGAGGAGTTCACTGTTGGGCTTCATTTTTCCCTGCTCGAGCTGCTCTAAGGCCTCACTGAAGGCGTCCAGTATACGCTCTCGGGCTTGATCACTCATTTCCCCGGAATTTTCCTGTAGGCTTTCGAGTGCCTGTTCAGCCCTGCGGAGGTTACGCTCCATTTTGTCGAGCTCACCCTGATGCATCTCACGAAGAGCATCGGTAGCCTCGATGCTGGAGTGGCTATACCATTCCTCCTGATTCTGACCTCTCAGCTGCTCGATTCTTTCTTCAAGCTCCTCAAGGTAATCCTTTTCCACAGTCTCCTCCTGAGTCAGGGATTCTATGTCTGCTTCGAGGTCTTTCCACGCCTGTGGTTCATCCATGGGAAGATCCCCGGCGTTACTTCTGGTAGAGACGGGAAGCAAAACGCTAGCGCCAACCAGGATGAGTGCCGCTAGTGGGGGAGAGAGGAGGCGAGGCCAACGCCAGCGGGTCCCATCATTAAGGACTTTCGGAATGGCTGGCCAAGGGGTCAAGCCCTGCTTGGCTGCACTCAGCTTGTTGCACATCTTCATGCTGGCCTCCATCCGAACCAAGGCGTGATCCGGGGATTCAAAATTTTCTCGCGCGCGCCACCAGCTGAGAAGGCCAATGGCGAGAAGAATAATGGCCCCTATGATCGAGGGGTAAAACCAAGAGAAGTCGGTGAGTTCTCGTCTCGCGATTAGAATGAGACAAGAGCCGGCTAGGGCAGCAATAAGAAGAGGGGTGGAGAGTTTATCGAGCCACCAAGCAAGATTGATCTTGCTTGATACCTGGCTGGCGAGTTTGCGCCATTGGTTATCGTTCGAATGTTCCCCGCTCATCGGACAATCAGGTATAGACGGGTAAAAACTTTAAAGCGAGGGCCTTCTGCGTAGCTTTTTTGGAGGAAGCCGAATGGGAGAGGGGAGGGAGCTTTCTGAAGGGTATCGGGGAGAGCCGCGAAGCAGGCAAGATCAAGACTCCACTTCGGGACGAGGAGCTCGCGTAAGTAGTTCCCGCAAGGCTTCCGCGGCAGGCTGGTTCTCGTAAAGAACGTGGTAAATTGAGTCGATCAGCGGCGTACGCACTCCACTTTTTTGGGCGACTTCATAGATTGATTGGCAGTTCGGAATCCCTTCCACGACCATGCCTGCCTCCTTTAGAGTCCCTTCCACGGTGTTGCCCTCTCCAATTGAAATTCCCGCGCGGAAGTTCCGAGAATGGTGCGAGTAACAGGTAGCGATCAAGTCCCCAACGCCTGAGAGCCCGGTGAAGGTATCAGGTTTTCCTCCTAGCGCTGTGCCGAGTCGGATCATTTCAGCGAGCCCGCGGGTGACGAGACCAGCTGTGGCATTGTCACCGAGTCCGAGGCCGGTAGCGATTCCAGAGGCAATAGCAAAGATGTTCTTCATGGCGCCCCCCCATTCGATACCAGTGAGGTCATCCGAGGTGTAGCAGCGAAAGCTGGGAGAGGTAAGGAGTCCTTGAAGATAGTCGCTCACATTGGAGTTTGCCGATCCAATGACAGTCATGGTGGCAAGGCCCTTGCAAACTTCCTCGGCATGATTCGGCCCGGAAAGAGCAGCAAGTGGCTGATCGGGGAGAATTTCGGAGATAACCTCGGACATGCGTTTTCCCGTTCCGCGCTCAATTCCCTTTGAACAGGAGGTCAGAATCACTTCTGGGCCTATTTGAAGAGATACCAGTTGTTCGGCGGTGGAGCGGATGGCCGCGCTTGGCAGCACAAGAAGGATGAGGTCGGCGTCTCTTGTGACGCTCAGATCATTACTGGCCTTGATTCTTGGGTCGAGTAGTTCCCCGGGCAGGTAGCGCTCATTACGGTGCCTCGTATTAATATCCTCGATAACGTCCTCGTTGCGGCCAACAAGGGTCATTTGCGAGGAGGCTGGCAGGAGTAGGGTGGCGAGGGCCGTGCCCCATGATCCGCAACCCACTACGGCAATCCGTGGAGCAGTTGGAAAATTATGAGTGTTCATCAGGATCCTCTGACGGTTTCGCAGGCGCTAAGTTTTTAATATTCTTTCGACTTTCCAAGCGGTCTTCAGTGCCCGCGAGAATTCTTTGGATGTTGGAGCGATGACGCCAGATTGCGAGTAAAGCAGCTACCACGGTGAAAGCCATCAAGGGTTTGTTCCATGATCCGGACTCCCAGTAGGTAGGCAGGGATTGATCGCCGTCAAGATGACGGAAACGATCGTTGAGGTGAGCGAACACAGGAATGCTGATCGCCCCGATGATACTACCGAGACTGACATAGCGGGTGAAATAGAAGGCGGCACCGAAAACGAGGAGCGCGCCAAGAAATACGGTAGGAAGAAGGGCCACGAGAACCCCCGCTGAGGTTGCAATGCCTTTTCCTCCTCCTCCCCTGAGAAAGAGTGAGTAGTTGTGCCCCATGATTGCGGCAAGTGCGGTGACAACCTGGAGAGTGTGGACGTAGAGTTGCTGATCTGCTGGAAATAGTTCGGTCGGGTTTGAAAGAAAGGGAATGGAAACCGCCGGCTCTGCTCCTGCAACCTGGAGGAGATTGGTGGCAACGAGAACAGGAATGAACCCCTTTAGAAAGTCCAACAGGAGACAAGAGATTCCGAATCCCTTACCAACGATTCGAAAGACGTTGGTGGCTCCTACGTTTCCGGATCCATGCTTGCGGATGTCAATTCCCTTGGACCTCGCGATGAGGACTCCGAAGGGAATGGATCCAACAAGGTAGGCTACGATAGGAAGAAGCCACGGCATAATGTGGAAACTCTGTTGCCAGTCGTCTTACTTGGATTGAGTGACGGAGGCTTTCTTAATGATCGCGTTTCGGAGCGGAACATCCGACATGGGATTCTCCATGAGTTCGCCACTTGGGGCTCTTACCATCATACGTTTCACACCGGTTTCGCTTTGCCTGATCTTGTCGATGGTTTCCATTCCATCGACGATTTTTCCAAAAACGGCGTAGCCATCGGGACTGAATCCCTGAGGATTAACTGCGCTTTTTGGATCGAGACCGGGGTTGTCCACGACGTTAATAAAAAATTGGGAAGTTGCGCTGTCTGGATTATTGGTGCGGGCCATTGAGATAGAGCCACGGAGGTTTTTCAGGCCGTTTTTGGCCTCGTTCTTGATGGGCGCTTTTGTTTCCTTCTGCGAGCCCTTACCATCGATAAGTTCGAAACCTCCCCCTTGGATCATGAATCCATCAATGACTCGGTGAAAGATGGTGCCATCGTAGAACCCATCATTGACATAACTGAGAAAGTTTTCGGTGCTGATGGGGGCATTGACTGCGTCAAGTTCAAGCACGAATGAACCTTCGGAGGTTTCGAATGTAACGCGCGGTCCTGCGGGCTGATCGGCGGGAGCGCTTGTTTCAGTGCTTTCCGTGGCCGGGTTGGGAGCAGCCTTTTCAGCAGTCTCGGCAGGTTCGGCGGCAGGTTCGGCGGCAGGTTCGGCGGCAGGTTCGGTGGCAGGAGTCTCTTGAGAAGGGTTATTCTGTGCCGAGGACGCGGAGGGATCTTGGGGAGATTCTGCGGGTTTTTCCTGATTACAGCCAACAAGAGCCAGAGCGAGAATGATGGAGGAGATTATGCCACGTAATTTCATGCTCGGTCCGTCTAGCGTGCCGGGGGGCATTTGTAAACCAATCCACGCGTGCTATGGGCCTCTAGAGATTGTTCATGATCCCGATCAGGATAGTTTTTAGGGGTAAAAAGTGCCGATAATGAGAGAGAATAGCCTTATTTTAGATGTTGCTCCAAGCGGCTGTGTGGGCGTGTGACGTTACAGATTTCGCCTGTGATGTTCTTGAGTTTGACAACTCGGGATCGACGGTGCCTCATACCGCCACCCCATGAACGTGAAACACACCGTGCGAGCAAGAAGAGGATTTACCCTGATCGAAGTCTTGGTTGTTGTCGCCATCATCCTGACACTGGGGGCGCTCACTTTCGTTGGAGTTGGTAAGATTACGACTGCTGCCCACAAGGCGGGATCCATATCGGACATCAAACAGTTAAGTGCAATTTCCCTGGCAGGAGCTGGTGATAACAATGGGATCTTCCCCAGGGCTCACTTTACAACCGACACCGGGGGTCTTCCCTTTTGGTTTAGCTGGGAGTGGAGAGAAGAGAATGGGATCACCCGTGACCTGGCCTATAACGCAGCGAACAAGCGATGGACGACGGAGGGAAAGGATCGGAGTCAAAACGACATGGACCTGTGGAATTATGGTGGAGTAGATGAAGGATCGTCCTCCTTTTTCTCGTACGCATGCGTCATTGATGATCCGGTCTGGACCGGGAATGGTGAGTTTGTTCCACCGGAGCCCGCGGAGTGGGCGCGCATTCGCGATGATGTGTATAATGAGGACGATGAGACCTACCGGTTTACTCCCTCCCGAACTGGGCAGAAGGTAGCTTATCCTATCCTCTGGGTTGACTTAGCCGTTGTGTGGAACAGCAAGCGTCTTGGTAATTTTGAAGAAGATGAGAAATTCAAAGGTGTTCACCTTGGATTCATGGATGGCCACGTAGAATGGCATCAGGGCACACAGGTCCAGCGGCGATTCAGCAGCCCCGGACTGACCTTGTTCTGGTAGTCCATGGAGCCTTTCAGGGAATGAGAGAACTCCCGAGGTAGAGCGGCGCTAGAGCGGGCTGCGGGGGGGCGTTCAGCGAGAAGGGTTACACCTCACTGGCGGCATCACTGACCTTCCGTGCCTTCTTGATTATGCTGGCTACGGTTTCTGAGGGCTGGGCCCCCTTGCTGATCCATCCGTCTGCTTTCTCCAGATCCAGAGTATAGTTCGCTCCTGGCAGGAGCGGATCATAGGTTCCGATTTGCTCGATGTAGCGAGCGTCCCGGCGCTTGCGGCTGTCAACAGCCACAATCTTGTAGTAGGGCCTATCTTTGCTGCCTTTGCGTGTAAGTCTGAGAGCTACCATGTCCTGATTGGCGTGGGGCGGCGGAACTTGGATGAATTCCTCCGGTTTGCCAAGGAATTTTGGTAGGAAAGGGAGTTCAACAGTCGAAAAGCCCTTAATGAGGCGTTCCAGAGCAACTTTCCGACGTATAGGAAGCAGGTTACATGGGATTCAGGATGATCTCCCGGGCAAGCCACTCTTCTTCGTCCCTGACAAATTCAATCAGACATTTGTATCTCAGGTGATGCTGACGCCGGGGACCAAGGTTGATTTCGACCGAAAGTGCCACTTCGTAGCTACTGCTATTGTCCGACTCAAAATGGACGAGTGGGTTGTCTCTGCTGATTGCACAGGACATCACGCTGTTATGAAAGTCTCTTAGCGATTGTGCTGCCTGAGCATGATTGAAGCTGCCGGAATCTACCGGGTAGGGAGCTTGAACCTTGAAGGAGCGGGCGAGGAGATCTACGAGAAGGTCCGCTTTCTCACTGGGTGTTGTCCTGCTCAGGGCGCTTTTCTCGAGGCAGTTGAGGAGGCGGTGGGCTTGCCGTTTTACAGTTTGCTCGGGGCTTGATCTCCAAAGAAGGAAGGACGTCCCAAGGATCGTAAGAATCACCAAGGCGATGATGAGGTGCCTTGGTTTCATCTTCCTGGAAGAAGCTGAAAGCAGAACCCCTTTAAATACTCTGTTTCTGGTATGGTGGGGAGGATGGGATGGTCTGGACGCTGGCTGTAGGATTCGACCAGGCGCAATGTCCGGCGCGCATCTACTGCAGCATCACGCACGTTGTTGAGAAACAATTCCCGGGTTACATGGTGTGAGCAGGAGAAGGTAGCAAGGTAGCCGTCATAGTTGAGAAGCTTGAGAGCTCGGAGATGAATCTCCTTGTATCCGCGCATCGCATCATTGAG
Organism: Roseibacillus sp.; assembly: GCA_002686085.1. Lineage (GTDB taxonomy): Bacteria > Verrucomicrobiota > Verrucomicrobiia > Verrucomicrobiales > Akkermansiaceae > Roseibacillus_B. The sequence continues at coordinate 153,741 of NZAC01000013.1, read as the reverse complement.
AGCCTTTTTGCTGCGTGTGAAAGAGGGAGGGTCAAGAATGATGAGATCAAAGGTTTCATCACAATTCTTCAGGTAGTCAAAAGCGTTAGCCTCGATCGCGCGAATCTCCAGGTTGTTGAGTTCGGCATTGTGGGTGGCGGCGGAAACAGCCTCGCCTGAAATGTCGACACAGGTGACGCTAGCAGCTCCGGCGCGGGCGCATGCGAGCCCGAATCCGCCTTGGTTGCTGAAGCAGTCCATGACCCGTTTGCCCTCTGCCAGTTCCGAGACTTTGTTGTAGGTATCGATTTGATCTAGGTAGAGTCCGGTTTTCTGCCCGGTAAGCAGGGTAGATTTGAATTTTAGATTCTTGTGCTCCAGGGTAACCGGATCCGGATCGTTGCCCACGGCGATAAAATTAGACGGCTCCAGTCCCTCAGCCTTCCGCATCGGGGAATCATTACGCACTACGATGGATTCCGGCGAAAGGAGCTCCTGTGCGACCTCGACAATAAGGTCGATTCGCTGATCCATTGCGAGAGTAAGAGTCTGGATGACAAGGCTGCGGTCATATCGGTCTATGATGAGCCCAGGGAGGCCGTCGGACTCGCTCCAGGCGAGGCGGCAAAGGGAAGGGTCGACGGGGAGCCTGTCCCGGAGGGAAAATGCGAGTTTCAGGCGCCGAAGGAAGAAATCCTTATCGAGTTCCTGTTTTCGTCGTGAAAAACGGCGCGCTACAATCTGAGATTTTGGGTTATAGATCGCACTCCCAAGGGGTTTGTCTTTGAAATCCTTGAGGGAAATTACCTCCCCAGGTTGAGGATTACCGAAGGATTTTTTGATTTCGGAGGCGTAGACCCAGTCATGGCCATGAAAGATCCGGGAGCGGGGTTTTATGACGAGACCGGGCATGAAGTAGCAAATTGGGGCGAGATTTATCTTGAAAGCTGGCTGGCAGACGCTTAGGCCGTACCCACCTTATGGGTAAGCAGTATAACAAGGTTCAGAAACGTCGACGCCGAAAGCAGTATTTCAAACGGAGGCGGGAGCAAACCAAATCGAATATCGCTCTGAAGAAGTCTTCAGTGAGTAAGAGTGGGTCTGCCAAGAAAGCGGCGAAGAAAGCAGCAAAAAAGGCTGCAAAGAAGACGGCAAAGAAAGCGGTGAAAAAAACCGCCAAGAAAGCAGCTAAGAAGGCTGCAAAGAAAGCAGCAAAAAAGGTCGCTCCTGAGATGACTGAGGAAAAGGCAGCAGAAAGTGCTGCTCCTGAGGCTGCTCCTGAGAGTAAGGAATCTCCTGCCGAGTAGGTTGCTGAGAGTGGCCTCCGCGGAAGTTTCGGTGTGATTTTGTGAGTCTTCTCGTGAGGAGTGATGCCTCCCGACCAGTGACAGTTGCTGGCCTCTTGAGGTGGCTTCTGAAATACATGGTGCTGGCGTGGTTTGTTGTCCTCCTTGCTATTCTGGTGGCCGGCCTTTTTAAAAGGAACGTAGTGGAAGAGGCTGAGCCCTTACTCGGGAGCTTAGTGCTTGAGAGGTTGGAGCAGAACGATCACTGCAACGCAATTCTTGCGATCTCTCCGGATCTGCAGGGGCAGTTGGACACGATTGGATTGATGCCAGAACGCGGCTCTCTTCATGGTGTCCCGGTCTTGGTGAAGGACAATATAGATGTAAAAGGAATGCCCACTACAGCGGGCTCGCGAGCACTGCTGAATAATCATGCAGGAAAAGATTCTCCGGTGGTTGCAAATTTGAGGCGTGCAGGAGCTCTTATTGCGGGCAAAGCGAATCTTTCGGAATGGGCGAACTTCCGGTCGACAGCGTCAACGAGCGGATGGAGCAGTGTAGGTGGCCTGACAACCAACCCCTTTGATGCTTCCTGCAGCGCATGTGGGTCAAGTTCGGGGAGTGGAGCGGCTGTGGGCTCCGGACTCGTAGACATTGCGATCGGAACCGAGACAGATGGATCAATTACCTGTCCGGCGGCAATGTGCGGTGTCGTTGGGCTGAAACCAACGGTTGGGTTGCTTTCGTGTGATGGAATTGTTCCGATTTCGGAGAGTCAGGACACCCCTGGTCCGATGACTCGCACTGTGAGACTTGCGGCTGTGGCTTTAAGTGCGATGGCTGGAGAGGGTTCGACGCATTATGAGGATTCTCTGGATCTGGGAGCTCTTGAAGGGCTTAGACTCGGGGTTCTTACTCCTCTTTGCGGAATGTATGATGACTCGGTTTCAGCCGCCTTTGCCGCTGCCCGGAGAACTCTGGAGCAGGCGGGGGCAGTGCTGGTTGAGATCGATGAGCTTCCAGACCTGAGAAGAATCAGCCAGCTTGAGTGGGAGATCCTTCTCCGGGAATTTAAGCGAGACCTGAATGTGTATCTTTCAGGACGGCCTCCTTCTGTCACTACGAGGACCCTTGCGGATATCATCGCATACAACAAATCCCACGCTTCAGTAGTTATGCCCCATTTCGGGCAGGATATCTTTGAGAAATCGGAGGGAACTAAAGGTGGGGAAGATCCGGAACTGCCGGGACTTGTGGCAGAGGCCAGGCGGCTGGCGGGGAGGGAAGGGATTGACCGGCTCCTAGATGAACATCAATGTGTGGCCTTGATTGCTCCGACTACGGGGAGGGCGTTTCCAGTCAATCTTGAGGGAGGGGACGAATTTCAGGGGGCATGTACGACGCTTCCAGCGGTATCTGGATATCCTCATCTCACAGTGCCGATGGGAAGGGCAGATGGTTTGCCGGTTGGATTATCCTTCATGGGACCTCAATTTTCGGAAGCTCGCCTTCTCTCCATGGGGTATGCTTTTGAGCAGAAGCGGATGAAATGAACCCGTGGCTGGGAGGGCGGATAACGATTGAGAGGGCCTTCTCTGGATTTGACCTCGGCGGGATCCCGGGAGATGCTGATTTCAATGCGCAGGAAGATGAGCTGGTTTTCTTTTGCCATAATTGCGGCAAGGGCTTTCCTGCAGCTTCGTGAGACCCGGAGGAGAATTATTTTCTATACGATCGTGGCACTCCTCGCAGTGTTCGCGCTCGGAAACTGGCCTCTTGCTTCCTGGCTGGAAGAGGCACCGCTCAGATTTCTGTTTTATTGGGCGGGATGTGCCTTTCTCGCTATTTTCCTCTTCCTCTTGGGCCTCTATGATTTTCTGCGGATTATCAAGGAGTATAAGGAAGTGCGCGGAAAGCTTTAATAGCATGTCGGTGGAGGTCACCGGATTCCTGACAAAGACAAACTAAACTACCCACCTTAATATTGTGAGCCGCTGGATTGACGAATTTTTTGAGTTGTTACGCTTTCCCAGTGTTTCGACGGACTCCCGCCACGATGCGGATGTAAGGGCTTGTGCTGAATGGCTGGCGTCTCGCATGACTTCAGCCGGATTGCAGAGTGCGATCCATGATACAGATAGGCATCCGGTTGTGATTGGGCGCAACACGCATGACTCTAAGAGGCCGACGGTGCTGGTCTATGGGCACTATGATGTTCAACCGGTTGATCCACTTGACCTATGGGACAGCGATCCATTCGATCCGGAGATTCGTGATGGAAAGATCTGGGCTCGGGGAGCGACGGACAACAAGGGGCAGTTCTTCGCTCATCTCTGTGGCATCACGGAAACGATCGAAGAGTGTGGAGAATTGCCGGTGAACCTCATCATGTTGCTGGAGGGAGAGGAAGAGATAGGCTCTCCAAATCTGCGTCCATTTCTTGAGGAGCATCGCGCTGAGCTAGCTTGTGACGTCATCGTGGTTTCTGACACGGGAATGGTAGCTCCGGGTGTGCCAACCATTGGCTACGGCTTACGTGGAATCACGTGTTGTGAGGTTGCGGTGCGGGGGCCAGCTCGTGATCTTCACTCGGGTGTTTACGGTGGGGCAGTGGCAAATCCTGCCACGGTAATTGGGCAGCTGGTGGCGAGCCTGCATGATCACGACGGACGTGTGGCAATAGAGGGGTTCTACGACGATGTTGCTGCTCTTGAGGAATGGGAACGTGAGATGTGGAGTGCGGTCCCTGGTATGGGAGAGGAAGATTTGCTCAAGGTTACGGGGTCACCTTCCACGTATGGAGAGAGTGGCTACACCTCCGCCGAGCGGCTTTGGGCCCGTCCCACGGCTGAGGTGAATGGAATCTGGGGCGGATATCAGGGTGAAGGATCAAAGACTGTTTTGCCTGCGGAGGCCTTTGCAAAACTTTCTTTCCGGCTCGTTCCCCACCAGGACCCTGTGGACGTGATGGAAAAGGTTGAGGCTCACCTGCGAAAGCATTGTCCGGAGGGAGTGTCCCTGGAGTTAACCCGGGGGCATCATGGGCAGGCCTATTACACAGATCCTCACTCGGCCCACGGCAAAGCTGCCCAGCAGGCACTCAGTGAGACTTTTGGATCTGATCCAGTCCTGATCCGGGAGGGAGGAAGCATCCCGATCATTCAAGACTTCAAGGAGGTTCTTGGCGTTGATACGTTATTGTTGGGTCTCGCTCTTCCCGATTGTCAGATCCATTCTCCCAATGAGAACTTCGCGGTCGAGAATTTTGAGGGAGGGATTCGTCTCAACCGCGTACTTTTTGATAAGCTTGCCTCGATAGAGACGGAATCATGAGCGAGGATGATCCATCAATTAAGCGTGACTTTATTCGTGAGATCATCTCGCAGGACTTGGCGAGCGGAAAGCATGATAAAATCGTAACTCGGTTTCCTCCAGAGCCCAATGGCTACCTGCACCTTGGACACGCCAAGGCGATCTGTCTTGGCTGGGGAATCGCCCAGGAGAATTCCGCCACGGGTTCAGAATTTCATCTGCGGTTTGATGATACCAACCCGTCCAAGGAAGAGCAGGAGTATGTTGATAGCATTCAGGAGGATGTGAAGTGGCTTGGTTGCGACTGGGGGAAGCACATCTATTTCGCCAGCGACTATTTTGAGTTTTTCTATGATTGTGCCATGCATTTGATTGAGCAGGGAAAGGCCTTCGTGGATGAGCAATCTCCCGATGAGATCCGTGCCGCTCATGGAACCGTGGCTGAGGTGGGTAGAGAGTCGCCTTATCGTGACAGACCAGTTGAGGAAAATGTGACTCTTTTCAAAAAAATGCGGTCCGGTGACTTTGGCAACGGAGAGGCTGTCTTAAGGGCCAAGATTGACATGGCTTCGCCCAACATGCACATGCGAGATCCAATTATTTATCGGGTCCTGCATGAGGATCACCATAATACGGGAGACAAGTGGTGCATTTATCCAATGTATGATTTCGCCCATCCTCTTGAGGATGCTCATGAGCACGTTACCCACTCGCTCTGCACGCTGGAATTTGAGGTTCATCGGCCTGTCTATGACTGGGTTATTGAGCATTGTCCGGTGCCAGCAGTGCCTCGGCAGATTGAGTTTTCACGGCTGACCCTCAATTACACGGTTGTGAGTAAACGAAAGCTCCTTCAGCTCGTGGAGGAGCAAAAAGTGGATGGGTGGGATGATCCCCGGATGCCCACGCTGTCAGGTGTTCGGCGTCGCGGCTTNCCCGCNGAGGCAATACGTAATTTCTGNACAGATGTTGGAATCACAAAGTTCAAGGGAATTACAGATGTGGCGAGGCTCGAAAATGAGGNGAGAAAATTACTGAACCGGGATGCGCCCCGGCGNATGGCAGTTCTTGATCCCCTCAAGCTGGTGCTGGTCAATATGGAAGCTGGTGAAGGAGAGGAAGTCGAAGCGAAGAATAATCCGGAAGACGCCGCCGCAGGCTCTCGGAAGCTGACCTTGGGGCGTGAGCTTTGGATAGAGCGGGACGACTTTGTAGTAGAAGCTCCGAAGAAATATTTTCGTCTTGCCCCTGGCCGGGCAGTTCGCCTCAGGGGTGGATATATCGTGCAGTACGTCGGTCATGAAATCGATTCCACCACTGGCGAAGTCTCCGAAGTTCACGTGGAGTTTATTGCAAATACGATCGGGCAGTCTCCCCCTGAAGGGGTTATCTGCAAGGCAGCGATTCACTGGGTCAATGCCTCTGAAGCGGAAAACGCTGAGGTGCGTCTATACGATCGCCTCTTTGATGATGAGAGTCCAGAGACCGCGGAGGGTGGATTCATGTCGGTTCTCAATCCCAATTCGCTCAAAGTCATTAAGGATGTGAAACTAGAGCCCGGGTTGGCCGCAGAGGCACCGGGTTTCGTCTGTCAGTTTGAGCGTTTGGGATACTTTTGCGCTGATTCGCGCGATCATCTTCCGGGGTCGCAAGCCGTCTTCAACCGGACCATCGGTCTGCGCGATTCGTGGGCGAAAAAGTAGATTGATGGATTTTCAGAATACCGAGATGCCGCTTCTTGTGGTGCAGAAAGATACACTTTCCCAAGTCAATTAGAGTGCCTTTTGATCTTGGGAACCTAATCAAAATGGGGCTTTCCTAAAGAGTGTCGGAGGTTTTTTCTGAAGGAGAAAAACTGGCTCGATGCCTTTTTTTGCGTCCTTGCAAGAGCAGTTTGCCGATGGAGAGCCAAGCTATTTCGGACAGGCAAAAAGGCCGGGAATCCGAACAAAAAAAATATTCATATGCACTGATAATGTCCGAGCTCTGATGGCCTTGTTCCTTCAACTGCTCCGGGCTCATGAAAACAAACTTTTCCTTTGCAGCATGCGTTCTGCTTCTCTCCCTCAACGCCGTAAGCGCGAGCCTTCCAGTAGACTCGGAACCTCTGCTCCCGGGGTCAGCCCTCGATTGTCGTCACGATCAGAGAGACCAGCTGTTGTTGGCTCCGGTAAACCCAAGGCTGTCACTCGATCTCACTCGGAGCGAGATTGCCTATCCGCAAGTCAATGTGACTCTGGGAGGCGACCTTTGTCGTTCACAGGATTGGCAGAAACCGAGTCGTAAGATCCAGCGGAGCCCCCATTACCTCTCGGTGGAACTCGCGTGCGTCGATGGGGATCCTGCTCAGTTTCGCCGGGCTGGACTCAGCCCATGGCTTCTGCTGTTACTGCCTCTCCTGCTGCTGCCTTTCAGCCTCCTGCGCCCGGGAGGGAAATGAAATTCGGATTGCGACGATTTCGAGGAAGGGACGGCCCCTTCGAGCGGTTCATGCGCTAAAAAGGGAATTGGGTGCCTTAGTCACCTGCCATTTTTCCGGCATCGAGAGCGGAATTCAGCTGGTCTTCGGTGAGGCCAAGTTCTTCAAGGCGTTCGGAGCACAATTCTCGGACCGTTCTTCCGGATTCCACGGACTCTTTGGCAATATTGCTGGCCTTGTCGTAGCCAATAACTGGTGCCAATGAGGTCACCATGGAAAGTGAATACTCAATGAGCTCGTTACACCGGTCGACCTGAGCTTCGATCCCCTCAACGCACTTTTCCCTGAAAATACCGCAGACGTTTGTGAGGAGACGGATGCTTTCCAGAACACATTTTGCCATCACGGGCATCATCACGTTGAGCTCGAAATGCCCATTCGCGCCACACCAGGTGACAGTAGAATGATTGCCGAAGACACGGGCAGCGACCATGGTGACGGCTTCGCTCATGACTGGATTGACTTTGCCCGGCATGATGGAAGATCCGGGCTGAGTTGCCGGGAGTGAGATTTCACCAATTGAGCATCGAGGACCTGAGCCAAGGAGCCGTATATCGTTAGCAATCTTGTAAAGACTGGCTGCGATTGTGTTGAGGTGTCCATGGCACTCAACGAGGGCATCTTTTCCTGACTGGGCCTCAAAATGATTTTCGGCTTCTCGGAACTCGATACCTGTCTTTTCTGCGATGAAGGCAATTGCTCTCGGAGGAAAGTCTGGATGGCAGTTTAATCCTGTCCCGACCGCTGTTCCTCCTAGTGCTAGTTCGTGAAGGGCCTTGAGTGCCTTGTGTGCCCGGTCTGTGGCTCTGGTAAGTTGCATGGCGTAACCGCCAAATTCCTGCCCAAGACGGACTGGAGTGGCGTCCATGAGGTGCGTGCGTCCGATTTTGAGCACTTCATGAAATTCCGAGGCCTTCGCCTGAAGGCTGTTGCGGAGTGCGGTCAGGGCCGGGAGAAGATCCTCCTTGAGGGCCACCCCTGCGGCGATGTGCATCGCGGTGGGGAAGGTATCATTCGATGACTGCCCCTGGTTCACATGATCGTTGGGGTGTACGGGTTTCGTCTCCCTGTCCGCATCGATCTCTACCCCGGCTATTTGTGCGCAGCGATTGGCGATTACCTCGTTGGCATTCATATTGGTCGAGGTGCCCGAGCCCGTTTGGTAGACATCAACGGGGAATTGATCATCGAGTTTTCCCTCATAGACCTCCCGTGCGGCCTGCTCGATGAGGGGAGTTTTATCCGCAGGGATATGGCCCAGCTCGCCGTTGACACGCGCAGCAGCCCATTTGATCAGGCCAAAAGCATGCACGACACCCGATTCCACGGGTTCGTTGGAAATCGGAAAGTTTAGGACCGCCCGCTGGGTGGAAGCTCCATAGAGGGCCTCTGCGGGGACCGGCATTTCTCCCATGGAGTCTCGTTCTAGGCGAGTATCGCTCATAGTCCTAGAACTACGCCGCACGATCCCTGTTGCAAGTAACGAGTGCAGAGGAATCTTCAGGAAATGGTGCCGGAGAGGCTTGTTTCCTAGCTTCTCCCCTTGTCAAATGGCCTCGCGGGGTAAAAAACCCTTGAATCGGCCCAGAATCCACGTAAGACCCCCCCTCCCATGGCAAAGAAGTGCTGGATAGAGCGAAACAAGCGCAAGCAGAAGACTGTCGAGAAGTTCAAGGACCTTCGGCACAAGCTGAAGAAGGAGAAGGACTATGTCGGTCTCAGCATGCTGCCAAGGGATGCAAGCCCCACTCGCGTGGTCAATCGCTGTGAGGTGACTGGTCGCCGCAGGGCCTTTCTTCGTCGCTTCAGGCTCTCTCGGATCACCTTCCGCGAGATGGCATCAGCAGGGCTGATTCCCGGCGTGACAAAGTCCAGCTGGTAGGCTATCTCCTGCGGTTCGAATTGCAGTGGTAATACAGCCCTGCCGACCGCTCTCAAGATGCCCCTTTACGAGTATCTATCTGAAAACCCTGGTGATCCGTCCAAGAGCTGTGTTCGCTGCTCTCGTGGTTTCGAGTTGAGACGACCCGTAGAACGGCCCGCGCTGGAATTCTGTCCTCTGTGCAAGAATCCGGTCCGCAAAGTGGTCAGCCGGGTTCATTCCCCTCGAGTGGCAAAACCTTTTTCTGCAAAGGCAGCTAAGAATGCCGGATTCACCGTCCTCGAAAAACGAGACGAAGGTGTTTTTGAAAAATTGTAGGGATTACCCCTCATGAGTTCGTCCATCCAATTTGTGTTAGCGAGTGGCTCCGAGATTCCGACGAGTCTTCCCGGTTGGAATGAGCTTCTTTTGTATCTTGCGGGGATTTTCATCTTCCTGGTTCTCAATGCGTTTTTCGTGGCTGTGGAGTTCGCTCTCGTTAAAGTGCGGAAAAGTCAGGTCCTTGAGGCGCAAGCCAAAGGTGCTCGTGACTCGCATCTCGCTCTGAGAGCTCTCGCGAAACTGGACGGATACCTTTCCGCAGGTCAGCTCGGAATCACGGTTGCCTCACTCGTGCTTGGCATGCTCGGTGAGCCGCTGGTCTTTAAGCTGGTTGCTCCTCTCCTTCACGAAACCGGATGGCACCCGGTGGCAATCAGGGTGATTTCCTTCGTGATCGCTGCGGCGTCGTTCTCGTATATCCACGTGGTAGTAGGGGAGCAGGTTCCAAAGGTTCTTGCCATTCGCAAGGCGCTGCCCACGACGCTCTGGTTGATTCGGCCGCTGCATTGGTTTTATTGGAGCTTCGGATGGGCTATCTGGATCATCAACGGATCAGCTGGATGGATTTTACGCCGGTTTTTCAAGGTGGATCCTACAGGCCATGATGAGGTTCACAGCGCAGAAGAGCTTGCTCAGCTTGTCGAGGAGAGCGAGAAGCACGCGGAGGTGACCACTACGGAGCGTGAAATCCTCATTAAGGCGCTTGAATTGAACGAGCTCAAGGTGCTCGACGTCATGATTCCGCGAGGTGAGGTGATTGTCTTCGATCTCGAGGAGACGCCTCAGAGTAACCTTTCCCGTGCGATCAAGACACAGCATACGCGCTTCCCGCTGGTAGAGGGGCATCTCGATCGCACTCTCGGGATGATTCACTTGAAGGATCTTGTTGCGGTTTCAGATGATGCGGAGCTGGACCTCCGTGAGCTTCGGCGCGATATGCCTACTGTTCCAGGGGCCATGCGTCTGGATACTCTGCTGACCCTCTTTCTCAGGGAGCGGTCTCACCTTGCGTTGGTCGTGAACGAGTTTGGCGATCCCATGGGAGTCGTATTTCTCGATAACGTGCTTGAAAAACTGGTGGGAGATATCCGCGATGAATTTGATGCTGAGCCCCAGCAGACCATGGTCTCGAACAGCGATCGCATTCTGATATCTGGGTCCCTGCCGCTGAGTGAGCTGGGAGCTCATGTGGCCTCTGCGAACCTCGAGGCGGTCGAGGCGACAACGATAGGCGGCTACCTCTCTGCCAAGCTTGGGCGCCTCCCGATCGTCGGAGATACAGTCGGAGCAGGAGACTATCAGATTGAAGTTACCGAGGCTGACGAGCGCCGGGTCAAGGAAGTGGCATTCGTGCGAAAGGTCGAGTCCGAAGGTGAGAGTTCAGCCTGAAGGCGGACTGAGATGTCGGGGAGGGCGGGTCCTCACGCGTGTTCGAGGAGGATGGAGTCAACCGCCTTTTCAACTTGAAAGGTATCAGAAAAGATCACGAGGGGAGTCCCTGCGGGTATGTCACGGCGGTTGCGCAAGGTAGTAATTGCTCCAGCGATCGTTTCCCGGGGTTTTTCCTGAAACGGTATTACGAAGGGGCGAACTCCACGTGAGAGGGAGAGACCTCGACAGACTTTCGCGTCCGGAGTAAAGGCATAGATCGGACCCCGCGGCCGGAGAAGGGCAGCTTGGTGTGCAGTGGCGCCGCTTCGAGTAAAGACGACAAGAGCGGCATCCGGGATGGAGTCAGCAAGGCCGACGGCGGCTTTGACGGCTCTCTGTCGTTTGGTGGGGAGGTCCGCATCTCGGGCATATCCGAGTCCTCCAGAACGTTCGATTCTGCGAGCCACGCGGTCGAGGACTTCAATGCAGCGGCGAGGATGGCGTCCGACAGAGGTTTCCCCGGATACCATCAGGGCATCCGCCTCTTCATAAACAGCATTGGCACAGTCGGTAACCTCGGCCCTTGTGGGAGTAGGGTTGTCGATCATGGACTCGAGAAGGTGGGTGGCCACAATGACTCGACGCCCAAGTTCGTGACATCGTTTGACGATTCGCCGCTGGATGATGGGCAATTCCTCAATATGCACCTCGATTCCCAGATCCCCCCGGGCCACCATCACGAGGTCAGACGCTTGTACAATGTCATCAAGGTGTTTGATGGCCTCCTGGTCTTCCAGCTTTGAGATGATCTGGGCGTGTCCTCCAGATTGCTCGATCTCGGCCCGTAACTCCCGCACGTGCTCTCCGTCCCGTACGAAGGAGCCCGCAATGAAGTCCGCATCGCACTCCGCGGCCAACTTGATGTCGGCCCGATCCTTTTCGGTGAGGGCAGGCAAGTTCAGTCTGACCCCAGGCAGGTTGATATGGCGCCTCGATCCTAGCTGACCATCGGTTCTTACCGTGCAGGTGATTCGATCCTCGTCGATCGTGTTTACCCTCATGATCATGCTTCCATTATCAACCAGCAGGGAGTCACCCTCGGAAACATCCTCAATAATCCCGCTGTAGTTGACCGTGGTGGACAGGGGGATTCGGGGTTCACTGTCGCGGCACCGGAACTCAACCTCGTCTCCCTCCTTAAGGGAGAAGGCTTCAGGCAAAGTTCCAGTACGAATTGAGGGGCCCTGCAGATCAAAGAGCAGGCCCACCGTGCGTCCTCTCGGAGCATCGCTTGCAGCTTCCCGGACAAGGCCCGAAACCATCCTGGCCCAATCGTGGGAGGCGTGGCTCATGTTGAGCCGGAAGGTGTCGGCCCCCGCCACGACAAGTTCCTGAATCGCCTCGAGGGTCTCAGTTGCCGGCCCGAGGGTCGCAAGTAATCGTGTTCTCCTCACTGAATCATTCTGCCGGGCAACAGGGGCGTGGACAAGAGCAATGGGAGAAAAGAGGGTAAGGAAGGGGAGCGGTGTTTCTGCTTTCACCCATCAGAACCAAGATTGTGATGACTGATCGACCCTGTCTCTCCTCGGTTAGGGGCATGGTTTTATGATCGCTCTGCGAGTTCTTTTGTCGGATTGGAGGGCATCGTTTCCCTGCCCAGAAGTAGTCCTCAAGGGATTATGAAGGGCAAGCTGAAGAGGGATGGAAAATTACCCGCTTGGCTCAATCATCATGATGATGCCAAGGTGCCCGAAGTCCCTGAATGATATCTTCCTGCCAGACCCTTTATATAGGGAGTGCCATTGCCCTTGCTTCTTTTGCGCTGGGTGAGCCCCGCTGGAGCCAGAGTTATGCCGCGGGCTATATCGACCAGTCAGGAGCCTACGCCGGGGGGTCCGAGATCATGCACCTCGTGGCTCACAAGGGGAAGATGTATGCAGCTAATGGTTACTGGGTGGATGCGCGCTGGGTCATTCCTCCGGAGGGGCGGAAGCAGAGTGCTCAGGTCCTTCGACTCGATCAGGCAGACGGAGAATGGCAGGTTGACCTCGATACGGGAAAGACCAATGGGATGGGGCTGGAGTATATGAAGGGAAACGTCCTGAAGTCAGTGACGTTTACCCGAGACAGGAGCGGTGGTTTGCTTGCCCAGCCACACAGGCTTCTCGTCATGGCTGCGGGTGCTAATTTTGAGAAGGGAGGAGCGGTCTCGGTCTGGGTTCGGGACGATGAAAAAGGAGCCTGGGTCCACACTCTTGTGCGACACGGGTCCAGCGCAGGTGGGATCCGCTGGGTGCCCAGGGACATGGAAGTGCATCGGGACAAGGTGACCGGGGTAGAGCGACTCTTTCTTTCACTTGGGAACCCCGGGATTATCTCAGGCACCTACGATGAGAGTCTTCCGGGTAAAATCAGGTGGGAGCGCCATCTTGAGCACCCCTTTCTTTCCGAGGGTTCCTTCAGAACGAGACCCCTTGGTATCACGCGGGCCAATAACTCGCTGTTCTTTTCCGAGGGTGGTGCGATCTACCAGCGTGTTGATGGAGCGCCGGCTCGCTACCGCGTGGTTCTGGATCTTCATGCGGATACCGATACAGACGTGGGCGGTATCCGGGGTCTGAGTGCGGTCAGGAATCCGAGGGGAGCAGGGGAATCCCTCTTGTTTATCTGGGCCCCGGGCGCCCGCTCTGCGAGTCAGGTCAAACGGCTGGACCCGGATGGCAGGGGAGGATTCACGCTGCATGATGAGGTGAGCATTATGGATCTAATGAGCAGGAAGTTGGGGGTAGAGGTGAGCTACACCTTGGGTGCTCACAACATGATGTATCCAGTCGTGGATCCGGGCACTGGGGAAACGGTCCACATTGTGGGCTTTCAGGGAAATATTCGTGGGAAGAACGAACTGCGCTGGAAGGGGAGCGCGCTTTACGGCGGAGCGATGTATGCAGTCCGACGAGCAGACCTGAGTTACACCCTGCACGAGATCAATAATGAATACAAACCGGGCAAGCCGGTTCTGGTCTCACCGAGAGCCTTCTGTCTTTCTCCTTTCTCCGATAATGGCATCTATGTCGGAGGTCACGATGCGAGTCGTAAGATATCGGATGACATGGCCTGGATTTTTGAGGCACCCCTGGAGGTTGCGCTGGGTCAAACGAAAGGGAGGGACGCGGAGCTGATCGAAAAGCAGTCCCTGCGCTCTACGCGCCTTCTGGACGGTCCACTTCATGAGTTGCGGATCTATTCCGCGGCCGAGGGCAGACATGGGGATCTGATCAAGCGCTTCAAGGATCACACCGACCGGATTTTTCGCAGGCATAAGTTAGAGGCTCTGGGCTATTGGATCCCTACCGGGGGGCCTGCCAAGAAGCGGCGAAGGTTGGTTTACCTGCTAAGACACGAATCTCGCTACGATGCCTATCGGAACTGGGTAAATTTCACCAACGATCGGGAATGGGAGCGAGTACTGGATAAACCCGAGTTTCAGGGACTGCTGGCGAAGAAACCGGAAAGTATCTTCCTGAACGAGAAGCCGTATTCCCGCTTCCGGGAGGTTGCGATCAAGCAACCGGGAGGCATCTATGAATTGCGCATTTACGCGGAAGATCGAGGAGAGACCACAGCGCTGGAAAATTGGTCCGAAGGGCAACTGAGGCCCCTGTTTTCTAGGCACGGAATGAGGGAGATTGGATCGTGGGCCCCGTTTGATAAACCCTCCTCAGGGACATCTTTTTTCAGCCTGCTTTACCACAAGGATCGTGAACAGGCAGAGGCCGCTTGGAAGGGCCTTCACCGGGATCTTTCTTCAAAGCAGGAGGCGGTCAACAGGGACGTCCTGTCGACACAGTCGGATGTGATCTTTCTCCGCGCCCTCGGCTTTTCGCCTCTTAAGTAGTTTTGAGATCCCCAAGAGCCCAAACAGGACTCATGTTCGCAGAGGTCTGCGGTCAATCACACATTGATTGGTGAGGTCTAGGAATCACTCGGGAGTTTGGATCGGGCAAGGCTAGGATCAAGAGCGTCAGGAATATTGTGACGCGATTGCCCATTTCGAATGGGAGCTAAAATCGAGAGACGGGGGGTGACGGTGGCGGCTTTGGCACTTTCGTGCGACGAGAACAGGAAAAAAAAGGTCCAAATTGGGATCAAAATAGCGGATACTAGGGACAGAGACGCCAATAAAAACATGGGGTGCCGGCTCCAGACCATGAAACAAGTTTCTCGAATACACTTCATCTGGGGGGCAACTGCGCTGGTAGCGTTTTTGGTTGGCTATTTTCTTTTGCCCTCATCCCCGGAGAAGGGGCAATTCTCTATTCCCCGGACCGGAGAGCGAGCGAGCTCCAAATCGGGGTTGGAAGATGAGAGAGATGGTTCCCGGATTAAGAGAGGCGAGATGGCTGGCGTGGGTCTTGGGGCAGGGGCGAAGGAGGGTATTTCGAGCATCCTGTCGCAAAAAGTAGTTCTCAGTGAGAGTGAGATCACAAATCTGGGGGAGACCTTCCGAGGCTCCTCTGATCCGGTAGCGAAGCGTCTGGCATTCTCCAAATTGCTACAGGGTTTAACGGCTGAAAATGCTCTGCTGATCAGGGAGGAGATCGAGGGACAGGATCACCGCAGTGCTGAGTTCCAGGAATTTCACTACGCGTGGGGGGCGGTGGCCGGAGTGGACGCGATCATGTTCGGGATCGACACGGAAGAGGATGACATGAAGCCAGCTCTCGCGGGGTGGGCGGGGGTCAATCCAGGAGACGCGATGGCGTGGATCGAGGGGCTAGATATGGAAAATGATTCCCGTTTTGACCCCCTTCTCAAGGACCGGAAACTTGAGGTCAATGGGTTGCGTCATCACCTCGTCTCGGGGATTGTCGAAGGACTGGCTGATACGGATCCAAGGCAGGCAGCTGAATTCGTTGAGAGAATGGTTTCCAGTGGCCAGGCCCACCCGGGGCACATGCATATCGTCACGGGAGAGGTGCTCCGGGCTGCGGAGAATCCACTGGAAGCGTCCGTTTGGGCAGACGGACTTCCGGAAGGAAGAATGCGGAATGAGGCCCTCGGTCGGGTGGCAGATCACTTTGCGGGGCGAGATCCTGCCGGCACTGCCCAGTGGGCTGAGGGATTTGTGAGTGAGCCTGGAATGGAGAGAGTCTTTTGGGAAGTCGGAGCGAACTGGGCCGGACGAGATCCCGAAGCCGCCCTAAATTGGGCGAGTAATCTCCCGGCAGGTGAAAATCGCCAGGTTGGGATGAGGGGGAGTTTGAATTCATGGGCGCGCAGGGATCCAACTGCTGCAGGAGAATACCTTCAGGACATGCCAGCATCACCGATGAGGGATGCCGCAGTAGCAGGATATAGCACTCATGTGGTCTGGGAAGATCCCACGGCTGCCATGAGCTGGGCAGAGTCTATTGATGCTCCAGAACAGCGTCAGGAGGTCATGGTCGAGGTGGCTCGCTCGTGGAGGCGAAAAGGTGGTCAAGGTTTGGCGGAGTGGCTCAGTGGATCAGGTCTCTCGGTTGATGTGCAGGAATCGATTATGAGTTCAAGGGACAGGAGGCGGCGATGAAGTTGCCATGGCTTCCCAGGAAAGCTGTGGCCGCCCATCTGCTATGGGCTGTCGTTACGACTGGTGCGCTCATACTGGGAGTGCAGCTGGCGGACAACGGTCAGGACAAGAATTTCCAAACGGTAAGGATTCCAAACTCCATAGAGCGGTCAAATAGTTCCGGAGAAGTAGCAGATAGCGAAGCACATGTGTATGTTCCTCTTCCCGGTGTGAAGCCTGCAAAGCCCGCGGCCCTGGTGCCATTGGCTGGTCAGGCGAAAAGCATGACCGGGTTGATGCGGTCCAGGAATCGGCAGACTGCTCAGCGCCTTATTGCGCGGGATGCCTCAGCTGCGATGAACCAGAGGGGGCCGCTGGGCAAAAAAGAAATCACATCTCTAATAGCGCAGGCGGTTAAGGGTTCAAAAGCGGTTGAACGTCGAAGAGCATTCGACCGGATTCTGGAAGAGATGCAGTCCTCGACCTTCAATCGGGAGCAGGCTTTCATGATGAGAGGGGCAATGGCCCAGGCTGGGGTGGACGGTAAGTTATGGCAGCTCTTTGACTATTCCTGGGGGGCGAATGATCCCGCCACCGCCATTGCCCATCTTGATGAAATCCCAGATCATTATTTCGAGGGTTTTCTGGGCAATATGATCCCGGGCTTGGCGAGCGTTGATCCTCAGGCAGCCATCGAAGTGTTCTCAGGGCTCGAGCCCGAGGTGGCGTCCCGGGTGGAGAGGCGCCTTCTTGAAGGGCTAGTCGATAACGATGTGATGGTTGCAACGGATTTTATCTTTGAGACTACAGATCTGAATAATTTTGACTGGCGGCCCATGGATACCCTTACCCGTGAAATCGCACGTGACGGTGGGATGGCGGAGACTCTGGAATGGGCTTCGGAGCTTCCGGACGGACCTTTGAGGTCGAGCGCGTGGAGTGCGGCGTATGCAGCCTGGGCGTCCCAGAATCCTGAGGGAGCGATCGAGTCGATCATGGCCATGGATACCTCTCACGAGAGAAATATGGCGCTGAATGGCTTTACTGCCGCCTTTGCGCACTCAAATGGCTCTCTGGCGGTTGAGTGGGCCAATGAAATTTCCGAGCCTCGCGTCCGGGAAGGTGCCCTGATGCGGGCGTTCCGACAATTCCATCGCCAAGATCCACAGGCAGCTGCTCAATCCTTCGTTTCGATTGATCTACCGCCGAACGTCTGGCAGGAGGCGACTGGTCAGGCTTGGTCGGGCGTCAATGCAGGTAATCACGGAGGGGCTGGTGGCGCAGCTGCAGGGGGTACGTCTCCTGAATCGAACTAGAGCCGGCTACTTGGTCATGAAGAAGATGATGATGAAGCGTGCAGGGCTTGGGCTCCTTTCTCCGGTGAAGGGAGTGAGCATGCTCTGTATGGTCGCGGCTTTACTGGTGGGAGGCCTCGCCGGGGCGAGTAAGCCTGCTCCGACTCCAGGACATCCGACCCTTCTCAGCCCTCATTCTGATCCTATCGCTGTTCATGCGGGGCAGGTATTCGTGGTGAATACGCCTGCAGATACCCTCGATGTCGTTGATGCTTCGAGCGCGCAGGTCGTCGCTCGGATTCCGACGGGAATTGATCCGGTTTCGGTAAAGGTGAGGCCCGACGGAAATGAAATCTGGGTGAGTAATCACCTCTCAGATTCGGTGAGCGTCATCGACAATAATTCGGATAGTCCAACCTATCTTTCGATCGTTGCGACCATCCAGGATATCGACCTGAACAGGAAATCGACCCGGTTTGATGAGCCAGTGGGAATCGCTTTCGCGAATAACGCCAAAGCCTATGTAGCGCTCTCGTCGACCAATCGAATTGCGGTTATAGACGTGGCTTCCCGTAAGGTCCTCAGTCACCTTGAGATTCCGGCCCAAGAACCGCGGGCGATAGAAGTCCGTGGCGGAAGGCTCTACGTCATCCCCTTTGAGTCCAATAATCAGACCCAGCTCTCCGGTGGAAAGCCTGAGGATCTGGATGGGAAGCTGGTTACTTTCGATGCAAGGAAGCTGGCCAGCTCCTTCGATTCGGTGGGGTTTACAGTGGATGTCGTAAAACAGCCAAAAATTCCAGATAAGGACCTCTTCATCTTCGACACGCAGACAGATAAGTTGGTTTCTACAGTGGACACCCTGGGGACGTCCTTGTTCGGTCTGACGGTTGACGCTTCCGGGAATATCTACGTCGCTAACACCGACGCACGAAACCACATTAACGGAAAGGCTGGAACCGAGAAGCACGGGTTAAAGGAGCTGGATAACAGGCCCTATCTGAATCGGGTAAGCAAAGTGTCGGCTGCAGGCGAGGTCGATTTTTTCCAGCTCAATCCTCTGCCCCCTCGACAGCCGAACCGTAAAGAAGCGGTGGCGACGCCATTCGCAGTGAAAGCGAGCCGTGACGGGGATGTTCTCTTTCTGACCAGCGCCGGTAGTGATGTGCTCCTTGCTCTTTCTGTCAAAACGGGTGAAGTCGTAGCCAAAGCCAAGGTGGGCTCGGTTCCCAGGGGCGTCGCGCTGGAAGAAGATGCCGGTGGCAAGCCAGTTAGGGCATGGGTGATGAACGCGGTCTCAAACAGTGTGTCAAAGGTGGCGATTGCAGGGAACTCGGCGCTACAGGTAGAGCAAACCATCGAGCTCCATGACCCAACACCACCCGTTTACAAGGAGGGGCGGATGGCCTTTAATACGGCGCGGGCCTCTTCGAATGGGACGTTCTCCTGCGCGAGTTGTCATGCGGACGGTCATACCGACCACCTTCTGTGGGTTCTTGATACGCCGCATCTTGTGGGTGCGGATCAGATCGAGCCTCGCCTTTCACAAACCTTGCGCGGTCTTCGTGGGACCGCCCCATATCACTGGGACGGAGTTCCTGGTGATCCCTACGGCGGACGAAACGCGGCCTCGCGAAAGCATCTCCCTCCGAACGCAGATATTAACAAGCCGGAAAGCGCAGTCCGCCACGTGATTGATGGCTCGATGGCTACGACGATGTTCGCACACGGTAGCGAGGTGACGAACGACGAGGGAAAAGCGGGGTACCTGACCGCCAGAGAGAGGGACGCCATGGCGGTGTTCCTTCTCAACCTTTCCCATATGCCGACCAGAGGGAGGGCTTACAGTGACCGGCTTTCCGAAAAGGCCCTGACGGGATTCGAGCGGTTTCACGTCACGGGAGCCCGAGACCGGAAGAATCTGAATACCAGTGTCTGTGGCAGTTGCCACACCCTGCCGTATCTTGCGACGGATCAGGAGTCGATGAACGTTCCCAGCTTCCGGGGGGCTCTTGATCGGTTCATCACTCAGGCGCAGGGGCGCAACAGTGTAATCGACCTGGGAGGAGTCCAGGAGGTGGCGGAGGATGGATTTCCTGAGGAGGAAGTCTGGAAAAGGATGCTGAACATGGGTGAGCATGGGAGGCTTTGGCCGGTGATCGATATGTTCAAGGAGTCAAGCATGGGTTTTTCCGGTGCTTTCGCCAGACAGGTGACCTTGAGCGCGGGAACTTCAGGGAATGTGCTTACTCAGGACATCGTCTCCGCCCTTGAACGGAGCGCACGAGAGGGAAGTGTTGTGCTGGAAGTGAATGGATGCTTTCACGGTTCTGATGGCACTCGACCCGTGAAGTTCTACTTTGCTGAAGGAGCTTATCATACGGTAGGGGGAGGACCGGTCCTGAGCCGGAAGGAGCTGTTTGAGCTCGCTACGGCTGAATCATTTACGGGAACATTCACCGGATACCATGGAGAGGACGTGATCTCACCTCCGCCAGCGCTTTGGACCGCTGGAGTTTTGCACAAGCAGCGAGGGGCACAGCTCTTCCCCCGAATCAATGAGAAGCAGCGTTCCATGACTATCAGCGCTCTTTATCTGAGAGACGGAGCGAGTCTCCTGGTAGATGGGAAAAAAGTGCGAGGAACGATTGAGGAAGCGGGAAAGGATCTCGTGGAGATCCGGTTAGAGCGCCTCCCGGAGAAGGGCCTTCGAATGCTTCAGGTGCAGAATCCGGGAAGCTACTTGAGTAATGAATTCATCTTCTTCGTAGAGTCCGAGGACGAAGCGGTAGAGCGTTATCAAAAGGAGCCTGATTATCATCTTACCACCGTTCTTAATTCTGCACTAATCAATAATCATCCAGCAGAGGCGAGGATTCTGATGGATGCAGGAGCAGATTTAAACATGCCCCATGAGCATTTTAACAAGGAACGGCCACCGCTTATTATCGCTGCGCATTATGGAAGGACCTTGATGGTGAAAGAGCTACTGAGGCGTGGAGCAGATCCAAATATCCGAACCAAGAATGGGGATACGGCCTTGCACCGGGCTGCTCATATGGGGCGACTGGAGATCTGCATTATGCTGCTGCGTGCGGGTGCCGACCCGTCGCTTGTCGACAATAAGGAAAAACGCCCGGTACATCTGGTTGGTCATTTCAACAGACCCGGGCATTTCGAGAAATACCATGCCCCTCATAACGTGAATTTGACCCTCGATCACCGACGCTATCTCCGCGAGAGCCCGGCGGTGAGAAAGGTATTGGAGTCCTCTGCATCCAAAAAGCGCCCGAATGTAGTCCTGCTGCTGGCTGACGACCTCGGCTCCAAGGATATTGGGTGTTACGGGGGGCCTGTGCATACGCCTGCCTTGGACAAACTGGCGGCGCGTGGAGTGCGCTTTCGTAACTTTCATGCAGGAGCCCCGGTGTGCTCGCCCTCAAGGGCCACCTTCCTCACGGGACGGCAGCATTTGCGCACCGGAGTGTATCACGTGATTCAGGATCATGAGCATGACATGCACCTCTTGGAGAGAGAGGTGACGATTGCCGAGTTACTCAAATCGAATGGCTACCAGACTGTGCACCTCGGGAAGTGGCACGTTGGTGCGCCTTTTCGGGGGAGAGACAAGCCCAGTCTGAACGACCACGGTTTTGACTACTGGTTAGCCACTGATAATAACGCCAGTCCGAGCCATCGAAACCCGTCGAACTTTTACCGCAATGGTAAGAGAGTAGGAGAGATGGAGGGGTATGCCTGTCAGATTCTCGCCGACGAGGCGATCACGTGGCTTGAGAAAGAACGAAATAAAGAGGCCCCGTTTTTCCTCAATATCTGGTTCCAGGAACCCCACGATCCAATTGCGGCTCCGGATGAGATTGTGGCGCGCTATGGGGCCCTTGACGATCCAGCTGCCATCTATTCTGCGACCATCGAGAATACGGACCGTGCCATCGCCCGTTTGGTCGCCAAACTTGAGGAGCTAGGGGAGCTGAACAATACCCTGATTGTCTATACGTCTGACCACGGAAGCTACCGGGAAGATCGGAATGGAGGTCTTCGGGGCAACAAGGGGTCGCAGTTTCAGGGGGGACTCCTCACTCCTGGTATTTTCTTCTGGCCAGACGGTTTTGCCGGTCAGCGAGTGGAAGATCAACCAGCGGGATCCGTTGATCTTCTGCCGACTCTTTGTGGGCTTCTGCAGGTGGCACGGCCTCGCGGCGTTCATTTGGACGGGGCTGATCTGTCTCCCTTGCTGACGGGGTCTGGTAAGTTCGAACGGAGTCAGCCTCTCTTCTGGAGCTGGCCGACAGGGCAGCCGAGCGCATCCCTAAGAAAGGGTAAATACACTTTGATGGGTT
This sequence comes from Roseibacillus sp., assembly GCA_002686085.1. Classification (GTDB taxonomy): domain Bacteria; phylum Verrucomicrobiota; class Verrucomicrobiia; order Verrucomicrobiales; family Akkermansiaceae; genus Roseibacillus_B. The sequence goes on along the minus strand of NZAC01000013.1, from coordinate 131,907 downwards.
ACCGTGCGGAGGAGTATAGGAGCAAAAAGGACCGAGAGACGATCGAGAGGTTGGTGAAGCGGCTTCATCCCCTCGTAGAGAAGGAGATGAAGCGTAAGATTGAGAGACGGGAGCTATTTTCTCTGATCTTCAACAGCAGCTTCAAAACCCAATCTACCGAGGCCTTGCGGAGGCAGTTCGTGCATCTGAATGGATTTCAGGAGTCGTGGAGCGGAGCTATTAAGGAGAAGGCGGGAGTCTTCAGAAAGTTTGAGCTGTATGACCTTGAAGGTGATCCTCGCCAGTTGACAGATATCGCGACCAGAGAACCCGAAGTGACGGAGCGCTTAAAGAGAGAGTTGCTGCGGATCAATGCTAGCGTTCTGTCCGATGCTCCAATCTGGGGTAAGGAGGCACTTGAGCGAGAGAATGAGGAAGAGACCTTGGAGCAGTTGCTTGTCAGGTTGAGTAGCCATGAGCTTCCTGCCGCCTATAAGGTTGCCGTGCATCAGGACTACGTTGACCGGCGAATTGAAAAGATGAAACCCACCCAGAGGCCACTGGTTGGGGCACTCTGGAAGGAGCAACAGCGTCTGCACCCAAATATGAAAAATCGGGGACACTCATTTATACGAATTCTCGAGTATGTCGCTGGCGGCGGGCAAATACCCGGGAAGTGAGAACAGCGTGACGAGTAACCTGGTCAGGAAAGCCGCATCCAGTTCGTTGCCCGGCGGGATTGGACTGGCGGATCGGGAGGGATTCGAACCCTCGATACCCTTTTGAGGTATACTCCCTTAGCAGGGGAGCGCTTTCGACCACTCAGCCACCGATCCGTTCTCTCACTAACTAGGTGAGTGCGGAGAGAGGGAAACCATAGCGAAGGAGATTCGTCAATGGTGAGAAAGGTGATATTACTGAATTTTCGTGTCATATCGACTGTCCAGACTATGAAGAGGTGTGCGGTTTTATTCCCAGTTATCCCCATTGCTTTTCGTGATAATGATCCTCATGGGATCAATCACCAGTTGTGGTCTATCTGGAAAAAGTAAACATTCGGGTGGCGCAGGGTCGCAGCCTGATGATGAGGCGAAGGGCCCGGAGGAGGTAAGAGCTCCTCTGATGAGGACGATTGGTGAAATCGTCTCTGTGCATCCGGACGAAAACTTTGTCCTAGTCAAAAGATTCCTCCAGGCTGGTACTTTCGGTAATGAAATGATCGCATCGATCAGTCCGGAGGGAACAACAAGCTCTCTCATCTTGACCGGAGAGAAGCTGGGGCGCTTTTATGCTGCGGATATCAAAGAGGGAAAGCCTTCGAGGGGCGATTTAGTTGTTATACGGAGAACGGACGGAAAGGGCCCCTCGGGCGGGAGATTGGAGCCTAGCTCCAAGATGGAGAACATCACGGAGTAGCATTTTAAAAAATCCTGCAAATTCAGGCCTTTAAGAGAGCTTTATTGCCCCGCAAAGCCCGATTACCTACTTTTTTTTAATTAGATCCTTGAAAAGTTTATAAAAATTGGAATACACTTCTCCCGAAGCTGCTGGGCACCCTAACCTACCCAAAATCATCACAGTCGAATAGTCATGAAATCAAGCACAGCCAACCAATCAAGAGGTGCAGTCCAAGCGGACGCTGATCGTCTTGCGGACTTTGTCCTCTTCACACAGCGCTCCTGCATCCTCAACCTCTCCAACGAGCTTAACCGTGGTAACATTTCTTTCCCCCAGTTTTTCCTGCTCGCCTACCTTTCGAGCGAGGACTACCTGACGATGTCCGATATCGCCAAGAAAATGGGCCATTCTACAGCTGCCGCTACTGGGCTTGTCGACCGGCTCGAAAAGCTCGGTTATGTCGAGCGAGTGCATGCTGCTGAGGACCGTCGCAAGATCATGGTCCGCATTACCCACAAAGGCACTGAGCTTGTTGCTCACATGCGCAAGGAAATCGCTACTAATCTCGCCGATATCATGTCTGAAATGGACGAAGAAGAGGCTGAGACCCTTGATCACGCGCGACGTGTGGTAACCCGCTAGGGAATTAATTTTTATCATCCATGCTGGGGAAACTTGGCATGATCAAGAAGCCCCCGTTATGGTTCCATCCATGACGGGGGCTCTTTCTTTTCTGGACAGAGTGCGTGCTCAAGCCGGAGTCAAGGCCTGCTTCGTGTCCAGAATCCCGGAGATCAGGGTATCGCGGGATAAGTGGGATACCCTTGAAAGGCTTCAGCCAGCACACGAGGTGGCAGTAAAGGCTCTTGGTTTTGATTGGCATAATCTCTGGAGAGCAGAACAGGTTCATGGAGATTTGGTTATGCAGATTCCAGCAGAAGGGGTGGAGGGGCAAATCGTGGAAGGAGCGGATGGGCTGGTGACATGTGGAAGGGAAGGAGTTCTTCTTGGTATTTATGTGGCCGACTGTGCGGCAGTGTATATCTGTGATTGCCATACCGGAGCTCTTGGCCTGGTTCACTCCGGCAGAAAAGGCACGGAGCAGGCTGTCGTTGTGAGAGCTGTCGAGAAAATGTGCGCGGCATATGGATCCGACCCCCGTAATCTGGAGGTGGCGATCTCTCCCTGTATAAGGCCCCCGCGGTATGAGGTAGACCTCCCTTCTCTACTGAAGGAGCAATTGTTGGGAGCGGGAATCCCGTCCGGGCAGATAGTCTCTAGTGGAGAATGTACGGGCGCTCACGTTGACAGGTATTATTCCTACCGGGTAGAGAAGGGAAACACGGGACGAATGCTGGCACTTCTCGGCCGTAGGATAAACAATGTGCTGCCGGTATGACTATTTTTGCCCCAGCGAAGCTCAACTTTTCTCTGCAGATTCTCGGCAAAAGAGAAGATGGATTTCACGAACTCGAGACCCTGATGGTTCCTGTTGCAGGACTGTGTGATCGCCTTGAGATCAATCGCTCTGAGTTTTTTGAGCTTGAGACAGGTAGCGCAGAGGTTGGACCAGTTGAAAATAATCTCGTGACGAGAGCTCTGCGCCTGTTTGAAAAGAGCACGGGGCGGAGATGCCCATATCATATCAAGCTCGAGAAGCGGATTCCTTCGGGGGCGGGTCTCGGTGGTGGTAGCAGTGACGCGGCAGCAGTTCTTCGCGCTCTGAACGATATCGAGAAGATAGATTTCAGTGATGCTGAGCTGGAGGAAATGGCTGCGCTCCTCGGATCGGATGTGCCTTTTTTCCTCCGAGATTCGCCATGCTGGTGCCGGGGTAGGGGTGAAGTTTTGGAGGAGACCTCTCTGCCCGCGCAGGAGGTTGTCCTTTTCAAGCCAGCCTTCTCCGTCAACACAGTAGACGCTTACCGGAGGTGGTCAGAATCTACCAATCTTGCCGGTGTCCTCTACGATCCCCAGCGAGTAGATGACTTACGGATGGTTAATGACCTCGAACGTCCAGCATTTGCGAGATTCCCCTTTCTCGCTGAATTGAAAATGTGGCTGCTTGACCGTCATGGGGTGAAAGGTGCCATTATGAGTGGCTCGGGTGCGACCGTCTTTGCCATTCTGGAAGAGGGAGTAAGAGCTGCGGAGCTGGTGGCAGACGCTCAGAAAGAGCTGGACCCTAAGCTCTGGTGGTGGGCTGGATCGACGTCTAATCCGATCAGGAAGCGCTGACCATTGCGTAGATGATTGTTCCGGGGGGGACGTTCTCAAGACCAGCTTCTGCGGGGCGGAGGCCGCGATCGTTATCATGCAGGAACATGATGACTGCATCGTCTCCATGATTCTCGAAAAAATTCTGGAGGCTGAATACCTCTGTAAGCAGCGTTTTCACGATGCGGCCACCACTTGAGGAGAGGTGTTCAAGTTTCTGGAAGGTAGGCTCTCCGCTGAAGCAGATTCTACCCCGGCGATGAGCTGCGACAGAGGTGGAGGGATGTTGATCCTTATCAGAAGTAGGGATTTGCCAAACGTTGGACTTGCCGAAGATATGAGCATACTCATGGGTAGCCAGAGAGTTTACCTCATCATTGGAGGTTCCTGCGACGAGATGGTTTATACCCGGGAACTCCATATTTTCTTCCACGTGCTCGGACAGAATGTTCGCACGAGTTGCGTGAAGGCCTGCCATTCTGGCGGCGGCTATATTGCCGTAGCGTGTGTCGAGAAGCATAACAGGGTGCCCATCTTCGTGAAGAGAGGATGCGATTTCGCGAATCCACGGGTCGGCTCCGGCGAAGAGGACTCCATCGGCTGCTGGAGGGGCGACGCCTAGTGAAAGCGCGAGACGCCTCGCGCTGAGCCCGTAGAAGAATACAGTCCCGATGATGATCATGAAAACAGTTGGGACCATCTGTTTTGCCTGTTCTGCGATTGCCGGAGCGAGAGCTCCGTCGTGGGCAGCATGGCCGAATTCAATCGCAAAGACAGAGGTGACCGCAGCGGCCACGATCCCCCTGGGAGCGAGCGCCGCAAGAAAGGAGCGCTCACGGAAATCCAGTTTCCCAGAAGCGAGGCACGAGAGATACACGGAAGCCGGCCGAACGACGATGATCAGGACTGCGAGAAATATCAAACTGGGGACCGCGATCGAGGAAAGGTCGGCAGGATCAATGCGGCCAGCCAGGACGATGAACAAAACCGAGATGATGAGGACTCGAAGGTTTTCATTAAACTCCAGGATTTTGCGAACGGAGACAGACTTCTGGTTGGCGAGAGCAATTCCAAGGACAGTGACAGTGAGAAGGCCGGACTCTTCTTGGAAGGAATTAGATGCGGCAAAGGCTGCAGCGACTACCGCGAGTAGGAATACGCTCTCGAGAAATTCCGGGATATAGTGCCGCTTCAGAAGGAACTCGATGATCTTGGCGATAAGCAGGGCAAGAACGATGCCAACCAGCACTGTTTTTATCAGTGCGATGAACACCGCGCTCCCGGCAGATTGAAGTCCGCCCGCAACGGCAGCCTGAAAAACAAGGACGGCAAGGATTGCTCCTATGGGATCAACTACGATCCCTTCCCATTTCACGATGGAGGAAATTTTTCGGGAAGGTTTGATGACCCGAAGGAGCGGTCCGACTACGGTAGGTCCGGTAACAACCAGAATCGCTCCAAGCAGAGCTGCGACCCGCCAGTTCCACTGGAAGATCATAGCAGCCCCGACGCTGCCGAGAATAAAGGCAATGACAACTCCCAGCGTGCAGAGGCGGAGGATGGGAACTCCGGCTTGCTTGAGCTCGGAGAATTTCAGGGTAAGTCCTCCTTCAAAAAGGATAACGGCAACAAAAAGGCTTACGACGGCGAGGAGGGTATCTGTTTCGCCTCCGAGGTAAGCATCTATCTGCGCTCCGGTGGTTATGGAAAGTCCAAATCCGAAGGCGAGTAGAATAAGAATGGAGGGTATTTTCAGGCGCCACGCGAGCCATTGAGCAAGAATCCCCAAGGCCAGGACAAGGGCGAGATAGACAACTGGAGTCACAGCTAAAGTGTGGGAAATTCAGGGCTCATAGAGAACCTCTAATTCTCTCAGCCGGGAATTCAGGCCGAAATCAGGTGCGTAGCAAGGAGTGGCAGATACCCGGGAGGTAGAATTTGAAAAGTTCGTGGTTCCCATAAGTGTCCATAGAGGGCACCTATTGGTCGTGCGAAACCGCTTCTATCAGGAATTCGATTTCGAGAGATTGTCGGGTGCTCTCCCACCAGAGGACGATTTCCGGAGTCCGTTCCAAGTTGATCGTGACCGAGTACTTCATACCACTGCTTTTCGGCGCCTGCAGAATAAGACTCAGGTTTTCTGGAGTGGGGAATATGATTTCTATCGGACACGGCTGACTCACTCTCTTGAGGTTGCCCAGATAGGTCGATCTATTTGCGGATGGTTGCTCGCTTCTACTGACGACTTTTCGCCGGAAAACACGATTGATGCGGATTTGGTTGAGGCTGTATGCCTTTCCCATGACCTCGGACATCCGCCGTTCGGGCATGCTGGGGAGAGGTCACTCAACCATTTCATGGCACCTTACGGAGGATTTGAGGGAAACGCTCAGACTCTCAGGCTTCTCACAGAACGAATTTTTTCGCAGCGGCGGACCGGAATGGATCCTTCCCGGGCCTTCGTGGATGGGATCCTCAAATATAAGTCAGGGTGGGGAGAGCTGAAGGAGGTAGAAGGCAAAGAGCCCGCGAATCACTTTATTTACGATGAGCAGTCGGAATACACGGGGTGGACATTGGGGGGGCGGGCATTTCCAGGGGAGCTGGAGGTCGGAAAGGTGCGAGATAGTTTCAAATCGGTGGAATGCCAGGTCATGGATTGGGCGGATGATACCGCCTATTCGCTGAACGATCTGGCGGATAGCGTTCGCGCAGGCTTCCTCAATGAAGAAGCAATTCGTCGGTGGGCCGAAAAAAGGGGATTGGAGTCTGGGCCTGACAGTCCCTTGGGCGATTTAATTCGGGCGATTAGCCGGGGCCGAATAGACTCTTTCGTCGGTCACCGGATTGGCTTGTATGTGAAAGCGGCTAGGGTTCAGGAAACTGAGAACTTTCTAAGTGGGTTAAGTAACCGTTACCGCTTTCGTATTGTGGTCGATCAGGCGACGCAGGCAGAAAGTGAAATTTTTAAACAGCTCGCCTTTGAAGTCGTATTCCTCTCGACCCAGCTCAAGCAGCTCGAGCACAAGGGCAGCATGATGTTGCGAAGACTATGGGAACTTTTTCACCTTCGCTACGTCGATCAACAGCCCGTTGACGGTCAGTTTTTTCAATTGCTGCCGCCTGAGCAGGTCGAGGAAATTGAGAGTGTGGAAACCGCAGGGGAACGGGCAAGACTGGTTTGTGATTTTCTGGCAGGGATGACAGATGGCTATGCCGTGCGGATGTATCAGCGACTGTTTTCTCCAGGATTCGGGTCCATTGGCGATATTGTTGGATAGAGGGCTCAACGGAAAACGCCCCGGCTCGTCAGAGCACGGGGCGTTTAATAAAGCTTTTGGTTAAAGCTTTCTGGTTAGGAGCCCTTGGCTTCTTTCCAGTCCTTGCAGACGAATCTCTTAGCCGTCTTTCCGAGGGCCTTAACTACGTCTTCCTTGCTGATGCCACCCTTCTCAGCCATCACGACGATGGTCTGGGTCTTGGGTGCCTTACCGGCCTTGATCTCGACAGTCTTAACGCCTGCGAGGCTTTTGAGCGACGAACTGACGCTCCGCTTACATCCGGCTCAAGTGACACCCGTGAAGGTGGCCTCGTATTTGACGTCCGCACCATAGGCGACGCCCAACAGCATAACCGCCAGAAAGGCGATGAGGTGATGTACTTTCATTGTTCTAGAACAGATGGGGTTGACCATCCGCAAAGATGATACGTGTGAAATTCTAAATCTCAATCGCATGTTAAGGTCGTGCGCAAAGTGACAAAACTTAATGTATGTAATTGAAGATTAACAATTTATGACTTGTTAAAGCCATTAAAGCTCCAAAAAATCTTCGCCGCGGAGAGTATATTAAGGTTCAAAGGTATGAAAAAGGGCAGGGCTCCTCGCTCGTGAGACCCAACCGCAACATTCCGAGCCAAGTCTACTGGTAGGTCCGAAGCCAGGCGGCAAGATCGGCAATATCCTGATTAGTCAGGCCCAGAGTTCCAGGATCATACATCAGGGAGCGTTTGAATCCCTGTCGCTTTTCGATCCGCTCTCTGGGGATCAGCTGAGTCTGTCCACCCGCAGACTGGATGACAACCGGGGGAGAATCATCGCGACTGAGGTCGCTGTTGTTGAAGGCGATGCCGTGTATTCGTCCTCCGTTCTTCAGTAGTATCTCCGTTCCTCCGTAGCCGAGTGCGATCTCGGCTGATGGGTCTGCGATGGCCCGGATGATTGCCCCTGTTCCCTGATTCCGTGCCCAACCCCTCAGGTCTGGTCCGTAGTCTGTTCCGAGGTCCTCGATTTTGTGACACAAGATACATTTCGCGCTCACTAGTTTCCCGCGAACGGGATCTCCTTGAAGATTGAGGATCTCATTTGCGTCAGGCGTTGGAGTAGCCGGAGGGGGAACTGGAGAGGCGGAGATTACCAGAGATTCTGGATCATAAATATTCTTCTCCTTGAGTGCTTCACGAAGGTTGTATTTAGACCACTCGCCCGCGACGTTCCGCATGAGCCATGCAGTGGCCTCGCCTGCGAGGGGTGATCCGGGAGATGCGAGTTCGAGCATGACCCTCGCGGCCTTCTCATCATCAATAAACGCGATGGACTCTACCGCGAACTTTCTCTTCTCGAGGCTCAGGGAGCGGTCGAGCACCCGACTCCTGAGGGCGTCGATAGAGGCGGGACCCCATAGCCGCCACGTCAGGCGAGCAAAGGAATCGGGCCATTCAGAGGGTGGGCCAGGTTGTAGTCGCTGCCTCAGGGTTTTCCAGATCGCACTCTCCTTGTTTGCGGCACCGAGGCCGATTGCTTCCAGCGAATTCTTGTCGTCGGTGTCACACCGCCGGGCAAGCTCAACAAAAATTTCAGCAGTCTCAGTGGCAGGAAGATCTCTCAGGGAAAGTGCGATTTCCCGGCGGACCTGAGGAGAGTGATCGGTGGCTAGACGCCTGGCATGAGGAAGCATGGAATGCCCCGCCCGGCGCAATGCACGATAGGCGACCACACGCTGCTGTGAATCCTTGTTCTCCAGAAGGGAGAGACACGTTTGTACTCCCTCTTCACCTAAGTGAGGAAGAAGCCAGACAGCACGTGCTGCAATCCATGGGTTCTGGTCGGCAAGGAGCGCCATTACCGCAGGGAGGGCCTTTTCTCCAGCGGCACGGAGTCCGCGAAAACCTAGGTAGCGGACATTGACTGCGGGGCTTCGCAGGGCTGCGATCTGGCCAGTGAGGGTAGTGATGTCTATTGCAGGAATCACGGGTTTGAATCCGTGCGGAGCTACTCGGTAGATTGTGCCTGAGAACGAGCTGTCCATATGCCCGGACCCTCCCACACGTGGGTCAAACCAGTCACAGAAATATATCGCCCCATCTGGGCCTACAGTTACGTCACTTGGCCGGAAAAAGCTGGGGGCAACTTTCTCGATATCACTGTTCTTGGGTCCTCCACCCACGAAGTCCGCCCCATCATACTGTTTTCGAGGATTGGCCGTGAGAAAGTCGAACCGATTAAGCTCAAAGGTGCCTGCGGTAGGTTTCGGGCGGTACCCCAGAATTGTGTTGAGAGCGGTATCACAGCTGAGAAGAGAGCCATTCCATTTCTCTCCCAAGGCCCCATTTTCATAAAAGGTGATCCCTGTGGGAGCCCCTCCACCATAGACGTCTCCGGCATCCATTGTGCCTGGGTCATCCTGCCGCCAGTGCACCCGGTTGTAGGGCTGCCCGGGCCGACGGACTGCCTTGTTTCGCTGCTTTCCGCTCCGCGTAAAATAGCCCGCGCAGCCGTATTCAAGCGCGAATGAGGTACGGCATCCCCTGGGATCGTCGTTGTCATTCTGGAACATGTCTCCAAACGAAGTGAGGATCTGCTCGTAGGAGTTGCGAAGTCCATGACTGACGATTTCGGCTCCGGACCCGTCAGGATTCATTCGAACGGCAAAACCAGAGATCCATACATGACCATCGTCGGAGGTTTTTCCGGTCGTGGAGAGATGGTCCGCCGGCCAATTTGGTCCCCGACTGCCATAGGTGCCTCCGAGGTAGAAGGATTTGCCAGAGTTGTCGGTGAAGACTGCTCCGCAGTTGCCATTGTTGAAATAGAATTTTCCGCCTGGACCAGCTACCAGAGAATGGAGGCCGTGGTCGTGGTTGATGGCGTTGAAGCCTGTGAGGATTACCTCTCTCTTGTCGACCTCTGGATCAAACTTCAGGTCCCGATTGACATCAGTGTAGGCGAGAAGGTCCGGGGGTTGAGAGACATAGATGATGTTGTCGAAGACCGCTATGCCGAGCGGTGCGATAAAGTCGGGCTCCTGAACGAAGGTGTGAGAATGGTCACACTTTCCGTCTCCGTTTGTATCCTGCAGGACGACGACCCGGTCTCCGGCCGGTCGCTGTCCTTTGTTTCCTCGATAATTGACTCCTTCGGTAACCCAGATCCGACCCTCGTGATCGATATCCATATTGGTTGGGTTGTAGAGCTGAGGGGTGGTGGCCCAGACCGTCACCTCGAGGGATGGATCGAGCTGAAACATTCCAGGGGGAATAGACTTAGGCGTATTATCAGGTTTCCAGACGCTCTCTGCCACAAGGGAGGTCCCCGTAGTGATAAAAAAGGCCAGTAGCTGGATTGGCTTCATGAACGGAAGGGTTTGGAGTCGAGGCGCGGGAAGGCCCAAAAGAATTTATGAGCTCAAGGGTTGTCCTACTTATCTTGCGGTAGTTTCCAGTTCAGCTCCTTCTGATTCCAAGGATGTGTGCGGTTCTGAAACTTTTTCCGGGTCGCAGCGACATGTGATGGCAGGACCACGCTGCCAGAATTTCCCCACTCGTGGCGCACAAAGGTCAGGATGGAAGCCACCCATTCATCGTCGTTAGTTGCGCCGAAAGGAGCCATCAAGCCCTCGTAGGTCTTGCCGTCGAGTTCGCCTGCCAGGCCGTGTAGCATGATCTGAATGGCGGCCTCCCGGTTTTCTTCCAAGCGAGGTGACTCGGGGAGTGGAGGGGCCAGTAGGTTCTTGCCGTCCGGGCTTATCAGCCCCCGCCCGTCGGGGCCATGGCAGGTGGTGCAGAGCTCTCGATAGATCGCTTGCCCCCGGTCAAATAGAAGTTGGTATTCCTCGCTCAGGGGCGTGGGCTGATGGGCGAATTTCCGCCCGAAAGTTGTCAGACCCGGCCAGGAGAACATGAAGGAAATTGCCTGAAGCTGCTCACGGATTGCCGGTTCGTTCCGTTGTTCCAACGAGGTCAGGCTCACAGGCTTGGCCGCGAATTTGATCATCTTGGCCCGTGCCGGTTTCCTTCCGGGGGACACGATCGTGCTGGCGATTGTCTTTAGCATGGATAGTGCTCTGGGCACTTCTGCCTGTGCGATGAGGTCCAGAAGCTTTTCGACACTGAGGGGGTCCCCTCCAGAGATTGTTCCGGTAACGCAATAGCGTTGCCACTGTTCCAGTTGGGCTACGGCCTTTTCCTCGATGAGATCACCATGAAAGACAGGGTGATCGAAGAGAAGGGAGAGAAAGTCTGCAAGAAATCGTCGTGGCGAGGCCGCCGCCACGGCATTGAGAATTCGCTCGTTCATCGGGTCTCTTGAGATGCACTTGGAGATAAGGTCTTTCCCTTCATCGTGATTGGTCTTGCCGACGGTGAGGATTACCTGTGCAAGAACTGAGTAATCGGGATCGTCTGACAGGGTCTTCAAGCTTTGATAACATGCCGATGGGTCCTCGGATTGGAGAAGCCGTTCCATGGTGCGAATCGCTGCGGCGCGGACCTGGGGGTCACGATCAGCCAGAGCGATAAAGTTAGTTTCCTTGTCGAGTTGCTCGAGACCATCAAGGGTCCAGAGGGCATGAAGCCGCCCAAGGGCATCCTGGTGATCGATTGCCATCTTCCGCAGCGCGGAGGTAGTTGATACCTCTCGTCTGGTCACAAGAAGGCTCTGGGCGGTGTCGCGCCACCAGCCGTTGGGATGAGCCAGACTTTCCACGAGTCTGGCAGGAGTAGCACTCAGAAGTTCAGGTGGGGGCCCCGGGGAAAATCCTTCTCGAACCACCCGGTATATTCGTCCCCGGCCGACATTTTTGTCGTATCCAGCCTTCAGAATTTCTCCGCGCAGATAGTCTGTAATGTAGACTCTCTCTTGAATGATTCCGTGGTACATATCCACGATATAGAGACAGCCGTCGGGTCCGGTCGAGAGATTGACAGGGCGGAAATTGCCATCCGTAGAGGAAATGAACTCGCCGGAGCTTTTTTCGTACCTGTTGGTCAGCTCGATATGACCTGAATCGGCGTAGCGTACTGCCGAGCGACGAATAAGGCGGCCTACTGGCTCACAGACGAGATAGTCGCCTTTGATTTCACCGCCGAGGCGGTCCCCGCGGAATACGAGCTGGCCGCAGGCGGAAGTGAACGTTTTTAGAGTGCCGTCCTCGGACCGAGCCATGCCGGGTCCGCTTTGCAGGTCAGGAGTAACCATTGAGGGCCAGACGCTTTGATAGTTCCCCATTCCACGGATAGCCGCTGCCATAGGTCCGCGCCGTATTTGCCTCCGGGGATCCGGTTGATGATAGCGGGGAGGTACGAACAGCGCGATTGCAGGAGTTCCGTTGGTTGAGAAGAGGAGTCGCCCCTCATCGTTACGAGTCAGGCCCCATTGACCGACCACAACGACCCCCTCGCTTTGTAGTTCACGATTGATCAGCTGATAACGTCGACCATGCTGAGAAACATGAATCCAGTTGTCGATTCCCCATAGCAGGCCATTCGCCTTGTGCTCGACATTACTGGAGCGCATTGAGAATCGGTCAAAGACCTTTTTTCTGGTATCTGCAATCCCATCTCCGTCTAGATCCCTGCAATACCAGAGGTCCGGGGGCTCCCCAACAAGTAGTCCATCATCAACGGGAAGGATGGTTCTGGGTTCCACCAGTCCGTCGAGGTAGACCGAGTGCCGGTCCATCCTGCCGTCGCCATCGGTGTCTTCGTGCAGGGAAATTCTACCAACAGGATCCTGAGCTCCGGTTCCATTGATATCCTGCATGTATCCGCGCATTTCGGCTACGAACATCCGCCCGTTTCCGTCCCACGCTATGGCGACTGGCTCACGGATCTGAGGTTCCGAGAGAACAAGTTCGAGCCGATAGCCTGCAGGGAGCTTGATGTGCTTCATAGCCTCCTCCGGTGAAAGAGGGTTGAGAGCGGGTGTTTTCTCGACCACTCTGCTGGGAGGTGCCGCTTGTCCCATCACGGCGGCAAGCACAATGGGTGAGAAGACATTCCAGAAGGCTCTCATGGGTTGCCCAAATGCTGCATGTTGAAGTTCGAAGATCAAGTGAACCTTCGAGGGCTTTGCCGCCCCCGCCTAGCGGAATCACGATGGCCTGTGGTTACTGACGGACTTATCGTCCAAGCCTGAGACCTGTGCGTTATGATTGAGGATTTCGGAAAAATAAGGCACTAAAAGAATCTGGTTGTAAGCCGCCATGGGGAAGATCCGCACATTCCGCTATTTCCGTCCTCTGGAGAGAGGTCGGATGGATTTTCATCCAGAAGAGTCTCTGCGTTGCGATAATATCGAGATCAAGGTCATTGACCGTTTCAAAGAGGACCTTGAATTACTGGTTGTTCCTGTGCGGAGTCTTGAAAGGATCGATGAGATCCTCGCAGATGTTGGCCTCAACACTTCCCGTGATTATTTCGAGGAGCAATGCCGGGAGGTGATATCGGTTCCTGAAAAGCACTTTAATGAGCAGACGGGGCAAGGACTTCTGACCTTCAGGGTCTACTTCAGAAACCTTCCCGGCTCACTTGCTTCAATCAACGGAAGGGCTTTGGTAGTTCTCTGTCTGCACCCACTACAGGAGAGGGATCAGGCGGGAAGGAAAAATTACAGGTTAGCCGGATATGCTCATGTAAACAGTTTCGATTACATGGACCACCCTTCCGGGGCGTTGCTCCCTTCCTATTACTACAATCTTCTCCGGGTAAGCACTTTCAGCACAAACGGAAAGATGCTTTACCGCCAATGTGGAATGTTCGCGACAATCTTTTCCATATTTGATGAGCTAACCAAGATTAACGGGGTGAATGTCGGATACGCTAATTTCGGCAAGGATAATCGAGGGATGCAGCGATCGATGGCGACCCTCTCCCGCTTATTCAAGAAAGGATATAATCAATTCCCGGTAGATTCCTACATTAAGATCAACCGGCTCTTTCGGAGCAGGAGATGGAGTGAGAAGCTGGTGGATATATCCGAGGATGATAACCGAATAAGGAAGTTTCATGAGAAGATTCTTGAGGGAGGGGATAGGTTTCTCCTCCAGCAGTATGCCACGTATGATGCTTTCAGAGAGATGTTTGAGAGAGTGCGATCCTACAGCAGTACGAGCAGGATCTATATGCTGCCAGGGAAGAATGGTGAAATTCGTGCCGCTGCTCTGGCCATCAACTGGGGAGATTATTTTGATCTGACTCTTGAGAAGCCAAGAGGACTTTTCAAGTTGGTGGCCTTAATGAAGATCACGGAGCGGATCTTATGGCCGATTCATTTCATAGGAGAAGTGGGTGACGTCGCGAAGCTCTTGAAGGGAATCGCCTACCTCTATGAGAAAAAGCACAAGGTTCACCTCTCTTTCATGATGTCTCAACCGGGAGACCCCTATGCGCGGCTCAAGCGAAGCGCGCTTCGCGATCCATTTGTGTATTTCACGATGTATAACAGAGCCAAGGAGTATCAGGATCTGGAGTCATCCTGCAGGACGAAAGATGGAAGGGTTTCCATTTTTACAGAGACGCCCCTGACCTGAGGCTCGAATTTCTTATCCTTTAGAGGATGGCGTCTCGTCCCTCAGTTTAGAATGGATTAGATCCACCATGAAATGGCGGATTCTTCCCGAGGACGGCCGGTAGTGGTTTGGAGAATTGGCGAGTTCCCGTGTTTCGAGGGGATTCAGGTTTTCCTGTTAAGGCGGCCCCGGGGGCAGGAGGGAAAGGGTCTGCCGTCGACAAGGTCCTTTGCGAAAGATCTTAAGGGTTGTTGGTCTTGTGCTTCGCCTGGCCCTTTTTCTGGGCGAGTAGCCACTCGTAAAGTGCGGGATCGTTGTAGGTTCGGGTCCATGAGTCATGCCCGACCCCCGGATATATCGTGAATTTGATATCGGCTCCACCCTCCTCGAGAAGTTTGATTGTCTTCTGCTGTTCGGCAAGGCGAACAACGTTGTCCCTGTCCCCATGGAAGGCCCATACTGGGATTTTAGCGAAGGCTTTCTGTAGAGCCTCCTTGTTCTCAATTCGGTTGCCGTGCCCACATATGGGAGCGGCGGCAGCAAAGTAGTCCGGATAACGGCTTACGATCTGATAAGTTCCAAAGCCGCCCATGCTCAGGCCCGTGATATAAATTCGGGTGGGATCAACATTGCCAAGCCTCTGTGTCTCAAAATTGAGAATGCTCTTCACTTTGTCGATGGGTCCTTCGGGATGCCACCAGAACGACTTGGCCTTGCGCCTGCCCTTATGGCTGTCATTCGGGCATTGCGGGGCGATCATGATAAACGGAAAGTGCTTTCCCTTAGCGATCAATTTCGGAGGTCCGTGAGCTAGGACCTGATCGAGGTTGCTCCCTCTCTGCCCCATCCCGTGAAGAAAGACGACAATGGGAAGCTTCTCATCGTTTTCGGCGGCGTTCTCTGGGAGGTAAAGCCAGTAGGGGATGCGGTCACCCTGACTGGGAGTGACCTTGATCATCTTTCCAGCAGCAGGTTCAGCTGCGAAGGCCCCCAGATAGGATAGAATTAGTCCGGCAAGAGTTACGGCTGCAGAGCGCACTTGTATCATGGCACTCAGAGTTCTGGGCCGGAGACCCGCCGTCAAGTCCTGGGTGATCTGAGTCCCAGGCGGTAAGAAAGCTTGTCAGGAAAAAACGGGAAGGACCGACCCGTCACATATAGGTAAAGGGCGATCCTCGAGATCATGGATTCGTCGCTCCGGAGGAATTCCAAGGGAATGAAATATGCTGGCGTGGAGGTCAGCGGGGGTCGCGGCTGCGCTATCAGGGAAGGCGCCACTCTTATCGGAGGTTCCATAGAGAAGGCCTTCACTTACCCCGGCTCCGGCCAGTCCCACGGTGTAAACCTTGGGGTAATGATCACGCCCACCCGCACCATTGACCTTTGGCGTGCGTCCAAATTCGGTGAGCAGGACGACGAGAGTGTCATCAATGCGGCCACTTTCGTATAGATCGTCAAGGAGGGCCGAGAGGCCCTGATCCAAGGGTGGAAGCATCTGCTTTTTAAGGCGGTTGTATCCATCCGCATGAGTGTCGAAATGAGCCCCGGCGCTACCGTTCAAGTCCCCCGCTGCGGCATATACTGTGACGAGAGGAACCCCCGCCCCGGTGAGTCGTCGGGCAGTGAGAAGGCTTTGTCCCAATACATGAGATCCATAGCGGTGATGTTGGCGCTCAGGCTCATCATCAACTTTGAAGGCTCGTCTGGTTTCTTCGTCCAGAAGCATGTCAAAGACCCGCTGCTGATAGTGTTCGAGAGGTTCGGTGGGCTGAGCGCTACCGGAAAGCTGAGTTAGGAGGTTCCTGCGATCTGCTAGACGTTGCTCGTTCACACCCTCGATGAAGTCAAAGGAGAGATGCCCGGAGACCGGAGATTTCCCGTCGTAAGGTTTCCCTTGGTCGGGCTTCATGATAATCGGGTCATACTTCATCCCGAGGAATCCTGCGTGCTGGCCGTTGGCCCATCCGCCATCATAGATGGGATAAGGAAGGGCGACGTTACCAGGGAGCTTGCTCTCGGGATCGTGCCGAGCATGGGCGACCATGGATCCGATACTCGGCCAGTCCTTGCGGGTTCGCGGCCAGTTCTTGTCCGGTTTGGCAGGGGCATGGCCGGTGAGGTTCCAGTAAGCTGCGGAGCGATGCGAGGGAGCATCGTGGTGCATACTGCGGATCAGGGTCATACGATGAACCTGTTTGGCGAGCAGGGGCAGGTGCTCGCAGACATGGTAGCCCGGGATGGTTGTAGGAATAGATCCGAAGGCACTCTTGATATTGCTGCCAGCATCAGGCTTTAGATCAAAGCTGTCGATATGGCTCAGGCCACCCCAGGCAAAGACGACGATACAGCTCTTAGCCTTGCCGAATCCGCTAGTCTCATGGGGCCCGATAGCATTGGCAGTCTTTGAGAGTGAAAGATAGCCCGGCAGGCCCATGCCCAAGGCTCCAGCGCGAAGAAGGTCCCTGCGGGTCAGGGAGGTGGGCTTCTTGAATCGGCGCTTACTCATTGGGGCTGTGACTTCTGGGCTCTTGTAATTTTATCGGTTGTTGAATCAACGATTAGCCGAAGTGTCGCATATTCCTGCCAGTCAGATAAGCGGGAAATCCGCTTTCGGATGGGGGCTGGGTAGTCCGACGATGCGACAGGAGGTCTTCTTTCCCCTCGTCAGTTTCCTGTAATCTCGCCACGGTTGGGAAATGAATCTCTGCAAACAGCTTTTTACCACTCTTTTTGTGGCAGGGATACTGGGAATTCCTGTGCAGGCCGAGGAGGAGAAACCTTTTCATGAGATCTGGGAGGAACAGGTGCCGGTGATGGGGCACCTGGCGGTGGCAATGAACGGTACGGTGCTGGTGTTCAAGGAGGAGCGGGAGAGGAAACGGGTGGAAGTGAAGCGCAGTGAGGATGGAGGTCTGACGTGGAGCGATCCGATCGTAGTGGGAGAGAGAGTCGCGATCGGTGCCGACATGTCCGATGATGGACGATACAAGGGCGAGCACGTGGGATGGAGCGAGCTCGGGAATGTCACGGTGGACGAGAACACCGGTGACATCATGGTTTTTGCGATGGGGCTGGCTCCAAGCAACACGCTTTACCGGAGCGTGGATCATGGCAAGACGTGGCGGAGCGAGAAAACTCTGATAAAGGCTGACGGTAATGGCTGGCTGGCGACCACTTACTGTTGCGATCCGGGAATTACCCTCAAGCATGGGAAGAAGAAAGGCCGGCTCCTGATGCCGTCCCAAGTCTTTGTAGGATCTGTGAACAAGGACGGGAGCAGGACCTATCTTAATAAGGGGCAAGGGCGCAAGTTCTTCGCAAGGCGTTACAGTAATTCTCTTTACAGTGATGACGGAGGAAGAACGTGGCTTCCGAGTGATCCGTTTCCGCTCCTAGGCAGCTCCGAACCGGGTCTTCTTGAATTGCAGGATGGTCGAATCTATTACAACGCCCGAGCCCATTCGCGGCCCGGAAATAAACTGGTGGGGGAGAGCCTCGACGGTGGAGAAAGCTGGGTGGAGGCTCGAGAGGATGATGAGCTGTTCGACGGTCCCCCTGATGTCTATGGATGCAAGGGCGCCCTCGCCAAGTTTGAGTACAAGGGCCGAGAGGTTCTGCTGTTCAGTGCTCCGGGACGTCGAGATAAGCGAGACGATATTACGATTCGGGCGAGCCTCGATGGAGGAGCAACCTGGCCTATTAGCCGGCTCCTGAAGGAGGGGCCGGGGAATTACACGTGGCTGGCGGTGGGCCGGAAAGATACGCCCAGCGAGGGCATGATCTATCTGCTTTCCAACAAGGACTGGATGGCGCGCTTCAACAACGCGTGGCTGCTGGAGGGGAGCTCTCAGGGTGGCCGCTAAGCAGAGCGGTTGCCAGCGAGTGCTTCTGTCAGGAAGGCGCTCAGGGCGATGCTATTCGATGAAGCTCATTTGGTCTCCCGCACCAGAGAAGGTCGACAATTTAAGGGGTTTGAGATGACATAAATAGTGGAGCGAGAATTGAGAGGTTTTTGAAAATCGAGCGAAGGGACTGCGGTTGGGGTGTCGGAAGAAGACATTACAGCCATGAAATCAAACGCCTTACTCAACCTCTCACTGGTAGCCTTGCTCGGAACTATTCCAATTGCAGGGGGCCAAACCCCTGAACTGGACCTCGACCGCGTCACAGAGTTGCTGGACGCTGGAATTAATGTAGAGATCCCGGAGATTCCCGGGATTCCGGATATCCCAGATATTCCATCGATCGCTCAGCAGTTTGATTATGGAGATGCGCCAGATCCTAGTTATCCGACCCTTCATGCTAACGATGGTGCGCGCCATTTGGTGGCGCCATCTGCGGACGGATTTCTGCTGACCCTTGGTTCACGGATTGACACTGAAAATGACGGTCAGCCAACGTTTTTTGCCACTGGGGATGATGCCTTTGGCCCATTTGATGATGAGGATGGAGTCTCATTTCTCAGTCCCCTGCAGCCCGGTGGAATAGCTGAAATTGAGGTCTGGTCCTCGGGGCCGGGTCGGCTCGATGCTTGGATTGATTTCAATGGTAACGGAAGCTGGATGGATCCGGGTGAGCAGGTTTTCACCGGTGAGCCGTTGGCTGCAAACCTGAACACCCTGAGTATTGCCGTTCCTGCTCCGGCTCCAGGCGGGCTGACCTATGCTCGGTTTCGCCTCAGTTCACAGGGGATGCTTGCTCCTGTGGGAACAGCTCAGGACGGCGAGGTGGAGGATTACCTGATTGAAATTGAGGGAGGGTTCAATCCGGATCCGGATCCGGAGACGGACTGGGGTGATGCCCCCGCCACCTACCCGGTAACTGCGGCTAACAGCGGTGCCTTCCATCTCTTGACCAACGACCTTATGCTAGGAACCTCGGTAGACTCGGAACCCGATGGAATCCCGGGTAGCAGCGCCCTTCGTGATGACTTAGATTCCGCTATCGATGACGAGGATGGCATCACCTTTACCTCTGCGATCTTAACAGGTAACAATACCACTCTTCAGGCTGTGGCAAGTATGCCAGGCCGGATTGACGGCTGGGTGGACTTTAACGCGGATGGGGACTGGAACGATGCCGGTGAACAGGTATTTGTTAGCTCTCCAGTTGTTGCCGGGGTGAACAATATGAACTTCGTGGTTCCCGCGGGAGCTTCCACGGGGGGAACCTATGCCCGATTCCGGATTAGTTCAGGTGGTGGATTGGGGCCAGATGGTGGGTCCTCTGATGGAGAGGTAGAGGATTACCAGATCGGTATTGAGCCGGGCCAGCCGAATGGCGAGTTAGATTGGGGAGATGCTCCTGCGCCATATCCAACTCTCGCTGCCAACGGAGGAGCCGTTCATATGATTAACAATGGAATATATCTTGGGGCCATGTGCGATCCGGAAGGCGATGGACAGCCTGATCCCACAGCGCAAGGTGATGACAACAGCGGGTGGGATGACGAAGACGGCGTTGCTTTCACGACCTTGCAGCAAGGGACTGTCTCCGTAGTCTCGGTGATCGCCTCCGCTTCGGGGTATATCAATGCCTTCCTTGATTTCAATGGGGATGGGATCTGGGGTGCCGGCGAGCAGATCGTGCTGAATGCGGTCGCGAATCCCGGAATCAACAGCTATAGTTTCACGGTCCCATCCTCAGCCGCAACAGGGCACACGGTGGCACGGGTAAGAATCAATTCAACCGGCGGACTTGGGCCTTCTGGCTTTGCCAGCGACGGAGAGGTTGAGGACCATCTCGTTTACATCAAGGCCAACCAGCCACCCGTCTTTGTGGACTGGGGCGACGCGCCAAAGCCATTTCCTACTCGGCTGTCGAATCCTGGGTCGATTGGTGTCGGAGCCTCCCATCAGATCGATGATCTCTTTCTTGGTCAGGCCATCGACTCCGAGCCTGACGGGCAACCCAGCCTGATGAGCCTCGGCGATGATCTCGACGGTAATGATGATGAAGATGGCGTCATCTTCCTGACTCCGATGATCTCCGGGTCGTATGCTCTCGTGCGAGTCCTGCCAACCATGACGGGCATTCTGGATGCTTGGATCGACTTCGACGGAGATGGCAGCTGGGCTCAGCCTAATAATCGTATCTTCAACAGCGAGACTGTGAATCCGGGGCAGGTTCTGGCCTTCAAGGTGCCAAAAGTGAAAAAGCCACTCAAGACGGCAGCCCGCTTCCGCTTAAGTCATGGTGGTTCCTTCTACACGGGACACCAGATTGGTGGAGAAGTGGAGGATTACCAGGTAAAGGTTGGTAAGATGTGGAAGTGGAAGATGGTTCCCAATTTACAGGAGAACCGTCTGATTGTGAGTTGGAACACGGTGTTCGGCATGAATTATACCCTCGAGACTAATGCTTCTCCTCAGGCATGGATCCGGGAAAATCTTGGCGAGCACGAAGTTCCTCGCGTTGATGAATTGTTCCCTACAGGGGTAGCTTGGGAGGAGGCTCCTCAGGAATATCCGATGGGAGAATGGAGTGGAGACCCGGAAGGTCAGGATCCGCAGAGTGGAAATACGGCCTTCCCCATGTCGGAATGGCGGTCTTTACCCGACTTGGCGCCAGTGCTTGAAAACAGGTCTGAGCTCGCTCCTCAGGTGAATATGACCAGCTCCGCACATGTTCCAGTCGACCGATCCAAGAATATGGCTCTCTTCAGGGTAATTGCGATGCCTGAATAACCCACTGGCATAAGCCCCTCGCGAATCGCCCTGCGGTAAAAGCCCGGTCCTGAAGAGGGCCGGGCTTCGTGTGTTCGTGGTACAGGATTTACTTAGATGGAGAAAGGTCGGACGGCCACAGGGAAGAAAGGGTCCTCTTCACGATTTTCTCAGTTCCGACTGCGGGAGGGCCTAGATGCCTCGTGTAGACTTGGCCGCCCCAGTTGGGGAGCCGGCCGGCCTCGTAACCTCCACGAGCACCGAGGGCGAGGGCTTCATCCACCGCGACGTAGCCCTCATATCCATTGGTGAAGGCAAAAGTCATGGTAGTCCGGAAAGGAGCGTGCTTGTCGATCCACAGTTCATACTGGCAGAACATCTCATGTGGCATGGCAGTGAGGCACCATTCGCGCCCCAGCATTATGGCGTGAGCGTCAAATCGACGGCCCGGAGGCTGCTTACCTTGTTTGATGAGACGGTCAATTTTTCGTAGTTGTTTCATGCGACCTTCATTGTTCTTTTCGAGATCCATCATTTCAGCAAGAAGCTCCCGGTCTGGAAGGGGAGCGGAGGGAAGAGTGACTGTGGTAGACGTCACGTGAAGCATACTGGCCACGATGCGCCTGCTATCCTCAATGGCTTTGAGGCTAGCATCCCCGAGTTGACGGCCAGCCTCCTCTGCCTTCTCGTGAGTGGAGCGGAGGGGGAAGCCATTGATGTTTCCACCGCAACCCTGACCGAAGACGGTAATGACATTGCGGCCGAGAACGTCCCGAATCCGTTTTCCCGCGGCTCCCGGAAAGTCGGCGCTGGTGAGCTTACTGGTGTGGGGAACGATCACTGGATGAGCGGCATGCTCAAAAAGTACGGCGAGAGGTTTGCTGGTCCGGAGACTGTCCGCCACGAGGACGTTAACCCATGGAACGGCTGGTCCCACACGGTTGACTCCCATGAAGACATGACCGTTTTCGGCGTTGGTGAGACGTCGGTTAAAGCCTATCTGAACCTTAGAGCGTCCGGCCCGAAGGGAGACTGGTTCGGCTTTTTTTTGAGCTTCCGCTACCACCGCAATGATGGAGTCAAGGGTACGATCATTCCACCTGGAGCCCTCGTCGTTGGATACGGTGGAGCGGCCGCGAGGGCCGAGGGCGGCGGAGGCGTGGGTGTGACTGAAGTTGAGAAGTGTATGTTTGACTCCACACTTCTTCCGGATTTCAGCCCGCAGTTGGTCACAGGTCTCGAAGCTGGCCATGATGAGGTCGAGTCCCACGATGGCGACCGCATTTCCTGATTTGTCCTCGAGATAGAGACAGCGGGTGAAGAGAGGGTCTCGCACGCCGATGCTCTTCCGGAAGTAGTGTTGGATCTCCAGCCCGGGCCTTGGGGTGATTTCCTGCTCTGCAGCCCCAGCTCGGATCCTCGCATGGGATGAAAGGGATGACAGGGTGATCAGGCAGGTGAGAATAAGAGGCCTGTAATTCATCATGACTCAGCTCGTAAGGCGTTATATTTCCAACTTGTTGCAGGGTCCACCAGTGGAAAGATGTTGGTGAAGATGCCGGAATGGCAGGACGAGGGGGGATTGGGCAGGCGCTTTGGGTTGAACATGGAATTCTGGCAGTGCACTCTCACCCTGTGCCTGACCTTGCGAAAGAGATGTTGCGTAAGGCTTTCGGGTTTGAGGAGTTTCTCGACGGTCAGGCTGGGATCGTGGAAAACATTCTCGGTTCGCAGGACGGCCTCGTGGTAATGCCCACCGGAGGAGGGAAGTCCCTCTGCTATCAACTCCCAGCTCTCTGTCTTGATGGTGTTACAGTGGTGGTGAGCCCCCTCATCGCCCTGATGAAGGATCAGGTGGATGCACTGGTGGACAAGGGGCTGGCAGCGACTCTCATTAATTCAACCGTCTCTCATGTAGAGCAGCGACATCGGATCGATCGCATGGTCAGGGGAGACTATAAGCTGGTTTATGTGGCTCCCGAGAGGTTCCGCGCGGAAAGTTTCGTATCGGCGATGCGTGGAGTAAAAGTGGGACTTCTCGCTGTCGACGAGGCGCACTGCCTGAGCCAGTGGGGACATGATTTTCGGCCGGATTATCTTCGGTTGGGAGAAGCGCGAGCGGCCTTGGGGGATCCTCAGTGTGTGGCCTTTACGGCTACGGCCACCCAAGTGGTCCGGGAGGATATAGTGAAGGTGCTCAAATTACGGGAGCCCTTTCAGACTGTAACTGGATTTGCGCGAGCCAATCTGAGTTTTAATATCAACCCGGTCGAGACCAAGGCGGCCAAGTTTCGGCGAACCCGTGAGATTCTCGAGGAGCATCGAACAGGAATTGTCTATTGTGCGACACGTAAGCGGGTGGAGGAAGTCGCAGAAACCCTTCACAGCTGGGGTGTGAATTGTATTGGGTATCATGGTGGGATGACGGAACAGGAACGGGAGGAAACCCAGGATCGCTTTATCCGTGGTGAGGTGGATGTTGCAGTTGCCACTAATGCTTTTGGAATGGGGATTGATCGTGCAGATGTCCGCTTCGTTATTCACTTCGAAGTTCCGGGCAGCATAGAAGCCTACTATCAGGAAGCCGGCCGCGCTGGTCGCGATGGAGAGGCCGCCTATTGTGAGCTTCTCTGGAATTATGCGGATACCCGGACCCAGGAATTTTTCCTCGAGGGGGCAAACCCGGGCTATGGGACAATCTGCCAGGTTTACGAGCATCTTTACCAGGAGGCCGACGAGCAGGGAGAGATTCATGCCACTATCGAGGAGATTGCCGGGGCGGTGGAGGTAAAGAATGGCATGGCGGTAAGCAGTGCTCTTTCCTTCCTGGCACGCTTTGGCTATGCGGAACGCTTTGATCTACCGGGGCAGCGAAGGCGAGGAACACGCTTGAAGCGGCCTGAGGTTCAACCTGGCCAGTTGGCAATTGACCGGAACGCGCTCGAAGAGAAGGAAAATCGCGATCGGAAAAAACTGAAGGCGATTGTGGCTCTGTGCTACGGCGCGGCCTGTCGCCAGCAGGCCATTCTTGAATACTTTGGAGAGAGTGAGCCGGGAGAGTGCGGCACCTGTGATGTATGTCGTAGTGATTATGGGACCGATCGGAGAGAGCCGACGGAAAGGGAGGATCTTCTGGTGCGCAAAGCCCTGAGTGGGGTGGCCCGTATGAGTCGACGAACAGATAAGGGATGGGAGGGAATCTTTGGAAGAGGCCGTATTGTACAGATGCTCACCGGTAGTAAATCACAGGAGATCCTGCGGGTAAGGTTGCACGATCTTTCGACCTACGGGATCTTGAAAGAAAAGGGGACCGCCTATCTCAACGAGCTTTTCCACGCGCTGCACTCTGCAGGACTTCTAGTCACCCAGACCGGTGAATTTCCTCTTGTGACCCTGACGGACAGGGGAGAGCAGGTCATGAAGGGGAAGGGTGGCTATAGTCTGGTGTGGCCTGAACAGAGGAAAGGAAAGGGCAAGGCAGACTCGAAGGCAGGCGAGGAAGATGGAGAGCTTCCTCCCCTGGACACGGGTCTTTACGCTCAGTTGAAGGGTCTTCGTAATGACATTGCCAAGCAATACAGGGTGCCGGCCTATGGTGTGTTCACAAACAAGACGTTGGAGTCTATGGCTCGGTCGCGGCCAACTTCGGTTGACGCTGCGATGACGATAAAAGGTGTAGGAGCTGTGAAAGCTGAGAGATTTCTCAAGCCTTTTCTCGAGCTTATCAGACAGCGATCCTGATCAAACTCGATCAGAGGAAACGATGATCTTTTGCCCCAGGTTTACTCCTCAACGATAACCGCTCTGGGCGGTGGGCTTTCGAGAGAAAATCCCTCGAAGGTTACCGATGGGGTTACGTTCGAAGCACTCAGATTCTGGATGTTGGTCCCTTCGACCGAATCATTTGCCGCGATGGGCTGGGAGGTCTCCGGGGAGACAGGGAGAGCTCGGGGGACGTTGAAAAAAACAGGGTTACTGGGTGTCTGTGCTGATAGGCCTCCAATTGCGCCCAAGGGTTGAGAGGGGTTCTGTGCAGAAGACGGGTCTTCCTGACCAAAATCAGCGCTCAGTCTCATATACGCAAATAGCGAGCAGGCGATCAGGATTGAGGTTAGCATAAATACGATGAGAGGCTGCCTCTTGCTGATATGCAATTGAGGCTCTCTCGGATCCTTCTCTGATTGGTTTCTGGGCCGCAGGAGTCCTCGGCGGGTATTGCGGGATTCGGTGATAGGCAGCGGGCGATTTTCAGCAGCTGCGACCCTTGTGAGGCGGCGATTGTAGTTCCTCTCCTCAGAGGAAATCCCAGGTCCATTGTCGCTGGTATCGAGAAAATTGGGCTCGTCTAGGGTAGAGAGGCCCAGATGCGCGGAATATTGGGCGAGGAATCCCTTTGCGTATTCAGGACTCGGAAACTTGGAGAATTGACCTTTTTCGAGATGTCGGATCGCAATTTCGGGAATGTGGGTCTGCCGCGAAATATCCTCAATGGAAGAACCCAATGCGCGTCGAGCAGCGCTGAGTGTTTTTCCGAGATCAGGATTTGGCGACATAATTGAACCCCATTCGGTATTCCCATTGGATGGAGGGGGCAAGCCGCGACCCCGGGAGCTTTTACTCGAGGATCATAACCGTCTAATTTGTAGCGAATCATTCAGATGCTGGCCGCTGTTTTTTTTGAGGGCGGGGAAATTAATGGTTAGGTCCTCCTAATCTAACCGGCAGATATTGCGGGGCAGAGGCCGCAGGCGAGCATCAGGAGCACGAATACCCGGGATTGCCTGTTTGACGAGGGTAGGGGGGAGAAGCCTAGCATACCGGCATGTCAGATCGATTCGCGCACGTGCTCTTCGTATGCACGGGAAACACATGCCGGAGCCCCATGGCCGAGGGCTTGCTGCGGGCGAAGGGGCAGTCTGATTCTTTGATGGTGAGCTCCGCAGGGATCGCTGCTTATGAGGGTGGCAGTGCCAGCGCAGAGACCGTTGAGATCCTTCAGGACCGGGGAATTGGACTGGAGGGCTTCGTGAGTAGGATGGTAGATGAGCAAATTCTGGCAGAATCCAGTCATGTCTTTTGCATGACGAAGTATCACTTGGAGTCTCTCGCAGACCGCTTTCCTGGGGAAAAAGGAAAATTTCATCTCGTTTGCGACTTTGCGGAAATCGACGGGGTCGTGGGCAGGGATGTCCCGGACCCGATAGGCGGTGGTTTCCGAGCCTACGAGGAGGTAGCTTCGTTTCTGGATCGGGCAATGGAGGGAATTCTTGGGTTTCTGCGCTCCGAAAGAGCTCGTTCTGAAGAATAATTTCTCGGATCGGTTTTCTCTATTGCGTTTCCTGGGAAGAGGGCCAAGGAATGGGTGTCCCAAGGAGGGACTGAGTTTAGACCAATGAATAACGCTAGTCTGCGAATCGCGATAGGGGCGGACCACGGGGGAGTAGAGGTCAAAAGTGCCATCTTTGAGGCGCTTGAGCTGACCGGAAACCAAGTGGTCGATTACGGAACTAAAGGCGAAGATTCGGTGGATTACCCGGATTTCGCGAACACGGTAGCGCGAAGTGTTTCCGAGGGGAAAGCCGACTTCGGAGTGCTGGTTTGCAAGTCTGGGATCGGTATGAGCATCGCGGCCAACCGGGTGCAGGGCGTCAGAGCTGCACGCCTATGTTCTGTAGAAGATGCCGAGATCACCAGAGGTCATAATGATTCCAACATCGCATGTCTTGGAGCCAGGGACCTGACTGGGGATGAGGCAGTGAGTATTGTGAGAGCTTTCCTTGACACTCCTTTTGAGGGTGGACGCCATGTAGATCGGATCGTTAAGGCTTCAGGAAGCTCCCTCGCTGTCAGCGATCCTGAGATTTTTGATGTTGTTCAGGCAGAGGGACGTCGTCAGCGGGATCATGTTGAATTAATCGCCTCAGAAAATTTTGCCAGCAGGGCGATTCTTGAAGTACAAGGCTCACTTCTGACAAATAAGTATGCGGAGGGCTATCCTGGTCGTCGTTGGTATGGTGGGTGTGAGAATGTGGACCGTGCCGAGCAGCTTGCGATTGACAGGGCGAAAGAGCTCTTTGGAGCAGAACATGTTAACGTGCAGCCACATTCAGGCTCACAGGCTAATGCCGCAGTCTACTTCGCCTTCCTTAAGACGGGAGACAGGATTCTTACCATGGATCTCGCTCACGGTGGGCATTTGACTCACGGGCACAAGGCAAATTTCTCAGGGAAATTCTATGAAGTAACGCACTATGGCGTGAGTGAGGAAGACGAGCGTATCGACTACGACCAGTTGGCCTCAGCCGCCGCTGAGGTGAAGCCTAAACTGATAACCTGTGGAGCAAGTGCCTACTCCCGGGTCGTGGACTACGAGAGGATGGGCCGGATAGCGAAAGAGGTTGGGGCCTATCTTTTTGTTGATATGGCCCATATCGCGGGGCTGGTTGCCTCGGGGGTTCATCCGACACCCATACCGCATGCAGACTTCGTCACTACTACCACCCACAAGTCCTTGAGGGGGCCTCGTGGTGGTTTGATCCTGTGCAGGGAAGAATACGCTAAGAAAATCAATTCGATGGTATTTCCGGGTGTGCAGGGGGGGCCGCTCATGCATGTCATCGCCGCCAAGGCTGTGTGCTTTGGGGAGGCGCTTCGTCCAGATTTTAAGGTTTATCAGAAGCAAGTCGTTGAAAATGCGAGAGCTCTGGCCGCGAGGCTGGGAGATCACGGGTTTAGAATTGTTTCGGGTGGCACTGACAACCACAGTATGCTGGTGGATATGCGCCCGCTTGGCCTTGACGGGACGATGGCGGATGCTGCCCTCGATGCTGCTGGGATTACGGTCAATAAAAATTCCATACCGTTCGATACGGGGTCTCCGATGAAGCCGAGTGGAATTCGTTTGGGAACTCCTGCGGTAACTACGAGGGGGATGAAAGAGACAGATCTCGAGTCTGTTGCGGATTTTATCTTTGATGCAATCCAAAATCGGGAGGACGAGCAGAAGTTAACAGAGATTCGCGAAAGAGTCTTTGCGTTCAATCAAGATTTCCCCTTACCCGAGTAGCCCCACCCCTTCCGGGCGACTTCCTGAACCTCCTGTTCAGCAGCCATCAGGAGTCTGAGCACTGTCTATGCGATATGGAGTGGAGTCTCCTTTTCTCTCCCCTGTTGAAAAAAGGTGACTAAGTTCATTCTGACATTGGAGGTTTGCGAGTTGATTGGGCCTCTATCAATTTATTTGGGAAGGCAATGAAGAGCGTTAAGTTTGAAAGAGTTTTGAAGCCAGGTGGGTTGATTTAGTCTCGTCGTTCTGCTCTTTCGACTTGGGGTAGGAGTGGATCCTCAGTTGTTTAATCGGCTTGAAAAAAATTTGAGCCGCGATAAAGTTAACCAGCTCGGGATAAGCCGGGTTTTCAGATTGAGATCATGTCGCACCGGATTCTGGTCCCTGAAGATGCGCCATTTACCAGCGAACAGCGAGAATGGCTCAGTGGGTTTCTTAGCAAGACGTTTGGAACTGCTCTAGATGGCGCAGCCGAGCAGGATGGGGCACTGATTCCTGTAACGATTCTCGTGGGATCGCAGACCGGAAACGCTGAAAGCTGCGCTAAAAAAATGGCGAAGGATCTCAACGGTGGCCGCTTTGAGACTGATGTCATAGATATGGGGCAATATGATCCCGGGCGGCTCGCCGGGGAGAAAAACCTCCTTATCATTACCAGCACATACGGTGATGGGGAGCCTCCTGACAATGCCGCAGATCTATATGAGTTCATCCTTGGAGACGAGGCTCCGACAATGGAAGGGGTCAAGTTTTCAGTGCTCGCCCTTGGCGATACCGAGTATCCGGACTTCTGCAAGTGCGGGATCGACTTCGATAACAGGTTGGAATCCCTGGGAGCTCAACGCTTTTACCAGCGAGTAGATTGTGACGTGGATTACGACGAAGCTTTTGCGTCATGGCGGAAAGGGGTTGTTGAGAGCCTTGGAGGTGCGGCTTCCATTGATGCAGTAGATTCTGCGGAGGGTGAAAGTATCCCCTTCGGCAAAAAAAATCCGTTCCCTAGCCCGATCCTGAGGAATTACAACCTGAACGGGCCAGGTGCTAACAAAGAGACTCACCATGTCGAGCTGTCTTTGGAAGGGGCCGGGATGGACTACGTAGTGGGTGACGCATTAGGAGTTTTTCCGGTAAACCAGGAGGACCAGGTAGACGAAATATTGGACAGCCTTCCATTCAACACCAACGAACAGGTCCCCATTCCCGGTGGCGGTGAGGGCTTGTTGCGGGATGCGCTGATGACGAGTTATGACATACGAGCACTCACACCAAAGCTTCTGCAAGAGTGGCAGAAGCGGAGCGGTTCGCCCTATCTCCGCTCGGTAGTGGAGAGCGGGGATCGCAAGGTGATGAACGAGTTCTGCTGGGGTCGGGAGTTGATCGATCTTGTTACGGAATACCCTGCTGATTTTTCTGATGGAGAAGATTTTGTGACGGTCCTCAAAAAGCTCCAGCCGCGGCTCTACTCGATTGCCTCAAGTCCGAATGCGCATCCCGGCGAAGTTCATCTAACGATCGCAATTGTGAGATATCATTCTCACGGTCGAGATAGAGGAGGGGTGTGCTCGACATTTTTGGCAGACCGGGCGGAAGGGCTTCAGCCAGGAGTTTTTGTTCATCATAATAAGGCCTTCAGGTTAGTAGACGACGATAATGCACCGGTCATCATGGTTGGGCCAGGGACCGGGGTGGCGCCCTTTCGGGCATTCCTTGAAGAGCGGAGAGTACGGGGTGCAGCGGGAAAGAACTGGCTGTTCTTCGGTAATCCTCACCGCGAAACAGATTTTCTCTATGAGGAAGAGTTTGTTTCCATGCAGAAAGATGGGATTCTGACTCATCTGGACTTAGCGTTTTCCAGGGATCAGGAGGAAAAAGTTTACGTGCAGCACCAAATGGAGGTGAGAGGGGTTGAGCTGTGGCAGTGGTTAGAGGCCGGCGCATCGTTTTATGTCTGTGGCGATGCATCAAGGATGGCAAAGGATGTGGATGCATGCCTCCACAGGATCGTGGAAAAGCACGGTGGAAAAACTGAGGACGAGGCTAAAAATTACGTCAAGGCGCTGAAGAAGGAGAAGCGCTACCAACGGGACGTCTATTAGGGTAGTGGTGTAGCCGCCCCGGGTTTTTTTGGCTTCGTCCGGTTAAAATTGAGATTCCTTGGGGCAACTCTCCGAAATTTTCGGCGATATGGGGAAACAGTCTGGCCGAAAGACCCTGTTTTTTAGGTGTCTCCGCTTGCTCAAGCGGAGGTTTGGGGGCACCTTCCGAGTGGCGAACATTCGATGAATTTCCTCCGCTCCATTGCGTCAAATCTGCTAAAGGGTCCTCTTCCGGGTGATGCCGGAGGAGAGGGGGCCCCAGCAGAAATCTCCGATGCTGAGCTGGTTGATCGATGTAAAGAGGGTGACTACGGCGCCTTTGATCTCCTAGTAACCAAGCATCGTGGGCGCGTTTATGCGATGATTCAAAATATGGTCAAAAATGAAGCGGACTCCTGGGACCTCGCTCAAGAGGTCTTCGTGAAGGTCTGGAAGGCTCTGCCCAGATTCGAATCGCGTGCTCGTTTCTCAACGTGGATGTATCGAATTACTCACAACGCGGTGTATGACTGGATGAGAAAAAGAAAGATGGATGTTGCGGGAGATCTTGATGACAACCTGCTCGACAGGGAGGCAATTGCTGCCGGGGCCCATGCCACGCCCGCTCGGGTGTCCCGTCCGGATGAGGCACTTTCGCAGGGAGAAGTGAGAGCCAACATCGAAAACGCCCTTGAAAAATTGTCTCCAGAACATCGTGAGGCGATCCTGCTTCGTGAGGTGCAGGGTTTAGAGTATAAAGAGATTGCGGACATTATGGATTGCTCCCTCGGCACAGTAATGAGCCGCCTGTTTTATGCCCGGAAAAAACTGCAGACTTTGCTGATCAACATATGAAGAACGACCGGAAAGAAGAACTGCTTACCCGTTGGATGGATGATGGGCTGAGCGCAAACGAGCTGAAGGAACTAGAGCCGATTCTGGCCAGTTCTCCTGAACTGCATGAGGAGCGTGCCAGATTTCTTCACCTCAGGAAGAAGTTGTGCGAATCTGTCCCGCGAGAGATCGATCCTCCATTTCCAGACTACTTTAATTCGCATCTCGAAAAGCTTGTAAAAGCAGAGAGTAAAGTTCCCGAAAGCGAAGAAGGTCTCGGTGCATTTACCGCCTTTAATCGTCGATGGCTCTGGTGGATGGCGCCCGCGGTCACCTGCGCCGTAGTGTTTGCGTTCCTCTTGGGAATGAAGAGCGCCCAGTCAGGTGATACCTCATCCAGACTTGTCGACTCAGGGGCGAGTTCAGAGGTCTACTCCCCTCTCACAAATGTATCCACTCAGGTCATCCTCGATGGGGATTCGGATTCAACTCTTCTGGTGGTTGAAGGTCTGGCACCTCTCTCTGACTCCGATCTGGCTTTGAGTGCAGGCTTCTTCGATGGCCGTCACGGCTACTACGTTAACGTCAAGGAGACTTACTAACCGAAGGCAGATCGAATGAGAATACTGGCACTTATTTACCTCGCTTTGATGGCTGTTGCGGGTGCGCAGGATCCAGGTAAGGAGGTGATAGGCAAGGTGAGAACAGAGGTTCTCTTCGGAACAAACGGATCGCCTGAATCCCTCCGAGATGGCGTTGTGCCCCTCCGTGAAGAGGAAGTGGCCAAGCTGAAAAAAGTAGCCAAGTTGGAGCCCTATAAGACCTTCGTGAGGCTTGGTTCAGTGGAGCAGGATATTCTCAAGGGATACAAGAGTTGGGCTCAACCCATCAATGGCTCACAGGCCTTGATGCTGACCTTTCAGCCGCAGGCCTCAATCAAGGAATCCCGCAAATTGCGGCTTGATGTTGAATACTGGCAAAAGAGCAAGATGACCCTGAGATGGGATCGGGTATTTGAAGTAGGGAAAAGAGTCTACCTGATTGGCCCTCGATGGCGTGATGGAAACCTCATTGTTACGGTAGAACTGATCAACCTTAAGTCGAAGTAATGAAAATCTCGAAGGAGCGAAGATTGGTAGGGCTTGGTCTCCTCCTGATGGGGCCATCCTGTTTGTTCGGGGAGCTAGCATTCGAGACGAATGAGATTTCAATGACTCTGCCCCCGGATAAGAATAGCCTTAGTGTCGAATTTCCTTTCAAGGTCAAAGGCGCAAAGCCCGTTACAATCAAGGAGTATCAGGCTGCCTGCAGTTGCCTGTCTGCCGAAATCAGCGGAAATGGGAAGCTTACCTGGCGCCCGGGAGAGAGCGGAGTAGTTCGTGGCAACTTCAAGCTGGGTACAATAAAGGGCGCGATCGAAAAGAAGATCGTGATCACCCTTGAGGGCGAAACGGTCCCGATTGTCCTAACGGCAAAGCTTGAGATTCCGGACCTGTTCTCAATTGATCCGCCCACCCTCTTCTGGGACCTGAATGGAAGAGGGGATGCCCAGATCTTCAAGATCAGAGTGAACCATGAGACTGATATTATGGTCACTGAGCTCTCCTGTACTAATGAGCAGTTCAAATACGAACTAAAGGTGATCAAACCCGGCAGGGAGTATCAGGTGGCAGTTACGCCTGTCCATGTCAAGGAACGGGCCTTTGGATTGCTGCGAATAAAAAATGACTGCGAATTCAAGAAATACAGCAGTGTGCAGGGATTCATGGTTGTTCGATTGCCCAAGCCCTCCAGCTGAGTAATTTCACAGAAGAGGTTTTATACTGATCCAGCAGGCACTCCTTACTTTGTAGGTGTGAGCGTGACGATTAAGGAGATGTCTGGCAGAGGAATTTCCGGCCGGAAGCTCTCAGGGAGCCCATGAGAGATCATCGATACTCACTAGTTCCACGTAGGGTCTCCCATAGTCAGTGTTCCATCTTACGGTGACCGTGCAGATTCCAGATCGGCCCCATGGGAGCGCCTTCGACTGCTCGATCAGCGCGGAGATTTTCGACCCTTTTGCAAAATATGCCTGAAGCCGCGCCGTCACCTGCTCATGCTGGCGAAGCTTCATATAACTCTTATCTTCTGCCCCTGGAATTTTTTCCTCGAAGCACTGCTTGTAGGCGTCTGCGAGGGTATGGAAGGTCCGCTCTCCCTTAACTGGGACGGCCTGAAAGCGCGCCATTTCATCATTGTAAAGATCTAAGAACGCGTCGGTGTGAACCTGCATGCGACCATTAATATTTACAGCCACCTGAACCAAAATCGGGGCTGTAGACTCTCTTTCAAAAGACACCTCAAAAAATCTTTCGTCAGTCTTTTCTGAATGATCCTTCAGGTATTTCAGAAGCCTCAGCTGAACAGTGGGAGGGAGCTGCTTTGCCAACGGCCCCCTCTCCAGCTCAGCTTCGGATCGACGCGAAGCGCTCATATAAGGGCGCCGCTCACTGAGATTGCGGGCTGCGAGAAAGAGCGAGAGCGTTTCGGCGGGAGCGCTCGGACTCCCACTTTGTTCTGGAAGTGCATTTCGCGATGGATTGAGGTCGATAAGCGGCGGTAGGCTGACCTCGCCAGTGACTTTTACATCCTGCTCCTCGATAATAGCACCACCAGGTGCTGCCTCACCGCCTCCTGCCGGAACAAGCAAGGAGCCCTCTTCGGAGTCCTCGTTGCGGCTAAGGAGGTCTTCAGAGCTGAGGTCCTTCGCTTCGGTGCCTGAGAAGGTCTCCGGGTTTGGTTGAACACTCTGACCAGTCTGTGATGATCCCGGGAAGAGCTGGTTTGGATCAACTTTGAAAACTCCTGCAGTCCGCTCTGAGGCTGAAGGCTCCTGTCCGCGGTTAAGGACTCCCGCAGCCGCAGCGGGTGCCGACGCTTCTCCAGCATCTGGCGAAGACTTTGAGGCTTCGCCGGCTGCCGGATCTTGAAGCTGACCTTGCCGTTTGCTGTGCGGCAGCATATCGGTGAGATCCAGCACGAGATAGATCATTACCGCTGAAAGTGTCAGGAAGAGCAGAAGAACCGAAATGCCTGGCCAGGTGGGATAAGAGCGCCTGCTATTTTCGAGACGGCCAGCGTGCTCGTGGCTCACCAAGGCTCCAACGGTGGAGGCGTTGACATTGAGTTTTACGGTTTCTTCAGATTCTCGATCAGATCGAAACGGTCGCGACTTCCGGGATGTTGGTTCGTCTGGTCTATCGGTTACAGAAGAGCATTCGACGGATGGAGGATCTACGGGCGCAACGGACTCGGAAGAATCCAAGTCCGGAAGGTCTTCCTCAGGAGGAGACTGCTTTTTTGAAGGAGCTGAAAGATCCGGTTGCTTCTGTGTTCTCGATTTGCGCTCGCTAGGAAGGCTGCTGCTGGTGGGCAGACGGTTCTTTTCTTTGCGCCCCAGATCCTTGACGGCAGTTGGCTTGAGCGCCAGGAGCGGATCAAGTTCTGGATCTTTATTCGTGGAAGGAGTGTTCTTCGCGGAGTTAGCGGAAATCTTGGTGCCTTCAGGATGGGTTGAGACTGAGGAAGGCTTGAGCGGGGACTTCTGCTTAGGACGATCTTCCGAGTGGGTCGCGTTCTCCGAAGAAGGCTCTTTTCCAGCTAGGGCGTGACCTTGAGGCGCAGGAGCTGCTTGCCGACTGCGTAGATATGATGGAGCGGTTGAATGGGATGAACTCTGAGGGGAAGTCGGAGAAGATGAAGATTGATCAGATGTGCAGGATGGGACCTGCTCTCTTGGAGAGGGTTCGCCCCCTGAGGAGGGTGAAGGGATTCCATCGTGAGGAGGCCCCTGCTTCTCATGCTCAGTGGGAGTTCTGGAGGGACCCGAGTAGTTAGAGGTGGTGGTTGCTCGAGAGGGCTGGACCGATGAAGTTTGTGAGTCAGGGCCAGCGGGGCTGGAGCTGTGATGCGGGGCGCTGGGAGCCTGAATGATTGCCGCGCAAGAGGGGCAGGGGCCCTCGATACCCGCCATGCTCGCCGGCACACGCAACTGCACCCCACAATTCGGGCAACTGAAGGAGAGAAGGTCTTGGCTTGCGGACATTCCAGGGGCTCAGGTGAAAGAGTAATGATGCGCTCAAGACATTCAATCGCCGACGATAAATAGCAAGACCCTATGGGCCAAGGCTCCGATTTCTCGAGCACGACTGTCTGCCGAGATGTGAATGAATGTGAGTAAGTCTCAGTGGGGCGTGACGAGCGGCCCTCGTAACGCACTCAGAATCTCTTTCTAGGCCTAGTGCTCCATCGGGTTTTCCCCGGAAGCCTCCCCAAGAGCGGCATGCTCTTCCGGAAGGAACTTCTTGAAGCGTGTTTTGTCGATGGCCTTCATGTAGGCTTCCTGCGCGGTGACGTTGCCCGCCCGGAGTTTGTCCCAGATGGACTCATCCATGAACTGCATTCCATCGGCTTTACCTCCGATAATCACATCATAAAGCTTCTGAGTCTGCCCTTCCCGGATGATCGCCGAAACGGCTGGTGTGGCGAACATGATCTCATTCACCGCACACCGCCCCGGCTTGTCGCTGCGCTTCATTAGCAACTGAGCGACAACCCCACGAAGGGATGCTGCCAGCATGGTGCGGACCTGGGATTGCTGGTCTGCAGGAAAGACGTCCACCAGTCGATCCACTGTCTTTCGTGCGTTGTTGGTGTGCAGAGTTCCGAATACCAGAAGCCCTGTTTCTGCTGCAGTGAGAGCAAGAGAGATGGTTTCAAGGTCTCGCATTTCCCCAACCAGAACAATGTCCGCATCTTCTCGGAGCGCGGCGCGCAGACCATCAGCGAAAGAGGGTGTTTGAATCGGAACCTCTCGTTGTGTGATGATACTGCGTTTGTTCCGGTGCACGAACTCAATTGGTTCCTCGACGGTAATGATGTGCCTAGAGAAGTTCGAATTGATGTAATCGAGCAGGGCCGCCAGCGTGGTAGACTTACCGGACCCGGTTGGCCCAGTCACCAGAACAAGACCAGAACGCATATGGCCGAATTCCTTCACGACTGTTGGGATGTTCAGGTCTTCGAGAGATGCGATTTCAGTGGGGATGAGGCGGAACACAGCCGCGAGCCCATTTTTCTGCTTGAGATAGTTACACCGAAACCGCGAATCCTCATTCATCTCGTAGGCGAAGTCGAGGTCGCCAGTTTCGAGGTAGTTCTCGAACGCATCCTTATCGCAGATTTCGGAAAGCAGATCCTGGAAGTCTTCCCCTGCAAGAGCAGGCTGATCAGGAATAGGTGTTATTGCTCCGTGAATGCGAACCTTGGGAGGACCGCCCTCGGACAAGTGCAGGTCTGACCCGCCCGATTCAATGAGATACTGAAAATATACGTCAATTCTCGCCATGGGGAGAGTAGGTCAGGACTGGAAAAAGGCTTTCATTTGAACCTTGTCCTCGCAACGGAAGAGAGCCTCTTCTTGAGAAATCGTTCCTTGGACATAGAGGTTTCGGAGGGATTCATCCATTGTGATCATGCCGACGTTTTTGCCAGTCTGCATGATTCCGGGAAGCATAAAGGTCTTGCCGTCTCGGACGGTTGCCGCGACGGCGGGAGTGTTCACCAGAAGTTCGAGGGCCAGAGCGCGGCCGTCTCCGTTGATGTTGGGAACCAGCTGCTGAGAGATGATCCCGCGGAGGGATTCAGAGACCATGACCCTGATCTGCCCTCGCTGATCTACGGGGAAGACATCAAGAATACGGTCGAGAGTTCTGGGCGCGTTGCCGGTGTGCAGGGTTGCAAGAACAAGGTGCCCAGTTTCTGCAGCGGTGAGTGCGAGGGAAATGGTCTCCAGATTTCTCATTTCTCCAACCATGATGACATCAGGGTCTTCCCGGAGTGCTCCCCGAAGTGCCTTCGGAAAAGATTCAGTATGAGAGTGCACTTCGCGCTGGTTTACATGGCATCTTTCCGAGTCGAAGACATACTCGATCGGATCCTCCAGTGTAAGGATGTGATCCTCGCGGTCCTTATTGATGAAATCCACAAGAGCGGCTAGGGTGGTTGATTTACCCGATCCGACTGATCCGGTCACAAGTAATAGTCCGTTGTGATAGCGCGTTAGAGGAACGAGGTGGTCCACTGGCAACCCGAGAGTTTCCAAGGTCCGTAATTCAGTGCTGATAATCCGGAAAACGATATCAAGTCCCAATCGCTGCTTTACGACGGAGGCTCGAAAGCGCCCCTGCTCGTTCTGGTAAGCGAAGTCCACGTCGCCTACTTTCTGAAGACGATCCCATTCTCGCTCCGTAAGGAATGAGCGTGCCAGCCTCTCGGTGTCATCGGAGCTTAGTGGGGGATGGTCATCCCAGATCGGAGCAAGGCTGCCGTAGCGACGCCAAGCAGGAGGATATCTCGATGCGAGGTGGATGTCTGAGCAATCATACTGGATGCCGATGGCAAGGTATTCATCGACATGAGCAAGGACTTGATGTTCGGCCATAGGGTTAGGTGCGGCGCGCCTTACAGCGCGATGATGGCGTTCTGGAAACCATAGAAAGTGGCGAGGGCCAAGCAAGGAATCCGTTTACGGGCGTTTCGTCAAGAGGTAGTCCCGGGCCTGTCGAAAAATCCAGCTCCGGATTGACCCTTTCAGGAAGGAGGGAATCCAGCCTAAAAGACTCTGACTCAGTGATTGTGGGGTCTGTGACGCCGGGGTGCTAGGTCTTGGGAAAAGTAGGTAGGTCAGGGCTGCTACCCCGATTGAAGTGGCTCCAAAGGAAAAAATGGGGTGTCTCCTGAGATACGATGAGACCAGATGACCGGGTCTCATTCGTTGATTCAGCCCCAGCGATTCCTCCGCGATTCTTTCGCGGGATGAGTCCAGTCTCAGGACGATTTCTCGTTTGAGCTCGAGGTTTTTTTGACTTGATTGAGCCATTCTCCGTCTTTGTTGAATTCTGCGCGCGTAAATTCGAATAGGTTGAGGTCGCCTTGTTGTTTCAATTTGCGGAAGAATATAAGCGCCAAGCCGAAATGAACGAGGCCTCCAGCTAAAGCGCATATCTGCCAACCGATGCCGGAAAGGCCGGGGGAGAGCGCTTCTAACCACCGACCAAGGAGAGAAATGCCAGAGATCAGGATAAGGCCATAGCCGATTGCCAGGATGATGCCCGCAGTGAAGGCCAGAGAGCTCCGCCTTCCCAGCGAATCACGTGCTTCTTGCGCCTCGATGAGCAGGAGTTGACCGCGCGCCTTAAGATGCTCGACCAGCCCTTCACGAAACCGATACTTATCGGATTCGTTTCCTGATCCTTTCGGAAAGGAATCGGAGCCATCAAACCCGTCAGGCATGAATTTTCGCAAGCTTGCAGGGTAAGAGGGTGAACAGGATGGAAAGAATCAGAGTGATGATTACCTTCTCACAATCAGGCCCACGAGAAATCCAACCCCTGCTGCAATCAGCAGAGATTTGGACGGGTGCTGGCGCACATATTCTTCGAGGTCAGATTGAATTTCTCGAGCTTTGACCCTTGTTTCGCCCCAGTGCTCGCCCGCCACATCCTTGAATTGAGATGCCTTCTCGCCAGCGACGTCTGCAAACTGGGAGGCCTTTTCGCCCGCAAAATCGCGAAGCTTCTGAGCCTTCTGAGCGGCAGCGTCCTTAAGCAATTGCGCTCGTTCTTCGGCACTCTGGGCGATTTCGCGGCTCTTGATGCCAGCTGCTTGCCGCAGATCGTTAGCGGCCTGCTCGGTGGAAGGAATGTCTTTCAGCTGTTCCTCTGTAAGGGCAATGGGATCACTCATCGTGGTTCACTTTTCTGATTCTCATACCCAAGGTGCCGTAGAATAACCCGGGGCGCAAGCCCCGGTGACAGAGAGGAGGATAGAACTAGAGGCGTTTGTTATCGGTTTCCCGCGGGTCAGCGTTCCGGAACAATCTGAGCGCGAGGTGGATCCTTGAAAATTGGATGTGATTCGCCCTCGTCGGGTGCCGTAAACGGGGCACTTCGCCAAACTGGCTGTTTGAGAGGGCCCTGCCCGCGGAACTGGAAGAGCCCTCTGAGAGGAGCAAGAGGCAAGGTCACCAATCCTAAAAGGCCCCTGGCATTCATCCGCATGGTAAGATCCATCTCATTTTCGCTCAGATCGATAAATCCTTCTCCGACAAAAGTAGTTGAGGGTGTTGAGGTAAGTAAATCCTTGGTAAATACGGCGCCATCTTTGAGCACAAAGGTCGCAGAAGCATCTCGCGCCTGCTCGTGACTGTATTCCTTGCCAAGAATCGTCCCGAGGGGAAGGGAGAGAGGTCCGAAGATGGGAACATTGAAAAGTTGACCATTTTTCAATCCGATCACGCCTTTACCGTTCAGTGACCGAGTGTCATTCGCAAGAGTCGTGAAATCCAGTCGACCAGTGATTGCTCCCAGGGCATCTTTCTCAAACGAGAACTTTTGCCCAATTTTGGAGAGGCTCATATTGTCCCAGCGTATTCCTCCCTCAATAAGAGTTTCACCTTGGGGGTTCTCTTTCACCGTCAGGGCTCCAGCTCCACTACCTTGAAAAGTCTGGAACCTTAGGTCTGAGATATCGTGATGGTTTGCCCTGCTGGTGATCTTGGCGGAGAAGCCTTTGAGCTGTAATGTCTTGCCAAGAAATTCGTAGTCGGTGATTCCCGGATTCTCAATATTGATATTAATGAGAGTGTCGCTTCCGTCCTCGCTGTGGTCAAAACGACCCGAGGCGCTCAGGGTTGGAAGCTCGCGGAACCCGAGTAACTC
The DNA here is from genome assembly GCA_002686085.1 of Roseibacillus sp. Classification (GTDB taxonomy): domain Bacteria; phylum Verrucomicrobiota; class Verrucomicrobiia; order Verrucomicrobiales; family Akkermansiaceae; genus Roseibacillus_B. The sequence continues at coordinate 92,127 of NZAC01000013.1, read as the reverse complement.
CTCGATATATTCGGCGGTTTCGGGATCAGCAATTCGCAGGAGGGGGCCGGGCCATACGCTGCCCATTAAATTTACAATCTCGGTTCTCCCGTTTTCGGGGTCGTAGTGAAGACGCTCGATATCAAGTTCTGCGTTGAGAGGACCGCCATGACGCTCCCGGAGAACATAGTCCGAGTAGTCGAAGGTCAGTTTGGTGTTTTTCAGGTGCAATCCTTTTGGGTCGAATCCGAATTGTGTGGTCCCATTACTGATGTGAACACCATTGTAGACCGACTGGCCCACGTTGCAGGCGCCATTCAGCTCCCACTTCCCCGCACCTGAGTTGTCCTCGTGCTCAGTTGCCTGCGCTGCGATAGAAAGGGTAAGGGTTCCGGGAACAATTTTTGAGAGACGGTAAGTTTGACCAATTTGGGAAGCCTCCAGGCCCTGACCCTGAATCTGAATGGCTAATCGGTTCGGATGGGATTGTTGTACGATAAGTCCGCCGGCCGAGCCCCCGAAAATATTCATATTCAGCGCCGACACTTCGTTCTTTCGATAGCTGGTGCGAACAGTGGCAGAGAGCTCGCCGATCTGAATGGGCCGCCCGAGCAAATCGAAGTCGGTATCACCATTTGCCCTTATTACGGTCTGGATGTCGGTGCGGTGGCCAGGATTCAGGTGGTCAATCACACCCGCACAAGCAAGATGCGGAGGTTCACGAAAGCGGTAGGTTTCGCTTACATGCTTGGAAATCTTGGGGTTGAACAGCTGGAGGATGGGACCAGGCCATGCTGTGCCCTCCAGTTGTTCCAAGCGGGTGAGTTTCTCCTTTGCGTCAAAATGAACCTGCTTAGCAAGCACTGTGCCTGTCCCGGTTCCCCCTGTGTTGATTTCCTCCCCATTGCCTTCATAGTCAAACACCGCTTTGAGGTCATCGAAAATGTAGTCGAGGGGAGACATCGAAAATCTGGCGGTGGCAAGTTTGACCGGAACTCCGTTGTGTCGAAAATTCTCAAGCTGGAAGGTGCCAGTAGCGTCCCAGTCACTGAGGTTTTTCCTCCATACTGAGCCCCGGGCATTGATCAGGATTTTGCTGTCGTCATCGAATTCGCTCTCTGTGAGGACTCGTTCCAAGCCTGACTGCTCGCCAATGAAGGGACGGTAGACAGAGAGAGGCAGGCTGGTCTGGGTGCGATATTGAACCAGGTCGTTCTTCACCTTGACTTCGCCAGCCAGTGCTCCGGATTCGTGGTTTACGATCAGGTCACGGAGATAGATGTCCCCATTTTTCCACGAAAAATCCGTATGGAGACTCTCGAAGGGAATTCCAAGAAAGCGGAAGGACTTACAGGAGAGAGAACCAATGGCACTCAGGTCCATCGTTCTATCTCGGAGGGTAAACCTGCCGCGCGCCCTTATCTGTGGGGCCACTTCGGGGTTGAATTCACTAAGGCTGTCGTCTTCGAGGCCCTCTCGCAGGAAGTCTACAATCTGAATTGAAGAAGTTCCTTCATATCCACCAGTTTTATCCTCAAGGTCATAATGCGCCTGCAGTCTGAATTTACCCACGCCGTCTGTGAAGGACAGCTCCTCCACGTTGAGACTTCGATTGCCGAGCTCACCCGAGAGACGAGCATCCTGCATCCTGTAACGGCCCCTCATGAGGTTTGGGGCGCTCAGGGAAATGTAAGTGCGGATCGCAGCAGTGCGATTGAAACTACCCTTCACTTCAAGCTGGAGAGAGGGGGGAGAGTGGTCGGGAAAAGACCATGAATCCAATTCTCGGAGGAGATCCTCAGTAAAGTTGACTCTCCTCCTGCTGCTTTCATCAGATCCTGCTCCTTCCCGCAGCTTATCGGGATCGAAATTATCCAGAGCGATATTCGTCTGGATGTTCATGCCTCTGAAGGTTCCTCCGGTGGTCTCGATTCTCAGGCGATCGTGTCGGTCAACACTGAGACGGCCCGTAAGATTGTCTATCTGCAGGGGAGTGTCGGCTGTTACTGGGATTATCAGCTTGGCATTCTTCAGGTAGACCCTGCGAATCTGAAGCTGGCCTCTGAATGCCTTGCCGCGATCGACATCCAATCGTAGATCGGGAATTTTGGCTGTCACCGTGCTACGGGACTCATCAGTGAAAATCTTGAGGTTTGTGGCGACGACTCCCTTCGTCGGGGAGAAGCGAACAGATTCAAAATCCGCATGGATTCCGCGGCGAGCCAGCTCGTCGGCAATACGCTGGCTCCAGCGCCCCTCAAAGCCATGGTTGTTGAGCCAGTAGAATATGAGTCCGAGGCTGACCACTGTGAGAGTCAGGGTCAGGGCAGTCGCTGCTTTGAAGTGACCAAGCCAGCGTAAAAGGTAGGCGAATTTCAAGATAGGAAAGGCTGAATAAGGCCGTCGATCGAAGGTAAGAAGCTGCGCAGAAGACTAACATAGGAACTATGCGTTTGGGAATCCTCGAAAACGGAGGGGAATTGTGAAATTCAATCTGGCGGTCCAAAGGCAGGATCTTTAGCCTAATATTCAGATGAAGATGGCAGTTCTGGGAAGTGGAAGTGGAGGGAATGCTGCCGTGATTAAGGCTCGAGACACAACCATGCTGGTGGATGCAGGGCTGAGTGCCAGGCAGTTAAGCAGAAGATTGGAGCAGCTGGGTGTCGACCCAGATTCCTTGGATGGAATCTTGCTGACCCATGAGCATCGTGATCACACCTGTGGGCTGGAGGTCTTTCTTCGCAAGCGTTCGACTCCGGTTTTTACCACTGCCTTGACGCGTGAGTCCCTTGGCGACCGGGTAACTGGTAGCGTGGACTGGCGCATCTTTCAGCACGGGCAGGCATTCAAGGTTGGAGAAGTCACTGTGGAAGCTTTTGCCCTGCCTCACGATGCAGTTGATCCTGTAGGATTTATCTGTCAGGCCGGTGATGCTGGTATCGGAGTGGCGACAGATTTCGGCTTTGTGACGAACCTTGTGCGAGATCGGCTCAAGGGCGTCCACGCCTTATTGGTGGAAGCCAATTACGACGATAAAATGCTGGATGCAGATACCAAGAGGCCGTGGTCAATCAAGCAGCGGATTTCCTCCCGCCATGGTCACCTCTCTAATCTGCAGACCGCTGATCTGGTTGAGGGTCTTCTCGACCACGGGTTGAGGACTGTGATTCTTGGTCATCTGAGTAGCGATTGTAATTGTCCCGATCTGGCTATGTCTGCGATTCGTGAAATTAGATCAGCGAAGGGGCTTGGGGAGGATCTGGGTATCCACGTCGCATCTCAGGCTGAGCCCACCTGCTGGGTGGAGATTCATGAAGAAGAAGTAAAGGTATGCCCTGCTCCAGTGGTGATGGATCAGATGAATCTTGCGATCGGAACGCATTTGGAAGGGTTTTAACCTTTGCGCATGGGGAGTTCCCCGTCATGCTCGCGCGTCTTGAGTTCCCCCGCTGTCAAACCTTCGCTCGAAGAATTTCGCACGCTTGCCGAGCGAGGGAACGTGGTTCCGGTCTACGCGCAGCTTGCAGCTGATTTTGAAACGCCGCTTTCTGCTTATCTCAAGATTCGTGATGGCCGCCATGCTTTCCTTTTCGAAAGCGCGGAAAGCACTGATGCCAGTGGGCGCTGGTCGATAGTAGGGAGCTGTCCGACTCGAGTTTTTGAGGCGCATGGTGCTGAGGTTGTGATTCGTAAAGGCGGGGAAGAAACTGCCATCGTAGCGGAGAGAGATCCATTGGCTGAGCTGGAAAAGTTCATGTCCAGCTTCAATCCAGTATGCCACGGCGATGCCCCTCCGTTTTTTGGAGGCGCTGTCGGATACCTCGCTTATGACGGAGTTCGTCAGTTTGAACCAAGCGTTGGTGAACCGCCTCCTGACGATCTCAAGTTGCCAGAGGCGGTATTTATGATCACGGACTCTGTTCTTCTGTTTGATCACAAGCTGCGGCGTTTGCTGGTCGTTGCGAACGCCATGCTGGACGATTATGCGACAGAGGAGGAAGCATACTACGAAGCCGTGGGAAGAGTGGCGTCTCTAATTGAGGTTCTCGACCGTCCCTTGCACGTGCCGGCGCTCAACGGGCTTCAGGATACGAATGTCCCAGCGCCTGTAAGCAACACTACTCAGGAGCATTTTGAATCAATGGTGAAGGCAGCAAAGGAGTATATTGCTGCTGGTGATATTTTCCAAGTTGTCCCTAGCCAGCGTTTTGAGTCGCCATTCGAAAAGGCCCCGATCGATCTCTACCGTGCCCTGAGGCATGTCAATCCGTCTCCCTATATGTTCATATTAGAGCTGGGTGATTTTTCTCTAGTGGGAAGTTCCCCGGAAGTTCATGTGCGATGCGTCGAAGGAAAAATCGACATCCGCCCTATCGCGGGTACTCGATGGCGGGGTAAGACTGCGGAGGAAGATGATGCACTGGCAGAAGATTTGCTTTCTGATGAAAAGGAGCGGGCGGAGCATGTCATGCTTGTGGATCTGGCGAGGAACGATGTAGGTCGGATTGCCGCTCATTCCACGGTGAAGGTGAACGATTTCATGATTGTGGAGCGTTACAGCCACGTGATGCATATCGTGTCTAACGTCACCGGAATACTTTCACCGGAGCATAGTTCCTACGATGTTCTGAGAGCGACCTTTCCAGCAGGCACAGTCAGCGGTGCGCCCAAGGTCAGGGCTATGCAGATCATTAACGAGTTAGAGCGAAACAAGCGTAACGCTTATGCCGGAGCGGTTGGTTACTTTGGATGGGATGGAGCCCATGATTCGTGCATTGCCCTCCGGACGTGCCTTCTCAAGGATGGAAAAGTTTATGTCCAAGCTGGTGCTGGAGTAGTGGCAGATAGTGATCCGGTCTACGAATACCGTGAGACTGTCAACAAGGCGATGGGAATGCTGAGAGCCATTGCTCTGGCCAATACTCTGGAAAGTTAGCAGGAACCTGATCTTGGTAGCGTTTATGGTTCACCCGGCCTTGAAAAGGATTTACCTGTATCGCACCCCGATACTTACCGAGGCGTCAACCCCACTAAAGTCTCATGCTGCTCGTTATAGATAACTATGACTCCTTTACTTATAATCTCGTCCAGTTTTTTGGTGAGCTGGGCGCTCAAATGGATGTGCGGCGTAATGATGAGGTGACGATCGAGGATATCAAGGACCTCAAGCCGCAACGCATCTGCATATCTCCGGGACCCTGCAGTCCCAACGAGGCGGGAGTCAGTTGTGAAGTGATCCGCAAGTTCGGGTCAGAGGTCCCCATTCTTGGTGTATGTCTAGGGCATCAATCGATCGGGCAGGTATATGGGGGGGAGATCGTCCGTGCGGAGCAATTGATGCATGGAAAAACTTCCATGATCGAGCACAACGGAGAGGGTGTGTTTCGAGGATTAGATACTCCCCTCGAAGCCACCCGGTATCATTCTCTGATCATACGGAAAGATTCTCTCCCAGAATGCTTGGAGCAAACCGCATGGTGTGGAGACCTGATTATGGGAGTGAGGCATCGTGAATTTCCCGTTCACGGAGTACAATTTCATCCTGAATCAATTCTTACTGAAGGGGGGAAGCAGCTCCTTTCGAATTTTCTCGAGATGTAACACAAAAGCCCTGAAAAAAGGCGTCAAGGCTCTAAGGACTGAGGAGGTTCGGAGGCCTAGTGCTCGATGCTGACAGCGAGGTCAGCCCCGAGGCCCTCGAGAGCCTCGATAAGACCCTGCTCATTGAAGTCCTCTTTGACGGTCACCGTGCCCGTAGCCTTGAAGACCGGATGGCCGGCATGTGGTGCCGACTCGAGATGGCTTGAGAGCTCCTCTACGTTGCCCCCGGTTTTGACGATGGCGGAGGCGAGCTCCTGAATGATTCCCGGTCGGTCGTTTCCTATGACGTCGAAGGAGATGATCTTTCGGCTGTGACCGGTCTCGGGAAGCTCCTCTGACACCGAGACAGTTAGATTTTCAAGGGATCGCAGGGAGGAAAGAAGATTCTCGTAGGTTTCTTCCGGGCACTGGATTCTGAGCATGCCCGCAAAATTGCCCGAGAGGTGAGACATGCGGGACTCCTCCCAGTTTCCCCGATGACAGGCGACGGTAGCTGACAATTCTTCAACAAGCCCAGGGCGGTCGGGGCCGATCAGGGTCATCACTATGTTACGCATTTTCAGGAGTGTGAGGTTTCAGATGACAGGATTCAAAACGGCTGTCCTGGTGTAGTTATTCCACTATTACCGGCGTGCCGATTTCGGCGTTCTCAAAGAATTTCTTTGCGAGGTCTGCAGGCAGACGGACGCAGCCGTGAGAGGCCGCGTAGCCTGGGAGGTGCCCTGCATGCATGCCGACTCCCTGGTTAAAGCGGAGGAAGTGAGGCATCGGTGAACCAACGAACTTCTGTCCGGGTCCCGGCTTATCCTTACGGGAATCAGCGTCATCATTAACGACCGTTCCGGTCGCGAGGTCTACAATAGTGCCGTAAGTTCGGGAGTAGTAGTCTACAGCTTTCTGGGTAACCGTGAAACTGCCCGGCTTTGTCGTGTATTTCGAGTTTCCAGTTGAAACGGGCGTCACGCCCGCAAGCTGGCCGCCCTTGTAAAAGTAAGCTTTCTGCTCAGCCCTGACGATGTGGATTGCAGTGGGGCCGAGCAGAGAGTCTCCATCCCAGAATTTGGAGGCTTCTGCAGGATTTATGGGTTCACTCTGTGGGGCGGCGGCTACGCCAATCCCAGCAAGATAACGTGAGGAGGGTGGGGGCTGGTCGTAGATTCGAGAGATTGGTCCGCAGGAGAAGAGACTTCCAATGGCGATAAACAGAGCCGATAAAGAGAGGAGCTTCATTACGGGAGGCTGGGCTGTTCAATTTCTTGGTCCCAGAGTCTTACAAGGAAGGCATGCGAGCCTTGATGAGAAGATCGTTGGGCGGGGTGCAGTAAGGATCACAGCTCGTCGTTGACGCGGAATTGTTTGGTGCGGTGCTTCTGGCGCCAGGCCTCAGGTCTCAAAGGTCCGACGGTGTTGTCATCATATTTGCGCCGCAATCCCTCGAGCTGGTTTTTCATCCGGGAAATCTGAGCTGCGTATTTCTCATCCTTGTAAAGATTTCGTAATTCATCTGGATCTTCTTTAAGATCGTAAAATTCCCACTCACCAAATTCGTAGAACTGGATGAGCTTATATCTCTCAGTTCTAATTCCGTTGTGTCGAGGCACCTGATGGACGCTCGGGTATTCATAGTAGTGATAATAAATGCTATCTCGCCATTCTTTCGGGCTCTCGCCCTTGAGGAGTGGCACAAGGGAGCGGCCCTGCATGTCATCTGGAATTGCTACTCCTGCGGCTTCCAAAAAGGTTTCGGCGTAGTCGAGATTCTGAACCATGTGTTCTTTATCGCGCGAACCGGGTTTTGTCACCCCTGGCCACTTGATAATCAGAGGCATCAAAAGAGACTCTTCATACATCCAGCGCTTATCGAACCAGCCATGATCCCCGATGTAGAATCCTTGGTCCGATGAGTAAACCACTATGGTGTTGTCGGAGATTCCCATATCATCCAGCGTCCGCATCAAGGTCCCGACGCTTTCATCGACGCCCCGAACGGAACGGAGGTAATTCTTTGCGTATCGCTGGTATTTCCAGCGAACAAGGTCTTTACCCTTAAGGTTTGCTTTCTTGAGCTCTGCATCACGTGGTGCGTAATGGTCACGCCATGCGGTCAGTTGTGTGGGTGTCATTCGTGACATGTTGCGCCATGCAGACTTGTCAAACATGCCCTTCCTATCCGCCCCTTTGTAGGCAGGGGTCAAATTGTAGAAGAGGTCGAACTGTAGGTCCATGTGGCCATCGATCTCAAGTTCCTGCCAGCGTGCCGGGCTGGCGTTGTCCTCCCAGTTGTCAAAGAGTGTTTCAGGCTCTGGCAGATCCTCATCCGCCCACAAGTGTAGATGACGGAGGGCTGGCATCCAGTTGCGGTGGGGGGCCTTATGCTGACACATCAGGAGAAATGGCTTGTCCTGATTGCGCCCTTTTTTGAGCCAGTCAACAGCCAGATTAGTTACAACGTCCGTGCAATGTCCTTCGATGGTAGTTTTTCCCTCGGGAGTCAGTAGATCAGGATTGTAATAGAGGCCCTGTCCGGGAAGGACCATCCACTTGTCGAATCCCTGAGGCTTCGATTTGAGATGCCACTTTCCGAACATCGCGGTCTGGTATCCTGCCTTTTGCAGGAGCTTGGGAAATGTTTGCTGGGAACCATCGAAATTGTTCCCGTTATTCATGAAGCCGTTCTTGTGGCTGTGTTTCCCCGTGATAATCACAGCCCGACTCGGGCCGCAAATTGAGTTGGTGCAGAAGCTTTTGTCGAAAAGCATTCCCTCTGATGCAAGACGATCAATGTGGGGCGTCGGGTTCGTGCTCTTCAGCCAGCCATCATAGGCACCGATTGCATGCGGCGCATGATCGTCACTGAAAATGAAAACAATATTAGGCTGCTTTTGAGCAGCGAAGGAAACGAGGCAGGTAGCAACCCAGAGGGAAATAAGGATTCTCATGATAGGTCAAAGGAGGTAGATATTATTTCTTCAAGTCGACGCAGAGCAAGCGATTCTGTCCTCGCATGTAAAGGCGTCCCTCGCTGAGGGCCATAGGGCTCCAGAATTTGAGGTCAAAGTTCTTTTTAAGATCGCTTCCGAAAACATTTGCAGAGGCAAGCTCGCGAAAGCCTCCTTTGCTGACTTCCCAAAGGCGCAGTATGCCCTTTTCTCCGTCCTGGACTATCAGCATGCCATCGGCGTAAAGGCTTGCGCCTCGTCCCATGAAGGGGTCGTTACCAGTGCGCCACAGTTCTTCGCCATCAAGGGACCAACAGCTCAACCCCCCGGTTTTACGCTTTGTGGCGACTCGATGATTAGAGTTCTCATTGGCGAGGAAATAGAGATGGTCGGAGATAACGAAGGGAGGGTGAATCTGGGATCCTTTCTGGATGGACCATTTTTCACTCAGCATGTAGCTGTTTCCCTGACGCTCAATGGAAAGCATCTTGGATCCACAGTCGTAGCCTCCAGTAGCGAAGAGAAGAGTGTTGCTGACCTTGGTCACGGGAGGAATCGGAATCCTGTTATAGTAATGTGAGGTCTGCCACAGAGTCTTTCCGTCGTTCGGTCTATAGCTGGTAATAAGGCCCTCCTTGCTTCCCTGATTTACCACTGTGGTCAGGACGATGTGCTGTTCTCCTGCAATTTCCAGCAGAGTGGGAGAGGAGTGTGAATTTCCGATGGGGCCGCTCCGCCAGACCTCTTTACCGGTGTTGCGGTGCCAGGCGGCAACACCCGTCTCCGAGCCAAAGGGAGTAACCACAACAATGTCGTCGATCACGAGTGCACACTGCGCGTAGCCCCACTTTGGGGTTTCTGCATCTGGGTATCTCTCGGACATTTTTATGTGCCAGCGTGCTTTCCTGGTAGCCCGATCCACGCAATGAACTCGTCCGAATGATCCGATAAAATAGACGGCGTCTTTCCTGACAGTAGGAACGCTCCTGGATCCAGGGAATGAAGGCTCTCCCTCTGACGGGCGCTCGTAGCGCCACCGTTCCTTGCCCGTAGTGGCGTCCAAGCAGATCAACATATCCTTTGTCTTCGCGACCCGGTCGACAACGAAGAGGTCGTTCCCGTCAACGGCGCATCCGCCGAAGCCCTGCTCCAGAGCTTTCTCCCAGATAATCCTGGGACCCTCTTTCGGGAAGCTGCGTAGCAAGCCCGACTCGCTCGAGGTTCCATCACGATTTGGGCCTTGGAATTGCGGCCAATCCGCGAGTGCAATCGCTGAGCAAAGGGCTGTAATAAGAATGGAGTAGAATTGCTTTTCCATGGGTGGTAATCAGTTTGATTTATCGGTTACTCTGCGCTGTCCATATTGGCCCACCCAGTCGAGTGGTCCCTCAGCCTCGATCCCTTTCAGGACTTTGAAGAAGGTCTCCTTCATCTCCTCGAGCTTTTCCGGTTTTTCCGAAGCGAGATTGTGTTCCTCCTTCCAATCGGTCTGAATCTGATAGAGCTGGAATGTATCAAAGCTGACATTGGATATCAGTTTCCAATCTCCAATTCGGAGGGCCGCGTGGCTGGCTGCTGGAGCAATGTGGTTACGCCAGAAGAGAGGGACAGGGCGCTTGACGGGGTTGTCATCGAAAGCGGGCACCATGCTGACCCCGTCAATGGTGCGATCGTCGGGCAGGGGAATGCCTGTCACGTCTAGAACGGTGGAGAATATATCGGAGCCAATCACCGGCACATCGCTTACCGATCCCGGCATGATCTTGTCGGGCCAGCGAACCATCCCAGCGACCCTGATGCCACCCTCGTGGCTATCTCGTTTTCGACCACGCAGCCCCCCGGTTGAACCCCGGGTGCGGCCCTTGTTGCCTTTTCCTTCCGGGCCGTTGTCGGAGGTGAAGAAAACTATGGTGTTATCCTGCAGCCCGAGTTTATCCAAAGCTTCCATCACAATTCCAAAGGCGTGATCCAGTTGTGTGATGTTGCCGTGGTGCTGTCGGATCCCCTCATCCTTAATGTTGAGGTAGGGCTCCATGAACTCCTCTGCAGATTCGATGGGAAGATGGGGTTCGTGAGTCCAAACCGAGAGGAGAAATGGCTTCTCTCGGTCGCGCACCTCTTTCAGCCAGCGTACTCCCTCTTGAGCGACAAGCGGCGCGGCGTATCCTTCGAGTAGCCCCATTGGTTTCCCGTTGAGAACAAAGTTTTTGGGGTTCTTGTGGCTGGGTGCTGCGTTATTCTGGGTGGCCATCCAGTGGTTGTATCCATGGTCGTCCGGCTGGGGCTGTTTGGTGCTGTTGAAATGTCCGTTGAGGTGCCATTTGCCAACATGGCAGGTGTCGTAGCCTTTTTCTCGCAGAAGTTCCGGAAAGGTGATTTCACTTTCTCGAAGGTGGCAGGAATGGCCTCCCGGGATCCAGCGCCAGACGCCGTTTCGATAAGGGGTGCGTCCTGTGAGAATTGATGAGCGGGATGGTGAGCAGACTCCACAAGCCGAATAGCACTGGGTGAAACGGATTCCTTCCGTAGCAAACTTGTCGAGGTGTGGAGATTGGATGATTTCGTTGCCGTAGCATCCCAGATCACCCCACCCCATGTCATCCACAAGGAAAATGACAACATTGGGAGGTGGTGCACTGTGCAGTGAGGAGTGTCCGAGCAGGAGGCAGTAGATAGCGAGGCGGATAGCATTCATGAAATGATAAAAGGGTAAGAGAGATTTTTCTCCGGGGCTCTCTCAGTTACTTCGTACGACCAGCGGTCCATCTGATTGCCGCAAGGAGATGAGCGCGACCGAAGGGGGTATCGATCGATTTGATATCGTGACCGAGCCCGGTATAGAAATACCGGCCATCGCCCATGTTGCGTCGCCAGCAGATTGGGTGGTCATCTCCCATTGGTTTCATCTCCGTGTAGGATGGATGGTCTCGAACCGGGACGTAACTCTTTTCATCAAGGCGGAGGAGAACTTCCACTCCTGGAAGGCCCGTTACGGATTTGTCGAAGTTCAGCCAGTCCGCGGTGTATCTGAACTCCTTACTTTTGCCCGCTAGAATAGGATCTCCTTCCGCCTTAGGATCCACGAGGAATCGAGCCTCCATGAATTCGGAATCACCATGGAAATCGCATCCTGCAATTTCTATAAGTTCTGGCCACGTTCCATTCTGAACGATCCCAGCGTGCATGACCATGATGCCGCCACCCTTTTTGAACCATTGAATTACAGGCTTCCGCTCTTCGACCGTAAGGCTTTCCCCTAGATTGGTGGCATTGTTGAACAAAATCAGGTCGTAGTTCTGCAAATTTCGCGCGCTGAGCTCGTCCGCGCTCTCGGTGATGCTCACGTTGATATCATGTTTTGCACCGAGAGTGGCGAGATAGCCGTTAATCCGTGCAATCTCCGGATGGCGGTACCAGGAAGTCTTTGAGTAGACAATGACTTCGATAGGTCGGGCACAGCCAAGATCGATGGCCAGCCCGAGAAGGCCTAGGAGAAGAATCGCACGGGTCATATGATAATTAGAGGTCTGCCCAATTTCAGCAGGCCAGGGTAGATCAGTCAACCGGCTGACTAGGTGACCGGAAGGTCACTTTGGATGCCTGATTAGAGGGTAGCGTCCTATTTCCCCTTTCTTTCCGAGAGAAACCGCACGAGATCCCGGAGCTCTTCACGACTCAGTGGGGCCGTTAAGCCAGGCGGCATGATGGTGCCGGCGTCCTGACGGTGCTGAACTTGAGAGGGAGCCAGCATCCTGCTCCTCCGGGTGATGGCATCCTCAATGATAATACGCTCGCTGTCCTCATGCTTAAGATGGCCGGTTACCACAAGGCCATCCCGTGTTGTGATAGAAGTGGAAAGGTAGCCCTCCTTGATTTGACGGCGGGGCCAGACTACGGATTCGATAATGATTTCCAAGGGTAAGCCTGCACCCACAGCTGTCAGTTCGGGCCCGAAATCCATTCCCTGTCCGGAAATGACATGGCACTTAGTACAGGCCAGGGAATCTCGATGGTAGACCTTTGAACCCCGCTCGGGATCTCCGTCTTTCCTTACCTCCGCGGCAAGGGAGTCGATCCATTGCTGGCTGTACACGGGCAGGCCAATGCTACGAGAGGATCCTTTAGAAGATGGTTCGAGGGCTTTTTCGAGATGAGCGGAATGAAGTCCGGCGGCTCCCAGTGCTCCACGGATTCGAGATCGGAGACTCAGACTCAGCTCAGTTTTTTGGAGGCTTGAGGACAGGGCGAGGGCTCCGTCACTACGAGTGAGAAAAGGGATCAGGTAGGGCTGAAGGGGATCGCTCGGACCCGCGGCGATGAGGGCTTCGGTTGCGATTTGTGCCGCCCTGCCAGCGTTCATTGCGGTCAGTGCGTCGAGCGCGGCATGGCGTATCTGGATGTCCCCGGATAAGGCACTCAATTTACTGAGCTCATCGATCCGGTCTTCTGCGATCTTCGGGAAATGGCTGGTAGATTTGAGGGCCGCGATGCGAACTTCCGGGGAGGTGCGGGTATTGAAGATGGTGGTGATGACCAGTTTACTGAGGTCGAGAAGTTGCCAATATCCGATCAGGTGAAGAGCTTGGATCCTCTGGGCAGCTGTTCCGTTTGTAACAGCAGAGGTAAGGAGTGAATTCAGGTTTGGATTCCGAGGTTTGAGTTCCCTGATGGAGGCGGACTCCTGCATCGCAGACAGGATGGGGGTGGAGTTTTGTAGATCACCATGGGCTTTGGCGACCAGCCAGTCGAGGTCTTCCACGGATCCCTGCGTGGCTAGGATCATCACAAGGACCGGGAATGCAGGACTCGATGGTTTTAGGCTCGTATCTTCTAGGAGTGTTCTAGCAATGCCAGCAGCGTCCCGACCTGAGGTCTGGTCGAGAAGGAAGGCTAGGTGCCGGGTGTCATCAATTGCTAGTTGTCCCTCCTTCAGGGACGTGAACCAACACCGGTGCAGCGCATGAGCACATTGACGAAGGGCCGCTTCAATGAAGCGGTCGGTGGGAGCATTGAGGGCAAGGACTGCTGTTTCCATTGCCTCGGTAGACATGAGTTGACTGGCGGCCACTACTGCTTCCAGTCGGACGCGTGGGTGAGTGTCAGCGACTGAGTCTCTCAGATATTTCAATGGTGCGGGAAGGCGATCATGCCAGCGGCCAACTACCCGGGTCGCATAAGATCGCGCGAGTGGATCGCTGGCGCCGAGTAAGCGCTCCAGAAGTTCCGGGTTTATTATTTCAAACCACTCGTGAAGGCAGAGGGCTTCAAAGATCTGACGGTCCAGATGAGGATCCAGAGGGTCGAATGAGGATATCCAGTTTGCGAGTTCGTGATGTATTTCAGCACGCCTCTCTGAATCAGCGTAACGGTTTGAGAGAATGATTCGTAGTCTTTCCCGCTCCTTGAGAGTCGCTGCACAAAGGGATTCAAGCAGTTTCCGCGTGGGCATCAGGTGGTAATCGGGAGCCCGGACGGTGCGCTTTCCCTTCGCGGTCAGACGCCAGATCCGACCGTGGGTCTTATCGCGGTCAGGATGCCGCAGGGAGGCTTGGTAGTGACCGATGATGGGGTTGTACCAATCGGCGATATAAAGGGCGCCATCCGGTCCTGTCTGAATATCCACGGGGCGAAAACTTTGATGGTCTGTAGCCCACAATGGATCGAGTAGTTCTCCTCGGTGACCTGCTCCATCCGAGGTGATTCTGAGGCGGTCGATAAGGTGCCCAAAATAGCCCGCGATAACAATGTTCCCCTGAAGGTCGTCTGGAAGAGCAGGAGAGTCAATGATCTCGCAGATCATGCTCTTGATGCGTGTGCCCCCAATGTCAAGCGGAGGATGGCGGTTCTCTGTGTGAACCATGACGGGAAGCAGCTCGCTTACTGCATTCCCGTTACTCTTCGCGAAGGGTTGGCCCCAATGTCCGTGAGAGAGTCCCCAGGGGTTCTGCCCACTGCATCCCCGGAAGGCGTGTAATTGCATCCTGCGAGGACGGAGGCGCCACACCCCGTGCTCATTCATGCGGACAATTCCCCAGGGTGTTTCAACCCGTGAGAAATTGTGCAGGCCCTGGCAGAAAAGCAGCTCTCCACCCGGGCTCCAGGTAAAGGAGTTGATATTCTGATGGGTGTCCCCGGTGCCAAAGCCGCTGAGAACAACTTCCCGGTGATCCGCCCGGTCATCCCCGTTGGTGTCTGCAAGGAACACGAGGTCCTGTCCCTGGCCAAGGTAGACGCCTCCATTGCCCAGGGCGAATCCAGTGGGCATGTCGAGCCTGTCTGCGAATACCAGAGTCGTGTCGACCTGTCCGTCGTGGTCACTGTCCTCCAAAATAAAAAGTTTGTCGTTGGGGATTTCAGATGGAATGGCCTGCGGATAGACAAGAGAGCAGAGAACCCAGAGCCTCCCCTTCGGACCCCAGCGCATCGCAATCGGATTGGCGATCCCGTCCTGCTCCGAGGCGAAAAGGGAAACAGTATACCCTTTGGCGACTCTGAAGGAAGCGAGCTCGGCCTTACTCGAGTTATCACGAGGGGCGGGTCCGACCGAATAATTCTTTGGTTGGGCAAGCAGCGTTCCGGGGTATATCCCCAGAAGGAAAATCAGGATGAGCTTCTTCATTGAGATTGGTTTCTCATTTTCCAGATGCTCTCCTCAGCCTGTTCGATGAGGGGGATGATGGCTCTGACCTCTTCCGGGAACCAGCGAGGTTGCCCCGGCCGGTGATCCCTGCTGCTGGGGACTTGTTGCCGGTTGCCGTAAAGAAAAGACCAATTGGTAGGTCTCCAGTGCTGACGCCAGAGAAGATTCTTTCGCCCGATTTGTTGGCGCAGCAGATCAAAGTGCTTGGTCCGAGCCTTGGGCACCTTACCGGTCAATTGTGAGGCGACGTTTTGTGCCCAGAGCCACTGACCTTCTGCATTGAGCAGGCTACTACTGCTTGTCCAACCCGAGGAGTCGACCTGGGAGAGGTCGACGTAAAGATATCCCCTTTGCTTGGCGAGTTGGCGAATGCCCTCACTGTATGCGGTTATATCCCCATTGCGCTGGCTCAGATCAGGGAGAAGATGGTCGCCCGGTTTTTCGAATCGGTGTGGAGAGACCAGCACAATACGGCGGGTGCATTTTTCGAACTGATCAAGAAGTTCTCCGTATGCCGTCAGGAACTGGGGAAGGTGGGTGGCCCCATTGAGAGCTTCAACCTGTCCGAAGTTAGCAATGATGATGCTTGCCCCCATTCGGCGGAGCAGATCGAGATGTGAACCGAAATTTCTTGGACGCTGCTGGAGATAGACGGTGTCTGCCTGCCAGGCCAGATCGCGGAAATACGCTCGCTGCGGAGAGTCGAGGGTCAGAAGGGTCTCGAGAAATCCGAACTCGAACTGTTTAACGATGTTTGTGCTGCCGGCCATTGCTACAACATCGTTGGCTTCGAGGTAAAACTCTCCACCGAACGGGTTCTCAGTGCGAGGATTCAAGGGGCGTTTCCCGGGAGTAAGCAGGAGCTGCAAACTTGCTCCAACCTTGTAATGCCATGGCCCTGCGAGGGGAATGTTCTGGCCACTTCCGCTAAGTTGGAACTTTCCGTGAGTCTGTGCGATGCCTCCTCCATGACCGTGGTCAAATACGCGTATGGTGATGTTATTGCTACCTGGTTTGAGGGATCCGGGACCTAATTTGTAAGCGCGAGGGGTAAAGTGGTCTCCGGGTTGTTCATGGCTGCCAACCCTTTTTCCGTTGACCCAAGTCACATCCATGTCGTCGATTGCCCCCAGCTCGAGAGTAGCCTCCCCACTCGCCATCAAACCAGGGACCTCAATCGTGCGACGAAACCAGACCACTCCGTCATATTCGGGGAGTCCCGCTTGTTCCCAGTGGGTTGGGAGTTTCATGATCTCCCAGTTTGCATGGTCAAGGTCTTCTCTCGCCCATCCGTCATCCCGGGACCCGGGGTCATGAATCCGGATCAACTCCGGCCACTGCCGGGCAGGAGGTGCACTTCCGCCATTATCGACGGGGCGAGGTTTAATGCGGTGCCGATCAGAGCTCTCCTCAGCCTCGACGGTGGCTAGAGCCATGAAAAGGTAGAGCGCGCGATGATTGAAGAACATGAATACACAGTTCGTTTAGTAGTTTTCCTCCTGCTGGCCCCTGCGCCAACCAGAAAAGAACTTCATTCGAGCGGAGATGGAAGGAATCTTCAGACGGAAGAGAGAATCTGCGGATGAGTCTGTGCATCCCGTTAGATTCTAATGTGATCGACCTCTTGGAAAAAAGGCCCGCCTGCATAGCGCAGGCGGGCCCAGAGCTTTGGAGCAGGGAAGAAATTCCTGCTGTGAAGGCCGGTTAATTCCTAGAGTTTCCAGTCACCTCGGTAGGGCAGGGAGTAGAGAATCTTGTGAGCTTTGTCATCACCGATAACGGCCTCCTTCTTGGGATCCCATTTGATCGCGCGACCAATTTCGTGCGAAACGTAGGCGATGTGGCCGGGCGTGATTGCGCGATGAGCGTTCTCAGCTGGCGCTATGGTTTCCTTCCGGGACTTCACGCAGTCAATGAAGTTTCTCTGGTGACCAGGTGACTTGTAGCCCTTCCATTTTCCAGCGCTGAAGCCCTTCTTGACCCATTCCTTGTTAGAGGCGTCAAGGCGGCCACGGTTGACCCAGACCCAGCCGTCGGTGCCAATCCACTTACAGCCACCACCAATGCGAGAGGACATCTTGACCTCGATATCACCGGGATACTTGGAGATGACGTCATACTGCCAAGCGGTATCGTAGATATCCGGGGTCCTAGAGAAGTCCCAGTTCTTTGCTTCCACGCTGATCGGTCCGCCGCCGCCGCCGGTAGCCTCAAGTCCAAGGCCCCAATGGGCAATGTCGTTATGATGGCCGATCCAGTCCATGAGCTGACCACGCCCATAGTTGGAGTGCCAGCGCCACGACCAGTGGTGACGAGCCTCCATGTAGGGAAGGACCGGGCTCGGTCCGCACCAGCGGTCGTATCCTTCAGGAGCGTCTTTCAGGGTTGGGTCCCGGTCGGGGCCCGTCCTGCCCCCGGGGAGGCCAACTTCCACGCTAGTGACCTTGCCGATCAGTCCGTTGCGTACGATTTCAACCGCCTGACGGAAGTTCCAGTCTGAACGTTGCTGAGATCCGACCTGAAAGATGCGTTTGTGCTTTGCGACGGTCTCATGGATGGCTTTGCCTTCCGCGTGGAAGTGGGTGACAGGTTTCTCGCAGTAGACATCCTTGCCGTTGCGGAGGGCCTCCATACAAATAAGTCCATGCCAGTGATCAGGAGTAGCGACCATTACTGCGTCAATGTCGTCGCGGGCACAAAGTTCACGGTAATCAAAATAGGCCTTGCAGTCCTTGTTGCCGTATTTCTTGTCAACGGCCTCCTTGCCTCCTTCAGATCCACACCTGCGGTTACGATCTGTGTGGTTCTTGTGACAGTCAGAAACCGCGACACCCTGAACATCCTTGTGATTGATATGGGCCTGCATCACGCCGAGGCCTCGGTTACCGATGCCGATGAAGCCCATGACCACCCGCTCGCTGGGGGCGGTATTCCCATCTTTGCCGAGGGCGCTCGATGGAATGACGGTTGGAAAACCGACGGCGGCGCCGGCGGCAGTTGATTTCTGGAGAAAACTCCGTCTTGTTTGCTTAGTACTCATGTAAATTGCTAATGAAGCTGAGGTTGGAACGGAGAGGTTATCGGGCTTGGGAGGCAAGGATGCAAACCCCAACCACGGGAGCCACGCAAAGATGCGATATTGAATGTCAGTTCCGACCGGCCGCCCCGCCGCCGGATCGATTCATGCGCAATCTTGATAACTTGTGGATAAGTGAGCTGGGCTCGGGGTTGGCGGCCTCTGATGATAGCCGGGCGAGAGAGGGTTGGTGCCGTATTGGCCTGTTCTCAGGGGATGGCTCCGCGATGACGCTTGAAAAGCAGCGTTTCCTGCCTACGTTCTCCCTCCTCTGGCATTTGATCGGCCAGAGCCTGTCATCAGATGCAAATCGGGATTCCGAACGAGATATATGAAGGAGAATGCCGGGTTGCCACCACCCCGGACGTTGCGCAGCATCTCCAGAAACTTGGGTTTACAGTAGCTATTGAGCAGGGAGCCGGAGAGTCGGCCAGTTTTCCTGACCAAAGTTATCGAGATGCAGGGGTGCAGATTATCGAGAAGGCGGCGGATCTCTGGGCATCCTCGGACATCATCTTTAAGGTGCGAGCACCTGAAGACGAGGAGGTTGGCTACCTTGCGCCGGGAAAGATCCTAGTGAGTTTCATCTGGCCGGCTCAAAACGAAGAGCTTATGAGTGCCCTTGCTGCTACTGGAGCAACGGTGCTGGCGATGGACAGCGTGCCCAGAATTTCCCGGGCGCAGAAGCTGGACGCCCTGAGCTCCATGGCCAACATCGCAGGATATCGGGCGGTGGTTGAGGCGGCGCAGCATTTCGGAAGATTTTTCACTGGTCAGATTACCGCTGCAGGCAAGGTGCCGCCCGCCAAAGTGCTGGTGATCGGAGCAGGAGTTGCAGGCCTAGCAGCCATTGGAGCCGCCCGCAGCATGGGGGCCATTGTTCGCGCTTTTGATACGCGCCCGGAGGTGAAAGAGCAGGTTGAGAGCATGGATGCGGACTTTCTTATGCTTGATTTTGAAGATGAGGAGGATGGGGCTGGTGAGGGAGGCTACGCCAAAGTCATGAGCGAGGCGTTCATCGAGGCAGAGATGGCTCTGTTCCGTGAGCAGGCTCAAGAGGTCGACATCATCATTACTACTGCGCTGATTCCCGGGAAGCCGGCGCCAAAGCTGATCCTCGCCGATATGGTTGAGTTGATGAAAGAGGGTAGCGTCATCGTTGATCTCGCCACGGAGCAGGGCGGTAACTGTGAACTCTCGGAAGCAGGTAAAGTCGTGGTAAAGCATGGAGTTAGCTTGGTAGGCTACACCGATCTCCCAAGCCGCTTGGCCGCCCAGTCCAGCCAGCTCTACGGAACGAATCTCCGTCATATGTTGACTGATCTGAGCCCCGAGAAGGATGGAACAGTCAATGTGGATATGGAGGATGAGGTCATCCGGGGTGCAACCGTCATCAAGGACGGTAAAGTCACCTGGCCGCCTCCTGCTCCCAAGCTCTCTGCGGTTCCCAGCGAGGAAAAGAAGCCCGAGCCGCCGCCTCAACCCGCTCCGACAGAGCCGGCAGCAAAGCGTTCTGTCCTCGGATTTCTGGTTCCGCTTCTTCTCGCGGGGGGAGCTCTCGCCGGAGTGGGATCCTTCGCTCCGTCCTCCTTCATGGAGCACTTCACGGTTTTCGTTCTCGCCTGCTTTGTTGGCTACATGGTGATCTGGAATGTGAGCCCCGCGTTGCATACGCCGCTGATGAGTGTCACGAATGCAATTAGTAGTATTATCATTATCGGGGCGCTCATGCAGATCTCCAAGGAGACGCCCGCAATCGTATGGCTGGCTGCGGTCGCGATTCTGATTACGGCCATTAATATCGTAGGTGGATTCGCAGTGACCCACCGGATGCTGGAGATGTTTCGGAAGGACTAGCCTCTAATCGCACTAGGAAATGACTGACCAACTTGCAGACGCTGCCTATCTCGGGGCAATCATTCTCTTCATCCTTGCCCTAGGGGGATTGAGTAATCAGGAAACCGCACGCCGCGGGAATTTTTACGGCATGCTGGGAATGGCTATTGCGCTGATCGCCGCGGTAGCTGGAATCAAGGGGAACTACGCAGTTCTCATTGGAACGCTGTCGCTTGGCGGCGTGGTAGGCTTCGTTCTTGCCCGGCGGGTCCAGATGACTCAGATGCCGGAACTGGTGGCGATTCTTCACAGCCTAGTGGGGCTGGCCGCCGCTCTGGTGGGCTATGCCACCTATCTCGATCCTGATGGGCAGCACTATCAAGGAGCTGAGAAAACCATCCACGATATCGAGATTTATCTGGGGATCCTCATCGGAGCGGTGACCTTCTCCGGTTCCGTCGTAGCCTTCGGTAAGTTGAGTGGGAAGATTGGGGGAAACCCGCTTACCCTGCCCGGGAGGCACTGGCTCAACCTAATACTGCTGATTGTGACGGTGGCGTTGGGCGTTGCCTTTGTCGGGCAGTCCGCTGAGGGCGGGGGATTAACTCCACTCCTGATCATGACGGTGATTGCTCTCATTTTTGGGATTCACATGGTCATGGCGATCGGTGGCGCCGACATGCCGGTGGTTGTTTCCATGCTCAATAGTTATTCGGGCTGGGCTGCGGCAGCCACTGGGTTCATGCTCAAGAATGATCTTCTGATCGTTGTGGGGGCACTGGTTGGTTCCAGTGGAGCAATCCTCAGCTACATCATGTGCAGGGCCATGAATCGGAAGTTTCTCTCGGTGATTGCAGGCGGGTTCGGAAGCAGTAGTGGTGGAGCAGCGAAAAGTGGAGATGGGGAGCAGGGTGAAGCGATTTCCATCAGTGCCGAGGAGACGGCTGAATTGATGAGAGATGCCAAGGAAGTGATGATTATTCCCGGCTACGGCATGGCGGTGGCTCAGGCGCAGCACACGGTCAACGAGATGACAAAGGCTCTGCGGGCAAAGGGAGTGAATGTGCGGTTCGGGATTCACCCGGTAGCAGGACGCATGCCCGGGCACATGAACGTCCTCCTTGCTGAGGCCAAGGTGCCCTACGATATCGTTTTTGAAATGGACGAGATCAACGAGGGCTTCCCGGACGTTGATGTTTCGGTCGTGATTGGGGCCAACGATATCGTCAATCCCTCTGCGCTCGATGAACCGGATAGCCCAATCGCAGGCATGCCAGTGTTGGAATGCTGGAAGGGTCGTCACACGATTGTTTTGAAGCGCTCCATGGCAACGGGGTATGCCGGTGTTGAGAACCCCTTATTCTTCAAGGAGAATACGCAAATGCTCTTCGGCGATGCGCAGGAAAGCCTTGAGGGAGTTTTGAAAGCTCTGGGATCCTGAGAGAGTTCCCCGAGAGGATCTGAGGTAAGGTGCGCCGGCCCTAAGGTGCACGGATGGGAGGGCAGGCCCCGGTAGCCAAGACCGATACACCGGCCACAGCTGCCTCACACGCATTTCCATAAGTTCTTCCATCGCATCCACAGACAGGATCCCACAAGGCGAGACAGGCCTCAGGGCGTGATTGGCAGAGCCCCGAACCGCCGCAACCCCTTGTAAAGAGGCAGTATTCACTTCCGGGGCAGTCGGTGTTACTCGTGCACTCACCCTCGCTGAGACAGACCCCCTCTTGGCGAACATTAACCCCCGCTGCGGCTGCCTCACAGGCATTTCCATAGGTCCTTCCATCGCAGCCACACACGGGGCGGAATTCGCGGGTGCAGAGCTGTGGTCGAGTTTGGCAGACGCCCGGTGCGTCGCACCCGTTCTCGGAAAAACAGTAATCGGCCTCATCGCAGTCAGCGTTGGTATTGCATTGTTCCTCTACTACGCAGGCTCCCTGACTGACTATGTTTACCCCTTCAGAGGCAGCAACGCACGGATTGCTGTAGGTGTTGCCATCACAACCACAGACTGGATTGAATTCAAACGTGCAGAATACTGGCTTTTCCTGGCACGTTCCCGGGGTGTCACAGCCCTCCTCCGAGAAACAGTAATCGGCATCGTCGCAGTCGGCATTTGTGTTGCATTCGCCTTTGTCTACACAGGCTCCCTCGCTGACGACATTCACTCCTGCCGCGGCAGCCACGCAGGCATTGCCGTAGGTCTGCCCATCACACCCACAGACCGGCCTGAACTCGCGGGTACAGAACTCCGGTTTGGGCTGACAGGTTCCCGGGGCGTCACAGCCTTCCTCGGAGAAGCAGTAATCGGCATCGTCGCAGTCGGCGTTGGTATTGCACTCGTTGACGACCTCACAGACCCCCTCGCTGGCGATGTTGACCCCTGCGCCAGCGGCGAAGCATGCATTTCCGTAGGTTTGCCCGTCACACCCACAGACCGGATTAGCTTCAAGGGTACAGATTTCCGGTCTTGTCCGGCAGGTTCCCGGCGCGTCGCATCCTTCCTCGGAAAAACAGTAATCGGCCTCATCGCAGTCAGCGTTGGTATTGCATTGTTCTTCTGCTACGCAGGCTCCCTGGCTGACCACGTTGACTCCAGCAGAGGCCGCCAGGCATGGGTTCCCGTAGGTCCGACCGTCACAGCCACAGACCGGATTGAATTCGCGGGTGCAAAGTTGGGGTTTTTCCTGGCAGGTTCCCGGTACATCGCAACCCTCTTCGGAGAAGCAGTAGTCAGCATCGCTGCAGTCGGCATTGCTGTTGCACCCGCCATCTGCCAAACAGGCTCCTTCTCTGACCACATTGACTCCTGCGGCTGCGGCGGCGCAGGCATTGCCGTAAGTGTTCCCATCACACCCGCAGACAGGTTGGAACTCAAGGGTGCAGAAAACGGGTCTCTCCCGGCACGTTCCTGGGGTGTCACAGCTTTCCTGGGAGAAACAGTATTCGGTATCACCGCAGTCGGCATTGTTGAAGCATACGGGTTGCTCACAGGCTCCAAGATATTCCACGCTCGCGTTAGCTTCCGCAGCTGCGCAGGCATTGGAGTAGGTTTGCCCATCGCATCCACACACTGGATCAAAAATTTCGTTACACCACCCACTGGAGCACGTGTCCATGCAGGCCTCAAAGATAGCGTGAATCTGAGAGTAGTCGGTCTGGCAGGTGGTGACTGCTACTGCTGCGCAGTGCTGCAGGCATTCGGAATCGGAGGGCCAATCGATCTCGAGAGCTGCACGTGCGAAGCGAGTGAGGCCGGGTTTGTCTTCAGGGTCGGTGGCCATCCAGGTTTGAAGACCGTCAATTGGATCCGAGTCAACAGGTTTTGCCTCAGAGAAGGCAACGGTCTCGGTATCCGTAAAATGGAGGTCGTCCGAGAATTGGAATACGCCGCCGATTGCCGGATCGTCGTCCCGCATCTCAAGGGAGTAGACCATGTTGCCATTTCTACCGCGATGGATCAGTCCCGGGGAGTTGTCCCTTTGTTTGGGATCCAATCGGCACCAATATTCCAGCGCGTTACGGCTGGCATCGCCATCTGGGTTGGCCGCTGGGTCTGCAAGTAGCATTTCGCCGGGCATTTCGAAGTTTCGCAGGATCCAGCCAAAGTAGCCTGCTGCTACCTGTGAGTTGTCCTTGTTCCGCTTTTTTCGCCCCAATTGCGGAGGAGAGAGGAGACTGGAGGCAGGCCAGAGAATACCAGGGCTACGAGGCGTAAGTTCCAGTCGCCGCTCTCGAGTAGGCCACAGGATCTCCGTATTCGCCTGCACGGTTGCAATCGCAAGAGCAGGCTCAGGATTTCTCGGAGAATTGCTGAATCGAGCGAGGGCATTTAGATCGGGACTCGCCAGATCATAGTTACGAGCAAAAAGTTCGGTGTAAGTTTCCAAATCCTTTGAGGCTCCGATATTGACTTCCTCACCGGCAATCAACTGGGGGAGGTGGGGGGCACCAGTGATCTTGCTGTTGGCTTTAAGAACCTGAGAGGCGACTTCGATCTGCTGCTCAGCCCACACGGCGTGGTCAGCGAGTGCGGTGCGCACGGCCTCTGCCCCGACAAGTTCTTCAGCGGCTGTCCGAATGGTGTCCGGCTCGATTGAGAGCCGGCGTTCATGGATCCGGGTATCAAGGGTCTTTTTTGTTTCCGGGTGAGATTTCCAGAGGGAGAGCATGAGTCTCTGGATTTCAGCAGCTTTCGCGTCGCGCGCGACCGGGAGTTCAATGACTGCAAGCTCGCCTTCCGGGTAAGATGAAACAATCTGCTGTAACTGTCCGTGCAGCTTGCGGCAGAACCCGCAAGTGTAATCTCCCAGTGCGACGACCGTATGGCGGGCTCGAGGTGAACCAATCACTGGAAAGTCCTCAGGGTTGAGCAGAAATTCACCTCCATGCAGGGAGATGAAGTTATTTTCAGCCTTAAGGGCTCCAGCATCACCGAGAGAAGCCTGCTTCGACTGGTCCGGAGCGGAACCCAGAATCTGGAGAAAGATCAATCCCCCGAGAGCGGGGAGAGCGAAGGAAGTCAGCAGGAGAGGCCTGCGAGGTGTGCTCTCCCGACGAGAGGAAAAGGCCAGGAGAACGGTGCCGGCTACCGCAAAGCCATGAGTGGCACAGCACCACGGACAGAAGGACTTTAGAATCAGGAGTTGGACAGCAGCAAACCAGAGCGCGGCTCCTCCGATCAGAATGGAGAAGGTGCCCCTCAAAAGACGAGAGTGACGGGATGAAAAAAGTGAAAAGAACAGGAGGGCGCCGTAGACCGGAAGTCCCGTAAGGCTGACTGGCAGACCAAGAACGTATCCCCACTTACTGGACAGAACGTTATGGCATCCGCTGCCTTCACCCGCGCACCCTGCTACCGAGGAGCCACCGAGAGAGTTCCACGCGAGGTAAAGCGAGATCCCTAGGGCAATTCCAAGGAACAAGAGACCGGCTATTCTGACTGTTTTGTTGTTAGATCCCATATTCATGCAAGTAGACACGACTCCATGTAGTTTCTTAGGAATTTAGCAGGAGAAATATACCCCGGTCGTAGGGGTGCACCTGCCGTTATCACCTGAGGGCCGTATAACAGAAATCAGGCAGAGGATCGAGAGCTTCCTCTACTTCCTCTGGTAGGATTGGGCCTGAACATGGTGAAATTTCGGTCAGGGTCTTTGATCTCCCTTCTAGTCCCGAAAATCGGGGGCTATCATGGCTCTGCATCAAGAGAGCTGATGGGGTGAAAAATTAACCGGCCGGCAATTCGAGAATTATCCAGATTACCTCGGTTGGGTTTTCTCCAGCCAGTTGACGTGCTGCTGGAGGAGCTGCTGAACAAGCTTTGGCTTGGTGTTCAGGTAATTGACAGATTCAGGTTTTTCATCGGACAGGTTCCCAAGAAAGCGAGGTTGGTTTTCGTTCCCGATCAGCTTCCAGTCTCCCTCGCGGACAGCCCATCCATTTCCCCACGCCCAGTGCAGGGTGCGATGGAGCGAGGGTGCGTCTGGCTTGAGAATGAGAGGAAGGATCGAGTGGCCATCCAGTTCTGTCTGAGGTTGCTTGATTTTGCAGAGGTCAAGAATAGTGGGAAACCAGTCTGCGGCGGTGATCGCTTGGTCTCTGACCTCTCCCTTGGGCAGCTTGGCGGGATAACTGATGATGGCGGGAACCCGCAGGCCTCCCTCGTAGTAAGAGCCCTTGGCGCCACGCCACTTGCCGGTATTGCCGCCGCCTCCGAAGGCATGGTAGTAGTGGCCCTCTTTCAGGCCGCTCTTATGGTTTTTCCGGGTGCGGGCACCATCCTCGGTGGAGTGGCCGTTGTCGCTCATGAAAATGACGAGGGTGTTTTCGCGGAGCTTGTGTTCCTCGAGTTTGTTGAGGATCTGCAGCATGCGGTCGTCAGTAGTGGAGATCATGCGGGCATAGGACTGCCGTGGCATAGGCAGGTCCTTGTATCGCGCTTCAAACTTTTTGTCGTGCTGCTCGGGGTAGTGAGGAATGTTGAAAGCGGCATAGAGCAGGAAGGGGCCATCCTTGTTCTTGTCGATGTAGTCGAGGGCCCGCTCCGTCATTAGATCTGGAAAGTAGGCATAACTCTTGAAGATTTCGACATTGTCCTCGTAGAGGTCATGGAAGCCCTGCCCGTGCAGAAAGAAGTGGTTGTAGTTGTCAATGAATCCGCCGAGGTGTCCGAAATGGTGGTCGAAGCCCTGAGCCAAGGGGCCGTGTCCTTCCTTGGCTCCCAGATGCCATTTTCCAAAAATGGCAGTGGCGTAGCCTGCCTTCTTGAGAACCTCCGCGATGGTGATCTCGGAAGCCGCCATGTTCCGGTTCTGGCTGTCACTGCCCTTGCGATCCCCCTGAGTCCAGTGAACTACCCCCGAGCGCTGTGGATGGCGCCCCGTCATCAGGAGGGCCCGGGCCGGACAGCAGACGGTATGGCTGTAGGCCTGGGTGAAGCGGACCCCGGTCTCGGCGAGGCTGTCCATGGCCGGGGTGTAGAGATCTTTTGACCCGTAGCAGTTCGCGTCGAGCGTGCCTTGATCGTCGGTAAGGAAGATTACGACATTGGGAGGAGCGGCGAGAAGGAGAGGAGCGAAGGCAACGGAAAGGAGTGAGGGAAGAATGAAATTCTTCATTGGTGCTGCACGGTCATAGCGGCAAAGTGGAATAAAATCCGCAACTATTGACTATTTTGTCACAATAAAATTCTCTAGCTCACTTGTGGAAAGGAGTGTCAGATCTCCTATTGACTGAGAGTAAAAGAGTTACTCGTTGCTCCAAAGAAAACGGGGCTCCATCTTCATGGAACCCCGTTTGTTGGATGGAGGAGATAAACTTGTTTTTGCTCGGGCCTCCTAAGCAGGAGGGTCTGCCGGAGAAGCAGCTTCAGCGTCTGTTACTAAGGGGACAGCGTAAGGGTCGGTTTGGGCTAGGGGCAGTGGCAGGCTCAAAATGTCTATCTAATGAATCCTATCCTATTGATAATCAGGTATAAAGTATTATCTAGAACCCGGGGTCACCCCATGAGGCGAGGCTCTCGTTCACGCTGGAATGCATGAAAAGGCATTTTTGTGAGTCGAATTAGCGCGGTCTGCTTCGACCACTGGCCTTGAATTCTTCCAATTTTGCCTTGAGAGATTGTGCGATTTCGGACCTTTCAGCGACGAGGTTGGTCGTTTCGCCGGGATCGGTCGCGAGGTTGTAGAGTTGTCCCGGGGTTTCGGAAGCAGAATCCGGGAGGGCATATTTCTGAAGGCCGCCACGATAGCGGTTACCGCCGGAGCCCTTGTGGTCGAGGTATTTCCAGTTGCCGCCCCTGATAGCAAGGGCGAGGCTGATAGTCTGGTGAAGGGTATATTCCCGGATGGGTTTGTTCGCCTCTCCGAGGAGAACAGGCAGCATGTCGAAGCTATCCTCTGCGGCATCGACAGGAAGCTTGGTTCCGGTGAGAGCCGCGCAGGTGGCCATGAGATCAGTCAGGCAGATAGTTTGGGCGGTCTTGGACCCTGCTTTGATTCTCCCGGGCCAGCGCGCGATCATGGGAACGCGGTGGCCTCCTTCCCAGTTGTCCCGCTTGACTCCCCGCCATGGGCGGGCTCCGTCGTGCTGATATTTGTCGCGCATATTGATGACGGTGCCGACCTCGGGACCGTTGTCGCTGGAGACGATCACAAGAGTCTCCTTGGTGAGATCGAGGTCCTCGAGCTTCTCGAGGAGTTTCCCGACGATGTGATCGAACTGGAAGATGAAGTCTCCGTGCGGACCTGCTTTGGTTTTGCCCTTGAAGTCCCGGCCGGGAAAGGAGGGGAGGTGGACTGCCTGAAGGGAGTGGAAGAGAAAGAAGGGTTTTTCCGGCCTCTTTTTCACGTGGGTATCGAGGAACTGGAGGCTTTTCTCAAGGAACACCATGTCGACTTCCTCGAGGTCGAAATCCGGAGCCACCAAGCCCGGTCGGCAGTCAAAGGACCACGCGTGCTTGGGGAGCTTGGTCTTGTCGACCAGCTGAGTGGGTGGAACAGGGATCCGGTCATTCTCCATGTAGGCGTAGAGCCAGTCCGTGGTGGGACAGGAGACCGTCCCAAAGAAGTGATCGAAGCCGCGGTGGATAGGGCCGTCGGGAACTGGTCGGCTGTAGTCGACCCTGCGTACGGCCTCTAAACCGTTTTTGTTAATGGCTTCGCCGTTCTTGTCGAAAAAGGTCATCCCGATATGCCATTTGCCGAAGAGAGCGGTGGTGTAGCCCTGTTGCTGCAGCATGGCAGGGAGGGTCAGTCGGTCCCTCTCGATCAGGCAGGGGCCTCCAACGCCGGTGAAGACGCCACGGTAATTCAGACGAAAGGCCATGCGCCCGGTCATGATACTGTAGCGAGTAGGCGTGCAGACCGTGGAGGGGCTGTGCGCATCGGTGAAGAGCATGCCGTCGCGGGCGAGCTGGTCGAGATGCGGGGTTGGGACCTTGCTCTCCGGGTTGTAGCACCCCACGTCTCCATACCCAAGATCGTCGGCCAGGATGAAGAGGATGTTGGGCTTGTCCCGGGCAGAGATCCACGGAGTATGGCTGAGGAAAAGAAAGAGAAACAGGATTCGCATGAAGGTCTTGTGTGGAATGGGAAGGAGGGCGGTCAAGTCGCGTTTCTTCGATTTTTTAGATCGGGTGGGAGAGAAGATCCTCCGAGGTTATGGCAAGGGGGCCTAGACCGAGGTGGGGAAATCTGTCAGACCAAGGGTGATGAACAGTGAATGGATTGATGTGACCGTGCCTTTGGAGAATGGGATGGTGCACTGGGAGGGAGATCCCGAGGTGAAAATTTACCGGCACTTCAAACTGGGGGTGGATGATATGCCGTGCAATCTAACCAAGCTCGAGATCAGTGCTCACACCGCGACCCACATGGACGCCATGTGTCACTTCATCCCTGGTGGAGCCGGAATGGACGAGATGCCATTGGAGGCGACCATCGGCCCCTGCCGGGTTATCGGGATCGATGTGAAGGATCAGATCATGCCCCGCGATCTCGAGGGGCTGGAAGTCCAGCGAGGGGAGCGGATCATTTTCAAGACCCGCAATACACCTGGGAGCTGGGAGATGGCGCCGCAGTTTGACCGGGACTTCGTCTCCATCAGCGAGTCAGCAGGTCAGGTCCTTGCCGATGCTGGCGTGATGACCGTCGGGGTGGATTATCTCAGCATTGGTGGATTCGGAAAGGATGTGGTGGAGGTTCACAAGGTGATGCTCGGCGCAGGGATCTGGGTGATTGAGGGGCTCTGGCTCGCGGATGTTGAGCCGGGTTACTACGACCTCGTGTGTCTGCCACTTAAGATCAAGGGGGCGGATGGGGCTCCTTGCCGGGCCCTGCTTAAACCGCGTTAGCGATCAGGTGCGCTTGCTGCGATTTATCAAAACGGTTACTTCGTCCGCGTCACCCGGAAAAGATCACCGCCGCCAGGAGGCAGTTTCACGGTGAGGTTCGTCTTGCTGGTGGCTGGACCATAGGCTTTTTCCCAGCTTCCGCTTTTTCGATCAAGGCGCTCTACGAGAGAGACGGAGCTGTCGATGGTGAGGCGGCTGGTGCGCTCCTCCGTGATGTCACTGTTGACGGTGAGAAAATAGGGGCGGTTCTCCTTATTCTGGAACATGCCGAGGATGAGGTGCTCATCGGAGCATTGGATCCAGTGATCCTCGGGGAATTCGGCCGCTCCCGGGGCCTCGGGATGAAAAGGCTTGGTGTGATAGACTCCTGTGGACTGGAGTTTCGCGAGAGTGGGCCCGAGTGGTTGAATGTCACGGGCCACCTCGGCGAGGGGCGGAACGTTGACCCGGGGTACGATCTTTCCATCTACCAGCACAGGTTTGTCGTCCTTCTTCTCGTAGCTGAACATCCAAGGAGGCCAGAAGTGGAAGGCCTGAACCCCATAGGCGAGGCTGGTATACATGGTATGACGAATCTGGGGAAGAGAGACTCCCGCCCCGACACAGCGCATGGCAGGAATTCCGTTTTTTCGGGCCAGTTCGCAGATGGAGCGGAGGTAGATATAGCGTCGGTCGGGATAGCGGCGTCCGTCCCAGTGGTAATGGTAGTAGTCCAGAATCATCGGCTTCACGGTGTCGACAAATTCGTAGTACTCACCCCAGATGGCCCGGTTGATGAAGATGGTAGGGTGATTGGGGTCTGCTTCTGCGAAGGCACGGGCGATGTTCGCGAATCCCGGGAACGAATTTCTGCGGCGCCGGTCGGAAATAAAGTAAGCGAAGACACTTTTGTCATCCCTCAGGCCAGCGGCCTGTTTGAGAAGCTCATTGATGTCGCCCGCCCCAAGACGGGCGTAGAGTCCATTGCGCCGGCACATCTCCAGAAGGTTTGTTTCACATTCCACCGCGTTGAAGCCATGAGATTTGATGTAACGGGCCATTACGTCCTGCTGGGCTGGTTCCTCGGGCCATTCAGCCCAGGTCACCATCATGAGTGCAGGAACCTGGTAGCGGATTGGGATTGGTTCTGAAGGCCCCGTCTCGGACTCATTTGCAATCAGGGGTGAGCACAGACTCATACAGAAAAGAAGGAGAGTGAGAGGATGAGTCATAGCTTCCATAGTTGATACCACACATGTGGAAGGAGATCCATTTACTGATTGAATGTCCTTCGAGGTCCCCGGGGCCCTACAGCCAGCCGGGAGGGAGGTCCTCCTTGGTCTCGTCTAGAATTTCGAGAATCCGGCGTTTCTCTTCCTTTCCGAGGTAGTCAAAACCCTCGACCGGTTTGGGAGAGGTGAGAATCTCATGGATTCGGGCGTAGATGGCGCCCTTTAACATGGGAGGAAATTGGTCAAAGGTGGGTGAGTAAATCATGTAGCTGCAACGGTTCTCGAAAATGCGCCCGTCGAGGCGGAGATCCTTGAGAGAGCGCTTCCTGCGATCAGCAATACGGTTGGCGGAGAAGGCGCGTCGGAAGGCGGGGTCACATGAGACCTTGGGAATTGGGGTTTCATCGCGAAAAAGGAGATAGTCAACGACCTTGTCGCGCCCCTCCAGGAATTCATCAGTACTTCGGCCCTTGCTGAGTTTGCTCACGTCGGTCTCCTTGGGGTCGAGCTTGCTGTCAAAGAGAGACTGGCGAGCCCGGTAGGCAGCTTCGACCAGGCGGTGATGCATGGTCACTTGGTGATCAAAAACAAGAAGGGCTGCAATATCACTGCCGGGTGCGGGGTAGGCTTCAGTGGAGAAGAAGCGGTCGAGTTTCTCGAGGTTGGCAAACTGTTCCCGGTCGATAGTGATTTTACCTCCTTCGCGGGAGGCAATGGCATTTCCCATGTGCCGCATAGCTCCATGATTTCCGCTCACGAACCAGCCTCCGTAACGGTCATGAAGGGGAATATGGTGTCCGGATCGCCGGTAATCGTCGATACTCCTAAGCGAGCGACCTGACTTGTCTGGGTAGACAGAGCGACCGAGTGAACCAGGGAGAAAATTGGTGGCGTCTCCGGCATGGCACCCGAGGCAGGAGCGAGTGCGTGCAAGAAGTGGGGAGCTTGCGTCATCAAGTTCGCGCTGGAAGTAGAAGATAGGCCCGAGTTCCGGGTCAAAGCTGGCAATTTCTATCCTGCCGTTGGGCATCCATCCGAGATAGACGGATTCATTGAAGTAGAGAGCCCGCGGGTTGGAGTATGAGACTTCTCTTCGCTGCAAGCTAGTGCGGGAAAAGACCAGAACCTGAGTGTCCTTGTTTAGTCCAAGTTCTCTGAGGAGGCGTTCCACCAGAGGTTTGCCGTTGGGCTCCTTGATCAGAACCTCACCACGTTGAACCCGCTTCATGAGGAGAGTGACGGGGTCTTTGGCGTCCTTGCTGAAGTAACCGTGCGGTTCCAATTCGTAGTCGTTGTAGAACTGTGAAAACCCCGTCAGGGTGCTGCACAAAAGGAGAGAGACAACGAGCGCGCGCATATGCATGAAGATGGTATCCGGACTATCCTGCGGGAGGAGGGGTCAGATCAAGGAGATAGCAACAGTGGGCGCGGTTCCTCTTTAGTTTCTCTAAGTTGTTATCTGGGCCATCCATTGTTCCTGAGGTATTCAGGCAGGGAGATGGGTGTTCCTCCTCGTCTGATGCTTTCGTCAGCGGCCTCCATGAAAGCATAGAGTTCCAGCGTGATATCAGCCGGAACTGGAGGTTTGCCGGTCTGAAAAAACTTCACGATTTCTCTGAGCATGGGAGCGTAGTTCCCACCAGAGGCCTGTTCGACGATGGCCTCAGTGCCAAAGGCAGTCACCTTGAATGAGGTTTTGCCATTGCGAATCCCATGCAGGATTCCAATACGGTCATCCTTCCATTTGCCGGTAACAACGATCGTGTTCTTGGTCTCGGTGGCTACCACGCTTTGACAGCCAGGCCCCATTACGGTGAAGAGCGACTCCGTCGCATGAATCCCATACCAGAAGAGGCTGGGATGATGAGGTTCTGAAAAAGCTGGTCCGTAGGAAATAGCGGAGCGAATGTCACCGGCGTCGGCACTAGCCACTTCCATCACCCCCGGGTGCCAGCGTAAGGAAGAGCTGCTGAAGCAGGGCACTCCTGCCTTCTTTGCGAGCTGGAAGATTTTCACAGCCTCTTTGAGAGAGCCGGCCAGAGGCTTGTCGATGAAAACTGGTTTGCCTGCGGCCAAGACCGGTTTGATCTGTTCGAGATGAGTGCGTCCGTCGAGACTAGTGAGAAGGATAGCATCCACCTCGTTGCACATGTCTGGGATATTATCGTAGATCCGGACTCCATATTTCTCGGTGAGTGTTTTGGTAAATCCTGATACCCGGTTAATACTGGAAGGAATGTCGAGGCTTCCGCCCTTGTAGGCTGCCGTCACGGTTGCCCCCGGGATATGGGAGGGATTTTTTACCTCGTTCAAGAGAGAGGTGAAGGCGATCACGTGGGACGTATCGAGACCGATGAGGCCGATACGTATTTTCTGGGCGGGAAGGGCTGCGGCCGATGCGATCAGAAGCAGGAGAAGGCGAGAGAGAAAGTTCATCAAGGGCTTTTAGGGCAGAGGAACGGATGGGAGAAGGCGTTTCTGTATTCTCGTCACCTGCCGTGAATTAGAGATTTCCAAGGAGGGCATCCATAGCGACAATGCCATACATGAAATCCGTGATGCGTCTGTGCAATGGTGCTGTTGTGGCTCTGTCGCTCAACCTTTCCTTGGCTGAGGCCCAGCCGACTTTCGAAAAAAACGGGGAGGTCAAGATTCCGAGGGCGGATTTTAAGACGGCAGAAGGCAGGGTTTCTGCCAGTTTCCGTGCCACGCGATGGGGAATGTATAACCTCATGTATGAGGGTGCTGCGGACAGTCAGCCAAAGGCCACGCTTGATGGACAGGGGCCGATTGAGGGCCTGCCTCTTGTTCCAGGTCACCTGGGGAGGTTCTACATCAAGAAGGCAGGAAATTGTGTCATTCGATTGAACGGAACTGCCACCGGGGTGAGTGCTCTGAGGCTGGTGCCGGCCTGCGAGGGCAGCTCTGTGGTGCAGGAAGAGGGTCAGGCTATTGAGTTGGATGCCAGGAACTGCCGGATCTCAGGCGTAATGCTGCGTTACGAGCCCAATCCGAAGAAGCTCTGTATAGGATTTTGGGGAAATCCGAATGATTATCCGGTGTGGAACTACGCTGTTGCGACCGCAGGAAAGTATGAGGTCGTTCTGACTCAGGGGTGTGGACGGGGCGCTGGGGGAAGCAGGGCGGTTCTCGAAACGGCGGGGGCTTCCCTGGAGTTCACGGTCAAGGATACCGGGGGATATCAAAACTGGATCGACGTCTCACTGGGCGAAGTGCATATCGCGAAACCTGGAGTTCAGGAGCTGACCGTGAAAGTTCTCAAGAAGGCACGCGGAATCATGGATATTCGCCGGATTGTCCTGAAGCCGGTGAAGTGAGGGAGCCAGCCGGAGGTCTCCCCGGCAATCTCAGGAGATGATCTCATTCACCACCTTGCCGAAGACGTCGGTGAGCCGGTAGTCGCGTCCAGAGTGGTGGAAGGTGAGCCGTTTGTGGTCAATTCCCAGCAGGTGGAGAACGGTAGCGTGAAGGTCATGGATGGAGACCCTGTCCCTGATCGCATAATAACCGTAATCATCGGTGGCGCCGTGATGATAGCCCTGTTTGGTCCCCCCTCCGCACATCCACATAGTGAATCCATGAGGGTTGTGGTCGCGTCCGTCGTCACTTCGGCCCATCTGTCCGTCAAAAATCTCGCGGCTGGGAGTGCGTCCAAATTCGCTACCGCATAGAACGAGGGTATCTTCCAGCATGCCTCTGGATTCGAGATCATGCAGAAGCGCCGCAATGGGTTGATCCACCGCATTGGCATTGCCGCGATGGCCCTTTTCCAGGCCTGCATGCTGGTCCCACAGGTTCCCATAACGGGATGTGGAATGAGTGGCTGTGACGAATCGTACGCCTGCTTCTGAGAAGCGGCGCGCCAAAAGCAGAGTGCGCCCGAATTCGTCGGTATGATCCTCACCGACCCCGTAGAGTTCTTTTGTGGCCTCGGATTCCTTATTGAGGTCCATGACCTCCGGGGCCACGTTCTGCATCCGGAAGGCAAGCTCGCGATTCCGTAACTCCGCTATAAGGGGGTCATCTTCCTCGTTGACTGCCTGGATGAAATCAAGGTGTTCGCGCTGGGCGCTAAATCCGGCAGTCAGGTTGTCCCAGTTCAGGTCGCCTCCCCTGCGTGAAGGCTTCAGGATTGGGGCTCCTGCGAACGAGGAGGGAAGAAATCCGGTCGGAAATGCCTTTCCGTCCTTGGGGGTTAGGTCCACATACCCGGGCAGGTTGCTGTTATCGGAGCCGAGGCCGTAGAGCAGCCAGTTACCCATGGCGGGGCGAACTTCGCGAGGCACACCCGTGTTGAGCATAGACATCGCGGTGATGTGGTCTTCGCTCTCGTGGTGGAGGGAGTGGATGAAGCACAGCTTATCCAGCCATTTGCTATTAACCTTTGGGAAGAGGTCGCTGGCCCAACTTCCTGTCTCGCCCCACTGGCTCCATTCAAATGGAGATCCGATGATATGACCGCGTTCTGCAAAGGTGAATTTAGGTGATTTAATGGAGGCCGGAAGTGGTTTACCGTGCTCTGCCTGAAGGCGAGGCTTGTAATCGTAGGAGTCAACTTGTGAGAGCCCGCCATCGAGCATGATGAAAATCATGCGCTTTGCTCGGGCGGGGAAGTGAGGCTCCAAGTCTCCGGATGTGTGCGAAGTCGGGGTCGCGGCCTTGCTGGCTTGCCGGCTGAGAAGATCGCAGAGAGCCAGTCCGCTGAAGCCCATGAAGCCCCTCCGCGACAGAGATAGAAGAGATGATCCGTCCTCGCCTGCTCGGATAGCGGCATTCCCGGAGGGGGGATTGGATGCTGGAGGCCAAGAGTTCATTTTAGATAGCTAAAGTTGTCCGAGGAGAAGAGTCCCAGTACGACCCTTGCCCAAGAAGCGGTTTCGCCAAGATCCTGCACGATTCGGCAGTGGTCGAGATAGGTGAAGGTCTGCTCCATCAGGAGGGGGCCGGGGGAGTGTCCAAGAATCATGCGAAAGGCGATAGTGACTCGCTGTTCGTCATTTAAGTCCGGCAGGGAGAGCAGGTGTTCGGCTAGCTTGGACGCGTAGTAGCGGGGAAGTTTGTTGTTGAGCCAGAAAAGCGATTGCGAGGTATTGACCGAGCTGTCCCTCTGGTGGACTGGAACTCCTGATGGATCGTATCCAAAGAGATGCAACATCTTGCGGATTTCGATTCCCATCCCAAGTGGAGAGCGTCCCGAGGTGAGAATGTACATCGCTCGATCCTTGGACTTGCTGTTGTCAAGAGGCTGACCGCTGGGCTGCCGGGGTACCTTGCCTGCGAGGCTCAGCATTGAGTCATACAGGGCCTCGGCTTCCAACCGGCGTCGTGGGTAGCGCCAGAGGAGTTTGTTGTCGGGGTCAGGATTAGTCTTGGTCGGAGCTGTTGAGCTGCTCTGCCTGTAGGTGGCCGAGGTAACGATAAGGCGGTGGAGGTCCTTCAAAGACCAATCCATCGCGATGAGTCTGGCAGCAAGATAGTCGAGGAGAGGCTGATTAGTAGGGTCTGCACCTTGGATTCCAAAATCACCGGATGTTGCGACAAGACCCGTTCCAAAGTGTCCCTGCCAGAGACGATTGGCAATGACGCGAGCGGTCAGGGGATTTCCGGGATCGACGATCCATTGTGCCAGCTGCAGTCGGCCACTGGAATGTGCCGGGATAACCGGGCTCTTCACAAGGTGCTTTGCGAGCGAGGGAACAGCCCGCGGGACGGGCTCCTTCTCGACATTGTAGGTGTCTCCACCGATATGCACTGGTTCGTCACGGACTCCTTGTGCATCCGTTACGGCAAGCATGCGAGGGAGAGGAGGATGGAGGGCACGACGCTTCTCAATTTCGGTGTCGATTCGAGAGACCGCCTCGGGGACATAGAAGCGCTCGAGGTCAGCAATTCCCGGAGGCCAGGCTTGGGGAACGAATTGAAGTTGAGAGAGAATTTCTTTGCGGAGCCCCCACTTCTTGGATGCTTCGTTCATCCACTTACCGCGGTGTGGAGGCGTCCTGACAAAGCGTAGTTTGTCGATTCTGGGGAGGTAGGAATGGTCCTCGGCCCAGAGGCGAACATCATTCTTTCCACTTCGGAGTAGATAGTGGCCGAGGCTTATCCATCGAAAATGCCTGCTCTCCCACCCGCCGCTCGCCGGGAGGGCGAATTCACTTACTACCGATTTTCCGTCGATTTTCAGCTCGACGCGGTAGGATTCCGGAGCCGCGCAGCGGAGAAGGATGGTGTAGGTGCCGGCTTCCGGGAGTTCCGGGCGCCATCCCACCCACTGTAGTCGCTCCCGCTGGGTCTCTACGACGGTTTCTCCATCCACCTCGACGCGGCGCACGTTGTTCTGACCCTGGTAGTCTTCAGCCTCGATCTCAACGGTAGGCATGGGGGGCAGATCTTTGAGGGCGCTTTTGTAGTGGGCGTCCTTTTGGCGGAGTTCCCGTTTGAGTAGATCTTCCCGAGCCTTGGAAAGAGCGTTCCAGCGGTCCCGACGCAGAGAGCCTACCAGCTCTTCGTTTGTTTCATACGCACGAATTTGCTTCTGGGATGCCTCTGGTCGTGTCAGCCGATAACGACCGTCTCTCCAGTTACTGCTATTCTTCTTGAGGATTCGCGTGCTTCCGAAAATGCCGGCCAGAGCATAGTAGTCGCGGGTCGGGATAGGATCGAAGAAGTGGTCGTGACAGCGTGCGCAGGCAAAGTTGAGACCAAGAAAAGCCTGAGTGGTTGTTGAGATCTGCTCATCAATGATGTCCATCCGCAGGGTATTGGGATCCGCGCAGTCCGCGAACCATGGGCCGATGGAGAGAAAGCCTGGAGCAGCCAGAAGATCGAGCTGGTCCTTGTGGGTTTCTCCGGAGCCTGCTCCTGCCAGAATGTCGCCCGCAATCTGTTCGACGACAAACTGGTCGAATGGCTTGTCGGTGTTCAGAGCTCGCACTACATAGTCCCGGTAGGGCTCTGCCATGTCGATTCGGTCTACGGCGGCCACCTTGGTTTTTCCTTGGATGTAGCGGCTGACGTCGAGCCAGTGACGGCCCCAGCGTTCCCCGTAGTGGGGGGAGCTCAGTAGCCTTTCGATGAGAGCGAGATAGGCCTGATCGGGGCCTTTCTCGGTCACCGCAGCTTCAAAGTTCTCGAGCTCCTCAAGGGTCGGGGGCAGGCCTGTGAGATCGAGAGAGAGACGGCGAAGAAGGGTGGCGGGGTCCGCCTGTGGGCTGGGGCTCAGGCCGGCATCCAATAAAGGTGCGAGGATAAAGGGATCGACCTTGTTGATGCTCCAGTTGTCTGGAAGGTTTGCCGGAGGAGTAGGCTCCCGCAGCGGCTGGAATGCCCAATGCGCCTCCTTTTCTCCCATCATCATGCCCGCTGACGCAGTCAGCAGGAACAGGATTATGATTGGAATCGGCAAGTTCATCATCGATCGACGGGTGATTATACGGGCAACGACCCCGTTATTCTACAACCTCTGGCCGCACTTGTCTTCAATGGATCATTTTCCTGTAAATATCTGGAAAAGACTCTCAAGGCGCTGAAAACCAAGCCGCTCGAGAAATAAGAGTGCTCCGATCGAGTCGAAACGGACTCCGGGAAACGCAGAAATTGTCATCAACGATGCATTTTTTGAATACTCCGAGGGGAAGTCGCGCCTAACGAATGTGAGTAGTGATCGCGTCGTTGTTGCACGCAGCGCGGTGTTCCAGTATACTCCGCTGCCCCCGAAAGTTCACCCGCCTTTACTATGTCGCATACAATGCTTCCTCAGATTGCTCCTTGCTTCGTAAGCCACAACATGGCGCTCGGAGGAGCCCAGACTGCAGTTCTCAGATATATAGAGACATTGCCTGACTGGGTCAGGGAGCGTACTACTCTTTACTGCCAGTCCGATGATACTCCCCTCCTTGATAAAGCCATGGAGAATGGTTTCAGCTGTGGGGAAGTCACGCGGGTTGCTCCCAACGATCCGAGTTCATGGTTTTTGAGCTATGGGAAATTGGACGGTTTGCCTGAACGACCGACATCTCTGGTGCTCCACTCCTGGGATGACGCCGGATGGCGGTACTTCAGTAAGGCCTATGAGGGGCAGACAGGAATGACGGTAGCTGGTGTTTCCCAGAAGGTCATGGACCGGTATGCCAACTGGATTCGCGAAAACGGACATGTGAATGGAGGAGTTCTCCCTCCGCCGGTGACAGAATTCTGTATGGCAAAAGGGCAAAACGATCCACAGGGGCGGATTGTGGTTGGATGGATGGGGCGTCCTTTGGAGGACAAGGGGCTGATGACCCTGCCGTACCTCCTTGCGGAAAACCCCCGGATTATCGTCCGGGCCTGGACTGGAGCAGAAACTGCCGGTCTGGACTATACGCAGAGAGTTCAGGGTGAGGCGATGGAGGCGGTGATGAAGTTGGCGCGGAAACTCGGGGTTGAGGACCGGTTGGATATCCGACCTCTCGACTTCAACGCGCTAAGTTACCGGCACCGCTTGGAAGGTTGTCATGTCTTATTAGGTAACAGTCGGAAAGAAGGATTCCTGCTCACTGCGGCAGAGGCTCTCAGCTGCGGAATTCCGGTTGTTGTAACCAAGACGTGTGGAATCGCAGATTTCATCAAAGGCGGCTACAATGGATATCTCATTGATTGGAATGATAATCCGAAGCGACTGGCGAAGATCGCGCACCGTGCGATTCTCAAGGCTGCCAAGCTCGATCCGGTCAAGTGCCTCGCATCAGTTGATCAGCTTTCTCTGGGTTCTAATTATGCCAGTGCTTATCGTCCTGTATTGGCAAACCTGACTCATACGGGCCTGCAGCATGAGAATGCGCGCGTAACCGTTGGAGTTCGTATTCATGAGGGCGTTGATACGTCTTTTCTCGATGATGCGATCAACAGCATAGCGGCTCAGACCTACAGAAATTTCAGGACTGTTCTCCTGGTGGATGGTTCGTGGTCCTTCGGGGAGAGGCTGGCTGAGCGTTACGACTTGCCTTTGATTTGTACCGGGCTCAAGCCGGACATCGAGCACTGTAGCTGGTTGCACCGACAAGCCTTGGCACAGTGCGAAACGGAGTTCTACAAGCCACTGGATTATGACGATCAGATCATGCCCACGTATCTCGAAAGGGCGGTTCAGTCTCTGGATGAGAAGGGGGTGGACGTTTACGGTTGTCTGCTAAACACCCTGCAGGATGGTGAGATTACTCCGCGGCTTCACTGGCCCAATAAATCTCTCGATACGATGTTCACGGGTAACTCGGATGACAACATGCTCCCGCACTCGTCGGTAACGATGCGAACAAGAGTTGCTCTCAAAGCAGGAAATTATCAGGAGAGAGCTGTTGGGCTCGGGGCGGATGATTACCACCTCTGGTATCGGATTTTCAAGGTGGGCGGAGAGTTTTTCCGGGATGACGAAGTGCGTAATGTGGTCTACAGGGTTCACGATAGAAATTCACTTGTCATTCGCAGGGAGCGCTTTGGCCACTCCAATAAGAGGAAGCAGCTACTCGCTGGCGCAGCGGCCGCAGGTATTGCTGCGATGCCATTGGCGGCAGAGGTAGAGGGTGAGAAAGCTCAGAAGGCTCCCGTGGTTGTATCCCCGAGTGGGGATGCCCTTGATCCGCCTCATTCCTAGGATCCTTCAGATGGGAAAGGTTTTCGA
The DNA here is from genome assembly GCA_002686085.1 of Roseibacillus sp. Taxonomy (GTDB): domain Bacteria; phylum Verrucomicrobiota; class Verrucomicrobiia; order Verrucomicrobiales; family Akkermansiaceae; genus Roseibacillus_B. The sequence goes on along the minus strand of NZAC01000013.1, from coordinate 51,814 downwards.
GGGCAAGGTGGAGCCTGTGTTCCCACCGGAAAATACCGATCCTTATCAATGAGATCGTGGGATTTCACGACCCTGGGGTCCACGATGTTGAGCCTCACTACCGATCCGGGTGTGCCTTTGCGCTCGAGTGTGGGACTCCATCTCGATGTGGCAGGGGCGGAGTCGAACTGTGCGATTGCACTCGCGCATCTCGGTAAACGTGTTTCGTGGCATTCGAAAGTTGCGACAGGGGCTCTCGGCGAACGGGTCGTTTCCGGTATTCGAACTCACGGAGTCGATGTTTCCTCTGTGATCCGGAGTGATGAAGGTCGAACGGAGCAAATGTGGGTAGAGTCCGCGGAAGAAGATGATTTGACTACGGTCACCTATGACCGGGAAGGAGCCTCCGTCGAGGACTTGAACATTGATGAAATTGATCTGCATTCTCTGCATGACAGTCAATATTTTCACGCTACCGGGATTACGCCAGCCCTGTCGGAGGATAGTAGTAAGGCGGTTCTTGATGCCGTGCAGCTGGCGTGTAGAGCCGGTGTCAAGGTGTCGTTCGATATCAATTACCGCTCGAAGCTCTGGCAGCCATCTCGTGCGCACGAGGTCCTCTCGACGATCATCCCCGGAATTCATATTCTTTTTATCAAGGAGGCTGATCTGGAATTGCTCTGGAGACGAAGGGGCGATGCGGAGACGGAAATGCGAAGGTTAAAGGAGGAATTTAATATCGAAAATATTGTTCTTACACAGAGCAGGAAAGGAGCGAGTGCTCTGCTGGGAGATCAATTTGACAGCCACCCGGCTTTTCCATGTAAGGCGATCAGTCCGATCGGGGCTGGTGATGCACTCGCGGCAGGAGTGCTCTATTCCTTCATGGAGGGAGAGGACGAGCTTGCTCTTAAAAGAGGATGCGCCATGGCTTCTCTGGCGAGGGAGTCGAGAGGTGACTATGTGGTCGGAGGAAGGCATGCGCTGGACGCCCGAATACGGGTAGGGGAGAGTTGAAGCGTATTTCAGCAGGTCCGGATTTTTCCAGAACATGGGTGGTGCAGCTCAACGGCTTGACCCCGGCTCGGGAAAATCGTCGGATGGCATGATGCAAACCATATTCTCCCGACGCCGCTTTCTTCAGAGTTCTTCTCTTGTCGCAGGGTCCGGGCTTCTGCCAGCTGGGCTGGCGTCCGGGCGAAAGGTGTCACCGAACGACAAACTCAATATCGGAGTGATTGGAGCCGGGGGAAAGGGAACGGCTGACAGCGAGGGAGTCATGAGCGAGAATATTGTCGCTCTGTGTGACGTCGATGAAAGGACTCTGCGGGCGAGAAAGGCACGCTTTCCCAAAGCGAAACTCTTCAAGGATTACCGGGTCATGCTTGAGCAGGTTGGCGATCAGCTCGATGCGGTGACGGTGAGCACGCCAGACCATCACCACTTTCCGGCCAGCATGTTAGCGATGGATCTGGGACTCCACGTCTACGTGCAGAAACCTCTTGCCCATACTGTATGGCAGGCTCGCCAAATGTTGAAGCGTTCCCGCGATAAGAAGGTCGTTACCCAGATGGGAAATCAGGGTCACTCTTACAGCAGTACTCGGAAGCTGGTTGAGGTGGTAAGGGCCGGAATCATTGGAGAGGTAAGAGAGGTGCATGTGTGGACCGATCGCCCGATCTGGCCACAGGGGATAAGTCGGCCCGAGGGGTCAAAGCCGGTTCCGGATTATCTCGACTGGGATCTATGGCTGGGCCCTGCTCCGGAACGCCCCTACCATGACGGTTACCATCCCTTCAAATGGCGTGGCTTCTGGGATTTTGGGACCGGAGCCCTTGGTGATATGGGATGTCACAACATGGATGCGGCCTTTTGGGCTTTGGGGCTTGGTGCGCCCACCAGTGTAGAGGCGGACGTCTCTGGGGTCAGTGAGGATACCGCTCCGAAATGGAGCGTAATCCGCTATGAGTTTCCCGCCCGAGGGGATCTCCCGCCTGTAAGCCTCACCTGGTATGACGGAGGGAAGCAACCCAGTGCGGATATTATCGGGGAAAAGAGCCTGCCCAAAAATGGAAGCCTTATCGTCGGTTCGAAGGCCACTATTGCCTTCAGGGAGTGGAACCCCAACGGGTTTCGGGTTCTCTCCGAGGGGCAGGAAGTCCAGTATGCTGACCCTGACCCAGTATTTCCAAGGGTTGGAGATAACCCGTACAAGGAATGGATTGAGGCCTGTAAAGGAGGCTCTCCCTGCCTCTCGAACTTCGAATACTCTGTGCCGCTGACGGAGATGGTTCTGCTCGGAAATGTTGCGCTGCGGGCAGGTGAGAAAGTCGAGTGGGACGCCAAGGCGCTGAGGGCCAAGGGGAACCCACTTGCGGATAAGTTGATCCGCACCGCTCCTAGAAAAGGCTGGGGGGTCTGATGTTCTCCTGATCCCCTCTATTTTGGGCTGATTTCGGGATTGAATCGCCTCAATGAAGTCAGGGTAAGTCCTCTCGCTGCTGCCTTGAGGTGTAGCGGATATTCCTTTAGCTTCCTGCCTGGATCTACCCCCTAACCCATGGCCGGGACAGATACAGACGATGACCTCCCCGACGTACCGATGTCGGATACCCTCAAGCAATCCTCTGCCGATCAGCTGAAGGATGCCGATGCGGAGGTGGATAAGGGTGGGCATCCACCTGCTAGAAGCGATGGATTTCCGCGAAGAGAGTTCTGCAGCATAGCTCTTGGCGGCGCGATTGTGGCAGTGCCAACTGTGGTCGGTCTACGGGTAGCTCTGAGTCCGCTGTTCAGCGGTGCTTCCGGGGGGATTCTAGCGCGCCTGACGACTCTTGACAGCCTCGCAGTGGGCGGTCCGCCACAGGCGTTCAAGGTTATTGCCGACAAGTCCGATGCGTGGACAACCTACAAGGACCTTCCTCTGGGTCTCGTGTATGCGCAGAGAGTTGCGGAGCGGGATGTCGTAGTGTTTAGCGCCAGCTGTCCCCATGCGGGGTGTGCGGTGGAGTATCGTAACGAGGGCGATCGCGGGGAACACTATTATTGCCCGTGCCACGAGAGCAGTTTCAAGACGGATGGTAGTCTGGCCCCGGACAATACCCAGGCAAAGCGGGGGCTCGATACTCTGGAGGTTATCGAGGAAAAACTCGAACAAGGTGAAGTATGGATTCGCTTCCAGAAATTCAAGGCAGGCATTTCAGAAAAGAAAGCGGTCTGATAATCGGTGCAACACCCTCCCTCCTGAGACCATGAAGCCTCTTCTAAATTGGATCGATAACCGAACGGGAATCAGGCGGTTTACGCAAGAGACGCTGTTCGAGAATATTCCGGGAGGTGCGCGGTGGCGCTATGTCTGGGGAAGCACCCTGACCTTTGCGATCATGGTCCAGTTCATCACGGGGATCATGCTCTGGATGTTCTACAGTCCGAGTGCGAATTCGGCGTGGGAAAGTGTTTATCATCTCCAGGAGCATGTGAAAGGTGGCGTCTGGTTGCGGGGCATCCACCACTGGACCTCGCAATTCATGATTGTCCTTTTGGTTCTGCATCTCGTCCAAGTGGTGGTGGATGGGGCATACAAGGCCCCTCGTGAGTTTAATTTCTGGTTTGGCCTTGCTTTGCTAGCGGTAACGATGGGGCTGGGGCTCACCGGCTATCTACTGCCTTGGGACCAGAAAGGATATTGGGCTACGGAGGTGGCTACCAATATCGTCGGGAATACGCCGGTTGTGGGGGATTATCTCAAACAGATCCTCATTGGAGGCAATGAGGCCGGGCATCATACTCTTACCCGATTTTTCGCACTACACGCCGGGGTCTTGCCTGCCCTCCTGATCGGTCTTATCGTGCTTCATATCTACCTGTTTCGTAAACACGGTATCACTCCGGCACCTCCCAAGACTGCCTCCTCTGCCCGCCATTTCTGGTGGGTGGCACTTTTCGTCATGGTCTTCGCGATGGCGTTGATTGGGGCCAACTGGGAGGATTTTCCCGAGGCATCGCGGCCGCTTGTCGGGATCGTTCCCGGCATATGCACGGGGCTCTGTCTGATCCGGGTTGTCTACCTGTATGTCCGTAAGAAACGGCTGGAAGAGGCGGATCACCGTCCACGTCCTGGGGACGCCTATTTCTGGCCGGATCAGGTCCTGCGGGATGCGATAGCGTGTGCCGTGGTGCTGGGAGGAATTCTCTTTTTTGTCGGGCAGGTTGGGACAGAGCTCAGTGCGCCTGCAGATCCGTCGGAGAACTATTCAGCCGCTCGTCCAGATTGGTATTTCATGTCTCTCTTTGCCCTCTTGAAAGACTTTGATCTGATTACCGGGGCATTTGTCATACCCGGCGTTGTGGCTACAATTGTGTTTCTGATGCCTTTTATCGGGCGGAAGCGAATCGGCCATATATTCAACCTGGTCTTTCTGGTTCTCGTTCTTGGGGGCTTTGTTCATTACACGCTGGTGGCTTATACTCACGATTGGACGAGTGAGGAACATCAGGCAGCAGTGAAAGCAGCGCACCGGGATGCTGACAGGATAAAGGTTCTGGCCACGGGGCCAGCGGGAATTCCGCCAGAGGGTGCGATCACCCTTTTGCGCAATGATGCACTGACGCAAGGCCCTCGCCTCTTCTCTCAGAACTGTGCCTCATGCCATTCCTTTGATGGTCACGACGGGATGGGCAAACCTCGAAAGGATCCTCAAAGCGCTTCTGACCTGCAGGGGTTTGCCTCAAGGAAGTGGTCTGCGGGAATCTTACATGCAGAATCCTTTGCTCACCCGGATTATTTCGGAGGAACCAAACTCATTGAGAAAAGCAGGATGCTGAAGTATCTCAAGAGTGATATCTTCCTCGATCTTCCGTCTGAGGAAGTTCATTCGATGGCAGTCGCTCTTTCGGCAGAGGCCGAGCTTAAAAACCAGGCAGCTCTCGATGCTGCTGATCGAAGCCTGATCGAGGAGGGGCGCGAGCTTCTTGCGATCGAATGTACGGAGTGCCATACCTACCATGGAGAGGGTGAGGGAATCGATTTGACGGGCTATGGGAGCAGGGAGTGGCAACTCGCCTTTGTGAGAGATCCTTCTCACGAGCGTTTCTATGGTAAGCGTAACGACAGGATGTCTGTCTTCGGCCCGAAGTATCGGGAAGATGGGGAATTGGAACGTCCCGCACAGCTAACGGATCGGGAAATCGGGTTCATTGTCGATTGGCTTCGTGGGGAGTGGTATGAGCCTTCGGCATGGGATGAGTCGCCTTCAGAGGGTCCGGCGATCACCGGGGACAAGCAGGAGGAGAGTTTGGCTGCGGAATAAACCGGGGGAGCGGCTTTTCTGCTCGGAAGCGTCGACAGGACGCGGGATTCGTGCAGAAATGAACCATGTCCGATGATAAGGAAGAGCGTTCCCTCGGGTTCCTGAAGACTACCCTGATGGGGGCGGTGCTGGTGGTGGTCCCGGTCGGGATTATTGGATTTGCCCTCTGGCAGATTACCTCACTCTTTCAGTCCCTCCTGCTTCCGGTGGTGGAGAGGCTTCCCTTTGATTCGGTCCTCATGCGCTACGCGGTGATCGCGGTGGCTGTACTCTCGGTGCTCCTGCTGTGCTATATTACTGGGGTTGCGGTCAGAACACGATGGGGATCAGTGATGCGGAACTGGCTGGAGCGTTGTATCCTCGAGCGGATTCCGGGCTATCGGGTGATCCGCACGTTGATTCACCAGTATCTGGGTCACGAGGGAGGGCGTCAGTTTCGTCCTGTTCTGGTAAAATTGTTCGGGTCGAACTCGCAGGCGGTTGGTTTTGAAATCGAGGTCCTCGGAAACGGGCAGGTTGCTGTCTTTCTTCCGTCTGTCCCGGCGGCGACCCTCGGGCAGATTCAGTTAGTCCCGGAAAGCGCAGTCCACCCGTTGGATGCTACCATGCATGCGACTCTGGAAGCGCTGACGATGTTTGGCGTTGGATCATCCAAACTGGTGAACGGTGGGCAGGAAGCTGATTCAGGAGGAGGTGGACAGAGTTCTCCGGAGGTCAGTTAGAAGGCCGGCGACTACGATTTCCATGGAGGGATAAGAGGTGTGAACCGGATAAACACCGGAGGCAGCCCAGCGGGTTTGCCAAGTCCCAGTCTGCAAGCGCATACCTTTTAGTCAGATGGCTCATCAGGCCAAGCTCAATCCGGACTCGGCCGTTGAGGTGGTAGATTCACGCACCGGACATGAGATGGAGGATCAGGAGATAATGTCCTTGATGACGTGGCCGTCGATGTCGGTGAGACGGAAGTCTCTCCCCTGATACCGATAGGTCAGCTTCCGGTGGTCAATGCCGAGCAGGTGCAGGATAGTAGCGTTCCGATCGTGGATATGCATGGTTCCCGGTGTCCACTTTTCCTTCTCTGGTTTTGGTCGCAAGGGTGTTCCATCAGGGTTTGCGATGTTGTACCCGTAGTCATCGCTTCTGCCATATGTGATGCCGGGCTTTACTCCGCCCCCGGCCATCCATGTCGTAAAGCACCTGGGATGATGGTCGCGACCGTAGTTCTCTTTGGTTAGCCCTCCCTGGCAGTAGGAAGTTCGGCCGAATTCTCCTCCCCAGACCACCAGGGTTTCATCCAGCATTCCCCGCTGTTTCAGGTCTGTAATGAGTGCGTAGCAAGCTTGATCAATATCTCGACATTGGGATTCGTGCTCGCGGGGGAGGCTTCCGTGGGCGTCCCATCCCCGGTGAAAAATCTGGATATTTCTCACGCCGCGTTCAGCGAGGCGTCGGGCGTTAAGGCAACAGGCTGCGAAAGTGCCTGCCTTTCTTGCTTCTTCCCCATAGAGCTCGAAGGTCTTGTCACTTTCCGTAGTCAGATCCATCAGTTCCGGAACGGAGGCTTGCATTCGAAAGGCCATTTCGTGCTGCTTGATACGGGCCAATGTCTGAGGGTCAAGAGACTGTTCATGCTGGCTGCGGTTGAGGGCAGCCAATGTATCAAGCTGAGCTCGACGGTCTTTTCTGGATGTCCCCTTTGGGTTGCTCAGATAGAGAACGGGATCTCCTTCGCTCCTCAGAAGAACACCTTGATGTTCGGCAGGAAGAAAGCCAGGACCCCAGAGACGGTTGAACAGGCTTTGCTCAGGGAAGCTCGTCTTGGCGTGCATCACGATATAGCCGGGGAGATCCTCATTCATGGTCCCGAGCCCATAGCTCAGCCAGGCCCCGAGGCTCGGCCGTCCGGGAACCTGACTCCCGGTCTGGATATAGGTAATTGCAGGATCATGGTTGATCGCTTCCGTAAAGGTGCTGTTCACCACACAAAGCTCCTTGGCAACTTTGCCGGTTTTCGAAAGAAGTTCACTTGCCCAAAGACCATCCTCGTTATTCGGGTGTTTGGTGAACTCGTATTTAGAGGGACAGACCGGATGAGTTTTCTGGCCGGCCGTCATTCCGGTAACCCGTTGCCCGTCCCGGATATGCTCAGGCAGATCCTGACCGAACATATCCCGCATCTTCGGTTTGTAGTCCCACGTATCAATGTGACTTGGGCCACCGCTCATGAAAAGATAGATGACTCGCTTGGCAGTGGCTCTATGGTGGATCCCACCGTTGAGGTCTGCCCTGCCCTGCGCGCTCTGAAGCTCTGTGGGTAGCATCTGAGCCATCGCCGCCGTGCCGATTCCGAGCGCCGACCTGCCAAAAAGCTGCCGGCGGGTCATGGAGAGTTGATAGTCGTGAAGTTCCATATTGGGCGTTGNTCCAGAAAAGANTGAGAGGAGGAGGGTTAGTTCAGGAGGAGAGCGATGTCACTGGCGAGAACGGTGATGGATANCTGGGTCCATGCCGCTACTTCCGCGGGTTCGAGGTCTGGGTTGCGGGCAATCTCTCCGGTCGAAAGAAGGGCAAGGGCGTCGTCTTCAGAGGATCGGTAGCGGTGGAGCATCTGCTCTAGCAAGTGGTCACATGCCTTTCTCTCGGCGTCACGTGGTGGTCGGCTTGCTACCAGGGTAAAAAGAAGATCCATTCTGGAATCATCGTCGGTGGCTTCGGTGACAAGGCGTTCTGCAAGTTTCCGGGCCATTTCCACACGCTGGGTCTCGTTGAGCAGGCCGAGTGATTGCAGCGAGGTGTTAGTACGGGAGCGGCGGACACAACTCGATTCGCGGTCAGGTGCGTCAAAAAGGGTCATCATCGGGTGAGGGCTCGTTCTTTTCCAGTACACGTAGAGACTGCGACGATACGCCTTGCTGCCCTTATCGGCGACATAGTTCTTGGTGTTGCTGCCTGGGTGCATGAGGGCCTTCCAAAGACCCGCGGGCTGGTAAGGCTTCACTCCCTCGCCTCCCATGTGATCGTCCAGAAGTCCACTGGACCATAGCGACATGTCCCGGATAACTTCTGCGTCGAGGCGATAGCTTGGACCCCTTGCATACCAGAGGTTCTCCGGGTCTTCGGGTAGATCAGCTCTCTGATTGGATTGCTGCATGAAGGTCTGGCTGGTCAGCATCAATCGGAGGATGTGACGAAGATCCCAACCGGACTCCTGCAGTTCCAAAGCAAGCCAATCCAGAAGTTCAGGATGTGTTGGCTGCTTGCCCTGCAGACCAAAGTCCTCTGGGGAACGCACGATGGCGTCGCCGTAGACTCGCTGCCAGATTCTGTTGACGAGAACCCGCGCGACGAGTGGATTCTCGGGGGAGACGAGCCATTGCGCGAGTCCAAGACGATTGAGGGGCGCATCTGCAGGGAGACTGCCCATGACGGAGGGAATTCCGGGCTTCACCGGGTCGCCGGTTGGTTGATTGTATTCGCCTCTTACAAGTACCTTGGTAGGTCTGGGTTTGCTAAGTTCCTGAGCCACCAAGGTTGAGGTAAAACGCTTTTCGGATTCCGCGAACAGGGTCTTCAGCTCTGTGGCTTTTGGATGGAGAGCGGACTCCTTGAACGGTCCCTTCGGATCGGCAACCCGATTTAGTTGTTCCCTCCGGGAGAGCGTCTTCCATTGCGGTTTTTCGGTATCTGCAATGGGGATAGCTTTCAAGGCAGCCAGCTCTTTCAGAAGGGCGTCGTTTCGGGCGGTGAGATGTTCCCATTCGTTCCATGCGACCTGGTCTGCGGGGGCTTTTATGACCGGCCCATACTCGTATTTGTTCCCATCCATCGGGGACTCCGATGTCGAGTTGAAGAAGGCAAGAAGCTGGTAGTATTCAGTCTGAGTTATCGGATCGTATTTATGGGTATGACAGCGAGCACAGGACATGGTCATCCCCAGGAGAACTGTGCCAATGGTTTCTGTCCGGTCGAAATTGTTTTTACACTGAAATTCTGCAGGGATGGCTCCGCCTTCTGCTGTCGAGGGGTTCATGCGGACAAATCCCGTAGCTACCTTCTGCTCCAGAGTTGCTTCGGGAAGGAGGTCGCCCGCAAGTTGCCAGATGATGAATTCGTCAAGTGGGAGGTTCTTGTTGAAGGCGCGAACCACCCAGTCACGATACGGGTAGATGCCCCGTTTGTTATCCAGATGGAGGCCATGGGTGTCACCATAACGAACTGCATCAAGCCAGTATCGAGCCTGATGTTCTCCATAGCGAGGGCTCTCCATCAGCGTTTCGATATAGCGTGTGTATGCAGTAGTTGTCTCGTCGCTCAGGAAGCTGGCCAGGACAGCGGGATCGGGAGGCAGACCAGTAAGGGTAAGGGCCGCCCTCCGCGCCAGGGTAGCTCGGTCGCTCATGCTGGCGAAGTCCGCTTTCTCGCCGAGATTTTCAATCAGCTTGGCTTTGACAAAGCTATCGATCGGATGCTTGGTTTTGGTGTCTTCGGGAGCCGTGCTCGGGTTCTTGCGCACAGGAGCCACAAAAGACCAGTGCTTGGCATAGTTGCCGCCCTCTCTGGCCCATCGTGATAAAATTTCCCGTTCGTCGGAAGTGAGCTGCTTGTCGGCCTCCTTCGGAGGCATCGGGTCGTCCGCGTCGTGGATCCGTAGAATGAGTTCGCTGTCTTCAGGGTTGTCCGGATCGATGGCTCGAAGTCCATCGCGGTCTTCGGTGGCGCCTTGGTAGGAATCAAGACGGAGATCATCCTCCTTTTTTGCGTCCGGTCCGTGACAGACAAAGCATTTGTTAGAGAGAATGGGAAGAACCTCACGGGCGAAGTCCAGCTCCTTGGCTTTGGATTGCTGGGGGCTGCCCAGCGTGAGGGCTAGGAATGCAAATATACCCCGGGCGAGGCATCGTTGCGCTGCCAGTGTCTGAGATCTCATGACGGGTTTTCTGGACCAATGATTGAAGCCCTAACACTTGTTAAACAATCCTCCTGCCAGCTCAACCCGAATTTTTATCTTACGGGATGGAGAACTCTGTAATAAATGAGCGAGAAGGGGTGCTGAGCACAAAACTGATGATTCATTGATCCGCTCCCGGCGAGGTGGCAAGACTCTGAGAGCGGGGCGTGGCTCTGCGCTGCCCTTTCTCCGGGGCTGGGGCGATGTGGTGATTAGCCCATCTGCATCTTTCGGCCTTTACTTGGGGGGTAACACGGCAAAAATGCCACCCGGAATAGATTGCAGCTACCTGCTTGCAAACCCCCATACAAGCCCCCGCCCTCAATGAATCTTCGCTCCTTTTTCGCCTTCCCGCTTTTAGGCATTCTCTTGTCACTCCAGCTCGTCCGTGGGGAGCAGGTGGTGATTCGGGAAATCATGTATCATCCACAGATGGTCCCGGAGGGAGAGACTCCGCTCCCGGAGTTTATCGAGATCGAAAATCTCACTTCAAGCGTCTTTGACATTGCAGGGTGGAAGATTACAGGCGGGGTTGATTACACCTTTCCGGATTTTTCTGCTGCGGCTCCTAACGATTCATTTCTTGTTGGACGACGTAAGATCGTGGTGTGCCAAGGGGATCCTGCGGAATTCAGGGCCGCCTACGGGGTGTCTAATGCGATTCAGGTGTTCGGCCCATGGACCGGGTCTCTCGATAATGCCGGCGATCGGATCACATTGCGGGACAAGAACGGTGTTGTGATGACCTCGGTAAGATACGACGACACCCACCCATGGCCGGTTGCGCCCGATGGAGCTGGGCACAGTCTCGTATTAACTGAGTCAGAGCGGAGGATCGATGACTACCGGAGCTGGGGAGCAAGTTCCAGGGTAGGAGGGTTTCCTGGTAATTCCGACAGTGCGGTAGTGTCTTCTCTCGTGATCAATGAGCTTCATTTTGACTCGGATGGAGATGTTGACTGGGTGGAGGTCTACAACACGTCGAATATCGTTCAGAGCCTCGATGGGTATTTTCTGAGTGGAGCGCGGGGGTTTGGTGACAGAACCGAGATATCGGGGTCGGTGCCACCCAATGGGTTTCTTTCCTTTGATGTAGGATTTTCTGATAACGGGGTCGCGTTCCTCGTGGACGGCAACAATGTGGTCCGGAGTGCGGTGGGATACGACCGGCAGAGTCTTCGCGACCATGTCGCAGCCTTTCCCGATGGCTCCACGGATTTCTACTCCTCTGCCCAAGGAAGCAGGCAGGCGCCAAACAATCCGGACCGCGAAACTGAAGTGGTGATCAATGAGCTTATGGTTGAGCCTCCTTCCGGGCATCGGGATGGAGAGTTCATCGAGCTCTACAACAGAGGGAACACGATTGTGGATATGAGTGGCTGGCGAGTTGTGGATGGTGTGGATTTTCGCTTCCCTGCGGGGTCGACGATTGCTCCCGGTGAGTATGTGGTTATCGCTGCGAACGAGCGCCTCACAGCAGCTGCCTTTCCCGATGCCCGGATCATAGGGCAATATAACGACAGCTTGAGCAACAATAACGAACTGCTCCGGATCGAGGATGCATGGGGGAACATGGTCGATGAAGTCCACTATCATACGGGTGGAGACTGGCCGGAAAAGGCCGGGGGGCTTGGTAGCTCACTCGAATTGCGGCATCCGACGATGGATAACTCAGTGCCGACGGCCTGGAGAGATTCTGATGAGTCAGAAAAAGGAGAATGGACGACATTCTCCATAACAGACAGCTATGACCGCCTGCGGACTATGGGAGGAGAAAGTAGCTACGAAGAGTTGCACATGCATGGCGTTGGGGACTGCGAAATTGCCATGCGGAACATGAATTTCGCATTGAGCCAGGGTGGACCCAACCTGCTTCCCGGACGGGGGCAGAGGGTTAGCACGAACGGGCAGGGTTCTTCCGGCTGGTTGTGTCAGGGGACACACCACCTGAGTTACATGCAGGGACGCGACTTCCATCTCGTCTCTACAGGCCATGGAGATATCAAGGCTAACAGAGTGGAAATCGATGTGACCGGTATGAATCGCTCAGACAATCTGACCTTTGAGTGCGAGGCTCGCTGGGTCTACGGCAAGCCTACCGTTATTGTGCATACGTGGGATCGCTCCTTCGGAGGGATTTTGAGGTTGCCAGTGCCGCGAAATCTCGGAAGTGCGGGGTCCGGCAACTCTGCCCTGATCCCCTCAGCGGCTCCGGCATTGAGTGGGCTGATACATAGTCCGGCCGTGCCGCGGGGTAATCCTGTGCAGGTCACCGTCAGGGTCAGTTCATCGGATGCTCCAACGGTGAACCTGCGGCATCGCCTCGACAGCGCTAATCCTGACACGGCGTGGGATACGACTCGGATGGTCGATGACGGATCTAATGGAGATAACATAGCAGGTGATGGGATCTACACTGCGACTCTCTCTGAATACACCTCCGACGGGGTCATCGCCCAGTTCTACGTCGAGGCAGAAGGTGCAAGTGGAGAAGTGACCGTTATGCCAAGCCCCGCTCCTGAACGTCCCGCGATGTTCATCGTGGACACTACTGCAGTGCCCCGGGATCTGAGAAGCCAGCGCTTCGTCATCTCAGCCCGAACTGTGCAAGCTTTGGGTAATGCCGGCCAAGGTTCGGCTTTTAATTATGCCTTTCCCCGGCTTTCGAACCAGTTTTTCAACGCTACTTTCATAGGCAACGAACGGCATATCATTTACAATGCTGAATTCCGTAAGGCGGGTAGTCCATGGCAGCGAAGCGATAGCTTCAGCACCTCTCAGGGCAAGACCCTCAAGTGGAAAAGCCCCCGTGATAAGCGCTATCGTGGATGGGCTCGCCGGACGATTGATGACGACCCGGCGGTAGGAAGGTCCCACAACAACAGGCTGGTAAGATATTGGCTCTATCTGCTTGGGCACCCGTCCAACGAGCACGAGTTCGTTCGGATCGTGATCAACAACGGTCCGGCGATGATTCGTGAGGACGTGGAAACTAACGCGAACGATTTTCTTAAACGCAACTGGGATCAGGGCGAAAAGGGAGAACTTTACCGTATCGATGATGAGTGGTGGTTTGACGATGGATGGAGCCGTACTCAGAGAAACGCAGACTGGGGAGTGGATGGACGCAGCATGGAGCCAAACATGTATCACGCTGAATGGATGAAGCGGTCGCGTGAAGACGAATACGACTACGGGTCATTCCTCAATTGGGTTTTCTCCGTGGGTCAGAATCGGTTTACCCGCGAGGAAATTGAAAGGATGGCGGACATTGATATGATGGCAGTTAATGCGGTGGTTCGTGGCTGGGTCGATGACTGGGACACCTTGACTCGAAACAGGGGAAAGAACGGATATTTTCTCCGAAGGCATAGCGATGGGAAGTGGATGCTCCTGCAGTGGGACTCTGACCTGACCTATGGGAATACTTCGGCTCCATTCATCGGGGGCTTAACGGGAGTGCCTAATTTTTTCCGTAAACCCTACGTGGAGCAGAGGGTGAATTATTATATTGGGGAGATGGTGGAGAAGTATACCAGTGGATCAGAGCGTCTGGAGACATGGTTTGATCTCGAGGCGCGCTCCAATCGGAGAGTGTCCATTAATCCGAGTCGGTATCTCAACTTTAACAATTCGAGGGTCAATTATGCCATGAACTCTGAAATCGGAAGTGCTGTTGCGAATACCCGTTTTACTGTCAACGGTCCCTCAAGCACGGCTGCAGATATCATTGACCTCAGCGGAACCAGCAACCATCGGGCGTTTGATATCCGCGTCGTTGACCGCCCAGATGTAGAGGTCCAGTTCACGGGGCAGACTGAGTGGGCTGCTTCGGGCATTTATTTGCGCCAAGGTCGTAACGAGCTGGAATTTCAGGCTCTTGACTCAGAGGGGCTGGTCGTTGGAACGGATGTAGTCGTGATCAATAAGGCAGGTAACGCTCCCCCGGTTGTCGATCTTGATAGTTCGCCCTCCTCTCTCAATGTCCCCGTACACAGCACATTGGTGGTTGATGGAGGTGCGAGTTTTGATCCTGAAGGGACGGATCTAAGTTATCGATGGGAAGTTGATGGGGACGCAATATTGGAAAATCCGTCTCCCGAAATTGTTAACGTTCGCTTTCCGAGGCCCGGTTTGTATGTGCTTACCGTCACGGTAGAGGATCAGGACGCAACCGAGACTGTGACTACAAGAGAAATTACGGTGTATTCGGAATCTGAGTGGCATCCATTCTCGGATCAGACTCTCGGTGAGGGCTGGGTCGAAGAAAATGTGGAGGTTCGGCACGACTACAGCGGTAGTGCCTGGTATTCCCTGAATGACAGGCCGGGCGAGCTTACTCTGAAATTAAACGATGATTCCGCGAAGTCGATGCGGACTGTGAATCCGCAATATCCGGTCCTCTGGCGCGATCTGGCCGGGGCGGAGGACGTTCTTCTCCAGACCGACCTGAGCCTTTCCTCCATTCAGCAGGGAGGATTTATCGCGGGCCTGATCGTGAGGGTTATCGAGGACGGGCAGGAGGTCACGTATGCGTTCGGAATGGAGAACGGAGACTTTTTGCGAGCGCGAAAGATTGTCGGCACCACTGAGACCCGCCTGGGAAGCGTAACATGGGCTGAAGGTGCTGCTGTCGTCCGTATACGGAGGGTAGGGAGTGGTCTGCATTTTGATTACCGTGTTAGCCCAGGAACATGGGAAACCTTGCATTCCGAGGATATCGATGCAGAGGCATCCCTTGAGCGCGGAGGGATTTTTGCCTCAACTCCTTCGGCCCTTATGGCACGCTTTGAGTTTGATTATTTCGTGGTGGTTGATTCTGCCTCTGAAAGTGCTGCGGTTGAGGACCTTCGTATTACGGAGGTTATGTACCACCCTCTTGATCTTGGGGTTGGATATGATTTGGAGTTTATCGAACTTGCCAACACTGGCAGCTCATCGATCGATCTGACTGGTGTCAGATTTGAAGATGGAAATCCGTTTTCAGGGCTTGTTTTTGATGGCCTTGAATTGGCTGCCGGAGAAATTGCTGTGGTTACTGCGAACCCATCAGATTTCAGAGCAATTTATGGAGAAGGAATCAGAGTCTTGGCCAGTTGGGGTGATGGAGGAATCAGTAATGGTGGAGAGTCTATAGTGCTCGTTGATGCCGGGGGTGATATTATCCACGACTTTGAATATTCTGATGACCTTCCATGGCCGGTTGAAGCTGATGGGGAAGGGTCCTCTCTGGAAGTCATTGATACCGAAGGGAATTATAATGACCCGTCCAACTGGCGTGCGAGTCTGGTTCTGGGGGGAACCCCGGGTATTGTAACTTCTGAGGGTGATTTGGATAACGATGGGCTTGACGATGTTGGTGAAGCGTTGGCAGGAACGGATCCCCTGAACCCTGACAGCGATGGCGATGGGGCACTAGACGGCAGTGAGGTTGATGCCGGAACTGACCCCCTGGACCTTCTCTCTGTCTTTAAGTTGATCGAGGTTACGAGAGTTGGAGATACCACCCGGGCTAGCTGGAACAGTGTCCCTGGGCGGAGCTACACTCTTCAAGTCAGTCCGGACCTGACCCCAGATAGCTGGGCGGATGTGGGAACGGTGGAGGCTTCTCGAGGCATTACGGTGCTGCCACATGTCTCTGCCGATGGTCAGGAGCTCTACTACAGGGTGGTGGTTGAGTGATTGAAAATGGCGGAGGACACTCTGAAACAGGCCTTTTAGCGATCTGAGGAGCCTGAGATCCTTTCGGGGAGCTTCGTGCTCCTTGATGCCACTTCTGGGTTAAAACCACACCTGATCGGGAAGACTGGTGTGCGGTATTCAACTTTGCTTGGGGATCAAGTGACGATATTGTAACGCCTCGTCCAGACACTCCTTCCAACCAAATCCCATGAATTGCGTTTTTAAGTTCTGCATACCTCTCGTTTTTGTCGGGGCCTTCTCATCCTTGAAGGGAGAGCAGGTAGTTATCAGGGAAGTGATGTATCATCCCCCTGCCGGCCTCCACGAATTCATCGAGGTCGAGAACCTTACCGCAACGATTTATGATATTGCCCAATGGAAGGTGAGAGGAGCGGTGGACTTTGACTTTCCGGTTTACGATTCCGGGAACCATGAGAGTAACTTTCTCAAGCAGTGGGAGCGCGTTGTCATTTGCGGAGTAGATCCCGCAACTTTCCGGGCGGATTACGGATTGCCTCAGTCTGTGCGAGTACTGGGTCCCTGGACGGGATCCCTCGCCAATGAAGGAGAACGAATCAATATTCGGGACAAAAACGGAGCGACGGTTTGCACGTTAAGGTATGATGACCGTCATCCGTGGCCGATTGCTGCCGACGGAGGAGGGCATAGCCTTGTTCTCGATAATGACAGTTACGCCATTGATGACTATCGAGTTTGGAGGGCGAGTAGTTCCCCGGGGGGGACACCCGGAGCAGGTGAGCCGGCGGCGGCAGAGGAACCGTATTCGAACCCGGAGGTAGACCTTTCAGTGGGGCTCCCTTACATCAACTTTGACCATCGATGGAAGTATCTTGACGACGGTTCTAATCAGGGAAGCGGGTGGAAGAATCCCGGATTTAATGATGCAAGCTGGGATACAGGGCGAGGCCTCTTTGGGTATGAGACTTCGGTGGTTCCCTCGCCGGGGATTTCAACGCCTTTCGAAAATCCAAACGCGCCGGGCAACGATATCATAACATACTATTTCAGGACTTCTTTTGAGTTCAACGGTACGACTCAGGGAACCAGTATTTCCATTGATACCATTTTGGATGACGGAGCAGGCTTTTGGCTCAATGGCCAATGGCTGGGAGGAATTGGCGTCGAAGAGGGTGCTGGCTTCACGACAACAGCCTCAAGAACGGTGGGAGACGCAAGTGAGGAAGAAGCGATTGTGACCAGCAGCTCCCCGCCCCTGGTAGAGGGCACCAATGTTCTGGCTGTTGAGGTTCACCAAACTGGAACCACAAGTTCTGATGTCGTTTTTGGAGCAAGGGTAAACATTTCGACTCCAAGTGCTCCGAGTATCGTCATCAACGAGGTGCTTCCTCAGAATGGAAGCGGATTTGTTGAGCTCTACAATCCTACGGGATCCTCAATCGACGTGGGAGGTTGGTATCTTAGCGATTCCGCAAGTAACCTCACGAAGTATCGCATCCCGGGGAGTCTTGTTATTCAGCCGGGAGGTCTTTCTTCCGTGGGATTTGCCGAGGCTAATCTGTCAGTGGGAACCACCACTGTAGTGTATCTCACTCAGAATGATGGTTCCACCATCGTCAATGGTATTGATACGGCCATGCCCAATGATGGGCGATCCTTGGGCCGTAAGCCGGCAGGAGCTGGTAGCTGGTTTCTTTTTACTTCACCGACCCGCGACGCAGCTAATTCCAGCGCGGCGGAACTGGGCACGGTCCTCGCCATCAATGAAGTGCATTATGACGTGGATGGCAATATAGACTGGGTCGAACTTTATCACGAGGGGGCTACCTCCCAGAGCTTGTCGGGGCTCTTCCTGTCAAGCCGCAGGGATTTCAGTGACAAGATTCCTCTTTCAGGGGCCATTGGCCCGCGGGGCTTCAGGAGCTGGCCTGTATTGTTTGGAACCGGTGGCGGTGATGAAGTTCTATGGCTGGTGGATTCCGGGAACAGAGTTATTGATGCGGTAGTAGTCGAGCAAGCTTGGGGGCGCAATTTTTCAGCAGCGTATCCGGATGGATCCGGGATGTTCTACTCCTCAGAGGTGGGAAGCCAAAACCGGGCGAACGATCCAACGCGCGAGCAGGGTATCGTGATCACCGAGCTTATGGTGGAGCCCCCCTCCAGTCACAGGGATGGCGAATATATCGAGCTCTACAATAACTCAAGGGCTTCAATCGATCTGGGTGGCTGGCGTATTGATGAAGGGGTGGATTATACTTTTCCTGCCGGTGTCAGTCTTTCGGCCGGAGAGTATCTCGTTGTCGCCGCCAACCCTGCCTACACGAGTGAGGCTCACCCCGGGGCGCGGGTGCTCGGCCCATATGATGGCACCCTGAGTAACAGCGGGGAACTACTCGTTCTCCTGGATTCATGGGGCAATCTGGCTGATGAAGTGCATTATTCGACAGGCGGTGAATGGCCCGCGCTTGCGGGGGGACTGGGTAGTAGCATGGAACTGCGGAACCCTGACATGGATAATTCTATGCCCAGTGCGTGGGCCGATTCGGATGAGTCCCAGAAGTCGCGTTTTGAGACTTACACCATTGAGGACCGGTATCTGCAGAATAACTCCCGAGGGGGGAGTTCCAGTTATAAGGAGCTGCATATCCACGCGGTGGGAGATGCCCACATCGCTCTACGGACCATGAGCCTCAGGCGGGGTGCCAACGGGTCGAATCTTCTGCCGAGCTCGGGAGAAAGGGTGGTGACCAATGGGAATGCTTCCAACGGCTGGCTTTGTCAGGGAACCCACTACCGGACCTTCATGTCAGGTAACGAGCTGCGCCTCGTCTCGACGGGCCACGGCGATGTCAAAGCTAATCGATGCGAGATCGATGTAACCTCCATCTCTGACAATGACGATCTCGTGTGGCAGTGCCAGGCTCGTTGGGTATACGGGAAACCGACACTGGTCGTTAATACCTGGGATCGAAGCTTCGGTGGCATTATCCGGCTTCCAATTCCGCGCAACCTCGGCACACCAGGCTCGGTCAATTCGAGCGCGGAGGAGCAGGCGATGCCAACTCTGTCCGAAATCATGCATGCCCCTCCTGTGCCCACTTCCTCGGATTCGGTCACCATCACGACCAGAGTTAACTCAGTGAGGTCTCTTACCGGGGTGAATCTTCGCTACAGAGTTGATAATGCCACATGGAGTAATTCGTGGGGAACACAGGCCATGAATGATAATGGTCAGGCTGGGGACCTCGAGGCTGGTGATGGAATCTACAGCACAACGTTGCCCTCGCGTGGTGATGGAACGATCATTCAGTTTTATGTGGAGGCCACATCTGCTGCAGGAACCAATCATATTCCTCGCTCAGCGCCTGATGCACCGGCGCTGTATGTTGTCGATAATAGTAATATTCCGACGGATCTGCGAACCCAGCGCTTTGTAATCTCAGCACGTGACATAGATTATCTCGGCGGTGGAACGTCGGGAGAATCGAAGAACAACTACGCGTTTCCACGCCTTTCGAATCAATACTTTAATTCGACGTTCATCAGTGAAGAAAATGAGGTAATTTATAACGCCGAGATCCGGAAAAGTGGGAGTCCGTGGACTCGGTCTGACGGAGAAGATTTGTCGAGAGCGAAATGGAAATCGCCACGGGACCGTCGGTTTCGTGGGTACACCAAGCGTGCGATTGATAACGATGCCGGAGGAGGACGGGGGTATCATAATCGAATTATTCGCTATTGGCTCTACTTGCTTGGACACGCCTCGAACGAGAATGAATTTGTCCGTGTGATCATCAACGGGAGCAGTGCCTCTCTTCGGGAGGACGTGGAACCTAACGCCAACGATTTTTTGAAGCGTAACTGGGAGCAAGGAGAGAAGGGCGAGCTCTATCGAATTGATGATGAGTGGTGGTTTGAAGATAATTGGAGTCGAGGAAATCGGAATGCTGATTGGAGCTACAAGGGAACCCGCGAACCTGAGAGATACCATGCGGAGTGGATCAAGAGGTCTCGCGAGGATGAGTATGACTATTCCTCTTTCGTGAACTGGGTAGAGCAGGTAGGTCAGGATAATTTCACCCGGGCTGAAATCGAGCGGCTCGCCGACATAGATCTCATGGCAGCGAATGCAGCTGTCAGGGGGTGGGTCGATGACTGGGATACCCTGACACGAAATCGAGGCAAGAATGGGTATTTTCTTCGCCGTTATTCTGATGGGAAGTGGCAGCTCGCTCAGTGGGATTCTGATCTGACCTTTGGTAGCACTTCTGCTGAATTCATTGGCAACCTTACAGGTGTGAGGAACTTCTTCTTCAAGCCCTATGTTCGTCAGCGTCTCAACTACTACATAGGAGAGATGGTCGATAAGTATACTGCTGGATCAGGGCGTCTGGGGATGTGGTTGAATTTGGAAGAGGCGGCTTCCGGGTCCTACTCGGCCAACATTTCGACCTACAATAATTTCAACAATAGTCGTGCGAATTATGCTCGGAACAACGCTATTGGTTCGAGCTCGCTGAATATGGATTTTAATGTCACTTCAGGTGGAGGTGGAACAGTCCGAACGAGTGGGCAAACCTTGTCGCTGCGTGGAAGTAGCCCTTACAACGTATTTTCAGTTCAGGTGGAAGACCATCCAGAGGCTGAGTGGGTTTTCAATTCAGAAACCAGCTGGACTGTCAGTGGAATCCAGCTGAAAGAGGGAATTACGACTCTCACAGTCAATGGTTTGGACCGTGAAGGAAACGTTGTCCACACCGATACAGTGAACGTGAACAAATCAGGAAATGCCCATCCGGTTGTGGAATTGGATTCGAGTCCTGATTCGTTCAATATCTCAGTGGCAGATACTTTGGATATTGATGCAGCAGACAGTTACGATCCTGAGGGTAGGGGCCTCGAGTTCTCATGGTCTGCGACTCCAGAAGAACGTGTCGTTCTTGCGAACCCAACAGTAGACAGTGCAGAACTAACCTTTGGAGGTCCAGGGCTCTACGAGGTTGTGCTGGCGGCGTCTGATGATGATGGAGAAAGCCATTCCGAAATGAGGGAGGTTTCTGTCTATGCGGATTCAGGATGGAGCCCCTTCACCTCAAGGTTACTCGAGAGCTGGTGGGATCCTGAAAATGTAGATGTCCGGCATGACTACAGTGAGGGTTCCTGGTACTCTCTTAACGACAGGCCCGGTAATCTGGTGCTCAAACTGGGTGATAACGTGGCGAGACCGCTCACGGGATCGAACCCCACCTTTCCTGCTATCTGGCGTGAGATTCCCGATTCTGCGGACTTTGTCCTTCAGACGGATCTATCGCTCGATTCAGTACAACGCGGGGACTTCATCTCGGGGCTTATCGTAGAAATGCAGGAGGGAGCAGCCTCAACCCGGTATGTATTTGCCATGGAAGATGGTAACGCTTTGCGCGTCAAACGCTCTAGCGGAGGTGCCTTCACGCAACTCTTTAACAGGGCGTATTCGGAGGGGTCGGCGGTGATCCGGATCAGGCGGGACGGGAGAAACCTGCGGTTCGAGCGCCGGTTGGAGCCCGGCGTCTGGACGGTAATCTATTCACGCTCCATACCTTCTGCGGCTACTGCTGGAAGAGGCGGGATTTTTGCAGCTAACGATAGTGCTCGGGCGTCTCGTTTTAAATTTGATTACGTAATGCTGATCGATCCTTCGGTATCCAGCCCAGCCGCAGATCATCTCCGAATCACGGAGCTCATGTATGAGCCTGTTGAAGGGAGTGCCCTTGAATTCATTGAGTTGGTCAACACCGGAGCTAATGTCTTGGAGCTCGAGGGGATCGGGTTTGATGACGGTGATCCGTTTAACGCCTTCAGCTTTCCGGCTGAGGCACTCGCTCCCGACGAGCATGCCGTTGTGGTTGCAGATCTCGAGGCCTTTCGGGCGAAGTATGGGCCAGGCGTGCGAGTGTTGGGAGAGTGGGCTGCAGGTGCGCTCTCAAACAGTGGGGAGAACATAGTCCTTCGGGACGGTTCGGGAAACCTCGTCCACGACTTCAATTACGACTCGGTTGAACCATGGCCTCTGGCGCCAGCAGGGGACGGTCCATCGTTGGAGATTATTGATACCGAGGGTGACTACAATGACCCTCTTAACTGGAGAGCCAGTGCGGTAGTAGGAGGGACTCCGGGGGCTGGATTGCTTCTTGATAGTGACGGGGACGGTCTCAGTGATACCGATGAGTCAGTCGCGGGCACCGATCCACTCCGCCCGGATACAGATGGCGATGGGTCTCCCGATGGATCCGAAATTGCGGCTGGAACTGATCCACTCGATGGGGCCTCGCTCTTTCAGATAACGACACTAAGCAGAAATCCTCTTACAGGTTTTGTTACAGTGAGATGGGATAGCGTGCCAGGAAAGAGTTACACTCTCGAAGCAAGCACTGATTTGATCAACTGGGAAGTAACCTCTTCGGGAATTATCGCGGTAGGAACAGTAACCTTGCAGCTTGACCCCCGGGCCATCGGAGAGGATCAGCGATTCTATCGAGTGTCAGTGGAAGAATAAGGGAAATCGCGGGCAAGGGATCCTGAACCTAATTTGACTGGCTCCCCGGAATTCCGGGGGCCTTCCTGCCCCCCAGTAGCTCCACCATGGCATGTCCCATGTGTTCGCCAATCAGCCAGTAAGTTTCTGCGTTGCAGCACCAGTGATAGCGGATCGGGCGAGGAGAAATCGGGCCATCCCTGAAAAATCCTCGGGTCTCGACGTAGCGGGTTGTTTCCTTGAACTCATCATACTTAGTGACAGCCTCCTGAGCCTTCATGATCATGAGGCGCCGGTCGATCTTCTGGTCCCATCCACCAAAGCCGCTGCCCGCAATGACAAACGGGAGCTGGGGAGAATTTAACTCGGTACGCATGTCGCGGATTAGGTGGGCGAGGTTTGATTCATATTCAACACTATCGACCTTACTGCACCCATCATTCCACCCTTGATGCCATCCAAAGCCAGCTAGGTTGGGACGATAGCCCGCCAGTGAGGGAAATTCAGATTCGAGATTCTTGAGACGCTGTTTGACTGAGGACACAAGATTGTCGAATTGGTCTCCGATTCCCTGGCCTCTGGGCTTTCCATTGCGGTGAGGCCCAGCACTTGGCGGTCGCCATGGGCCAGCTAGACTGGTTCCTCCTGGGCCGAATTTCAGCAGGAGGATGGGCTCCTCGATTTGGTCTCCAACCGTCCACCCGAATCCCAGCTCCGGACCAATGGCTCCCTTCGCAGCCCAACCCCCTATCCCGAGATTGCCAGATCGGCCGAGCCACGAAATCCAGACATCCTTTCGCGTAATCCAGTTTCCATTGGTATGCAGATGACGGTAGCGGGAGGCAGTGGCAGGATCTCTAATCAGGCTTTCGAGGGTTCCTCTCTGGTTTCCTGCAATACGCCCATGCCCCTCCATGTTCGATTGGCCTGCAAGAATGAAGATCGTAACAACTTTTTCTGCCGTGTGTCCCTGAAGCGTCAGAAACAGAAAAAAGAATATGAGTATAAGTCTGGGTAAGTAGGGCATGATATATTGTGGGTTGCAGGTGGATCAGAGGATAGGCATCACCGATGATCAGTTGGATATCTGAAACCGTTCGAAGTGACGCTCAATGGACGTTCCATAGTGTTCTTTCAGAGTGTCGGTATAGGAGCGCTTATGGCGGAGTTGTTCCGGGTCGAGTGGGCGATCAGCAAAGTCTGTCCATCCCATGAAGTGAATGGTTTCCGGAATGCCTTCCAACCACAGCTTGGAGGCCTTAAAGTTTGCCTTCATTCCGTTAGCGACCAGGGATAAGCCGATTCCGGATTTGCCTGGCCAACGGGTGCTAAGAAGCGCTTCTCCCGGATGTGAGCCAAGGACCGAGTAGCCCGCCATTCCAGAAAAGTAACGAGATTCAAGGCCCAGGGCGTCCAAAAGGCTTGGCATGATGTCCATGTGCGAAACCAGATCCTGATTTGGTTGTTCGGTTACCCATTTCGGCCATCGAATCATAATCGGAACCTCTACCTGTTCGCGTCTCAGGCTGGAGCAGTGAAACCATGATCCATTCTCCTGGAATTCTTCTCCGTGATCACCAGTTAGTATGATGATGGAGTTTTCGTAACGCCCTACGGACTTGAGGTGTTTGATGAAGTCCTCCATCTGCCGGTCAATCCAATTCACCGCGTTTTCATATCTTTTTACAACCTCGCGTATCTGTTCGGCGGTAGGCTTGAGGGCGGAAAAGTTGATGGCGGAGCAGTCCTCGTGAATCGGGGTAAAATCTTTGCTGGGCCAATAGTAGTTATAGTGAGCTGAGTCCAGAGATATGAAGTGAAGTTTCCCGCCTTTAGGGCTGTCCTGAAGTTCGCGCTTCAGATCATCCATAATGACAACCTCACGCTCTGGAACATCCAGGTTTCCGGGGATCATGGGTGCGTCTAGAAACCGGTCTGCAAGTTTGTGGTTCCTTCCGAAATTGAGGTCACACATCTTCTTATACGAAAGGTCGCAGACGGCTCTCACGCTGAAACGATATCCAAGCTTATGAAGAAGGCGCAGAGGATAGCTTCCCTTGAATCCATCAATAGATTCGTCTTCTCGGAGAGATTCCCGCCAGTCAATACCAACTCGACTGTGGAATAGCGTATACCAAGAGACGGGAGTGCAATTGGATCCTGCGAAGGTTGTCTTAAACTGCTGACACTCCGTTTTGGCGAACTGAGAGAGAAAGGGCATGACCTCTGGTCGGACAGAATCTGTCCGCCAGGTTTCTACCATGACAACATAGACGTCCGGAGTTCTCTCGAGTTTTGGAGTCGGCCCCGAGAGGAGGAGTTCCTCCTGGCTGCCGGTCATGGTTCGTGTGAAATCAATAGAGAGTTTTTCCAGACCCGGATCAGGGCGGAGCAGGCCAAGCTGGATGTCAAAGGTAGTGTGCTCATCCTGCCAGACGTGCTTTCGCATGCTGATCATGCTGAGGCCCTGTTGCGCGATAGCGCCTATCCACAGGCCAAGGCCGATCAGGACAGCGCTTGTAGTGCGGAGTCGAAAGTTACATTTCAGAGAGGCTCTCTGGAGGAGTTGATAGAGCCCTCCCACCAGTGCGATTATTGTAAGGCCGGCAACGACAACAAGGAGCGGAGGGTGCGTGATTCCGGCTGCTTCTAATTCTACCCTTAGATTGAATTTTCCGTCGAGGGTCAGGTTATTGACGAGGTCGATCAGGGGTTGTTTCCAATAAAGATTGGAAAAGTGATTTGCCAGACTCAGCAATGGAATCAGCGAGGCGCCGAGGACGAGGAGCCAGCGAGTGTAGGACGGGGAGAGAGACCAGAGGCTTTGGAATAAAAGAACTGCTGCAGCGAGGAAGGTACCAATTGAGAGAAGTCGCCCGCTAATGATAAGAATGAGCTCCCAGCTATTTCGCTCCCGTATTGCGGAGAGAGATAGGAAATCGAGTGTAAGCAGAGTGGCCATTGTGATGAGCCAGAAGATCCCGTTGAAATGCCACCCGCGGGGGAGAGTATCTGTGGAAGAGGGCGGGGTGGCTGGCTCTATTTTCGTGTTTCGCAGGATATGAACACTCCCTGCAATGAGAATTGTCAGCCATGGGAGCATGGCGGCGAGAGCGGCGCAATAGAAAGCCTGAGAGAATGCCGGTAGCAGGGATAGCAGCAGGAGCAGGATTGCGGCCCCATGGGAAATCAATGCGATTCGATGTGCCCTTGGCTCTGACGGACGGCTCCGGTTAGCAAGATGATAGAGGCGGGAAAGAGTGCCCATGATGATTACCCCGAGAATCATCGCGCCAGTAGTCAGCAAAATGTTGTAGCCGAAATTACCTGGCCCCATTTTCAGGGTGACTTGAAAAGGGGTTTGAAACAGAAGAATTCCTGTGACCCATGACAGGGTGAATACAAGATCCCATTTAGGTGGTCGAGAGCAACGCGGGATCGATTCGTGACCCATGGGTTTCTTAGTTTCAGTGAGTGGGGGGAAGGGGCGAGTGTCCCACTCTTTTGCATGGATGCAAGAGGATCTGGATGACATCCAACTTGCAAAGGTTCGTTCTTGGTGTTTTTTACACATTCTTCATGCCGACTTACGATTATCTATGCGAAGAATGCGGACACCGCTTCGAGTTTTTCCAGAGCATGAATGATGAAAAGCTGCGCGATTGCCCGAAGGATGATTGTGATGGGCCGGTGAAGCGATTGCTGGGTACGGGCGCAGGGATCATCTTCAAGGGAGGCGGATTTTATGAGACGGATTACCGTAGTGAATCCTATAAAAGTGGGGCGAAGAAAGAGTCAGAAGCGTCAAAGCCGAAGGAATCAAAATCATCTGATGCCTCCGGCTCGGGATCAAAGGGTGACAGTGGGGCGGGTAGTGGCGGGAGCTCATCCAAGTCAGATTGAACGAATCAAGGTGCTCCTGGCGGTCTGAGGTCTCGACAGCTTCACCGCGATACGAAATACTTAAGATTCAAAGATGGCCGATAAGGATAACGATACCGGGCAGAGTAATAGTTCGGGCGAGAAGACAGAGCGTAAGTCTCCCCCGTCCCCTACGCGGAAAGCCCTGTTCTTCAGGAATTTGTTTTATATCTCTCTCCTCGGGCTGGTGGGAATCGGTTTGCTGGCGCTTGTCTCTTTCGATCCTCAGGATCTTTCCGACGTTGACGGGTATGTTGAGGATTCTTCGGCGGTGATTCCCGGCGGGCCTAATCTAGCCAATCTTTTGGAAAATGCGGCACGGAATAAGAATGGAGTTCGCCTCACTGAGGAACAGATTAACAACTACATTCGTCGAACTCTTAAATTTGAGCAGGGCGGATGGTTCGAGAGTTTCGTCACAGCACGGGGAGTGTGGGTGAGGTTGCAGGAAAATATAGTTGAGGTGATTATCGAGCGAGAAGTCTGGGGTAAGCGTCATACGATCTCGATGCTGCTAGAGCCGGAGCAGACAGCTCAGGAAGACGGAGGAATTAATACAACTGTAAGCAGGGGGAAAGGCAAGTGGGGTCGTGCGAAGGTTCTCAACGGTTTTATGCTTCTCACTAACTCCTCCTTTGTCTCTCTTCGTGAGGCCTACGGAGCGGAGACTCAGCAGATCTGGGACATGTTTCGCGGAAGGTTTCAGATCAAGGTGTCCGATGGCGTCCTCGAGTTGTCTCCACCTGACGAGCCCTCCCTCAAGCCTAAGGCCTGATCATTGCTGATCCGCCCTGCGTCGTGAGCGATGAGGAAACCCTGTAAGGATTTGATTGGGGTACTCTCAAATGTGCTGCCTTCTTGCAATTCGGGATTCCGTGAGTCATTAGTAATTCTCCCAATTTGCGTGAATATTGCTCGTCGATCCTTAGCCTGCATCCTGTGGGTTGCTTTCATTCTTCCTGAGGTCCGCTGTCAGGAAGAGGGTCCTGCTCTGTTGGATGAGCAGTTGTCCGAAGCTGAACTTCAGGCACCGGTGTCCTCCGTCGCGGCTGACCTGCCCGGGGAGGAGGATTCTCGGACGAAGGTTGCGAAGACTGAGAGCGAGTCGCGCCAGTTTGTTGTCTACGGGGCTGACTTCTCGACTCGTGTTGCATTGGCTTCCCTTGCAGAAGGCGTAAGGAAGGCTTTAATAGAAACGATTGGGAGAGAGAATGAGCAATGGGAGCACTCCATCGTCATTCAGCTGCGTGAAGAGGAAGGCCCAATCAAGATGGCATATTTTGCGGTTCCCGGTGGATATAGGATTCAAATCGAAATGTCGCTCGCGCGAGGTAAGCCTCGTGGGTTAGAGAGGGCTCTCCTCGAGGTTTTGCTCATTGAATACGGACTGAGAGGTCGTGCGGGTGAGGCGGTGGAGTCAGTTGGGGTCCCGCTTTGGCTGGTAGCGGGAATGCAAGAGAGTCTCCGGTGGAAAGAGGGAGCACGCGAATACGTCATGTATCAAGCGCTCTTCGATAAGAATGAGCTCTATCCCGTTGAGAAAATTATGCAGGTTAAGCGGCTGGAGGGTATGGATCCGATCTCAGAAGCGGCCTTTCAGGCGTCATCCGGGGCACTGGTCATGTCCCTGCTCGAGCAGGATGGAGGCCAAGAATCGATGCGATTGATGCTGAGAGAGATGTCCACCTTTGAAGGCGATCAGGTAGCGCTCGTGAGGAAGCATTTCCCTGGTATGAACTTGGGGCCAGAAAGTCTTTCAAAGTGGTGGGCTCTGCAGCTGGCACAGATGGCAGAAAAGCCATTTCCCTACGTGTTGAACATTAATGAGACAGAGAGGCAGCTAAGGGAGATTCTAAAGGTATGTTTTAATGATTCCACCGGAAGCTTGATCACGATAGGGGCGCATGAATTTCGGGATCTCTTGGCGCTTCCAATCACGGAGAGAGAAGCCTGTATTCTCCCGGTAGCGGAGAGACTTCGTCAGTTTTTTTACCGTGCGTTCCCTGCGCATCGGCCCATCTTACGGGAATACCTTCTCCTTCTTGGAGAGATCGTTAGCGACAAGGACAAACAGATAGCGGAGCGCCTTCAGAATCTTCAGGCTGAGCGGGACCGTCTCGCTGCCCTCGGGAATCGGACACGGGACTATTTGGAATGGTATCGCATTACGAGCTCTCAGGAATTGACCGGCGAATTCGACAGCTTCATTGACTTGAAGAGCCGTCTGGAGGTCATGTCCGGCAAAAACGAAGGTCCAATTGGTGTCTACATGGATTCCATGCAGCGCCTTTTTTCAGAGCAGCGCGAGACTCAGGATCCTTGAGACCTGCTAGCGAATTGATTATTAACTGGGTTGGTGAGACCGCTGCCGGGAGAAACAGGCTTCGGTCTCTGGAAGCGGTCAATAATTCCCCATCGCGGGTTTCCGGTTCAAAGTAATCATCATTTGCGGACGCGTAAGCGTGGTGGGAGGGATTTGTTTATTTTCTCGTAGCTGCTTGGTGGCTTTTTAGGGCGGTTTCCAGAATGAAGTTTGCCGCATTTTCGGCTGCGTTGGGCCGGGCGTGGAGGGAAAGGCTCTCTTTTTGTCTCCTCCAAAGTGAGGCTTGTTCGGCGAGAAGCGCATCCAGGGCAGCGGTAAGAGTGGCCTCAGTGTCGGCAAGAGATCCGCCTCCAATTTTCTGGAGAAGTTCAAGGTTGCCCTCTTCTTGTCCGGGGACAAGGTGCCTGATGAGCATGGGGCAGCATGCCGCAAGTGACTCATGCACGGTTGCTCCTCCTGCCTTTCCCACAACCAGATGATGTTCACAGAGAAGTTGTGGCACCTTACGGGACCACCCCTTGATTCGCACTCGACCCGGATAACGTTTTTTTATTTCACAGGCGGAACGGTAAAGACGCCGCAGGTTTCGCCCGAGGACAATAGTCAACTCAGTAGGCCATTGCCTGCCTTCAAGAATAGCCTGAGCCGTATCAGACATCGCTGTTTTGCTCGCCGTTGGAAAATATAAGATCCGGAAGGGAGTTGCCGAAGCGGTTGGAGGAAGAGGCTTAAGCGTGTTCAGAAGTGAATTTACGGGGAATCCGACATTGAGAATTTTGTCCCCAGATATTTTCTTTGCCTCCATGCGCTTTTTGGTCTCCTCATCGGTGACGATCCAGAAATCAGTTGGGGCTTTCCGCCATGAAGCATTAATTTTAATTGAGTCAGTGACGATAGTGATGACAGGTCGGGGTCGGCCACCCTCTCGGACATAATGCTCAAAGAAGTAGGGATAGAGAGGAAAGGTGGAGACAATAATATCAGGATCAAACTCGTTAACCTGCAGAGTAAAAGTTTGCTGCATCCGGCGTCTGAAAGGAAATTTCTGCTGCGAGAAGTCTCTTTGTTCCACGCCATCGTAAATCTTCTCCCATGTGTCTGGTAAATACGTGGTGATAAAGCGGTAGGTTGCTCGGAGAAGATTGTTAAAGCGCGGGGTAGCCTTTGCGGAAGGATCTATGATCAGGGAGTCAGCTCGACCTTCCAAGGCCATGGCGATTCCCCGGGCTGCAGTATTGTGCCCGTCGCCGAAGCCAGCAGTTGCTATTAGCACGCGGACTGGACGGGAATGGGTCATCGAGGTCAGTTGTAGAACAGGGTTTGGGCTTCGGCCAGTAAGGTCTCGTGAATATTTCTCCTCGAAAGCCTAAAGGTCTAGGGTTGTCAGCAGCGGGAATTGCGAGCAGTCTGAGCTCTCTTCAATGGCTGAGGAAGACGGACTTGGAAAGCGAAGCGAGGATGTGGCTCCAGATGAGTCCTCGCAGGTGATTCGGCTGCCTGTGCAGGGTGCAGAGAGCCGGGAAGCGGGGCAGGCGAGAAGAGATCTGAGCCCTGAAAACGCCTCCTTGGATAGTATGATGCCCGGGCCTGAATTTCCGGGTGAGGGTAAGCTGAAATTAGATTCCGCGGTAGAGGATCTTGGGGTGGGATGGGATACTCCGGAAGGAGCAAGCACGGGGGCGATTCCGATGGGATGGTTAGCCTTAATAGTCGTCCTTCTTATTCTTCTTGGAGTGTGGGGTGTGACGACGCTGAATAATGGAGCTGGTCATTTGAAAAGTAGAGAGGTTGCCGCCGATACGTGGAATGAAAGGAGTGCCTTGAAAACGGTGTCTGCCGAGAGGTGGCTCGAGCGCCTGGAAACCCGAGCGGATGCGTATATGCGAGCCTCTTCGGTTGAGGAAAAGGCAAGGTATGTGAGAAATCGAGGAAGGGTGCTTCCCTTGATGAAAGATTATTACCAGCGTCGCCCGCTGACAGCTGAGAAGGTGAGCGTAATCAAGAACATCCGCCCGACCGAGGTAGGTAAACGCCCTTTCTTCGTTGTGGAGGTAGCCGTCGAGGGGAAAGAAGAGCTGGGGCTATTGCTGGTGGAGGATTGTGAGGATGGTGAGCTTCGTTTTGACTGGGAGTCGGAGGTGACCTACCAGCCAGTGGAAATCGCTACTTATATTAAAAATAAGCCAAATAAATCGATGGCATTCCGGGCCTACGCACAGCTGGACTCGTTCTACAGTTTTGAGTTTTCTGACCAGAGTCGCTACCAGTCTTTCAAGCTGACGTTCAGGGAAGATGATGAGTTTCTTTTTGGATATGCCGACAGGAGTAGTGTTGAAGGGCGGGGGTTACTTGCGCTTCTTGAAGAGAAAGAAGAGGGGCTTCCTGTGCTCGTTCAGTTACGCTTCTCCCAGCATACAAAGTCCGTCCGGTCTGTCCTGATCGAGAAAGTTCTGGCGACCTCCTGGGTTTGGTCCGGCGAGGAGAGGCATACGGATCCTTGAGGATTGTAATCAGTCTGGTTGCGGGGGCGGTTCGGGGGTGATAGAACCTCTCATCCCGACGGTTTTTATTGGATCTGCGTCGGCGTGCTCGTAAACAAATCGATAATGAAACAAGTCATCAGATCATTAGGTGTCGCAGCGGTGGCTGCCCATGCGCTGCTCGCTCTGGAAGCCGTAGCTCAGGAGGCACCTGAGGTATTCAGCAACTACCTTGAGCTGGGAACTTCTGCAAGGGGGCAGATGGTCGTGGTTGAACCTCCAAAGGAAATTAACCGGTATGTTGCAAAGGTGGAAGAGGCTGCGCGGGCAGACCCTGCATGGTTTAAAGTGTACTCCAAGAGTGCCAAGCCAGGGATCCCATTGCCTTTCCATGAAAAACTGGGCCTAAGCAAAGAGGATTATGCAGACTACAATAAGTTGTGGGATGAGAGGAAGATGGTGCCGGTGAAAGATGGAAATGTAGTGGTGAGATTGGAGCAGGCCAAGCCGGGCGAGTGGATGATTCGTGTTTCGGGTAAAGGAGCGCCTCTTTCGCTCCTGCGATACCAGCAGGGTAAGGATGTGGTGAAATCACCGAATGGAGAGCTTGCCCGTCTCAAGGATATTGATGCCGATCCACGCAGTATTCTGGGCAGGTGGACCGGCCACGAGTGGAGATTCCAGGAGGAGGATACCCTTGGAAAAATAAAAGAGAATTTTGGTATTGGCACGTTGGTAGGGACCAAATGGGGAATTCTTGTCTACCGGCTGCAGGAAACCTCTTCTACGGGAAAGCTTCTCTTCGATAGAAGCATGGTGATCAGATTTCCCATGAAAGGAAAATAGCGCCTCCTCGTTTTTGAAAAATAGTCGGCGAGCATCTTTTTGGAATCTGGGTATCCGCTGGTGTGTGGTGCCTTTAGTGGTCTTCTTTGCTGGATCCCTGCTCATCTCCAATCTTGCTTTGCAGATGGGAGCAGTAAAAGGAAAGCTCGAGAAGCGGCTGAGGAATCGGAGTGGTGTCAGCTGGGAGATTGGATCTCTTTCTTGGACGCCCTGGACAGGGGTGCAGGTTAGAAAGGTCGTTGTTGAGGGGACGGCGGCAGGGGGCAGCTCGTCCGTGCACTCTCTCTGCCGGGCTGAGCTGGATATAAAACTACACTGGGGCTCTCTGCTACGAGGGGCATTAGATCTGAGAGAGGTCAGGGTTCGAAGTGGGCAGATTGCAATTCCGATGGAGCTACTTTTCCTGCTTGGCGATGAGGAAAATCAGTCCAAAGCGATGGATTCAAAACCTTCGCCTGTGCCTGTGCCCCCGGTAGAAAGACAAGAGAGCGAGCGCAAGACAGCAAATAAAAAGCAGAAGGCCAGACCCTCCTTAGAACACAAAAAAGCAAGTCTCGCGGCGGCCTCATCTTTCAGGGTGATCATAGATCAATGCGATATTGAGGTGTATTCCAACGAAGCGGATGGGAACCCTGCATTGAAGCTGCGCAATTTGAGCGGAGAATTACCGCTGGGAGGGAAAGATTCTTCCGGGTTGATTCGGTGTGAGGGGCTTTCTGTCGGGTCGCATTTTTTCAAAATGGACTGGGCTAGCAGCGTAGAATGGCAGCATCCCTCTCTCAAGCTGCCTCCAGCGGAGGTTGTGTGGAATGGCTTTACGATTCGTAGTGAGGGTGTTCTTCAGATGCTGGGCACGCCACGTTTTGCCGTTCGGATTGATATTCCTGCAGGCGATCGGCCTTCTAACGAAATCGCTCTGCCATCTGGTGTGGGGGTGAAGCTCGGGGCGAAGCGATTAAGCCTTCGAGGTGCGCTCAGTGGCAGTCTGACTCTGCTGTCCAGCTGGAGGGGTGATCTCGCAGTGGACGCACGGGGCATCTCTCTGGGGCGTGATGGAACAAACCAAGATGTGCTCTTCAGTGAAGGGCGAATGATGGCGGTAGTGCGCGGGGGAAGGTTTAATGTTCTTGATGCCCGGCTCCAGAGTGAACGTTTGTCTCTTCTGGGTAATGGAGTTCTACTGCCCAATGGCCAGCTTGGAGGGGTGATGCGTATCGTTGCGGATCAGGATTATGCGTCGACACTGACCCGGTTTGCGATTGGAGCGTTGTGGACAGGCGGGTGGACTAGATCCTGGCTTATGCCGATGGAAACTCCAGATCGCTACTACAGAGACATCGTATTGGAGGGAACGGTGAATCAGGCGAAGGTCAATGTAGGCCGGAAAGGAGAGAGGATGGATTTAGAGCAGGCATGGAGCCGGATGCTCGCGTTTTTAAGAAAGGAGGCTCTTGAGCCAGAAAACATAATGACAGCCAGATCGGCAGAGCCAGTTTCTTCCCAATGAGAGTGATCGCAGGCAGGGCGCGGAGGATGCCTTTAAAGGTGCCGCCCCAATTGACGCGGCCCAGCACCGACCGGCTGAGGGAGGCCCTTTTTTCAATTCTGCAAGGTCGTCTTGCGGGAGGCAGAGTGCTGGATCTTTTCGCGGGCTCCGGGGCTCTAGGAATAGAGGCTCTCAGCAGGGGAGCGGAGAAAGCGGTTTTTGTGGAGCGAAGTCGAGATGCAGCCCGGTGTATCAGGGAGAATCTGGAAAAGCTGGGCTTGGAGGAGTGTGCCAGAGTTCAGGAGGGGGATGCTTATGAGTATCTGCTCACGGCTGACGAAAGTTTTGACCTCATTATGGCAGATCCGCCATACGCATCGAATAGCAGTAGAGATTGTGCCGGTGAGTTAATGCAGGATCCATCGCTAGCGGGGCAATTGGCAGATGACGGGATCTTGATTATCGAGGTGGAGGCTAATCGAAAGGAGATGGAGGCTCCCGGATGGCAGATGATAGATCGACGGACCTACGGCAGGAGCTCGATTCTGTTTTACGCTAGGGAGTAGTCTCGATACCTTCGAAATTCATGAATGCGTGGGTGCGGTTAATCTACAACCTTCTCCTGCCTGTGTTCTGCCTGATCGCTGCACCGGCATGGGTGATTAGGATGGCCCGTCGAGGAGGTCTGGACTGGCGTCTTCTCCAGCGAATCGGAATTTACCGGGGCTGTTCTGATGAGAAGGTCCGGGAAACGATCTATGTTCATGCGGTTAGCGTGGGGGAGGTTCGGATGGCGCTTCGGTTAATTGCGCAGTGGCAGCAATGTGACTCCCTGAGGCAGTTTGTGATTGCGGCGACAACTTCAACAGGATTTCAGGTGGCTGACAGAGAAGCGCCGGAGGGAGTTCGAGTGATTTACAGTCCCTTGGATTTTCCTCCCGTTCTGCGATCCGTATTTCATCGCTTTAAGCCCATTTTGATCGTTCTCATCGACTCCGAGATCTGGCCGAACCTCCTTCATGTGAGCGGGCAGAGCCGAATTCCGGTGGCTCTGGCTAATGCGCGTTTGTCGGAGCGTTCAGCACGGCGATACCAGCGAGTGAAGTGGATAGCCGCACCCATGCTGAACCAAATCAGGACTGTGTGTGTGCAGGCAGAGGAGCACGCGGAAAGCTGGATAAAGATTGGCATTTCTCCGGAGCGTCTAGTCATTACCGGAAGCCTCAAGTTTGATCTCGATGGAGTCCAAGCTCCGATGGAGAGGATCGAATTCAGGGATATGCTTGAGAGTTTTGGCTCGGAAAGACCAATAGTGCTGGCAGCGAGCACTCATCACGGGGAGGAGCGTCTTATCGCCGAGGCGATTCGTGAAGTTTCTGGCGCCTTGGCAGTATTACTGCCCCGACACGTGGAGCGCCGGCAAGTTGTCCTATCTGATTTGGAAAATGCGGGGTTTGAGGTGGTCCTGCGGAGTAGGTTCAAGTCTCCAGAAAAACCAGAAGCTGCTGTATTTTTGGTGGATTCCACCGGGGAACTGGGCGAGTGGACTGCGCTTGCTGATATCGTGGTGATCGGAAAGAGTTTTCTTGGTCGCGGTGGACAGAATCCCGTTGAGGCCATCCTCGTGGACGCCCCAGTGGTGTGTGGACCGGACATGAGCAATTTTGAGCCTTTGGTCAGTGAGCTTCGCGCCGCCTCGGCAATCGAGTGTGTCAGTCAGGGGGAGATCGCTGAGGCGCTTCGGGCTATTCTGGCATCGGATCAACGGCGCCAAAGCCTGACCGACAATGCCAGAGCCACAATCGATAAGCACCGTGGCGCAACAGATCGAATTATCATGCAGCTAAGAGCTCTTATCGGGGATTGTGTGGAACAGGATCCGGATTGAGATCTCGATCTGGAGAGAAGTCTGCAAATTCGCCGGAGGCGGACAGAAGATTAACGCGGTAGAGGGGCTTGCAGTCGGCGAAATTCTTCAATCCGTTTCTGCTCAAGGTAGGCACGGAGTTGGCGAATAACGGCAACATCAGGATCTGCCTCAGGATTAACGAAAGGATTGTTGGATCCATACCACGACCAGGGGCCACGGGGAACACCTCCGAATTCGACAAATCGCCAGTGAACTTTGTCGCCAGATTTTAGTCCCATATAATCGCGGACAGCCGGAGAGACATCAATGCCAGCGTTTTTGCTACGAGGGGCTTGGCCTTTAAACACGTATTGCCAGTCGTCTGTTACCCACGGCCCACAGTCTTCCCACTGAGCGTAGCATACCTTTCGTCCATTATAGAGCTGGATCCATCGCCCCTTGCAGACAGACTTTCCCGGTCGTGGGTTGTAACGGTAAAACCAAGGGATGACGCGTGAGGCCTCAGGGCGATGGCGGCGGTAATTCAGACAGTCGTTGTATGGCAGAGCGACGTAAAATGAATTCAGTCCAGGTCGGAATGCTTTAGGTGCGTAGTTGGCTCGCGCTGCTGGATTCGGATCGTCGTAACCTCCGTAGTTTTTTTCCCACTGCCCGTCCCACGATGACTGGTGGTTTGACGTGGTGTTGCGTCCACCGGGTTTTTCACCAATCCAAAAAATTGTCGCGGTCACGTGGAGCCGCCACGGGTAAACCGTTTTGCGGTATTGATACGGATTAGGCGGTGCCGCAGTGGGGGAGGTGACTCTTGGTCCTTGCTGGCACCAGGTCGGTAAGACCCCGATCCACTGTGTGAGTATGATTCCACAGAACAGGTGGGCGGGAAGTAGCCGTCTGGAATTCTCAGGCATAGCGGGTGAAAAATTATAATCTGTGAGCCTGCCTCGTTTTACTTTACTCGGATTCTCTCCGTGAGTTTTCCTACCATCACATCAAACTCCCCAGGCTCAATCACAGGAGCGTTTTCCAATCCGTGATAAGCAAGTTCCTTGACCGGTATTTTCAAAGTGACATTTTTGGCTTCTCCGGCCTCAAGTTCAACTTGGCGGAAAGCGCGAAGACGCTTTACGGAGGGCGTGATCGAGGCAAATAGATCGCGGGTGAAAACTTCCACTGTCTCCTTGCCTCGTCGTGAACCCGTGTTGGTGACTTTGACGGAAAGAATAATATCATCCTCCTTCGTTAGAGTAGACGAATTCAACTTGAGATCACTGAAGGTGAAGGAGGTGTAGCTAAGGCCGTGTCCAAATTCGTAGAGCGGGTTGAATCCAGGGGTTTCCTTGTCAGGTCCGACGCTATCGCTGTGCTTGTGATCGTAGGTCAGAAGGCTGTTCGGGTGGCGAGGGTAGGTAAATGGCAGGCGGCCTGAGGGGTTGAATTGGCCCGTCAGCAATTCATAGAGAGCTTTTCCTCCATGGGGGCCAGGATGGCCTGCATAAATAATTGCATGACAGTGGCCCGCTATCTCGGTGATTAGACGGGGGCGATTACCGAGGACAATAAGGATCAGTGGTTTTCCTGTAGCGAGACGCCGTACGAGGCGAAGCTGATTATCAGGCATCGAGAGGTCGGGAATGTTTCCGGGGGTTTCAGTGCTGGGTTTCTCAGCGAGGACACAAACCACGACGTCTGCATTCCGGGCCTTATTCATGGCGTAGTCAAAGTCGGTGGAGCCATCCCATTGAGCGCCTCGGGCCCAAAGTACGTTTTCGCGCCCGTGCCCGTTGTTGAAGGATTGCAGGATGGTTTCGAGGCCTTCCGGGTATGCGGCTTCATCTGTTCCCTGCCACGTGTAGGACCATGACCCATGCAGAGCAGCAAGTGAGCGGCATCCCGGACCAGTGAGAAGGATCTGACCCTTCCTCTCAAGAGGTAGCACTCCTTCATTCTTGAGGAGGACCAGGGACTCCCGAGCTGCTTGGAGAGAAGTCTCGTGGGCCTCCTCGCTGCCAATTTCCCCGGCAGTGGAGGCAGGCAGGACTGGGTTGTCAAAGAGGCCGAGAGAAAACTTCATCCGGAGGATCCTTCGTACGGATTCATCCAGTCGGCTCTCGGGTAAGATTCCTTCCTCTACCAGCTTAATCAAGTTATTGGAAAAATGAAAATCGTAGGGGGCCATGCACATGTCGATTCCAGCGTGCACTGCGATACGAACAGCTTCCTTAAGGTCAGGTGCTACCCGGTGGAGGTTATGGAGTTTTTTCACGTCCTCCCAGTCGCTGACGATCACTCCGTCAAACTTCAGTTCTTCGCGAAGAAGCTTACTTAGCATTTCATGACTGGCATGGACCGGGATTCCATTCACTTCACCAGAGTTCACCATGATTGCCTGCACCCCCTGTTCGATCGCGGTTGTGAAGGGTGGCAGGAAATATTCCCGGAGGTCGTGCTCCGGAAGCAGTGTCTGGGTGCGATCGTGTCCGCTGGCGGGAAGGCTGTAGGCGAGAAAATGTTTTGCGGTAGCAGCTACTGATTTTGGGGAGGAAAGGGAAGATCCTTGCAAACCCCGGATAGCTGCCTCTGCCATGACTCTGGTGATATAGACGTCTTCTCCGAAGGTCTCGACATAGCGGGACCAGAGCGGCTGCCGGCCAATGTCGAGGGAAGGTCCGAAATTCCAAGGAATTCCAGCAGACCTGGTCTCCAAGGCTGTTACTGCATGGCAGCGTTCAACCAGAAGGCGGTTGCGGGTCGCGGCCAGTCCCAAGTTGTGCGGAAACAGGGTTCCCTCCCGCACGTAATTTGCTCCGTGGACACTGTCGATTCCATAGAGGATTGGAATCTTAAGTCTGGTTTCCTTGGTAGCGACCGTTTGTATCTCGGAAAGCAGTTCATTCCATTGTTTAATACTGAATGCGACGTTGTGAACGTTCAGGATAGATCCAACGTGCTTGTTGATGAGCGCATGGCGAAGTTTGTCCGTGTCGAATTCGTGTGCCTCTGGATTCTCGGAACTCGCCTCACTGCTCGAAACGGCGCCCAGAGTCAATTGAGTCATCTGGCCCGCTTTCTCCTCCAGAGTCATCCTGCGCAGCAGGGAAGAAACTTGGTTCTCGATTTCTTCCTCAGCTGAGGAGAGGGCAGTGAGAAGGAGGGCCGCCAGAAGGAATGATAGCCGGCGGATAAGAGAGTGAGGGGAAATGCCCATGCCCCTCAATAAAGCAGACATAACGGCATAGGCAATTGCAGCCTTGAAAGATCCTCGGCCAGAGGCCGGTGCTGAAGAGTAGGCGTGCCGGTGCTCTGGATCTGCTCTGCTCAGGGCCTGCAGATGATAGTGTCCTGCCTGAAGCGAGGGTCTGTTCTCGGGTAATCAAGGGTATAGTGTATCCCGCGGGATTCCTTGCGCTGCATGGCGCAGTCCACCACCAAGGAGGCGGCAGTGACAAGGTTTCGGAGTTCCAAGATGTCAGAATTCACTCGGTAACCCCAATAGAAATCACGGACTTCTCTAGCAAGGTTTCGGAGGCGAAAGCTTGCTCTAAGTAGGCGCTTATCGGTCCGCACAATTGAAACATAGTCCCACATCGTGCGACGAATCTCGTCCCAATTATGGTAGATATTCACAAGCTCATCAGGAGGAGCAGTGTCTCCGTGCTCCCACTCGGGGATGGGTGGAGCAGGCGCGAGTTTTCCTGAGCCAAGATGCGTGATCATTGTGGCAAGCGCCTTTCGAGCCATGACGTTGCCCTCCAGCAGGCTGTTAGATGCCAGACGGTTAGCTCCATGGAGTCCGGTGCACGCGGCTTCTCCGATGACGAAGAGGCCGCGAAGGTTGGTGGAGCCGTCGGGTTTGGCTACGACTCCGCCACATTGGTAGTGCGCAGCGGGGACGACTGGGATAGGGGTCTTTTCGGCATCATGTCCAAACTCAAGAAGAGTCCTGTGGATGAAGGGAAACCTTTCAGCGATAAACCCCTCTGGTTTATGAGTGATATCAAGGTAGACGCAGCTTGCCCCGGTTTTCTTGATTTCCGTGTCAATCGATCGAGCCACGATATCCCGCGGGGCGAGCGAGCCTCGCTCATCGTAGCCGAGGGTAAAGTCTTCACCCTTGTCGTTCAGTAAAACTGCGCCTTCGCCTCTCAAGGCCTCCGAAATCAGGAAGGAGCGAGCCTCCGGTCCGGTAGCGGCGGGATTGTAAAAGCACGTTGGGGGAAACTGGATAAACTCCATATTCGCGATTCGGGCGCCCGCGCGCCATGCCATCGCGATACCGTCACCTGTCGCAGAGTCTGGGTTAGTTGTGTAGAGGTAGATTTTTCCGCAACCACCTGTGGCGAGAACGACCCTGTCAGCTTGGAGGATATGTACTTCCCCGGTAGCCTTTTCCAGAACGTAGGCTCCGACAACACGGTCGTCAGTGACGCTGCCTAACTTGTCGG
This sequence comes from Roseibacillus sp., assembly GCA_002686085.1. Taxonomy (GTDB): domain Bacteria; phylum Verrucomicrobiota; class Verrucomicrobiia; order Verrucomicrobiales; family Akkermansiaceae; genus Roseibacillus_B. The sequence continues at coordinate 12,035 of NZAC01000013.1, read as the reverse complement.
TGGTGATGAGGTCGATAGCCATGTGATCGGCCAGGATTGTCAGACCCGGGGTCTTGTGGGCGGTCGCGAGTAGAGATGAAGCGATTTCATGACCAGTCGTGTCCTTGGAATGCAGAACACGGCGGTTTGAGTGTCCACCCTCCCGCCCAAGAGAGTAGCGATCTCCTTTCTGATCAAAGTCGGATCCCCACGAGACCAGTTCATCAATCGTTTGCTCACCCTCTTCAATAATGGCCCTGACAGCACGTTCATTGCACAACCCAGCGCCGGCATCGATAGTGTCGCTGATATGTTTTTCCACGGTATCGCCCGGATCGCGAAGAGCCTCGGGGAGAACGGCAGAAATTCCTCCCTGAGCCCAGGCGGTGTTTGAATTCAAGACTTCATTCTTGGTGATCAAGGTCACAGATCCGTGTTCGGCTGCCTTAATCGCAAAAGAGAGGCCAGCGATTCCGCTGCCTATAACCAGAAAGTCTGCTTTCATTAACGGGGGTATCCTTTGACTCGAAAGGAGCGAAGAACAAGGCGGTTATTGAGTTATTGGTTGTGGAGACTTTGTAAACCTTCTCATACTTGAGTGAGAGATGAATCTCAGTATTTTCCGAACCAAGGCAAAGCTCGGTTCCGCTGCGGCGGCGGCTGGAGCTGATAAAATTCGTGAAGCTCTGGCGACTAGGGAGGAAGTTTCGATTGTGATGGCCTCTGCGGCTTCCCAGTTTGAGGTTATTGATGCTCTTCTGAGGGAGACAGGCATTGAATGGGACAGAATCGTCCTGTTTCATTTAGATGAATATATCGGTCTCGAAGGGGAGCATCCGGCCTCCTTCAGCAGATTTCTCCGAGACAGGTTTGTCGACAAATTGCCCTGCGCGCTGAAAGGCTTTCACGCTATCAATGGCTGCGCCGAGCCCGGATTGGAATGCGCAAGACTGGGAGTGATGATTGAGAGAAGCGATCCTGTGGTTGCATTTATCGGGATTGGTGAAAATGGCCATATTGCCTTCAATGATCCACCGGCAGACTTCGATACCAAAGCACCTTACATTATTGTGAAGCTTGATGAAGAGTGTCGGCAGCAGCAGGTAGGAGAGGGGTGGTTTCCAGAACTGACATCAGTGCCCGAACATGCAATTTCGATGTCGGTAAGACAGATCCTGAAGGCGGAGAGAATTATCTGCACGGTTCCCGATGCTCGAAAGGCACCCGCAGTGCGGAGTAGTGTCGAGGAGGAGGTGAGTCCTGAAATTCCTGCTACGATCCTGCAGCAGCACTCCGACTGCAGGCTTTTTCTTGATGATCCGTCAGCAAGCCTGCTCACGAGATGAGATATTTTGACCTTCAGGTGAACGGATATGCCGGAGTTGATTTCAATTCCATTGCTCTGACGACAGAGGAGGCGAAGCAGGCCTGCTCCGCACTGGAGGAAGATGGGACCGAGGGAATTCTCGCTACTGTGATTACGGATTCGGTTGAGGCTATGAAGGCCAAAATACGGAGAATCGTTCGAGCGCGGGAGGAGGATGAGACCGTTCGAAGGGTGGTGGTTGGAATTCATATTGAGGGCCCTTTCCTGAATCCTGCAGATGGCTTTATTGGGGCTCATCCTCGAGATCAGGCGCGGTCTGCTTCTGTAAATGTCATGAAGGATCTGATGGAGGCTGCAGATGGTCTTGCGAGGGTTGTGACGCTTGCTCCTGAATGTGACATGGGATTAGCCACCACTCGATATCTGGCGGAGCAGGGAGTGGTCGTGTCAGCGGGACATTGTGACCCTTCTCTGGATCAGCTTCGAGCGGCGATCGACGCTGGCCTGACGATGTTCACACATCTGGGAAACGGCTGCCCTCAGAATCTGCCAAGGCATCAAAATATAGTGGAACGGGTGCTTAGCCTCTCTGAGAGTCTGTGGGTTTGCTTTATTGGTGATGGAATTCATGTTCCCAGTTTCGCTCTGAGAAACTATCTCAGGGCCGCCACGCTGGAGCGGTGTCTCATGGTGACCGATGCGATTTCTGCGGCACGCTGTGGGCCGGGCGGCTACACCCTTGGGGCCCGGGAGATTAAAGTCGGAGCGGATGAGGTTGCGCGATCTCCGGATGGTGCTCATTTCGTGGGATCGACTGCAACAATGCTAAAAGTGGACAGAGTCCTGCGGGAACTCGGTTTTAACGACGATGAGGTTGCAGGATTGTGCTATGAGAGGCCTCGCAGGGCGATTGGGCTCTGACGCATCCAAGGGGTCCTAGCAGCTAATGATTGGCTATTAGCGTTAGGTCAGTCAGCATCAATGGTGAAACGCAATTGGGGGACTCATGAAAATTCGCGAAAGAGTAAAATCTATTGGTCCAGCCATTATCGTGGCAGCAGTTGTGCTTGGACCTGGAAGTATTCTTGCGAGCTCGCGAGTAGGCGCTGAGTGGGGGTGGATGGGTTTACCATTTCTGGCTCTTGCTGTTGTTCTGATGGTTGGAATGGTTGCGCTCTCCGCGCGCCTTGGAGTGATTTACAAGGGAAGTATTTGTGAGGAGATATCGGATCGTTTAGGGTGTAAAACAGCCGCAGGAGTTGGGATCGTCCTCTTCGGGATAGTTGCCCTGTATCAATCAAGTAATAACCTTGCGCTAGGTGTTGGCTTGGAGCCTCTTTTTGAAGATGAGGAGGGAGGTCTACCGCAGGGATGGGTAATGCTGCAGATCCTCATTCTCTTGATAGCAAATGTCGGGATCATATCCTGTCTGTATCTGATGCGTTCGCTCTATTCCGCTGTGGAGAGAGCGATGAAGATTCTGGTTCTTTTGATGATCGGAGCCTTTGCTGTTAATCTTCTTGCCGCTATGTTCAGTGACGCCCCGGAGCGGAATGCCTCCATCGCGGAGAAGCGCGATTGGCTCCCAGTAGTTGCGCTTGTTGGAACGACCTTTTCGATAGGGGGCGCCTTTTTTCAGAGCTATCTGGTTAGAGAAAAAGGGTGGAAGATGGAGGACCTGCGGCAGGGAACGTTTGATTCTGGAATCGGAGTCGCGGTACTCGGTGGAGTTTCGGCGGTGATCATGATTACCTCTCTGCTGATTTTTCACCGGAACCCGGGTGTCCCTGAGAGCATCCAGATTGGGGACCTCTCCAGCCAGTTGGAGCCGTTGTTAGGTTCCGGCTCAAAGTATGTGTTCTGTGGAGGCTTCATGGCAGGAGCGATGAGCTCTTTCATGGTGAATGCAGCCATAGGAGGAACGGTCCTCTCTGATAGCCTTGGGAAAGGAGCCAGCATGCAGGGGCGGTGGGCCCGTCATTTTACGGCCCTGGCACTTACAGTGGGAATGGCAGTTGCGATTTTTGGGCTTATCTGGAAGGAAAGTCGTGATTCGCTCATGCTGGGGGCTCAGGCTCTGACGGTTTTTGGAATTCCAGCACTCGGTCTCGCAATGCTTTATCTAGCGACGAGGCCTGAGCTCACTGGGCAGCGAAGAGTGCCGGGAATCCTAAAGGTTGTGGCGGGCGCAGGTGTCCTCTTCGCGGTGCTGCTTGCTGCCCGGAAAGTAGCAGCCTGGTTTTAGATCTAGGTCAGGGATTCTGGTGGTCTAGATCTCAATGTTGTCAATTAAGCGGACCGCATCGTAGGTTGCGGCGGTAGCAAGGAGGGCAGGCCTGGCGACTTTTGCCAGTGGAACAAGCGTTTCGCGATCGATGATCTCAAGATATTCAATTTCCATTTCGGGTGGAGCGCTCTCAACAAGATGCTTGCGTGCGATCTTGAGGTATACTTCTGGTCGTTGCTCTCCTGTTTCCCTGATATCCCGTGCACAAAGAAGAGCCCTATGAATACGTGAGGCATCCTTACGGTGCTCCGGTTTCAGCATGATATTCCTCGATGAGAGGGCAAGGCCATCCGGTTCCCTCACAGTGTCAACACCATGGATCCGCACGGGAACACCAAGATCACGGACGAGACGCTTGATGATCGCAAGCTGCTGGTAGTCTTTCTTGCCGAAGATAGCGTCAGAAGGCTGCAGGGTGTTGAGGAGTTTCAGGACAACCGTGCAGACCCCTTCAAAATGACCGGGGCGGGTGCTCCCGCACAAGGAGCGGGAGAGAGAGTTTTCGATTATCGAGATTGAGTGATCGGCGGCGTAGAATTCCTCAGGAGAAGGGGTGTAGACTGCGTCGACACCAAGACTGCGGCAGAGCAGGAGGTCTGCTTCGAGGGTTCGAGGGTAGGTTGCCAGATCCGATGAAGAATTAAATTGAAGAGGATTTAGAAAAATCGAAACCGTGACTTTGCCCTCGTGTCCCGCAATCTCTCTCCCTCTTCTGATCAGAGCGGCGTGTCCCTCATGGAGAGCGCCCATTGTGGGGACGAGAACCGACGGGGAGGGCTGATCCAGTGGGCGGCCGTCGAGTGAAGAAAACTGAATCATGGGAGATGACCTGTGAGAGGCTCTTGATTAGTGAATGAACTTGAGTTGAATGCGAGGAGCGTTAGTTTGTGGTAGCTTTGAATTCAAGAATTCTAGGGATGCTTTTTTGTGGGATCGCATGGGCGCTCGGGTCTGAGGCGTATGGGGAAGGTGTGACCGTGGAGGATGCGGAGAACTCTGCTGGATTGGGACTTGGTCAGAAAGTAGCGGTGATCGGGGAGGAGAAAAAGATGCGTACCGCTACTGTCAATATTCAGGAGATTTTTCGCTCCTACCACAAGGTTGCGCACGCTGAAGGGGAAATTAATATTGAGAGGGCGCGGGTTCAGAAAGAGCAGAATCAGCATGCGCTTAAGCTGCGGGCGATGGATCAGGTTCTTCGGGAACTGGAGTCTTCACTTCAGGGATTGAATAAGTCAGATGTCCGGCGTCCAGACTTGGAGAGAGAGAAAGGGGTTCGATTTCATGAGCGAGAGCGGTGGAAGAGGCAAAGAGACGTAGCTTTGAAGGCCCGCCATGCTGATATAAATCGGCGAATGGTGGCGCGAATGGAGATTCTTCTGGAGGAGATTCGTGGTCTCGTCAGGTTAGAAGCTGAGCGTATGGGCTTTGATCTTGTCTTTGACGTTGACGGAACTGGTAGCTCACAGGTGCCATTTCTGCTTTTCGCCAGGGACGCCCATGACATCACACCGAGAATCATAAAGAAACTTGCAGAATCAGCTTCGCGGGGAGCCGAGAGGTAAGGGCTTGGGGTTTGACGGCTCGAGGTTTTTTCTCCAGACTACCGGGACTCCGAAACGCCAAGCACATGAATTTTAGCCAACTCCTTCCTGCCGCAATTACTCTTCTGCTCTTCTCCTTGTCCGCTACCGCGCAGGATAAGCTGAAGATAGCCACGGTAGATATGCAGACGCTTTTCAAGCAGTATCATCGTACTAACGCAGCCCAGAAGGAGGTCAATGTTGAGCGGGCGAAGATTCAGCAGAATAACAACGAGCGTCTCGAAACTATTCGTGCGCTCGAAGATGAGTTGCAAGGCCTTCGTAAGCAGCTGGACGACCCTTCCCTGAGCGACAAGAGAAAGCAGGAGCTTTTCAAGGGGTTCCAGATGAAAACTCAGGAGGGTGTTGCCCTTGACCGTGAGCGCCGTGAATTCCTTCAGCGGCGAAACACCGCGCTGAACGAAAAGATGGTTCAAAAGATGCGGGGAATCCTTGAGGAAATACAGAAGCTCGTGGAGGACCGCGCCAAGGCTGATGATTACGATTATGTGTTCGATAAATCTGGCATGAGTACTTCGCAGGTTCCCTTCCTGCTTTACACCAAGGACGCCACGGACATCACCGCCGGTCTGCTTGTGCTTCTGAACAAGGATGCACCAGCTGCGCCTCCTGCGAGTGGAGAATAGGGAGCCCGATTAGGGCTTCTGGTTATAACACCTTCTGATCGTGGAATTTCGGATCGCGGAAGTGGTCGAGCTGGTCGGAGGGACACTCGTTGCGGGGCAACAGGATCGGGTCCTGAGCGGAGTGCGGACCCTCAACGAAGCGGAGGAGCATGACCTAAGCTTTTTTTCCAATCCGAAGTATAGATCCCAGTTTGACACAACTCGGGCAGGAGCGGTGCTGGTAACGCCGGACATTCGGTCAGGTCCGGCCGGGGTGGCCCTCATTCAAGTTGACAATCCCTCTCACGCTCTTGCTGCCCTTTCGGAAAAAGTTGAGGAGCGTAACCGGGGATTTGCGCCAGGAGTTCGAAAGGGAGCTCACGTCTCGGAGTGCGCAGAGGTAAGTTCTGGAGCTGCGGTGCACGCTGGAGCTGTCATCGAAGATGGAGCCACCATTGGGCGGGGTTCAGAAATTCGCTCCGGGGCCGTGATTGGCCGAGACGTCGTGATAGGCGAGGACTGTATCATTCATCATAATGTCAGCGTGCGGGAAGGGTGCGTTGTGGGAGATCGCGTGATCCTGCAACCGGGAGCAGTAATAGGGTCTGACGGTTTCGGATATGAGTTTGTCAACGGCAGACACCACAAGGTGCCTCAGCTCGGAATCGTTGTTTTGGAGAGCGATGTAGAAGTCGGTGCTAACGCATGTGTCGACAGAGCTCGCTTTGGTCGAACGGTGGTTGGTGAGGGGACTAAAATTGATAATCTAGTCCAAGTTGGGCATAATGTCGAAATTGGCAAAAATTGTATAATTGTTGCGCTCTCAGGTGTGGCGGGTAGCTCGAAGCTTGGAGAAAACGTTACTCTTGCTGCCCAGGTTGGTATCAACGGCCATATTGAAATTGCAGATGGAGTGCAGTTAGGAGGAAAGTCTGGGGCTATGCAGAGTATTGACGACCCCGGCGTTTACATGGGAACCCCAGCAAAGCCATTTAAGGAAGAGGTCCGTCAGTGGCGTGACCTCACCAAGCTCAGGGAAATGCGCCGAACTTTGAAGGTCTTGCGCGATGAGGTAGACCGCTTGAAGAAGGGCTGAATAAGTTACAGGGAAAGAGGCCTTCCCGATGCCGGCACAACGGCACCCTCAACTTGTTTCTCAAACCATTCCAGAGCTGAGGGATCCCCGTGGACGAGAACGGTCTTTTGGGCATTTGCGGTTTGCATAAAGTCGAGCAGGTGATTTCGGGGGGCGTGTCCACTGAAATCGTAGACCTTCACCCCACAATTCAGAGGTACTCCCGGAAGCTCAGGGTCGAGTTGGATTTCATCTCCAGCTTGAGCCGCCCGAATCTTTCCTCCAGGGCTATCCGGATCGGCATACCCAACAAAAAGGAGCATGTTCCCCGGCTTATCAATAAAGCCACGGGCGAATCCATTCGACGTCGTCTTTTCCGTCATCATGCCACTCGAGAGAGCATATATCGCCCCGCGTTCAAGGGGTATGGGCCTGCGGCCCCGGCGGTTTCCGGTGATTGGATTCATATCCCTTAGGATCTTGAAATCTGGAGCGCTGCGACGCGTAGAACCCGAGAACTTGTCATAGACGACAGTCATCTTGGTGCTGAGCCCTCCAATGTAGACCGGTGCATCTCTTAGGGAGTGGTTTAACTTGGCCTCATGAATCATAGTGAGGACCTCCTGAGTTTTGCCGATAGCGAAAACAGGGACAAGGACTGAGCCCCCCTCGTTCAGGCATTGCTCAATATCATTGATGAAGCGTTTTCTTTCTTTCTTTGGACAATAGGAGGCTGGTCGGGGAGAATCCCCTCTGGTGGTCTCGACTATCAGGGCATCGAGATTTTTCTCTGCAAAGTCCGGAAACCGCGCGCCTTTTATAAGAGCGTGGTCTTCGAATCGAATGTCACCGCTGTAGAAAAATCTTTTACTGTTTCCCTCCAGGAGGACTCCTGCTGATCCGAGGATATGACCTGCATCGTAAAAGGTAGCTTTTACAGATCCGTTCCAGTCCAGATCAAAAGGCTTTTCATAATCACGAGGCTCGATGCGGGGGATCAGTTTGTCGATCGAGCGATGTGTAAAGAGGGGGTAGTCCTCAATTCCCAGTTCTGCACGCTGAGACTTCATCACGTTCACAGAGTTATGAAGGAGTGCATCAGCAAGGGCACATGTCGCCGGCGTCATGAAAACCCGTGCGGAAGGTTGGTCACGCATCAGGACCGGAAGTGTGCCCACATGATCAAGGTGGGAGTGAGTGACAATGATGGCATCGAGGCTATCATGGGGAAGGTCCTCGTAACGAGGAATGCTAGCCTGTCCCTTTTCCTTGGGGTGCATGCCGGCGTCCAGCACGATGCGGGTATCGCCGATCTCAAGCAGGTAGCTGTTGGCCCCGATTCCTGTGGTCCGGTTAAGGAGGGTGAAGCGAGCGTCGGGCACGACTTGAGGGCTGTGATGGGAGCAGGGCGGGGTTCGCCCAGATACTCGACTGGAAACTGTCCGAACGGAAAACGTAGCAGGGGGCGGATTCGAACCGCCGACCCAAGGCTTATGAGTCCTTTGCTCTACCCCTGAGCTACCCTGCCATTTAACCTCTGAGGCGACGGGGCTTACAGATTGGGTCCGGCGGTGTCGATATCAAAAAGAGATCTGGAGGGCAGGAAAGAGCAGTGCAGGGTTTGCAGCGACCTGCGGTTGAAATTGGGGAGTCAGGAGGTGGCCCCGGACATTTTGGAGTCCAAGAAGGCGCTGAGAATCGGAGAATCGGAGCCAAATGAGGAAAAAAACAAGGATTTGAGGGCTAAATGTAAGGGAATTTGAGATTATTACGGATGTTTTGGAAGCAGTGACAAAATTCTTAAAAAATAGGCGAAATAGGCCTTGTCAACAAGGGGCTGACTCCTATAGTCGCGCCCCCCAAAATCGTGGCTGGATTCTGTGAGACATAGCAGAAACCAGCTTGAAAAGCGGTTTATCAGCTTATCGGGTGCAGCTCCGGATAACAGGCTCCTGCGAGGGTAACCCTCGCCGGCCTGCCCCCTGCCTCGGTGAGTGTTCAGAGATCAATAGAGATATTCTCAAACAGCAGGAATCATGCCGACCATTAACCAACTCGTCCGTAAGGGGCGCAAGCAGGCAGTCAGGAAGTCCAAGTCGCCGGCGCTCTCAAATTGCCCGCAGCGACGTGGTGTCTGCCTCCAGGTCTACACCCGGACACCGAAGAAGCCGAACTCTGCATTGCGGAAAGTGGCGAAGGTTCGTTTAACGAACGGGTTTGAGGTTATCGCTTACATCGGCGGAGAGGGGCACAACCTGCAGGAGCATAGTATTGTGCTAGTCCGCGGGGGCAGGGTGAAAGACCTCCCAGGTGTGAGGTATCATATTGTAAGGGGTTCCCTCGATACACTTGGTGTCGAGAACCGAAAGCAGAGCCGATCCAAATACGGAGCCAAGCGGCCGAAGAAGTAAGCTGATCTGAAACAGGAAGGAACTCAGGAACATGGCAAGAAGACGCAGAGTTTACCACAAGCCGGACAGGCGAGATCCGAAGTTCGATAGTGAATTGATCGGACACCTTATCTCGAAGGTTATGAAGGATGGGAAGAGGGCTCTTGCCGAGAGGGTTGTCTATTCCGCGATCGACAAGGCTAACGAAGGAACGGACACGGTTGATCCTCTGGAAGTCGTGACCCGGGCAATTGAAAACTCAAAGCCGCGGGTTGAAGTGAAAAGTCGCCGGGTTGGCGGAGCAACTTACCAAGTGCCACTCGAGGTAGCCTCGTCGCGTTCGGAGGCTCTGGCGATGCGGTGGATTATTGGATTTGCGCGAGGACGTAAGGGAACGCCGATGCATGTCGCCCTTGCGAATGAAATTAAGGATGCTGCTAACAATACGGGCGGAGCGGTCCGTAAACGCGATGATGTTCATAAGATGGCGCAGGCCAACCGCGCCTTTGCTCACTTCCGCTGGTAGTAAATAATATTAATGCTCGCCACTGCCACAGTATCAGCTTCCCAGATGTCTGAGAGTCCTAACAGCCCTGACAGGCCGTATCCGCTTGAGCGGACGCGGAATATCGGGATAGCGGCTCATATTGACGCTGGGAAGACGACGCTGACAGAGCGGGTCCTTTTCTATACGGGCATGATTCACCGGATCGGCGAGGTGCACGATGGTGCAACTACGACCGATCATATGGAGCAGGAGCGCGAACGGGGCATCACGATTACTTCTGCTGCGGTTACTTGCGAATGGATGCAGAGGAAAGACGAGGGGGTTTACAAGTTGTTTGAGGAGGAGAAGCAGAGGGTGAACATCATCGATACTCCCGGGCACGTCGACTTTACTGCGGAAGTAGAAAGATCTCTTAGGGTTCTCGATGGAGCGATCGTTGTGTTCTGTGGAGTTGCTGGAGTTCAGCCTCAGACCGAAACAGTCTGGCGGCAGGCCTCCAAGTACAACGTTCCCCGAATCGTGTTCGTCAACAAGATGGACCGCGTTGGGGCTAATTTCCAGAATGTGGTTGAAGAGGTTCGAGAAAAGCTGGGGGCAACGCCACTGCGAATTCTTATTCCCATAGGGTCGGAAGAGCATCTTAAGGGCCAGATTGATGTTCTGAACAGGAAGGCCGTGGTTTACACCGAGGATGATACTCTTGGTTCAACTTTTGAGATCCGAGAGCTGGATGAGCAGCAGGCCCAAGACGCCGACGAAGCTTACGGAGAAATTCTGAATACCCTGGCTGATGTCGATGAGCATCTGGGAGAAAAGTTTCTTCTGGAGGAAGAAATCACGGTGTCAGACCTGAAAAAAGCAATGCGCCGCGCTACCATAGCGAACAAGGTTGTGCCCATTGCCGGGGGGTCTGCCTTCAAGAACAAGGGAGTGCAGTATCTTGTAGACGCGGTAGTGGATTATTTACCCAGTCCCTTGGAGATCCCTGCTGCGAGAGGGCAGAGTTCTGAAGATGAAAATGATGAGGTGTTAGCTCCTACCGATGATAATGGGAAGTTTTGCTCTCTGGCCTTCAAACTGTGGGCTGATAAATATGTGGGAAAACTGGTCTTCTTCCGGGTTTATTCGGGAACGGTTTCGAAGGGTGATATGGTCTATAACCCGCGAACACGAAGGAAGGAGCGAATCGGCAGGCTGATTCAGATCCAGGCGGACAAGCATGAGGAGATTGAAACATGCTACGCGGGGGACATAGCAGCAATCGTGGGAATCAAAAATGTCACGACTGGGGATACCCTATGCTCTCAGAAATTTGACATTCTTCTAGAGCCTCCCAGCTTCCCAGAGCCGGTCATAGCAATGGCGGTTGAGCCTCGAACTACAGCTGACCAGGAGAAGATGTCCTCAGGTCTGGCTCGTCTGATGGAGGAAGACCCGACTTTCGTAGTCCATACTGACGAGGATACCGGACAGACAATTATTTCAGGGATGGGTGAACTCCACTTGGAGGTCATAATCGACCGTCTTCGCCGTGAATTCAGCGTGGAGGCTAACGTGGGTAAACCTCAGATTGCTTACAGGGAAACGATCACTGCCGATGCAGGTGGAGAGGGACTGCTTAAAAAGCAGAGTGGGGGACGAGGTCAGTACGGCCATGTCGTGCTCGATGTGTCGCCGAACGAAAAGGGTGCCGGCCTGACGACAAAGAGTCTCGTGGTTGGTGGTGCAATCCCTAAAGAGTTCATGAACGCAGTAACTGCCGGAGTTGCTGAATCGATGACAAATGGGATTGTTGCAGGCTATCCCGTCGTCGATGTTCATGTGAATATCACAGATGGCTCGTCTCATGATGTGGATTCCAACGAGAACGCCTTTAAGATGGCCGCAATCTTTGCAATGAAGGATGCCTTCCGAAAGGCAGGCTCCATCCTTCTCGAGCCGATAATGGACGTAGAGGTAACAACCCCTGAGGAAAATCAGGGGGATATCATGGGAGACCTGAACCGTCGGCGCGGCCAGATTCAGGAGATGGGCAGCAAAGGAAATGTAGCCATCGTCAAATCCAAGGTGCCTCTCGCTGAAATGTTCGGATACTCCACAGATGTCCGGACGATCTCGTCAGGCCGAGCCTCATTCGTAATGACCCCCTCCAGTTTTGAACCGGTTCCGCAGGCTATCGTCGAGGCGATTTGCAAGGAACGTGGGACAGTAGCTGCCTAATTCGCCCAGTAATACCTTTTCTTCTCTCGACCATGGAAAA
>NZAC01000012.1 GCA_002686085.1 Roseibacillus sp. | reverse complement strand
TGGCTCTGGAGTTTCCTCCGGCTCAGGTGTTGGTTCTGGAGTTTCCTCCGGCTCAGGTGTTGGTTCTGGAGTTTCCTCCGGCTCAGGTGTTGGCTCTGGAGTTTCCTCCGGCTCAGGTGTTGGTTCTGGAGTTTTCTCCGGCTCAGGCGCTGGCTCTGGAGTATCCTCGGATGAGGGTTGAGTAGAGCCAGTCTCCGCTGAGGAAGCCGGGTCTTTTTCACCGCAGGATGTCAGGAAAAGACAGAGACATAAGGCAGCTGAAATGACGGCAAGGGCAAGTTTCATAATTTCCCTAACGTTCGGTGATATCAGTTTCTTTACGAGTATTATTTCCGACATCCTTCGATAGAGAGTTGAGCTTTATGGGGAATGTTAGCAGGTAGGATAGAAGCAGGTGGACCGGAGCTCGCCGTATTTGATCACTTAGGGTTTTCGCACAAGGAACGGAGATGTTTGGATGCCCCTATGCACGAAGACGTCGCGAAAGTGCTCATTGATGAGGAGGTCATTGAGAAGCGCCTCAACATCCTTGCAGATCGAATTCTCGAAGAGTTCAGTGGACGCCAATTCGTCGTGATAGTGATTCTGAAGGGTGCTCTCGTATTTACTGCGGATCTCCTTCGCAGAATGCCAATTCCACTGGAGATTGAATGCATCAATGTAGCGAGTTACCATGGGGCGACACAAAGTTCGGGTCAGGTCAACTTCCTCGATTCAAAGTTGCCTCGAGTGGAGGGGCGTGCTGTCCTCTTGATCGATGATATTCTGGATACTGGACGCACGCTCGATGCGGTCGGAGAGAAACTCCGTGAGCAGGGAGCTGAAATCGTGAAATCCTGCGTCTTGTTGAGTAAGGACAAGGAGCGGGCTGCCAAGGTGGAAGCTGATTATGTGGGATTCCACGTTGGTGACGAATTCGTGATAGGGTATGGCCTTGATTATAAAGGTCTCTATCGCAATTTGCCCTACGTCGGAGTTCTCAAGGCGGAAGTTGTGGAGGCCGGTGAATGAAGCGGCGGTCCTCGATGGCTCCCATGTGACAAGAGAGCTGCTTTAGCTTCAGCAGAAGGGAGTTCCTCCAGCGGCAGAGGCCCGGTCTCTGGTGTCGCAAGAGATTAGGCGGCTCGAGCATGGGAGGCTAACATGCTCCAGCAACCAAAAAGGGCGAAGTGGATTGCCTCAATCTTGTGCATAAGTGTTGCAATCCCCGTAAAACCTGCTCTTCTTTCGCCTCCCCGCGAAAAGGGCAGGCCGGTGTTTAACTAGTCTGAAGCGTGCGAAAGCAATGAGTGAATCGACAATTGACCCGAACCAATACCGCCTCCATGAAAAAGATACGGGGAGTGCGGACTATCAGATAGCGCTCTTGAGTCAGCGCATTAAACATCTAACCGATCATCTGAGCTCCCATCGCAAGGACTTTTCCTCGCGACGTGGCCTGTTGACCCTTGTGGCGCAGCGGCGTAAACTCCTCGATTTCCTGGAAAAGGATAACGAAGAGCGCTACCAGAAGATCGTGGCCGGTCTTGGTCTCCGTCGCTGATCTAACCACTCGTCCAAACTGTCAAATTTGGGCGTTCTTGCTTTCCGGTTCTCTCTCACACCCAGCCGGATGCTCCCTTGGATTTTTTTAGGGGAGCAATGGCTTCAATAACCAGAAGCTGCTCTCCTCAAAGGGGGGAGGCGGCACGATGTAACAAAGTAACAGATAGATGAGTACAAATACAGTAACGGCTAATGTTGGCCAGAACCCCATTGTCATTGAGACGGGGAAATTAGCAAAACTTGCAGATGGGGCAGTGACTGTCCGCTGCGGTGACACGGTAGTTCTTGTGACTGCGGTATCGCAGACGAAAGTCAGGGCGGGTCAGACATGGTTTCCCATGTCAGTTGAGTATAAGGAAAGAGCTGCAGCGGCCGGTGTTTTCCCGGGCGGATACTTTAAGCGAGAGGGGCGTCCTACGGAAAAGGAAATTCTAACCTGCAGAATGACGGATCGTCCTCTGCGTCCGCTTTTCCCCAAAGGCTACCTCTATGACACGCAGATCGTTGCTCTTCTTTTCGCAGCGGATGGCGTCAATGATGCTGATATTGTGGCTATGAACGGAGCCTCAGCTGCTCTCGCGATCTCTGATATCCCATTTGCGGGACCAATCGGAGCGGTTCGTGTTGGGCGTGTTGATGGTGAACTGGTTGTTAATCCGACCTTTGAGGAAAGGGCTGAGAGCGATCTAGATCTGGTCTACGTAGGAAATAAGACGGACGTAGTGATGATTGAAGGTGCTGCAGATGAGATTCCAGAGGCAGATTTTATAGCTGCGCTGCGATTCGCACAGGGTCATGTCACCACTCTGGTCGAGGCGCAGGAGGAACTCGTCGCACAGTGCGGCAAGGAAAAGCGGGAATATACCGTGACTGTTGCCAAGGAAGAGCATCTGGAAATCGGCTATCGTGTGGCCGGTGACCGAATTGAGGATGCGATTTACAAGCCCAGTAAGGTTGAGCGGGCTAAGGCCGTTGGCGCTCTGCGGGACGAGGTCGAAGAAGCCCTGAAAGAAGCAGATCCGGAAATCTCAGATTTCGCCATAGAGCAGGCTTTCGAGCATATTCAGAAAAAGGCATTCCGTATTAGTATCCTTGAAAAAGGAGTCCGGGCTGATGGTCGGAAGGTAGGCGAGCTTCGTGCGCTCACTGCCGAGGCGGGTATCCTGCCGCGAGTCCATGGTTCAGCATTGTTCGCCCGTGGTGAAACACAGGCTCTTGCCACCACAACGCTGGCTCCAGCCGACGAAAAGCAGTATTTCGACAACTACGCTGGTGGCGAGGACAGCAAGCAGTTCATTCTCCATTACTCGTTCCCCCCATTTTCGGTTGGAGAGTCGGGTCGATTTGGAGGTCTGAACAGACGGGAAATTGGTCATGGAGCTCTCGCAGAGCGCTCAATTCAGGCGGTCATACCTGACGTTGAAGAATTTCCATATGCGATCAGGGTGACCTCCGAAGTCCTCGAATCCAATGGGTCATCTTCCATGGCTACGGTGTGTTCGGGAACTATGTCCCTTCTTCAGGCAGGTGTACCGCTGAAGCGTCCTGTAAGCGGGATCTCCGTTGGGCTTGTCACGGATTTTGACGACGAGGGCAACCTTAAGGATCACAAGCTGCTTATGGATATTATTGGCAGTGAGGATTTCTATGGTGACATGGATTGGAAGCTGTGTGGAACTAGTGAAGGAATCACCGGTTTCCAGCTAGACTTGAAGCTGCGTGGTATCTCCCTTGATATTTTCGAGGATGCTGTCCACATGGCTAAGGAAGGACGCACTAAGGTGCAAGAGGCCATGACAGCGGCGATTCCCGAAGTTGGACAGCTTAGCGAGCATGCCCCTCGAATTGAGTCCGTTAAAATTGATCCGGAGCGCATCGGGGAGCTTATTGGTCCTGGCGGCAAGCACATCAAGGGTATTCAGGCAGAGTCTGGCGCCGAAATTAATATTGAGGACGATGGCACCGTTCACATTTATGCCTCAAAGGCTGAATCTCTCGAATGTGCCAAGAAGATGATCGAGGATATGTTTGCCGAGGTTGAGGTAGGCGCAACGTATACCGGTAAAATTGTCAATACGATGGCCTTTGGTGCCTTTATGGAAGTGCTTCCCGGCAAGGATGGATTAATCCATATCTCGGAGTTGGCTGAAGGTCGTGTTGAGCAGACCGAGGATGTCGTAAAGACTGGAGATGAAGTTACCGCTAAGTGCATCGGAGTCGATGAGAAGGGTCGAGTCAAGATGAGCATGCGCGCCGCTATCAGAGAGGCTCGTGGTGAGACCGATGACAGGGATGAGGATGATGGACAGCGGGGCGGTGGAGGTCGTCGTGGTGGCGGTGGAGGCCGCCGTGGTGGCGGGGGAGGCCGCGACCGTGGTAGAGATCGTGGTGGACGAGGCCGTGATCGAGATAAGCCGAAGGATGACGTTCCTCCTCCAGAAAAAGAGGAGTCGTTTTCCCTTACGGATGACTGATCAGGTTTCTGAAGATCTTCAAGCAAGCGCTCCGGGGTTTCCTCGGAGCGTTTTTATTGTGGCATCTCTGCTGGCTCGATTGGGGCCGATGGGCATTCAAAGAAGAACCCAGTCTGCTGGTGCTACTCTATTGCTGAGGAACGTTCTTCGCTTTTCTGTGTCTCAAACTTCGCTCCTTTGCTGATGTTCATATAGAAACAGCCAAACAGAAGAGTGGATAGCAGAATGGCCAGAGCCAGGAGCAAACTGAGAATGTTGCGCACGAAGGGATCCTAGTAGGGCGAATGAGAATTGGGAGTCGAAATTCGGGCTAGGAATTCCCAAATGGGGATCAGGCACTTCCCTCCAGAGACAGGAGAGCGGCGTAAGACCCGTCAAATCCGTCTCTAAAGGGAATAGATTGCTTTGATTCGAGCAAGGACGCCTCTGGAAAATCCTTGAGGAAGCTCAGGATAAGGTCCTCGTTTTCTTCAGGCTCAAGGGAACAGGTAGAGTATACAAGGCGACCTCCTGGCTTCAGGCACGGAAGAGCGTTTTCCAGGATAAGCCGTTGTATAGCGGGCAGACCTTGAAGTTGCTCAGGCTTAAGTCGCCACCGCGCGTCGACTCTGCGCCGCATGACGCCGGAGTTAGAGCATGGCACGTCGAGAAGAATCCGATCAAATTTGGACTTCCACACCTGAGGGGCAGGCTCGGTCCAGTCAAACTGCTCGGTTGTAGTATTGGTTATTTGTTGCCTGGCGAGGTTTTCGATAAGTCGCGGAATCCGTTTCTCACTAGAATCGGTGCAGAGAAGCTCCCCTTCGTTATTCATGGCTGCAGCTACAAGTGAAGATTTACCCCCGGGTGCTGCACAGGCATCTAGAACCGTTTCCCCGGGTTGAGGATCAAGAAGTTCAACTGCATTCCGGGTGGAAGGATCCTGGATGTAGACCTGACCGCTCTCGGCCCATTCACGGGGGAGAGGGCCTGCTAGTTGATAATAACCTTCCAGCCCAAGGGAGATGAGCTGAGCTTCCTTGGCTGGGTCAAGGGGATGAGATGCGAGAGTGTTGAGGCGGATAATGACCGGGGCAGGTTCATTATTCCACGCGAGCAGGGACTCCATCTCAGCACGGCCAAACTGTTGCGTCCACCGATTGCAGAGCCATTCGGGATGCGAGAACCTTATTGAAGCTCGGAGGCTTTCGCTCTCTGAAAAGAGTGTCTTGCGTGCCGCCACCGCACGTCGGAGGACAGCATTGATCAGGCCCCGAACAGGTTTGCGGGCGCAATTTACTGTTTCATTGACTGCGGCATGATCGGGAATTCCGAGAAGGAGAAGCTGGCATATTCCCACCCGCAGAATGTCTCGTGTTTCGTGGTCCAGCTTGCCTTTGCGCAGCATGCCGATCCAATGATCGAGCAGGCTTCTATTTCTTAGAACGGCTAAGAGAATACTATTCAGTAGCGCTCGATCAGGGGTAGAGAGATGGTTGCGTCTTGCCTGACGCTCAACGAGAGAATCTGCGTATAGGTGCCCTTTAGACCATGCCCGAAGGGCGGAGACAGCGGCACGACGAACATTCTTTTCTGTCATCTCAGGTTGCGGCGTTGGTGATCATTGGGAAAGGAAATGAGATGCAATAGTTTTCCATTCCTCTTCGAGGCTGAGGGTTGAGTCCGGTTCATTTTTCCTAGCGCGGTGATACCAATAGCGCGCATTTTGAAGATCGCCTTCTTCCCGGTGAAGATAAGCGTGTATCCACGCTCCATCAGGATCAGGGATGGAGGAACAAAGGTCATGTGATTCATGCCATCTTCCAGATTTGGCCAGCCACAGCGAGTGGACCTCGCGTGAGATGTTTGAGGGTGGCGTCTCGTCGTTGGTAGCTGATTGCGCTAGTTCCTCGGTGGTCATTGCTCGTTGAGCAAAGACCAGAATTGCGCTGGTGGAAAGCCTCGGCTGCTGATAACCGTCCCCCCATGAATCGCCTCGCAAGCTTCATCATCATTGCCTTCGGAGCCTTCGGCCTTGCTCGTGCCGATGAGCTGCCAGCTACCTTGGACAAGCCTTATCTTGGCTGTTGGTTGGCTTTCGCAGACTCCCGGGATTTTGAATTCGTCATTGGAGGAGATGGAGATGCGGAGCTCTTTTTCATAAAGAATCGGAAGCGACTCTCGGTAGGCGGCTGCACTCTGAAAATTTATTACGTACTAGAGGAAAAGGTTAAGGGTAAGGGAGGAGAAATGAGGTGGATATCTCGAAAAATGTCTCAGGATGGTTTTGAAGATTTTGGGAAAGAGACTGCAGAGCCGCCACTACGTAAACCCATTGGCTTCACCGCTACCTATACTGGAGGGGTTAAGGTCAGGATTACTAAGGTCTTTACCAAGGATGGGATGGAGATCTCTACAGAGGTAATCGACAAGGGTGAAAGCAAGGGAGAGTTGCGAGCCGGCGTCAAGATCCTGGTGGGTGACCTGTTCAGGCAGATTGACGATGCCGACCTTGAAAAACGAGACACGGAATCCAAACTGGAGGATACGGAGATCTCCGTTCGTGCGGTTGGTGCGCGAAGAACAGCCCGGGTTAAGTTCGAAGATTACGACGTTGTGCTCACCGAAGAATTTCCCAAGGGAGTAAGAGCGTTTGCGTTGGAGTCAGATCGCTATGGAGATCACGAATTCCAGATCACTACCGCTAACCCGGAATTTGGAATCATTGAATTCTTGCAGCGAAAGAAGATCATTCATGGTTTCTACGTGAACTGGTATCCAGATCCAGAGAAAGCAGGAGAGCAGGATGCCCGCCTTCTTTTCAAGGTGAAGTAGGGGCTAGTTGCCGGGGCAAAAAAGGAGAGCAGGACGGAGATCTCGTTATTGGATGGATCAGTCATCACGCTGTGATATGTGGGATGAATTGAGGAAGTAGGATCAGTACACCCTGGGCCTGCTTCCGATCTAAAGGACCAATAATTTGATGCTCTTGAGCGAACAGAGGTAGTGCAGCCTGCTTTTTTTAAAAAAGTCGGGGAGTCGGATAAGTTTTTATGCAGAGGAAGGCCCGTTTAACCCTTGAAAAATGCACTCGTGGAGGGATTTCGCCATTTATTTTAGATTGACTTAATTGTGCCTTGGAGTGTACCAAAGTGCACTGCAAAGCCTGCAGGCCTCACGGTGGGATTGCCAGCTAATAGCTTCGAAGGAGTATTCGACTTCAAACTCGATGCGAAGGGTCGTGTCTCGGTGCCTTCGGAGTGGCGTCCAGGGAAAGGGGAGGCCCTGCCTTTGCGCCTGTTGCAGTGGCGGACTCTCGAAGTGCCAGTTCTTAAGGCGCTCAGCGGGGAGGCGTTTTCAGCGATGATCGAATCTATCGATGGCTCGGATCTTTCTGCTGGAATTAAGAGTCAGCGTAAAGGGCTGCTCTATTCCCGCAATACCCAGGTCACGATCAACGATCAGGGCAAAGTTCTTATCCCTAGAAAGCTTGTCGAGGAGCATGGCTTGGAGCCTGGAGGCTCGGTTCATCTTTTCGGGCGGGGCACCAATTTCGACATAGTGAGTCCTCGCGATCACGGAGCAATGCTTCAAGCCGAGGAGGCGCTTCTGGATGATCTCTACGCGTCCGTTGATTTTTCCTGAATACTTTACATCGAACACCCAATAGACTGACAAACTGCTGATGCCCCTGCCTTCTCCAACCCCGGTTCCGTCAATGACGTGGTGCCTGCCGGGCTGCCCAACAAACCTGTTGGCGGCGCCGGGGTTGGAGACACCCCCTCTCGCGATGCGAGGAGGTGAGCGAATGGGTAGAGAACGGGTCTCCTCTTTTAATCATGTCCCGGTAATGCTGGAAGAAGTGATCCACTATCTCGAGCCTGGACCCGGGAAAACAGTGCTGGATTCGACTCTTGGCGGAGCCGGTCATGCGGCAAAGATTCTTCAGGCTGGAGCCGCATTAATTGGACTCGATCAGGATCCAAACGCGTTGAGCCATGCCGAAGAGAAGCTCGAGCAGTATGGGGATGCGGCAGTCTTGAAGCAGCTCAACTTTTCCGAAATGCTTAACGTAGGGCGCGAGATCTGTCCTGAGGGAGTTGATGGAATTCTTATGGACCTAGGGGTCTCATCCCATCAGCTGGATTGCGCGGACAGAGGTTTTTCGCTTCGAGCTCGAGGGCCTCTGGATATGCGGATGAATCCATGTGCAGAAGTGGACGCTGCTGAGGTGGTAAACGAGTGGGATGAATCCGAACTCGCCCGGATTTTCTGGGAGCTGGGAGAGGAGCGAAAGTCCAGAGCGGTTGCGGGGGCAATTGTGCGCCGTCGAGCGATCAAGCCGTTTGGAGATACTCTCGACCTCGCAGATTGTGTGTCCCGCATTGTAGGCCGGAGAGGCCGTATCCATCCAGCGACTCGAGTGTTTCAAGCGCTGAGAATGACGGTAAACCGGGAAATGGAGTGTCTCGAAGCAGCTCTGGAGTCGGCTCCTGCTCTTTTAAAGCCCGGTGGACGCATCGTGGTTATTACCTTCCACAGCCTTGAAGATCGGATGGTGAAGAGATTTTTCAAATCAAGAAGTCAGCCTGAGATCGATCGGCCCGAATGGCCTGCGGCGCAGAGTAATCCGGATTTCTGTATGAATCGAGTTACTCGGAGGCCGGTGATTTCCGGGCCCGATGAAGTGAAAGTAAATCCGCGAGCCCGTAGTGCGAAGTTGCGCGTCGCTGAAAAGAGGAAGGCAGGTAATTCGTGAACAGAAGGCGTGCCGTCAGAGAAAATTTTGGAGCCGGAGCTGTGATCCTGCTGATTCTGACAGCCTTGGTCATCGCGGGCGCTGGGGTGTTCCACGCCTTTACGAAGAATCAGCAGATCAAGGTCGCACGGGCATTGCAGAGGATTGAGAATCGAGTGTCCCAGCACCGTCTGGATATCACTAACCTCGAGGTCAGGCTAGAGGAGCAGCTCAATCCCATTCTCCTCAATGATCGACTAATTCAAATGTCCTCAGATCTTCGAAGTATCCCCTTGGAGGCTGTGAAAAGTATTCCCCGGGAGCCAGCTCCCACAGCGACGAGAGGAGCTCCTGTCCAGCAACAGTCGTCCGCGCGTCGCCTCGGTGCCACCCCGTCGTTGGTGGATCTTGATAGCCTGTGAAATCCCCCATTCATTACCGTGGCCTCCTGATCTGCCTGATAATCGTGTCCGGCTTCAGTGGGTTGTCTGCGCGGCTTATTTACCTGCAGTGGATTAACCGCGATACGTCTGCACCCAAGGCGGCTCGTAATCGGACTGCGAAGACAGTTCTCCCAGGAAAGTTTGGGTATATCGTAGACCGCAATGGAAGAATCATGGCTAGGAATCTTCCGGTTACGAAAATTACTGCTGACAAGATACATCTTCGTGATCCGGGGGTTGCGGCTCGCGGTGTAGCTTTTGCTGAGCTCGTTGATCAGAAGGAGTGGGTTGAAGCTACGGGTAAAGAGCGTCGACGCCTGCTCAAGAGGCGAGCTCACCAGGTGCGTGAAGAGTTGCCGGAGGGAGAGCTCCTCGATCGTTACGTAGATCATTTCATTCCGATTACAGCTCGTGCCATCGGAGTCAGCCCGCAGGAGTTAAAAAAGAAGCTCGGTGCTAAGTTGGAGTATGTGACTATCGCGAGGAATCTGCGTGAGGATGAAGCGGATGAAATTGAGGAAGCATTGAGGGATAATTGTATCCACGGGTTCCGGTTTGAGAAGGCAGTCAAGAGGTGGTACAGCGATGGCAATATGGCCACCCACACCATTGGCTATGTGAATCATGAAGGAGTAGGGCAATCAGGGCTCGAACGTGAGCTTGGAGCTCACCTTAAAGGGCAAGATGGTTACCAGATTACGAGAAAGGATCAATCGGGTCTGGTGCTGCTGCCCGGGGGAGGCATTCTTAAACCGCCACGTTCGGGGTTTGATGCGAAGCTTACGCTGGATGTGAATATTCAGAGTTTTGTTGAGGAAGAGCTGAATCGGGGTCTCGATGAATTTGATTCCAAGTGTGGAGCGGTGGTCATGATTGAGCCTGAAACAGGAGATGTGCTGGCGATCGCAAGCCGGCCTCATTTCAATCTGAACCTGCGTAATAACATGAGTGAATCCGCCATGCACTATGCAGTGCAGGGCGTTTATGAGCCAGGATCCACCCTCAAGGTGATTTCCGCGGCTGCGGCCCTCGATCTTGGTCTAATGAGTCCGCAGACACCGATGTTTTGCCATAATGGGTATATGCGGATACCGGGTGGATATGTGAAGGACTACAAGGGCTTCCAGAACATCACCTTGGAGGAGGTCCTTGCAAAATCGAGTAACATCGGGGCGTACAAGATTGGAATGCGGGTAGGGACCTCTCGTTACATGGACTATCTGCGCCGTTTCGGTTTCACCAAGCCAACTGGGATTCTCCTCCCTGGTGAGGAGCGTGGTTGGACAGCAGACCCTGAGAACGGAATTAATTTCTCGAGGATCACCTACGGGTATGGAGTGGTGGTTACTCCTCTCCAGATTGCCTGCGCATATGCGACCATTGCGAATGAAGGGGTGAGAATGAAGCCTCGCCTTGTTAAAGCACTGCTCGCTAACGATGGGACTGTAGTAAGAGAGTTTCCCCCGGAGAGGGTGGAGAGGGTTGTTTCAGTATCTACAGCTCGGAAGATGTGCAGGGCTTTGGAGACAGTGGTGGATCCTCTCGGGAAGGGGAATACTGGTAAGTTAGCCTCCGTCCCGGGGTATCTCGTGGGTGGTAAGACCGGGACAGCGCGTATATACAAAAACGGGGCGTATCTTTCTGATCGCTATGCCGTATCTTTCGCAGGATTTATGCCCCGGGATGACCCGGCATTTGCCTGCGTTGTCGTCATCCATGATCCTCGCTCGGATAAGATCAAGATTGGAGGAGGTTCGGTAGCCGCCCCTGTATTTCAACGGATCGCAGCCCGCACTGCAGCGTATCTGAATATCGCCCCTACTGAGGCAGTAGAAGAAACCCTCGCCTCAACTGGAAATTAACTGGCTATGATCCTGCGAGAATTGATAGCCACCCTGCCTCGCGCATCTGTTGTCGGGTCGTTGGATCGTGAGATATTGGGCTTGCAGGATGATAGCAGGAAAGTGCATCCCGGAGACCTCTTTATAGCGGTAAAGGGAATCACTTCGGATGGTCATGATTTTGTCGATGCAGCTATCGAGCGCGGTGCTGCTGGAGTGGTGCTTGAACGTTCAGTCCATGAGAGTTTGCCCGAGGGAGTAAGTTCCGTCCTGGTCCCGGATTCGCGCCATGCCCTTAGTGTCTTGTCGAGTGATTGGAATGGAAATCCCTCTGAGGATCTGCGCGTTGTCGGGGTCACCGGAACAAATGGTAAAACGACTACCGCCTTTCTAGTGCACCGGATCATGAAACATACGATGCACCGGGCAGGCCTTATAGGGACCGTGGTATCTGATGATGGTCTTACACAGGAGCAAGCCGATTTTACAACACCGGGAGCGTTGAGTCTTCAAGGCCTCCTCGCGCGAATTCGTAACAATGGCTGCCCCGGAGTTGCTCTTGAAGTTTCCTCACAAGGTCTTGATCAGAGAAGGGCAGACGCGATTGCATTCGATGTCGCTGTTTTTACAAATCTGACTCAGGACCACCTTGATTACCACGGTTCGATGGAAAAATATTTTGGTTCCAAACGGCGCCTTTTTGAGGGTGCAGTGAAAACGGCGGCAAAGAAAAAGCCGGTAGCGGTCATTAATGGAGATGACCCTTATGGAGAAGCCCTCATTAGAGAATTCAGAGAGAAAATGACTGTGATCTCCTACGGTTTTGCCGTTGAGTCTGATTTTCGCGCGGGGAATGTGCAGCAGACAGCTCAGGAGACGCAATTCCAGCTTTTTGCGAAGGGCAAATCATACCTTGTCAGACTGCCTCTCATTGGGCGTTTCAATGTCTATAATGCGCTTGGTGCACTTGCTTCCGCGGTGGCCTTGAAGATTCCCCTCCGGGAGGGAATTTCAGCTCTAGCCAATGCTCCGCAGGTTCCGGGAAGAATGGAATGTGTCGGCTCGATGGACGGCGCTACAGTGTTTGTGGATTATGCTCATACGCCAGACGCGCTGCAGAACGTCTGCCGATCCTTGCGTGGTCTCGACCCGAGAAGGTTGATAACGGTTTTCGGGTGTGGGGGAGATCGTGACAGGGAAAAACGGCCCTTAATGGGTGCGGTGGCATCGCGTCATAGCGACTACTGCGTTGTGACGTCCGACAACCCGCGTTCGGAAGACCCAGAGAGGATTATCGGTCATATCGAAGAGGGAATGTCTGGCGCTATTTACGAGCGGATTGTTGATCGAGGAGAAGCAATTCGTGCTGCAATACAAGAAGCGCGAGGAGGGGATATTGTATTGATCGCAGGAAAAGGGCATGAGGATTATCAGGAGTTTGATGGTAGCCGGGTGCTCTTTGATGATCGGAAAGAGGCTCGCACCGCAATGGATGCACGCCGCAAGGCGAGGGGGGAGGATCGTGTATGAAGAGCTACTCTGTCAAAACGCTGTCTGAAGCGATGGGGGGTGATCTTGTCGCGGGGCGAAATGATCTCATGGTTGAGTCAGGAGTCTCAACTGATACGCGTACTCTCACGCCTGGCGCCCTCTACTTTGCTCTCAGTGGTGATACTTTCGACGGACATCAATTCCTCGAGGAGGCGGTGAGCAAAGGGGCGGCAGGATTAGTTGTGAGTAACAGTAATCTGGAGCTTCTTGAAGCTGGGAAGGTTCCGTTGATCAAGGTCGAGGATACTCTTATCGCGCTGCAGAAGCTGGCTAAGTGGTATCGTAGGCAGTTAGACGTAATTGTCATTGGGATTACCGGTTCTAATGGAAAGACAAGTACGAAAGATTTTTGTGCCTCAGTTGTTGGTCAAAGCTATGCGGTCCATGCCACCCGGGGTAATTTGAATAATCACATTGGCTTGCCGCTGACTCTGCTGGATGCGGATGATGAGGATGAAGTCCTCGTGCTTGAGATGGGGATGAACCACCCGGGAGAAATCGCGCCATTGTGTGAGATCGCGCAGCCTCAGATCGGGATCATCACAAATGTCGGGCATGCGCATATCGAATTCTTGGGTAGCAGGGAGGCCATTGCGGAGGAGAAGGGAGCTTTGGGTAGAGCTCTCCCGGAAGTGGGCACGCTGCTTCTTACCGTGGGGTGCGAGTTCGCAGAGTATTTCGCCTCTCGGACCCCAGCCAGAGCGATAGCGGTAGGAAATGGTCGAGGAGTGATCAGAGCCGAATCGCTGAGTAGTAGCGAAGGAGGGTCTTCCTTTAATCTTGTGATCGATGGGGAGCGTAGCTCCGAGGTTCAGTTGAAGGTCGCGGGCCGGCATATGGTAAACAATGCCTTGCTGGCGGCTGGGGCGGGCTGGGCTCTCGGGTTGTCAGCCGCTGAAATTTCTCGTGGTCTACAAGGTGCACAGCTGACGGGCGGCAGACTTCGGCGCTTTGAGAGAGAGGGAATATCCATCTTTGATGATACCTATAACGCAAACCCTGATTCCGTAAGGGCGGCCATTGGGGTAGTGGCTGATGTTCCAGCCCTGAACGGGAGTAGCCGGACCGTTGTTCTCGGAATGATGGGAGAGTTGGGTCGGTTTGCCGAAGAGATGCACCTGCAGATCGGGGAGCATGCTGCGAGGAATCAGTTGCAAGTAATAAGTGTGGGGGTGGAGGCAGCTCGAATCGCGGAAGGAGCGAAGCGGGCAGGTGGATCAGTGGTGGAGCATTTCGACAGGTATGAGGATGCCGTTAACTGGCTAAAGGGAACTTTGCGGCCTGGCGATACGGTGCTCTTCAAGGGAAGCCGGAAGGCTGCCGTCGAACGAGTGATGAACGCAGTCTTTCCCCCAACGACAAACTGATGCTCTACTGGATCTACGAACAATGGGAGCAAGCTCGCATTTCCGGTGCGGACTGGGCAGACGCCTTTAGCTTTCTGAATATCCTTCAGTATATCACAGTAAGAGCGGGCCTGGCCACTCTGCTGTCCTTCGTTCTGATCTATCTCTTTGGCCCCTTAGTGATACGAAAGCTAATTTCACTTAAGGTGGGACAGCCAATTCGGAGCGCAGAGGAGGTTCACAAGTTAGCAGAGCTACACGGGGATAAGGCGGGGACGCCTACAATGGGAGGGATTCTGATCATTGGGGCAGTGCTGACCTCGGTAGCTCTCTGCGGGCGAGCCTTCAATCCGTTTGTGGCGGTTACCTGTTGCGTCATGCTTGCGCTTGGATTGTTGGGTTTCATCGATGATTACAACAAGGTGGTTCGAAAAAATTCGGTGGGGATAAGTCCGCGTCAGAAGCTTTTCTGGCAGCTTCTTATAGGGCTTCTGGCAGCTTGTTTTCTTTTGTTCAAGTCGGAGGTGTCCGGGATTGGGCTTACTGATAGTCAGGCCCTTGATCAACGACAGGGATTCCTGCTTGAGGTGTCTGACGGCGGAAGCCCTGATGCAGGGTTGGAGGCCGGGGACCCTGAAGTAGAGCCCTTCCGGTTTAGTGAAGTCGGCTTTCCTCTTGTTAGAAGCCCATTGATCAACCTGTCGTGGTTCGCAATTCCATTTTTTATGCTGATCATTACGGGTTGCTCCAACGCGGTGAACCTTACAGATGGCCTTGATGGTCTAGCGACTGGGTGCACGGTGACGGTTTCTCTGGCGTATGCGGTGGTAGCTTACCTGGCGGGTCGTATGGTGGGACTGGAGTATCTGCATATTCCATTTCATCCGCTTCTCGGAGAGCTCAGTATTGTTTTGATGGCTCTGGTAGGTTCCGGAATGGGCTTTCTCTGGTGGAATTGTCATCCAGCTAAGGTGTTCATGGGCGATACAGGTTCTTTGGCGATTGGTGGAGCCCTGGGAACAGCAGCGATATGTACTAAACAAGAATTGTTGCTCGTGGTGATTGGAGGTGTGTTCGTTGCTGAGGCTCTCTCGGTGATCCTTCAGGTTGGGAGTTTCAAGCTCCGGGGCAAACGCATCTTTGCAATGGCCCCGATTCATCATCACTTCGAATTGCGGGGATGGCACGAAAGTCAGGTGATCATTCGCTTCTGGATCGTATCCATCTTACTTGCGATGGCTGGACTGGGACTCCTTAAAGTTCTTTGAAGAATGAATCTTACAGGAAAAAAAGTTGCAGTTTTGGGAGCAGGCCGTAGCGGGCGGGCTGCAGCCGATCTAGCACTGCACCACGGGGGAGATGTTGTCGTATATGATGCTGGTCCTGAGGAGGTTTTCGATGGGTTGAGGAATGTAGTTCGATGCCATCCACTGGCCACCGAGGAAACAGGGAAGGCCTGCGCTGCTGATGTCGTGGTTATTAGTCCGGGAATTGAAACAGGGGGAGAATTCGCTAGTTCGTTTGCCAAGGGCGCGGGAGAGTTTATCGGAGAAACTGAATTTGCGTCTCGTTATTTTGACGGGCTGGTCATCGGGATTACGGGAACCAATGGAAAAACCACTACCACCGAGCTGGTTCAGAGAATGATAGAAGTTGGGGGAAAGAGCTGTGAGGCTTGCGGCAATTACGGACGCCCGTTATCAGATGTCGTTATTGAGGCGAATCCTCCGGAGGCGGTCTCTCTTGAGTTGTCATCATTTCAACTTGAGACCATCAGGGCATTCAGGCCTGATGTTGCGGTCTGGTTAAATTTTTCTCCAGACCACATGGACCGCTATCGAAGCGTGGATCAATATCGTGAAGCAAAGCTACGAATCTTTAAGAATCAACGTGAAGATGATACTGCTGTAGTTCGCTTTGGAGAAGAAGTCGGAAAGATCAGCGCTTCCCGCATCAGTTTTTCAGCGACGGAATCGGATGCTGATTATGCTCTCCATGGGTCCGAGATTCTCTACCAGGGAGCGACGGTCCTTGATCTCGGGGAAACGCGATTACGTGGTCTACATAATGCTGAGAATGTGATGGCGGCCCTTGCTGCAGTCGAGGCTGTCAATATTATGCCCAAAGCTGCATTAGCGGGGCTTGAGGAGTATGCTCCTCCTCTTCATCGTTGCGAATTAGTCAGAACTCTTGATGGAGTTGAGTATATCAATGATTCGAAGGCAACTAATCTGCATGCTCTCGAGGCTGCAATCCGGTCTCAGTCTCGCCCTACGGTTCTGATTGCGGGTGGAAAAGAGAAAGGGCTCGATTACACTCCACTCCTTCCCACTCTGGAGGGGAGAGTCAGCCAAATAGTGGTATTTGGTGAGATTAGGAGTATCTTAATCGATACCTTTTCGCCGGCGGTCCGAACTGTGAACGCGGAATCATTGCAAGAGGCGGTTCAGTGTGCGCGAGAGGCCTCTGAGCCGGGAGGAACAGTCCTTTTTTCTCCGGGTACTTCCTCCTTCGACATGTTTTCAGGCTACGAAGAGCGAGGTGATACCTACCGAAACATAGTCCATGCCCTGAAGTAAGGGCGCATTTCATCTGATAACAAACACCCACATGAAAAAACAATTGCTACAGAAAAAAAGAATCGCTGCTGGGGAGGGAGGACTCTTCGTTTTTCATTCGAAGGTTTCTCGCCGAAAAAGACAAAGGGTCGCGGCCAGCGCGGACCTGGCATCGGAGGTTCCCAATCTCGGTGTCGCAAGAGCGCTCTTCGTTATTCTTATTCTTCATGTCGCAGCTATTGCGGCCATTTTTATTCATAACCGAGTTACAGCTGATGATGTCGTAGCAGCTCCTGAGGAGTCCAAGGAGAAGGCGGTATCTACCGCTTCTTCTGTTACGACTTCACAGCGGGATGCAAAGAGTGGTGAGACGTTTTACTTTGTCTCGACAGGGGATACCTATGATCGGATTGCTCGGCTCAAGAGCGTAGACGTCCAGGATTTGAGGGATCTGAATGGGAACAAGGGGCTCGACCCGGGTGCAATTCTCCGAATTCCGCTTAGCAGGAAGGTCGCTGCTGAACCCCTTTCGGCTGATGATTCTGACTCGAGCCCTTCTTCGGCTGCAAGAATTGTGGCCTCTTCTAACAGGAGCGGCGCATTAGGGGATTCAGGGGATAAGGATGAAAAAGTGATTATTACCCTGCCGGTTCGACAGGATGTGGGTGTACTTTCCGGTCCAGAGGTCTCCGTGCCCCGTGCCATCCCTGTGCCTGAAGATAATGCTCCCTTCAGGACCTATGCGGTGAAAAGTGGGGACACAGCATGGAAGATTGCGAAGCTTTTCAAGATCCCGGTTCAGAGCCTCCTCGAGACCAATAACATCGAAGATGCCCGGAAGCTTCAGGTGAATATGAAGCTCAGGATTCCGGCTCGTTAGCGGTAGGATCTACTAGGTTCATTTTATGGGTCGTCGCGCTGCCATAATTCTTTGTATTTCCGTAGTCGCTTTGGTGGCTCTCGGACTCGTGATGCTGGCAAGCACCAGCGCATGGGTTCACGGAGTCGATGATGATCCCTACCTTCTCGTAAAGCGGCAGGGCATTTTTGCGGGAGTCGGTCTGTTGATGGCTCTCATGGCTGGATGTCTTGATTACAGGATTCTCCGAAGAATATGGATGCCATTGCTAGCTCTTGGATGTGCGTTACTGGCGCTGTGTTATATTCCGGGTGTCCAAGTCGTGGTAAAGGGAGAGGCTCGCTGGATCTGGGCGCCTGTGATCGGGCGCTTTCAACCCTCTGAGGTTGCCAAGCTCCTAGTGATAGTAGCTCTTGCAGCATGGTTCGCCCAGTATCGGGCAGAGGCTAAATCATTGGTGAAAGGGTTTCTCATACCGGGGCTCGTACTTGGCGTTCCGGTAGCGCTCATTTTCTTTGAAAAGGATATGGGAACAGCAGTTGCGCTTGGTGGCGCGGGTTTTCTCGTCATGTTTGCCGCGGGGACGCGCATGTCGTTGCTTTGCCTTGTCACCGTGGTTGGAATCGTGGGATTATACACTGCGGTTGAGAGTGATCCTTACCGAAGGATGAAGTTTGAAGCGCTTCTGAATCTTGATGATCCAGATGTCCAGAGAAAGGCTGGGTACCAGCAGTACCGGTCCAAGCTAGCCTTAGCTTCCGGAGGTCTTTTTGGGGCCGGACTTGGTAACGGCGCCGAAAAGCATGGCTATCTTCCGGAGGCTCATACCGATTTCATCTTTCCTGTAGCGGGGGAAGAGCTCGGGCTCCTTTGTACTCTTGGGATCGTGTTTTGTTTTGTCCTTATCAGCACATGTGGAATATCGATCGCTTTGCATGCGCCCGATCTGTTCGGGAGGCTCCTTGGGATCGGTCTTACGGTAGTAGTGACCATTCCCGCATTAATGAATATAGGAGTTGCTACCAGTGTCCTGCCCAACACCGGTCTCCCGTTGCCTTTTGTCAGCTATGGCGGGACGAATCTGGTTTTTACCCTGATTGCGATAGGCCTCCTTATCAGTTTGCATCGGCGCTCTGATCACACCAGTCGGAAGGAGTTGCCGGTGATAAGGGAAAGGCAGCTGGCCTTGAAAATATAGCTCATAAAAGGTTGGCTTTTTCTCCCGCGTCTTATGGGGTCCAAGGAGTAAACGTTGTGTCTCGTAAACTTTCTATCGTTATCGCCTGCGGGGGAACCGGGGGGCATCTTTTTCCTGGGATCGCTGTTGCCGAAGAATCGCGAAGAAGGGGTCACAAGGTGCTGCTCCTAATCTCACGTAAGAGGGTAGATGCTGACGCGTCAGCAAAATATGGGTCTCTTGATTTTGTCAGCGTTGCGGCGATTGCTAAACCTCCCACTGTATCATTTCGAACCATCGCATTCCTGGTAAAGTTATGGAGGACTGTGAGGCAATCACGGAGAATCTTTAAGGATCATCAGGTTGACGTTGTATTGGGAATGGGTGGGTTTACTTCCCTGCCTCCAATTTATGCTGCGAGGAAAATGAAGTTGCTGACCGCGCTGCATGACTCTAACGCGCTACCGGGTAAGGCGAACAGGCTTGGGGCAAGATGGTGTAACAGGGTTCTTCTCGGGCTTGAAGCTGCTCGAGGATATTTTGAATCGAGCGACGTCCATGTGACTGGAACTCCCATCCGTAGTGAGTTTTGTAATTTGCCTGAGAAGAAAAAGGCGAGAGTCAGGTTTGGACTCAAGCCGGATCAGCCGGTAGTGCTTTGTTTCGGAGGTAGTCAGGGTGCAAGGTTCCTGAACACCCTTGTGGTGCAAATGGCTGAGATTCTGGGTGAGGGAGTGCAATGGTTGCACGTGGCTGGTCGTCAGGATGAGGAGAGAGTAAAGGGGCTTGTTGGAAGCCGAGAGGGTCATGTAGTGCTTGGGTTTTGTGATGATATGCCTGCTGCCTACGCTGCGAGCACTCTGGTAATCAGTCGCTCAGGTGGGGCAAGTCTGAGCGAGTTGGCAGCGCTTGCTCTTCCGTCGATATTAGTGCCGTATCCCCATGCCGCGGACGATCATCAGACAATCAATGCCCGGTGTTTTGAGGAGGCGGGGGCATCAGTGTTAGCCCCGGAGTCTTCCGTGAATGCTGAAGATCTATCAGGGGTGGTTGGGGAGATTTTGGGGGATCCTTCGAAACTGGAGTCGATGAGGCAGGCTGCGGGTTCTTTGTCCACTAAAGATGCCGCTGAGAAGATATGCGACACACTGGAGACGATTCAGAAGGCTGGGTAATCCGGGTATTGAGGCTTTTCGATGAAGCGATTCATGCCCACCATTCGAGGTCTTAAACATGATTGATGGGATCAGCCAGCGTCTTCTGGATCAAACCCACCCCCTGCGCATACACCTGCTAGGTGTGGCGGGGTCGGGCATGAGTGGTATTGCAGCCCTCCTTCTTGAGATGGGGCACGACGTTAGTGGTTCTGATCGTGTAACAAGTGGGGAAATTGAGCGGCTGCAAGGTCTGGGGCTTAAGTTCTCGTCTCCTCACTCAGCGGCGGCTGTGTCGGGTGTTGATGCTGTTGTTTACTCCTCGGCAATCAAACCTGATAATGTAGCCTTGGTCGAGGCTCGAAGAATTGAGGTGCCATGTCTTCGCCGCGCAGAGTGTTTGTCCGCGATTCTGCATACCCGGAAAGGTGTGCTGGTTGCCGGGACTCACGGGAAGACAACAACGTCAGCAATGTGTGCGCACGTTCTGAACAATGCCGGGGCTGCGGTATCACATTACGTTGGGGCAGAGATTCCTGTCCTTGGAGCAAATGCACATTGGGACGAAGGTAGTGAATATCTGGTGGCTGAAGGGGATGAAAGTGATGGAACCCTCGATTTGTACCGGCCGGCATATGCCGTCGTGCTTAATATTGAAGAGGAGCACCTTGATTACTACAAAGGACTTCAGCAGATTGTCGGAGTTTTCCGGACGTTGCTCGAGCAAACCTCGGGGAAAGCGATCTATTGTCGAGAGGATTCCACAGCCTATGAACTGTGCAGCCAATACGAAGGCGGGCTTTCCTACGGATGGAGTGACGCTGATTATACTGCTGTCGATGTAGCGGAGGGTAGAGGGGTGATAGCATTTACAGTTTTACGCCGCGGTGAGGAGATGGGTAGAGTTGAGCTCGGGATTCCGGGCCGGCATAACGTCTTAAATGCTCTTGCTGCTATCGCGCTCGCAGATGATCTCCAACTTGATTTCAGCTGTGTGACTCGCGCGCTCTCTTCCTTTGCGGGCGCCAAACGGAGGTTCGAGTCGGTCTATCTCTCGCCTCGCTTTCATGTGATTGATGACTATGGACACCACCCCACTGAGATAACGGCCACGCTTCAGACAGCCCGTTCCCTTGAGCCCAATCGCATTGTCGCCCTGTTCCAGCCGCATCGTTACTCGCGGACAGAGCTCCTAGCGGCAGAGTTTGGTAAAGCTCTCCAAGGAGCGGACCTTGTGTTTGTAACGGGGATTTATGCTGCCAGCGAGAATCCCATCGACGGGGTTAGCGGCATGACGATTCTTGAGGCGGTGGAACAGCACGGATCCACCAAGTGTGTTTATCACGAGGATCTATCAACCGTTCATCACATAGTAGGGAATGCATTAAAGGCTGGAGATCTTCTGCTTACCCTTGGAGCAGGGAATATCCATGAGGCGGGAAAAAGGATTTCAGCGGATCTCCAGCTGGTTGATCTGCTGAAAGGTGAGTTTGCTGAGTCCGACATCGAAATAAAACTTTATGAGTCGATGCGACGTCATACTACGATGCTTGTTGGAGGACCGGCGCAGTTCTGGATTGAGCCCAGAACCTTTAGTGCTTTTGCTGGTGCAGTTAATTTTTTCAAGGAAAGAGGGGTTCCTGTCCGTGTTGTAGGGCGAGGTTCCAATCTCCTTGTCAGAGATGGAGGAATCCGCGGAGCGGTGATTCATCCTTCGAAGGGAGAGTTTGGGGAGTTGGGAGTGAGGGGAAATCTCCTTACTGCGGGCGCTGGTGTCCGATTCAAGAAGGTTGCTAGTTTTGCGGAAGACGCGGGATTAGGAGACTTCGCATGGATGGAAGGTATTCCTGGTAATGTCGGGGGGGGACTACGCATGAACGCGGGAGCGATGGGCTGGGAGACTTTTGACCAAGTGGTTAGCGTGACCTTTCTGGATCAGGATGGAGAGATCAGAACCCGCACGCGCGAGGAGATTGAGGCCCAATACCGCAGCGTTCCGGAGCTGCACCAGAGCTATGCGCTGAGCGCAGTCTTCCGAGGAGAGCCATCGAGCGGAGATGAGATCAGAGAAAAAATGGTAGAATCAAAAAGCCATCGCCGGCAGAGCCAGCCGCTTGCGGCAAGTGCTGGGTGTATTTTCAAGAATCCAGACGGAATTGGGGCGGGTAAGCTTATCGATGAAATGGGTCTCAAGGGAAGGAGCGTTGGTATGGCCGAGGTCTCTCACGAGCATGGAAATTTCATTGTCAATCGAGGAAAGGCTGATGCAGAAGATGTTCTTCAGCTCATTGAAGAGATCCGGCTAGAGGCAAAGGACCAGCGAGGTATCAACCTTGAAACGGAGATCCAGATCGTGGGGGAAGACCGAGCGGTTTTCTAGATTGTGGACACCTCCGAGGAGCGATTTTTCTCAGGGTGGGTAAGCAGGAGGGGAAAGGTCGGCGAAAAGCTCTAAGCGCTCGACCATGCAACCCAAGGTCCGTAAGATCGCCTTGTCCATGGATGATTCGATATTGATCGCGGTGTTGATGGGAGGTCCGGGGTCGGAGAGAGAGGTCTCCCTGAACTCAGGGCGGGCGGTTTTGGGTGCGTTACGCGGAGAGGGGTTGAGCGTAATCGGAGTGGATGCAGTTGATACCAAACCAGAGTTACCGGAGGGAACGGATCTGGTCTTCAATGTGATTCATGGAACCTTTGGTGAGGACGGGCAGCTGCAGGAATATCTGGAGACCATCGGTGTCCCTTATACCGGAGCCGGCCCTGAAAGTAGTCGCTTGGCCTTCGATAAGATCGCTAGTAAGAACCGCTTCACAGAATCAGGGATTCCAACGCCTGATTTTGAAGTCTTCGATGTGGGTGGTGGATCAGAAGTTCCTAGGATGGCCTATCCGTATGTGGTCAAGCCGTCACGCGAGGGCTCCAGTGTGGGAGTTCATATTGTAAGAAATCCAGAGGAGAGAAAGGTCGCTTTGGCGGATGCAGCTCAATTCAGCTCAGAAGTTCTGGTTGAGCAATTCGTGGAGGGCAAGGAGCTGACAGTTGGAATTGTCGGGAATGAGACTTTTCCGGTGGTTCATATTGTCCCTCGGAGTGGGTTCTACGACATGAGTAATAAATATCCGTGGATGGGGAGCGAAGGGGCAACGGACTACTTTTGCCCCGCTGATTTGGACGCAAAAACCACTAAAATCGTTCAGGAGGTTGCAATGCAGGCTCATCAGGCGCTTGGGATTGAGGTTTACTCGAGGGTCGATGTCCTGCTAGATTCCCTAAGTAATCCTTATATTTTGGAAGCCAATACGATCCCGGGGATGACAGCCAGCAGTTTGCTGCCGAAGGGAGCCGCGGAGGCTAAGCCAGGATATGAGTTTGGTGCTCTCTGCCGCCGGATCGGGGAGCTCTCGTTATCTCTTCGCGCTTAAAATGTCTCGCCATAAGACCTCCCGAGTGAATCGCCATGGAATTGAGCGACGCTTGTACATGAAGGTCCGTTCACCACGGATTTTCGGCTTTTCCTGCCTGCGCCATCTCAGGTCCGCGGGGAAGTTGTTTCTGATTGGGGTGCTTGTCGGGGGTGCGATCTGGGGAATTCGTGTCGGCATGCGTGAGTTTTTTGTCGAAAATGAAGAATTCGCGTTACGACATCTGGTTGTGGATACTAATGGCGAATTGGACGCAGAGCATTTCATCGAGGTTTCTGGAATCACGCCTGGATCTAGTGTTTTTGCACTTAATTTACGTGAAACTGAGGAGCGTCTTCTCCGTCGTCCCAGCGTGGAAAAAGTCTACCTTAGTCGACGCTTGCCGGGTAGTCTCAGGGTGCGTATCGAGGAACGTGAGCCCGTTGCGTGGCTGGAATGTCGTCCTCTGGGAATTATTGGTAAGCATCCTGTCGCGGGCATTCTGCTCGATAAAAACGGGGTATGTTTTCCCTGTGAGTCATGGTGGCAGGAGAGGGCCCGGGAACTGCCAGTTGTGCTCGTCAGCCAAGTTCAGGATGGGGACATTACAGTCGGAAAGGAGATTCGCCATTATCAGGCTCGGAAAGCACTTTCCCTGCTTAGAGCTTCTCAGGACGAGTTGAAGGGGACGCCATGGTCCCTGCCTGTAGTGGCAGTACGCAATGACTACTCGTTAGAGGCGGCAACTAACACTGGAGTGATGGCGACCTTCGGCATGGAGGATCACGAAGAACAGCTGCAGAATCTGGTTGCTCTTATGGATGCAACGACGAGGAAAGGTGAGTCGATCTTTACCGTGAATCTTATCCCAAAGCGTAATATACCG
Source organism: Roseibacillus sp. (assembly GCA_002686085.1). Classification (GTDB taxonomy): domain Bacteria; phylum Verrucomicrobiota; class Verrucomicrobiia; order Verrucomicrobiales; family Akkermansiaceae; genus Roseibacillus_B. The sequence goes on along the minus strand of NZAC01000012.1, from coordinate 72,162 downwards.
GTGATCCCTGAGTTAGCGAGAGGACCAAAGGTGCCTCGAAGTCGTCTACAAAGGGATATTGAGGCCCTTCTACAGCCCTGACTGGCCTGATCTTTCGAGTTAATGAAACCAGCAAGTATCGCGAATAGAAATGGGTAAGCCCAGAATTCATGTTGGCCTAGAGATTGGAACCACCAAGACGGTGATGGTGGTTGCTGAAGTGAAACCTGATGGCTCAGTTAAAATTCTAGGACTGGGAGAGACTAGCTCTGCTGGTGTGCGAAAGGGGGAAATCGTTGACTATCCCCAGATCCGAGCCTGTGTGAAAGCGGCCCTGCTCAAGGCGGAAGACCTTAGCGATGTGGATATCAGTAGTGTTTTTCTTTCCGTCACTGGTCCGCATATTGAGGGTCTGAACAACAGGGGGACCTATCGGTTGCCCGAGGGAGAGCCGGAGATACGGCCGCGACATGTCGAAGAGGTGAAGGAGATCGCAAGCGACATAGCGATTCCCAGTGAGCATGTTTACCTGCATAGCCTAATCCGGCACTATGCGGTTGATGGTCAGCCCCATGCCACGATGCCTACAGGGCTCATGGGTAGGAAGTTGGATGCTGAGTTTCATATTGTTCATGGAGTCAGGACTCGGGTGCAGAACAGTATCAAATGCGCGCGTGAGATTCCTCTGGATGTAGATGATGTTGTTTTTGCTCCAATTGCCTCTGCGCAGGTAGTTCTTGAGAGGAAGTGGAAGGAGGCGGGAGCGCTTGTACTCGATATTGGAGGAGGCACGACTGATTACGTTCTTTATGTGGATGGTGCAATTCTCGCCTCGGGATGCATTCCTGTTGGTGGGGACCATGTGACTAACGATATTCATCTCGTGACGCACCTCCCACTGTCCAAGGCCGAGCAGGTCAAGAAAACTGAGGGATGCGCCTCAGGAGATCCTGAAAAATCAGACGGTATCGTCACCGTTCCTGACGAAGGAGGATTTCCAGATGTAGAGCTGAAGAGACAGATTCTCAATGACGTGATCCGGATGCGGTTTCAGGAAACTCTGGAACTGGTGAAAGAACGCCTCCCGCAGGATGGACTTGTAAGAGTAGGAAAAGGGGTGTTTCTGACTGGAGGCTCCAGTCAGATGGCAGGGCTGGGCGAGCTGGCTCAGGATGTTTTTGGTCTTCCCGTCTACAAGCCCGAGAGCCCCGACGTGAGTGGGGTGCATGCTTATATAAAGGATCCTCAGTATTCGACCGCCCTCGGATTAATACGTTATGCCCAGATCTTGGAGGAGGAACGACCGAATTCCACGGCCTTCTCTAGGGCGAGTGGATTTTTTCGTTCGCTCTGGCCATTTGGCGGTTGATTTCCCTTACTGGGCACGAAGCAGATCAGCCATGATTCCCTACGAGAGAACTCGCCAGCAGACCATCCCGAATTCAGCCGTCAAAATTATTGGAGTTGGGGGCGCCGGCGCTAATATGTTGGATCGGATTGCTCTCGATGGGATGGAGGGGGCCGAGCTTCTTGCCTGTAACACGGATGTGCGTACTCTCACCAGTTCGGTGGCCCCGGAAAAGATCCAGCTCGGTCGCAATCTAACGAGGGGGCTTGGCTCAGGGGGCGACCCTTCGCTTGGGAATCAGGCAGCAGAGGAGGCGGAACTGGAAATCCGTGATGCCTTGCGAGATCGTAAAATCATTTTCATCTGCGTCGGCCTTGGCGGGGGAACAGGATCTGGGGCGGCGCCTCTCATCGCCCAGCTAGCACGAGATGAAGGCGCATTCACAGTTGTGTTTGCTACTACTCCTTTCAACTTTGAGGGTGCCCGACGGCGCGAACAGGCAGAGAACGCTCTTGCTGAACTGTCGACACTGGCGAACGCCCTGATCACCTTTGATAATACGAGGATGGGCGAGCTGGTTCTTGCCAAGCAGGGTGTGCATGAAGCTTTCTCTGCCGCAGATCGAATGGTTTCTGAAAGTATTCGGGCAGTAACCCGGATTGTAATGCGACCAGGTCTGGTAAACATCGGACTTGATGACCTGATGGCTGCTCTGAGTTCGCCCAAGTCACGCTGTCTCTTCGGATCGGGTATTGCCCATGGTGAGAATCGGGCACAACAGGCGCTTAAGAACGCCCTGGTTAGTCCGCTTCTCGATCGAGGAAGTCTTCTTAACGATACCGATACGGTGCTTGTCCATGTATGCGGGGGTGAGGATATGACGCTTTATGAACTGGAGTTGCTCATGCGGGGGCTTAGCAAGCACGTGCCTGAGACGGCACAGATATTATTTGGAACCTCTGTCGATCCTGCGATGGCTGAATCCCTGAGTGTAACACTGGTAAGCTCTCTCCCGGAAGACCGTCTCCGAGCAGATTTTTCCAAGAGTGTGTCCACCAAGAAGGCGGAGACATTCAATGATAACGACACTGGGGAATCTGAATCTTCTGAAGAAGCATTGCCTGAGGACGAAGGCTCTCTGGCGGAGACGACAGATCCAGTCTCCAATGAGGAGATCCCTGCGGACAATGATTCTTCAGCCGAGTCGGGTCAGGACTCCTCGCTTGTTAAGCAGGAGGTTGAGCAGGAGGAGGATGAAATAATCGTCGAAGCGTCAGAGGATGAGGCCCAATTCGAGGTGGTGGAAGAGGAGAGCCAGCCGGGAGCAGAATCGAATATCAGGATAAAAGTGAAGGAGCTTCCCCAGTCACAAGAACAAGATCAAGAAAGCCTGAAGATCGTTCCAGATGAAGAGCCTGCTCCGATCTCCAATGAGGACTTGGCTTCTGCCTTTGTGGAGGCAGTTCCCAGCCTGGAGGAGACGGGGCAATCGCTTGATTTAGAAGGCGAGGATGCATTTTTTGCGGAAACTGGTCCGACGGGAGGGCCGGCTCCAATCAAGGTAGAATCTCTGGAGGAGATTCAGGCCTCTGCCCAAGCGAAGCGGCCACAGGGAGAATTGGCTCTCGATGGTGGCCCCAAAGGAAAGTTCGAGGGTGAGGATCCAAATCTTATCGAGGGCGAAGATCTCGATATTCCACCTTTTCTCCGGAAGAAAAAATAGGCGTAAGGCGATTGGGGTAGAGAGGAAAGCCTTTTCAGGAGCAGAGAGAATCTCCGTCAACCAGCTTCCATGGCAGGCCCCTGTGGGCGAGCCGGGTTAGGAGTGGAGCTGTCGGTAAATCTTCGGGGACCCAAACGCCGGGTTTGTTCCAGTCGGTATGAGGAGAGAGGAGAAGCTCCGCAGCAACGACGGGGGGGACCCCTGCAGTGTAGCTGACCGCATGAGCCCCGGTCTCTGCAAACGCTTCTTCATGGTCACAAAGGTTGTAGAGGTAACGGGTTACTTCTCTTCCTTCCATGAGGCCACGAGCGAGGCAGCCAATGTTTGTTTTTCCTGTATAGTCTGGGCCAAGAGTAGAAGGGTCAGGCAGGGTCTTGCTGAGAAATTCGAGCGGTACTATTGGAATGCCGTCATGCTCTACAGGACTCATTGAAAGCAACCCGATTTCGGAGAGGGCCGTAACGTGTTGAAGGTAGTCTTCAGAGAGCCCCATCCAGAATTGGGCTCGTTCCAGACCGCTAATCCGTTCAACGAGTGTTTCAAGCTCCTCGTGATAGAGGCGGGTGAGCTGGCGTGATCCGAGGTCGGGGAGAGTAAATACTTTCGTCGTTTGGAAGGCGGGCTCTTCATGCCATTGGTCATTTTCCCACCAGAGAGAAGGTTGACTGACTTCCTGCAAATTTGTGACCGGATTAAAGTTCGTTGCGAATGGGTGATGGTGCGAGCCTCCGTTACAGTCGATGATGTCGATAGTTTGAATCTGGTCAAAGATCCCCGCTAGATGAGCTGCGAAGACATTGGTTACCCCAGGATCGAACCCGATGGAGAGGAGCGCCGTAAGTCCTGCAGCTCTGAAGCGGTCATGGTAAGCGAGTTGCCACCGGTAGGAAAATAACTCGTAGGCGCCGGGAACAGGTTCCGGGGCCGAAGTATCAATATAATGCGCCCCAGCCTCCAGACATGCCTCCATAATCGGAAGATTCTGCTCCGGAAGAGCCGCGTTGATGACGATAGAAGCGGCTACTCTCCTGATGAGGCTAGCGATTGAAGCGCTGTCGCTGGCGTCAACTTGTGCTGTGTCCACTGGGAGGGCTGCTTTTATCCTTCCAGCTATTTTTTCACATTTTTCGTGAGTACGACTGGCTATGCACAGGGAGGAAAAGGTATCCGGCTCCTGTGCAACCTTAACCGCGATTACGTTCGCAACACCACCCGCGCCAATGAGAAGAATACGGGCCATGGGGTAAAAGTCAGAGGGGTGATGGAGGAAGCAAGCAAGAAGTGTCTCCGATTTGATGACTCAAGCGCTTGCATTTAAGGAAATATTACGGAGTCTCCCGGCCTGCCAAACGCAGCCTGAACCGGGCTTCCCGGGCTTTTCCCTACTCGAATTGAATCCATGACTGAGCATATTCGAAATATCGCGATCATCGCCCACGTAGATCACGGGAAGACAACGCTTGTTGATGAATTGCTCAAGGCGGGGGGAGTTGTCGAAGCCCATCAGAAGCTTGAGGAGCGAGCTATGGATTCCATGGATCTGGAGCGGGAGAAAGGGATCACGATCAAATCAAAGAATACTGCAGTCAAGTGGGGGGATAAGACCATCAATATTGTAGATACGCCGGGGCATGCTGATTTTGGAGGTGAGGTTGAGCGAGTCATGCGAATGGTGGACGGAGTGTTACTGGTCGTTGATGCGTTTGAGGGACCGCAGGCTCAAACCCGGTTTGTTCTCCGAAAAGCGTTGGCGGAGGGAATTCTCCCTATCCTTGTGATTAACAAGATTGATCGTGAAGCGGCTGATCCCTTGGGAGTGCAGGATCGTGTGCTTGAATTGCTGATCGAGCTTGGAGCCACCGAAGACCAGTTCGAAGCCCCAGTTCTTTATGGGAGCGCAAAAGAGGGTTATTTTGTTACGGATCTCAAGAGTGATGATCGGAGTAGTGTTGAGCCATTGATTGAGGTGATCCTGAAAAGGGTGCCTCCTCCGAAGGTGGACTCGGGAGCTCCCTTCCGCATGCTGGTCAGTAATATCGACTGGGATGATTACGTTGGACGTATCTCGCTGGGACGAGTGGAATCTGGAAAAGTTGCCAAGGGAGATGTTCTTTGGCTGTTGCGAGAGGATGGGAGCCGCGTGCGGAGTAAGGTTACCAAGGTTTTCGAATATGCTAAACTTGGCACCCAGGATGCAGCGGTAGGTGAGGCTGGGAACATCATTGGTCTGGCAGGATTTGAGGATGTAGATATCGGAGAGACTCTTGCGGCGAATGAGGGAGCGGAGCCCTTACCCTTTGTAGCCATCGATCCGCCCACCGTTCAGATGCAGTTTGCGGTCAACGATGGCCCTTTTGCAGGGCGAGATGGCAGGAACGTGACCTCTCGAGCTCTATGGGATCGGCTGCAGAGAGAGATTAAGACTAATGTATCCATCGAGGTAAATGAGTCAGACCAAGCTGGGGTTTTTAATGTCGCAGCTCGTGGGGCGATGCAGATTGCTGTTTTGGTGGAAACCATGCGCCGCGAGGATTACGAGGTTTTGGTCTCTCGGCCCACGGTAATTACTCACCAAGAGAATGGCGTTGAGGTGGAGCCCTTTGAGACTCTCTATCTTGAGCTTCCCGGAGATATGACCGGAGGAGTGATTCAGACTCTGGCGAACCGAAAGGGAGTGGTTGAAGTGATGGAGCCTCGTGGAAGCATGAGCTATCTGGAAGTCATTATTCCGACTCGTGGGTTGATAGGTTTTGAGTTTGAACTCATGAATCTGACGAGTGGTCATGGTGTCATGTCTCACCTTTTCAAGGAATACCGGCCGGTTGTGGGTAAAATTAGGGCCCGGGAACAGGGGTGCCTGGTGTCCATGTCGACGGGCACAGCCATGGCATATTCCTTAGAGGGACTCGAGGAGAGAGGGAGGCTTTTTGTGGGGCCGTCCGATGAGGTATATGAGGGTCAGATCGTTGGCGAAAACTCACGTTCCGGGGATCTGCCGGTGAATCCCACCAAAGCTAAGAATCTTACCAACCATCGTTCTGCAACGAAGAGTATCGATGAAGGATTGAGGCCTCCTATCAAGATGAGCTTGGAGAGGGCAATCGAGTATATTGAGCCAGACGAATTCGTGGAGGCCACTCCTAACCTTATTCGGCTCCGTAAGCGGATTCTTTGCCCTCATGAGAGGAAGCGTAGTGAAAAGAATGGATAGACTCAGTCTCCTGCAGATCTAACCTTCGTATCCCAGCCACGGCCCCAGCCATTTTTCACACTCCGCCCTGCTCATGCCCTTTCGCTTGGCGTAATCTTCTACCTGATCCTCCTGTAGCGAGTTGATGGCAAAGTATCGGCTTTCTGGGTGAGAGAAGTAGAGTCCGCATACTGATGCCCCTGGGTGCATGGCGTGTGATTCTGTCAGGCTAACCCCGGTGGACTGACTAGCCTCAAGTAAATCAAACAGGAGGGGCTTCTCGGTATGATCCGGCTGTGCGGGGTATCCTGGAGCGGGGCGAATTCCTCTGTAATTCTCATGAATCAGTTCTTCTCTGGAAAACTGATGAGGGCTCTCAATGGACCACGCCACCCGGGCACGGTGATGAAGTAGTTCGGCAAAGGCTTCAGCGCAACGGTCAGCAAGGGCTTTGGCCATGATTGCCTGGTAGGGATCATGCTGCTCTTCCAGATTCTTTGCCCACTCGTCAGCGCCGTGAATTCCCACCACGAATCCCCCGAGGTAATCACTCGTGGAAGGGTCATTGCTGAGAAAATCAGCGAGGGCATAGTGGGGCTTGTCACTGTCCTTTTTGATTTGTTGGCGTAAGGTGTGAAACCGGATTCTTTCGTGAGACCGATTTTCATCAGTCCAGACGACCAAGTCATCACCATCCGAGTTCGCTGGGAAAAAACCGAACACTCCCTGTGCCTCAAGCAGGTTTTGCGAGATAATGGTTTCCAGCATTTCGTTAGCCTCGATGTAAAGCTTTGCCGCTTCATCGGCTTGTTCTGCGTTTCGAGTCTTCAGTATCTGCTCTTCATTTTTCCAGACACCTCGTAGGCCCCAAGCATGAAAGAAAGGAGACCAGTCGATGTAGTTGGTCAATTCCCTGATGGACTGGTGCTCGACGACCCTGGTGCCCATAAATTCGGGAACTGGGGGAGAATAGGTTTCCCAGTCGCATTTAAAACGGTTTGCCCGTGCCTCAGACAGGGATATGGATGGTTTGCGTTTGCCTCCGCTGAAGGAGAGGCGGTGCTCCTCCTGTTTTTTCTGGTTTTTCTTTCTGAATTCGTCGCGATTGTCGGGACTCAGCAGAGCAGTGGTAACCGGTACTGATCGAGAGGCGTCAAGAACATGGACGACTGGCCCTGAATAGGCGGGAGCAATCTTAATTGCGGTGTGGGCGGCTGAGGTGGTGGCGCCTCCGATAAGGAGCGGAGTGTCCATTTGTGCTCGCTCCATCTCAGAGGCCACGTGAATCATTTCATCGAGGGAGGGAGTAATCAGCCCTGACAGCCCAATGATGTCTGCGTTGTGTTCCCGAGCTGCTTCAAGAATCTTCTCGCAGGAAACCATCACGCCCAGATCTTTCACTTCGAAGCCATTACAGGAGAGGACCACGCCAACGATGTTCTTGCCGATATCATGAACATCGCCCTTTACAGTAGCCATGACGATTCTGCCGGCAGAGCGCTGGTCGGGATTGGCAGCTTTTTCCTCTTCCATGAAGGGAGTGAGCCACGCAACAGCCTTTTTCATGACACGGGCCGACTTTACTACCTGAGGGAGAAACATTTTACCCTCTCCGAAAAGGTCTCCCACGATAGACATGCCATCCATGAGCGGGCCTTCAATGACCTTCAATGGACGGCCATATTGCTTTCGGGCCTCCTCAGTGTCCGAGTCGATGAATTCGGTAATGCCCTTCAACAGGGCATACTCGAGACGCTTTTCTACCGAGGATTCTCTCCATCGAAGATCGACCTTCTGTTTTTTTCCTTCTTTTCCTATGAAATCTTCAGCAATTGAGAGGAGCTGGTCAGTAGCGTCAGGATGTCGGTTAAGAATGACATCCTCGACACCCTTAAGCAGCCTAGGAGAAATTTCGTCGTAGACCTCGAGCATCCCAGCGTTGACAATTCCCATGTCCATTCCTGCCTGCGTGGCATGAAAAAGAAATGCCGAGTGCATCGCCTCCCTGACGATGTTATTGCCGCGGAAGGAGAAAGAGATATTGGATACACCTCCTGAGACCCGGGCGTGAGGAAGGTTCTCCTTAATCCATCGCGTGGCTTCAATGAAATCGACAGCATAGTTGTTGTGCTCTTCGATACCTGTAGCGACTGTCAGGATATTAGGATCAAAAATAATGTCTTCTGGTGGGAAATCCACCCGATCGACGAGGATGCGATAGGCTCGCTCGCATATTCTCGTCTTGTCCTTGTAGGTTGCGGCTTGTCCTTGCTCGTCAAATGCCATCACTACGACTGCTGCTCCGAAGCGGCGGATAATTCTGGCTTGTTCTATGAATCGCTCTTCTCCCTCCTTTAAAGAAATGGAATTGAGAATGCCTTTACCCTGCAGGCATTTGACACCTGCCTCGAGAATTTCCCACTTCGAAGAATCGATCATGAAGGGAACTCTTGCGACATCTGGCTCGCCTTGGAGAAGGTGAAGGAACCGGGTCATCATGGCGACTCCATCAATGAGTCCTTCGTCGAAGCAGATATCAATTACGTTGGCCCCATTGCTGACCTGCTGGCGTGCAACCTCGACGGCCTCTTCGAGGCGGTCTTCCTTGATTAATTTTCGGAAGCGGGGCGACCCCGCCACATTCGTCCGCTCACCGATAATAAGAAATGTTGACCCTGGCCCGTGCACGTAGGCGTCAGTACCGCTAAGACATAGAGGTAGGGATTCAGGAGTCATCATCCAGAAAGAGTCATTGCCCGCGCCCTGGGTATACGTGGTTGATGAGGTTTCACCGCCTCTGCGATTGCAGCAATGTGGCTGGGGGTATTACCACAGCAGCCACCTGCTATATTGAGTAGTCCAGACTTCGCGAATTCCCCCATGTATTCAGCCATATGGTGAGGCTCGAGGTCAAACCCGGTTGGGGCCAGGGGATTGGGTAACCCGGCGTTAGGGTAGCAGGAGGTAAAGCAATCAACAGACTCTGCCAGCTCCGCCACGAAGGGCCGAAGGACATCCGGTCCTTCACAGCAATTCAGTCCGACTGCGAGGGGTTTGATGTGACGGACCGCTATCCAGAATGCTTCGATCCGCTGAGCCGAAATCAGGGTCGCTCCACCACTTCCAATCGCTGCGGAGACAATGACAGGTAGAGATGAACCCCGCTCCTCGAAGAGCTGCTGGATCGCAACCAAGGCTGCTTTCGCATTCAGTGAGTCAAAGATTGTCTCCACGAGGAGAAGGTCGCATCCGCCTTCAACCAGAGCTCGAGCCTGATGAAGATAGCTAGCCTGCACCTGATCAAAAGTGACTGGACGAAATGAGGGATCGTCATGATCCGGGGCGTTGCTCAGAGACAGCGTTAATGGGCCAATCGCACCCGCAACAAAACGGGGAGTTCCAGTTTCTTCTTCGATACGATCAGCCTGCTCTCTGGCAATGCGAGTGCTCTCGATATTCAGGTCTTCGACGAGTCCACGAAGGAAGTCGTCCTCGAGAACCTTTTGAAAGAATGCGGGATCCTTGCGGCCTCCTTGTTCGCGGGGGTCCTCAATAAAAAATTCGGCTTGGGACAGGGTCGTAGCCGAGAATGTATTGGTCTCGATGATGTCTGATCCTGCATCGAGAAACCTCCGGTGGATGTCTGCGATGGTGTCTGGTTGGGTGAGGGAAAGGATGTCTCCGTTGTTCAGCAAATCCTGAGGTGCATCAGCAAACCGGTCACCCCGGGCTGCAGACTCAGAGAGACTGTATTCCCGGATAGTGGTCCCCATCGCACCGTCAAGAAGTGCGACTCGGGAGCGAAAGAGGTCGTGAAGTTTCGCGGTAGGGTCCGATCTCATCGCCTCCTGAACCTAGAACTAAGAGTCGGATTTGCAAGATACAAATCAACGAATCTCGATATGTTGATATGTAAAACCAAGAAGAAACCTCTGTAAACACCTATGAGACAGGTTCGTAGATAGCGTTGTGGAGACGACTACGAAGGGATGGCTCGGACCGGGCCAACCGAGATACCTCCATCGACAAGAATCGTCTGACCGGTCACATAGGCACTGGCATCAGAAGCCAGCCACACTACCGTGCCGTCGAGATCCCCGGGTGAGCCTGGCCGGTCGAGAGGAATGCGCTCACGCAGGTAATCAACCCAACCCTCATCCTCGTACATGACCTTATTTTGCTCGGTTCGAAACCATCCGGGAGCAAGGCAGTTGACGGTGAGTCCATGGGATCCCCAGTCGTGGGCCAGACTCATGGTCAGTTGCTTGACTCCTCCTCGGCTTGCTCCGTAGGGAGCGAGTCCTGCGTAGCCGGCTACGCATGTGACTGAACCCATATTGATAATGCGCCCATATTGTCGGGGAATCATCAGGGCGGCATGAGTCTGCGCGAGAAAGAATAACCCCCGAAGATTGGTCTCAAGAACCAGGTTCCAGTCATCCCAGGTCACCTCCAAGGCGGGCTTGCGTACGTTGCATCCTGCATTATTGACAAGAATATCGATTTTTCCGGCCTGCTCCCACGCGAGGGCGGTAGATTGTTTGATGCTCTCCTCGTTGCGGACATCGAGAGAGACTGTCCACGCTTTGCGCCCCAGTTTCTCAATTTCGCTCTTGGTCTCGAGTAGTGGACCTTCCCCGCTTCGACTCGAAATCACGAGGTCGGCTCCCGCCCGTGCGAGGGCGAGGGCAAAGCCCTTGCCGAGGCCACGGCTGGCTCCGCTCACGAAGGCAGTTTTCCCAGAAAGATCAAAAAGAGAGGCAGGCATATAGATGTAAAGAGGATTGGGTAGAGAGGATCAGGTTACCCCGGTTGCAGGATCACTTTCATGAGCGATTCTTTTCCCGATTCGAGGCGGGAAAACCACGATGCTCCCTCGGCGAGGGGCACAACACTGGAAGTGAGAGCGCGGACATCGATTTCGCCGGCTGCGATGGCTGCGATGGCATCTGGATACTCGCCGTTAATGGCGCAGGAACCAAGGATGTCCAATTCGCGCGTCACAGCCGCCTGCAGGGGAAACTGAACGCTTGGAGCAAGATTGCCGACAAGGCATACCCGCCCGCCTTTGCGGGCCATATTGACGGCCAGTTCTACAGTGGAGCTAATACCAACAACTTCCAGTACTGCCTCGGGCCCCTCGCCTCCGGTCAGGGAGCAAATGGTGCTCTGGAGGTCATCGTGGTCGGGTCGAAATGCCGAGCTTGCTCCAAGCTGCAGGGCCAGTTTCAGTCGTTCCTCCGCGAGGTCAATCGCGATAATATTCCTGCAGCCAGCTCGTCTAAGAGACTGGATGACGAGAAGGCCAATGAGCCCCGCGCCGACGACGACCGCGCTTTCTCCTTCCGCGATATGAACTCGGTTAACGGCGTGGAGAGCGACGGAAACTGGTTCTGCGAAGGCCGCTTCCTCAAAAGGGAGGCCTTCGGGAATCCGGTGGCAGATTCGGGAGGGAACGACAACATAATCTGCGAACGCTCCCTGCCTGCGAAAGTCTGGCGTAGAGACTCCAAGAACTTCCCGGTCCATGCAGAGATTGACCCGCCCGGCTCGGCAGTAATCGCAATTGCCGCAGTAAATGGTGCTGTCAAAGGTGACCCGGTCTCCCGCAGTCCATCCGATAACGTTGGATCCACAGCCTTCGATCATTCCGGCTGCCTCATGGCCCATTACCAGTGGAGGGATTCTCCGTCCGCTGCTACCGTCCATGCCGTGGATGTCACTTCCGCAGATCCCACAGGCCTTAACGGCTATGAGAAGATCATCAGGACCCGGTAAGGGTGTAGCCTTTTCAACAAGTTCAAAGGTGGACGGGGAGATTAGTTCGAGGGCTTTCATGAAGCGGTGGACACTAATTACTTGCCCCGGAAGTCGTAGCAAATGATGCGAGGAGGGACCTGCGTAAGCAAGTCGTGTTCGTTCTGGGAGACGTACAGAAGCCCTTTGTGCAGGGTAGGAAGGGTCCAGCTGGAACGAGCGGCAAAGAGACGGGCTCTCTGAACTGTTTCGGCGCCCTTTGGGCTGACCTTGAGTTCTGCGAGGACGCCGTCCTCCCCGAGGCAGAAAACCCGCTCATCCGCACGGAGAAGGCTTCCCCGGAAAAGCCCGTTGATTCGCCCGCCTTCCCGCCACTGCATATCCTCTTCCCAGAGAATCTCGCCGGTATTGGCATTGGCGCATTTGAACTGGGTGTCGGGGATATTGCGTCCAGCGAATCCGTAGAGGTGTCCATCAATCTGTAGGGGCATCATCCAGTGCATCCCGAACCAGCGCTCTTTCCAGACGATCTTGGATTTGAGCTTCTTGTCGTATTCCAGGACCACGCCACCGACGCCGTAACAATCTCCGAGATAAATTCTCTGGTCACTGAGAACAAGTGGGCTCGAGGCTAGAACAGACTCGTATTTGTCTGCTCTCCATGGGAAACGGTCGTAGACCTTCCCCGACTTTACATCGATGACGAGTAGTCCCCCATGAGGGGGCCGGCTTTCCCCTGCTGCAGCGACTACGGCACACTCTACTCCCTGCAGTGTTGTGATAGTGGGAGAGGCGTAGCTTGCGCCCCACTGGTCTTTTACCTCCCAGAGAGTGGACCCATCCGCGATAGAGAAGGCCGCGACGCACACTCCCTCACCGTTTTCAGCACCTCGACCGCCAACGTTAAGAATAATCCGGTCCTTCCAGACAGGACTGGGGCTGGGTCCGTAGCCAAAGAAGTTGGTTGGGATATTATACTCCTTTCCGAGGTCGCGCTTCCACAGGATCGCTCCGGTCTCGAGATCGAGGCAGTGGAACTGGCCAGTGACACCTGTGACGTAGATGCGGCCCTTGTGAATCACTGGGCTTGATCGGGGCCCGGGACTAAAGCCATAACGATCGGAGTAGGTGGCAGGATATTTGACCCTCCAGTGTCGCTTCCCTGTATCCGGGTCGAGGCAGTCAATGGCCTCCTGACCTGACCCTGTAAGGGTGCTATGATTAAGTCGGTGGAAATAGATCATTCTGCCCTCGGCGAACAGGGGGCTGGAGTAGCCTTCACCTGTTTCCAGTTCCCAGACCTTGCTGGGTCCCCCTTCGGGCCATCGGTCGAGAAGCTTGGTTTCCCGAGAGGTCGCGTTGTCCCGGACGCCAAGGAACCGAGGCCATTCCTCGACGACCGCGCCAGGAGGAAGGGGTTTTGGGTCTCCGTGGTAGGTTAATTTCAGGTCCTGGCTGGTGCCGGAGCCGGTCGCAGCGAAGAGCATGAGTGCGGCGGCTAGGGTGGTTCGATTCATGGGATTTCTCTGAGGTGAAGGTTCCCATGTGGAAAATGGGACGTCCAGAATCAATGAGGTTAGACAGGGAAACTGGTGCTTTAAGGTAAGGATTCTCTTGATTTTCCGGCGTTGCGCCCCTAAGCCTCCCGCCCATCAGGAAGATATTCTTCATGCTCGGGTGGCGGAATTGGTAGACGCGCTAGATTAAGGATCTAGTGGGGTAATACCCGTGGGGGTTCGAGTCCCCCCTCGAGCACGTTTTTTTAAACGAGTCCATGTGGCTGGTGGAGCGGAGTAAGGCCTTCGATTCAGGAGGCGCATTATTCGCTGTTTCTGAGCCTCAGGTCCACCATTACACCATCTGCGGGCTTGGTGGAAACTCCAGCGCTGGGACCGGTCTTACTATGAACGGCCTTAAACTTGAAGATTTTGACTAGAGCACCCACTACGAGGCCAACCTCAAGGAGGCCAAGGGACCTTCCAGGGCAAAAGCGTGGGCCGTGTCCAAATCCAAAATGAAGCATGCTTTTTGCCGAGAGGCCCCTCTCCTTGAGAGAGGTCCACCTTTCAGGCGCAAAGATATCTGCAGGATATCCTGTTACGTCCTCACCCCAGAACTCCTCACAACGATTTGAATGCCATACATCGAGTCTGATGTGGGTGCCATTGGGTATCATCATCGTTCGTTTGTCTGAGGTCTCGACCCAGGTGTCTGCCGTTGCTCTACGTGGAAAAAAATAGAGAGCTGGCGTTAGACGGAGTGTTTCTTCGAGAACGTGATTCAGGTTTGGAGCCTTAGTGAAGTCATCGGGATCGTAGACGTCCATGTCTTTGACCTCTTCGTAGATCTTGGTCTGCCATGCGGGGTGATGCGACAGATGCGAGATGGCCCAACTCGCGAACGAAGTTGTTGCCTCCATTGCGCCGGCAAGGAAGACACGAATATTACTGCGCAGAGCTTCGTCGGGGGCTTCGGAGTGAAATTCGTTCCACAAGCCAAGGCCCTCGGCTCGCCCGGAGAGCGCGATGTCGGTCAGCTTCTCGAAATCGGCTTTGTAAATTTTCAGGATCTTGTTGCCTCCAGACATTTGCCTGGCGATTGCCTGAGCCTTGGGCGCTACCGTGTCCCGAATCATATGGTCGATCAGATAGACCAAGGCGGGGATGAAGCGGTCCCTCAACTCATCATAGGATGCCTTGCCGCCAAAAAAATTGTTCACCAGCATTTCAAGCATGACGACCTTAATCTCTGGATCGAGCTCGACACGGGTAGACTCTTTTCCGCTGGATTTCTGGGCAGCGCGCAGCGCTTCCAACCGTTGCATCGCTGTTTTGCGGAACGTTTGTTCAAACCCTTGGAACTTCTGGGGCTGAAAGAGGTTGGATCGGCTGAAGGGCTTTGCGACCATGCTTTTCTGGCGGCGCCAGATCGACCCGTTTGAATACAGTAGGGAGTCCTCACCTGTTGCGCGGGCAATTCCAGCGGTTGGGCTTGTGTCCCGGTCGAATTGTCCCGGCTTGTCGCCCGTATTGGCTTGGATCGCCTTTATGATTCCGGGGTCACGTGTCACTAGGACAGGCGGTAATCCACCCGCGTAGAGATAACGATTGTGTTTTCCCCAGCCGACTTCTTTGTCAGCTTCTGAATAGAAGGCTTCAAAAATCTTGATAGGCTCCTTGTAGTTCCACGGAAGGGGTACAGGCATAGCGGGGCGCCCAGGGCCAAACAGGGAGACTCGGCTTGGAGCGCAATCTCCTTCAAAAGGATTTACTCCCTTTAACTGCTGAAGAACTCTTCCGGGCCATGTCTGGGCTGTCATATTGATAGGGCAAGAGACGTTGTGCTCTCCGCAGAATTAGCACGCTGTGGCTGATGACCGTTTTGAAAGGTCATCTGCGCGCGAGTGTAACTTTCAAGGATAGCCTCAAGGAAGAATATGAAAACGGGCAGATGCAAGTCCCCTTTGCGGTTCTTGGGTGTTAGGCTGATCTTTGTTCGCAGGGAGATCAATATTTTGGGGTGAACGTGGTGACTTGAGCTCTTGGGGTGGCATTTCGGAGCCTTCCTAAAGAGAGGGGCAGGGTGAATGTCAGGTATTTCTAGGTTAGAGCATTTTGGTGCCTAATTATGGGTTGGCGCTTTTCAGTCGGGTGCTCTATCCTCTGGAAGATATGAAACCCTTTTCGAGTCTACTTATTTTGGCAACTCTCTTCTTTTTTGGCTGCGGAGAAAAAGAGCAAGAGGCCACGAATCCCAAGATTCCTGCGAAGTCCGAGGCAAGGCCTGTCGTCGCACCAGAGCCCGAGCCAACTCCTGAGCCCGAGCCAACTCCTGAGCCCGAGCCAACTCCTGAGCCCGAGCCAACTCCAGAGCCCGAGCCAACTCCTGAGCCCGAGCCAACTCCTGAGCCCGAGCCAACCCCAGAGCCTGAGCCAACCCCAGAGCCCGAGCCACAGGATTCTTCATTCAGCCAGGAAGAGGTAGAGGAGGCGTTGAAAGTGGCTTTAGAGGTTGGGGAGGCTCTCGAATTGGGTGAGGATGGACTCTACTACGAGAAAGGTCAGGAGGATGCGTTTGAGGGATGGGTCAAACAAGTGAGCTCAGATGGCAAGTTGAGCGCCTTGGAAAGGATGGAGAATGGAAAGAAAAACGGAAGGGCATTGGTCTGGCATCGGAACGGACAGCGGTCCATGCAGGGGGTCTACAGGGATAATAACTACGAAGGAACGTGGAAGGGGTGGCATGAGAATGGGGAGCTTGTCGGTGAGAGAAATTATGCAAACGGAGTCCTTCATGGGAACTTCACCCAATCATGGCCCAACGGGCAAACGATGATGGAAGGAAACTACGTTGATGGAAATCAGGATGGTGACTGGGAAACCTACTACGAAAATGGACAGCGTCAGAGTGCGGTCCGATATGAAGGTGGGAAAATTCTCGGTGCGAGTTATTGGAGTAGCAACGGGGAAACGGTGGCGTCTCGCCCGGATGGAAGTCCATCCGGTCCACTCCGATAGGGGACCTCTCTGGCCCACGTCAATGGAGGTTACAGAGTGGAGATTTACGGGCACCAAGTGGCAAGGCGGAAGGGTGTCTCAAGTTCCTTCTGGGCTCTCTAATTTGTTGGTAGGGCCCTAATTTTTCCAATGAAGCTGAATCGGAATTTCCTGCTAATTACGGGGATCGCGATTCTTCTTATCACGTGCCTTTTAGTCTGGCGCCCCTGGTCGGGGAATGTTGCGATAAAAGACGATTCTGATCCCGGGAAGGGAGCGACTCTCTCCAGCTCAAGGAATCTTGAGAGTGTATCGTCTATTGCTGGGCTGAACGATTGGAAGGAGCTCGATGATCCCGTTCAAGACGGCTGGGAGTCCGAGGCATTGCACGATCTTCTCAAGAAAAAGCTGGCGGTGATATCCGGTCAGGTCACCAGTGATGTTTTTGATCAGGACCTGCTCAGTAAAGTTGTAGGACAGGATGTTGAGGGCTCCGTTCTAGTTCCAGTAATATCAGAGGATACCTGGAGTGGCGGAGGCGTTGTTGTCCGGCGGAGAGAAGTCCCGGAAGAGGTGTCCTACTCGAAGCGGGCTGGGTTCACTGAAGCATTGCAGATGATTCCAAATGCCCTCGGTGGAGAGGCCAAGTCCCGCCGCTGCAGCTTTAAGGTTGTTGAGTTGAAGGTGGAACAGGAACTGGTGCACGCCAGAGTTCTGATTGAGTGTGCGAGAATAGATCAAAGTGGGGTGGTAGAGCAGCATGGCGACTGGTTGACGACATGGAAGAGAAGTGGGTCCGGTAAGGAGCTGATGCTCTCCGGGGTCTTGCTTCAGCGATTCGAGCAGAGCGAGGGGGAACGCAGGCTCTTCGCCGATTGCACGGAGTCAATTCTCAAGGGTAATGAGTCTTACCGCCGCCAGTTGCAGTTGGGATACCCCTATTGGCTCCAGAGAATACAGGACACCCGGCAAATGACCTTACTAGGTACTCCTGGAACTGCCCTCGGTGACGTTAATGGCGATGGTTTGGAGGATCTCTATCTCTGCCAGCCGGGTGGTCTTCCCAATCGTCTTTTTGTCCAGCAGCCCAATGGCAGTCTAAGGGACTTCACGGAGGAGTCCGGGACAGGTTGGGTTGAATCCTGTCGTAGTGCGCTCTTTGTAGATCTCGATAATGACGGTGATCAGGATTTGGTTATTGCTTCCTACGCCCGAATGGTTGTCTCGCGCAATGACGGTAAAGGGCGCTTCTCGGTAGCGGGAATCATGGAGCTCGGCATAGGGGCGATGGGTGTTTCGGCGGCAGATTACGACGGTGATGGAGATCTGGATCTTTATGTCTGTCATTACAGCAGGGGAGACCTTGACCTTGAGGCTGGAGCTACGGTTATAGGATCGGGAGGGCAGTTCGTTTACCACGACGCCAACAATGCCGGCCGTAATTATCTGTATCGGAATGAAATCCAGTCTGGATCCTGGGACTTCCAGGATGTGACAGAAGAAGTCGGCTTGGATGTGAACAATCGGAGATTCAGTCTCGCTGCGGGATGGGAGGATTATGACAACGACGGAGATCAGGATCTCTACGTGGCGAATGATTTTGGCCGTAACAATTTATACCGAAATGATAATGGTAGGTTTGTCGATGTTGCGCCCGAGGTTCAGGGGGAGGATCGAGCCTCCGGAATGTCTGTTTCGTGGGGTGATGCCGATAGGGACGGGGTGATGGATCTTTATGTGGCCAATATGTTCTCGGCAGCAGGCAATCGGATTGCGCCCCAGGAAGGGTTCAGTCCGGGGTCCTCGGCAGAGACGAGAGGAGCTCTCCTTCGATTCGCTCGCGGCAATACTCTCCTTGTGCAGGAAGAAGGAAAGTTCCGGGATGCAAGTGAGGAGTTGGGAGTGACAATGGGTCGCTGGGCATGGAGTTCCATGTTCGCAGACATCAATAACGATGGGTGGGAAGATCTTCTGGTAGCCAATGGATATATCACTACTCCCGATACGGGAGACTTATGAAGTTTTTTCTGGCGGCAGGTCGTGTCGCGTTCTCATCAAGCTACCTCCAGAGAACCTTCCTCGGCGCATATTGATCTCTCAAGGATGATGAAGAGGGGCCGTTCGTGGAGCGGTCGCGAGCGCCATTGCATGTATCTTCACCTTGGGGCTAACGATAAGGGAAGGATACAACGGTTTGCCAACGTATCCGCAATTTCCGGTATGGACTATCCAGAGGATGGCAGGTCTTTGTGCCTTGTTGACTGGGATCATGACGGAGATCTTGATTTCTGGATCTCGAATCGGACTGCTCCCCAATTGCGCTTTCTTAGAAATGATGCTCCACGTGCTGGACGGTTTCTTGGTCTTCGCTTGGAGGGAAAAAAGGGCAACCGCGACGCGATTGGCGCTCGAGTCGAGATAGTGGTTCCTGGAAGGGAACAGGCGATCGTCAAGACAGTGCGCGCCGGCGATGGTTATCTTGCGCAATCGAGTAAGGGGTTGGTTTTTGGATTGGGGGAGTTTAGCGGAGATGTTGCGGTAACTGTTCGGTGGCCGGGTGGGGCAGTGAGTAAGATCGAGAATTTGGCTGCAGATGGACATTACCACCTGACTGAAGGGAGTATGCCTTTGCGTTGGGAGCGCCCGTCCTCTGATCTTGCTCTCAAACCTGGTGTAACAAGTCCTGGTCTTTCCTCAGATACTGTGAGAGTTCCGATGGTTACCTTGTTGAAAGTTCCCAAGCTGGAGTATCAGGACATGAAGGGGAGAGCTGCGAAGATACCTAAGGTTGGTCGGTTTACGCTTTTGAATCTGTGGGCGAGCTGGTGCGCTCCGTGCCTGTCAGAGTTGGAAGA
The DNA here is from genome assembly GCA_002686085.1 of Roseibacillus sp. Taxonomy (GTDB): domain Bacteria; phylum Verrucomicrobiota; class Verrucomicrobiia; order Verrucomicrobiales; family Akkermansiaceae; genus Roseibacillus_B. Next base: position 52,814 of record NZAC01000012.1, on the reverse strand, counting down.
CTTTAAAGACAGGTTTGAGGATTTGGAGGCGGCCGGAGTAGACGTCGTTGCGCTTGCACTCGATGGCGTCGGGCAGGATGAGGGAGATCCCTCTGATGCAAAAAAACGGGCTGAGAGAATGGGTCTTCCGTTTGCGACTGGGCTGGCCAACGAAAAGATTCTCACGATTCTCGAGCGATTGCATGTTCGATTGACTCCGATGGAGCTCGATTTGGTGATTCCGTTGAGTCTGCTTATCGACAAGGAGGGGCGTCTTGCAGTGCTCTATAAGGGAGCTCCGGGAGTGGACAAGATTCTGGCAGATTTAGGGCACTCATCGCTAACTCGGTGGGAGCGCCTTGTAGGATCTGCAGGTCTAGGGGGGGTGTCTCTTGAGAGCATTGATTCCACCGTCGGGGTGGCAGCGGACCAGCTCGAAGTTTCTCAGCGCTTCCAATTCGCGCAGGACATGTGGCAGGGGCGATGGCTTACGGCTGCTGAGGTTCAATTTCGGGATACCCTTTCGGTGACTCCAGATTTCGCGGAGGCCGCGAATAATCTCGGGTTGGTCCATGCTACAGCGGGCCAGCATGCCAAGGCTGTTGCGGCTTATCAGAGGGCCCTGTCGGTTCGAGAAGATTTTGCGGCCGGGCATATGAATCTTGGTCTTTCGCTCGATGCACTTGGGCAAAGCCCGGCGGCGCAGACCAGTTTACTAAGGGCTTTGGAGCTAGATCCTGCTCTTCCAAAGGTGAATGATGCTCTTGGGTTATTGCATGCAAAACGCGGTGATTTACCTGCAGCAAAACAGTATTTCGAAAAGGAGACTGAGGTGAACCCTGATTTTGCTGAAGGCTTTAACCATCTTGGTTTGATTTATCTTTCTCTCAACCAGGCCACGAGCGCGTTAGAGCCTCTGCGAAAGGCGGTTTCCCTCGATTCTCAAAATGCGGACGCACTCAACAATTTGGGGTTGGCTTGTAAGCGTGTCGGTCTCCTTGAAGAGGCGGGACAGGCTTTCGAGAAATGTATAAGGGTGAATCCCCAATTCGTTCCTGGACTCATCAACCTGGGCATCTTTCATATCGATGCGGGTAACCTGGCGGTCGCTGAGCAACGCCTTATTCAGGCTCTCAATATACAGCCAGGATCGACAATGGCTCGTCGAAATCTCTCTCGTGTCCGGAGTATGCGAACGAAGAAGTAAAGCGGTCGCTAAGGTTTCCTGATGCGAAGCTCTCTCTTTCCCGCTGGGAAAGGCGATTGCGTCACAGTACCATCTGGCCATTGAACCTTTGAAGTGGTGGGGCTGATGCCCTCAGGCGTGGTGAAGTTGAAGAGGGCTGGGGTCTGTGACAGGTAGCCTGCGCCAGCTCGAATTTCTCCGGTCCGAATACTTTGATCAGAAAGCTGGATGGAAATCCGAGCCCCGATACCGCTACGATTACCAGCAGGGCCCTCGAGGACAACCTGATAGGGGAGGGGGCCTCCGGTTCGGATGAAAGATCGCACGGGCCCATCATTGATTCCCACCATCAGGTCGAGTCGCCCATCTCCGTTCAGATCCGAGGAGATAACGCTCTTTGCGTCCTCAGGAATAACGATGCCGCTGGCCGCTGGAGACACGGCTTTAAAGTTTCCAGCTCCATCACCCTCGAGGATCAGTCCAAGGCCGCCGACCATCGGTCGCGTTTCGATCTGAGGGCCGAAAAAGTTTTGTGCGAGGAAGATATCAGGGTGTCCGTCTCCGGTTGCGTCGAGAAATGAGGAACCAAAGGAAGGAGATGCCTGAGCAAGGCGGGGGAGAGCCTCAAAGGTAAAGTTGCCCGTGCCGTCGTTCCGGAATATGCCGGATTCAAGAGTGTTAGCCTCCATTCGCAGAGACTTCCCAAGGCTGCTACGGGGATAAATTTCGGGGAGAGCAGCACTAGCAAAATTATGAAAAGTCTTAAGCTTGCTGCCAACAAAAGGCATGGCGTTCCGGGAGCAGCTGAACCCACGGTGCGGGTAGCAAACGCCACCCTCAAAACCTGCTTCAACGATTCGTTTGCGACCCGAGTTTTCAAAGTCGCCGTAGAAAAGCACCTCAGGCATCTTGGAGCTAGCCTTGTATTTCGTGTTTAATCCAAAATTAGTGACTAGAAAATCGATATCTCCATCATGATCAATATCTGCGCCATTAATGCCCGTCCACCATCCAAGAAAGGGGCTGAGTCCGGACTCCTCTGTCGCGTCAACAAGTTTACCCTTGTCGTTCCGGAGAAACTGGATGGGTCCCCACTCGGTGCTGATAAGCAAATCAACCCATCCGTCCCCGTCGGCGTCGGACCATATCGCACCAGTGACAATACGCTTCTCCGTCAGAGCTGGAGACAGCTTGGATACGTCGGTGAACTTTCCATTTGAATTGCGAAGTAGCCTGCTGCCCGTGGCAGTGGGATAGGCGCCCGGAACGCCGCGTCCTCCAATAAAGAGGTCAAGATCGCCGTCTCGATCAAAGTCTGCAGTGGCAATGACACTGCTACTATCAAGATTGGTCGGGAGCGATCCAGATTTCGCTGGGACAAAGTAGCCCTTACCGTCATTCAGATAAATCCGGTCCGCATACGCAGGGTTGGCTGGCGGGTGCTCGACGCTGCCGCTGGCAACCACCAGATCAAGGTCGTTGTCACCGTCACAGTCAAAAAACAAGGCTCCAAGGTCCTCGCTGGTCTTATGGGCGCTCGCGGCCGTGAACGGTTGTGTCGTGTATTTTCCAGCGCCCTGATTTATGATCAGGGTGCCAAGATACCCTGCGCATCCACCGAGGAAAAAGTCTTCGTCTCCGTCCCCGTCGATGTCTCCGCATGCCAGAGATGGCCCCCATTGGGATTGGCGGTTGGGGAGGAGTGGTTGAAGTCGGAAATCGTTAAACGGCATTTCCCAATGCCGGGCCGCGGCTAATGCGCTGCTTGAGCGGAAAAGAGGCGCCGGAGCCCGGGGTTTGATCTTTGGAGGGACGGCATCACGCTGATAGAGGGTGTATTTTCGATTCGCAGCGAGGTCTCGATAGGTTGCCTCGAGGCCTCCGGGCCATGTTACGGTCAAACTTTGAATAATATCGGACGTTCCGAGTCCGAACTGAATAGAGTTCTCGTCACATGAGCTAAAGCCTCGCATCGGATTGAACTGGCGAATCTGAAGGCCTTCCTTGGTTGTGATCTTCAGGGTAGATCCAATACCAGATGTGTTTGCGCCGGAGCCTTCCAGTCTCACGATGACTCGATTGGCGTCGGCAGTGTCGTTGCGGTGAATAGAGGGAGGCTCATTGAGATTCGCAACAGCAAGATCAAGGTCTCCATCACCTTCCAGATCAAACCATACCGCGCCATAGCTCATGCCAGTCTTTGCAAGGCCCCAGCTCTTGCTGTTATCGACAAATTTGAGCGCGCCGAGATTGCGGAAAGAGAGGTTCTGTTCTGGACGGGTAGGAGTGCCCTCATAAAGATCCCACTCGGTCTGGCCGTGCAGTTTTCGGACATCGAGAGGATTGTCAGAGTTGTTAAAATTCCGAGTCATCCCGTTCGACATGAAGACATCGAGGAGTCCATCGCAATCGAGATCCCCCATTTTCACAGCCCAAGTCCAATCCGAGTAGGCAAGTCCTGAGAGGAAGGCAGTCTCATGAAATCGTCCTGTCCCAGTATTCACGTAGAGACAGTTGCGCATGTATTGCGCCGGGACAGTATTCTGCATGAACCAGGTTGATGCGCCCATCATTCCCATCGTGGTCTTTGACTTGTAATGTGTAGTTCCCGCCATGTCAGAGGAGAGAAAATCTATTAAGCCATCATTATTCAGGTCTCCGCAGTCAGCTCCCATCGTGAACCAGCTTGTATGAGGCAGTTGGTGTTGGGTGACATCCGAGAAAGTGCCATTGCCATTATTGCGGTAGAGAAGATCAGGATCTTCAAAGTCATTGCCGACGTAGATGTCAGGGAGTCCATCATGGTTGAAATCCCACCAGGTGACGGAATTGCCGTGATAGCGATTCGTAGAGATGCCAGCAGGCTGGGTGACTTCCACAAAACGACCGCCGTCGTTGCGAAGAAGTTTGTCGGGGGCCCCAACATTGTTGATTTTCATGTTCCCCCTGCGCTCGGAGACCCCGTAGTAGTTTTCGAATTCAGGAAGCATCTGATTGCGGCCGTCCTTTAATATTGTAACGGGACGGTTAGGGCGGCCCCCAGCACGGTAGAATCTGTGTCCAAGGAGATAGACATCGAGGTCGCCATCAAGGTCGTAGTCCGCAAATGCTGCCATCGCGAATGCCCCACTGAGAGCGAGTCCAAAGCGCGAAGCCGATTCCACAAATTTCCCCTTCCCGTCATTCACGAAGAGCTGGTTGGGAGAGCCATAATTACAGATGTAGAGGTCTAAATCTTTATCGCCATCAATATCGACTGCGGCCACTCCGGACCCCCATGCGCTTCCCCCGTCCACTCCTGCAGCCCGGGAGATATCTTCAAACCTCCCGCTACCTCTGTTGCGGTAAAGAGTGTTGGTGCGGGCGCCAGAGACAAAATAGAGGTCGCACTGGTCGTCGCCGTCAAAGTCCCCAGCAGCGATACCGCCTCCGCCTAGGGCAGAGGTATACAAGCGTTTCAGAGGATGGGATATGTCAATCGGGTTTACAGACAGGATCCCGGTCTGTTCCGGAGGCAAGGTGGTAAACCTCGGGCCTGACTCTCCTCCAGAGGAAGGAGCGGTGAGGGGCGAAGAGCTGGGAGCTGCCCCCAATTTTGGCAGGAGGATGGAGAGAAAAATGGAGAGAGCCAGAGTGTTCCAGCGGGACATGGGTAAAGAGGGTTTCTATGTGGGGGTTCGACATGAGACCTGCATAATGCTCGATGTCAAACTATTAGTATTTAGGGGTTTATACAACCGAGTAGGATTTATTTTCCTGAGGTAATCGAGCAGAATCCCATTGACCTGAGGCAGCGTATTGTAACCATGGTCGCTAATGGAAATTTCCCGCTATCCGGCTGGTTGATGGCAGGAACGTTCCTGAGGAATAAAATACCCACTAAGAATTCCAATGAAGATTCAAACTTGCCTTTTCCCCTTGCTTCTCGGGTTAGCCATCGCCTCCGGTGCGAGAGCCCAGAACGAAAATGTCATGATAGACGTGAATGCGACCGCTCTCGGTTTTCTAGATGGGGCGGTTGTGAGTAGTCTGGCAAACTCTGGAGCTGCTGGGGATTTTACAACACTCATTGGTCAGGTTGAAGTGGCCAGTCACCCAGCCAATGATAATGCGGGAGCTCTCGTGCAGGGTCTTGCCTTTAATGGTGATAAGATGACCTCTGCCAATCCGCTATCGTCCACTGATCTGACCGGAAATCAGCCTTACACGGCGATGGCATGGGTGTATAATCCTGACTTTGGAAATGAGGAGGCGATAGTCTCGTGGGGGCATCGTGGAGGTCCAAATGGATCGAATTCTGGAATGCATCAGGGTACCCACCCCACTTTTGGCGCGGTGGGTCATTGGGGAGGCGGCGCAATTGGCGATCCCAACCAGCCAGATGTAGGCTGGGGCCCCAGTGGGGCAGCAACGGACATTAATGCAACCATTGGGCAGTGGGCACATCTTTCCTATGTGTGGGATGGAACGGAGGAGCGCGTTTTCATTGATGGTGAACTGAGTAACTCTGAGGTTCATATTCCTCTGAACCCTCATTTGAGTTTTCAGGATGGTAGTTCGACACCCTTTGCGCTCGGTTCCGAAAGTGACGCGGCAAACGTGAATAGTACACCCATTGCCTTCAGCGGAACGATCGCAAAGGTATTGGTGGAAAATATAGCTCGGTCGGCGGAAGAGATTCGCACGGCCTTCAATGCAGAGCGTTCCCTGTTTTTTGATGGGGTGCTAGACGTGAGCGACTTGGATGGCGACGGAATATTCGATTCTATAGAAGATCTCTATGACTGCCTCGATAAGAATGTTGCGGATGCCGATGCGGATCCTGACGGAGACAGCCTCTCTAACAGCGCAGAATTGGGATTTGGGACCGATCCATGCAATCCGGATAGTGACGGTGATGGCTTAAGTGATGGGGAGGAGTTAAACCGCCTGGTGGATGGGCAGTCCGCTCCAACGGACCCCTTGAATGAAGACACGGACGGAGATGGATTGCTTGATAGTGTTGAAACGGGAACAGGAGTTGTTGTCAACGGAATGACAGATGCAGGAACAGATCCCTTAGTTGCTGATACGGATGGAGATTCCCTTGGTGACCTGGAGGAATTGCAGGCCGGCACGGACCCGTTCAACGCTGATACAGACGGCGATGGATCTACTGATGGTGAGGAGGTCAGGCTCCAAACGAACCCCCTTGATGCCAACAGTAAGCCAGAATTCCCCTCTAACCAGATAGTGAAGGTGGATATGACTGGTCTCGACCTTGTCGATGGTACGGTTGTTGATTCGGTGGTTAATCGTGGGCAAGCTGGCCCATTCACCACTCTGATTGGGCAGGTTGAAGTTGCCAGTCATCCGGCGAACGACAATCCGGACGTTCAGGTTCAGGGATTGGCCTTCAATGGAGACAAGATGACTGCCGCGGTGGATGCTCCAACGCTCGGTCTGGTTGGAAATCAGACCTACACCGTTCGGGCATGGGTCTTTAATCCTGCATTTGGTAATGAAGAGGCAGTGGTTTCTTGGGGCCACCGGGGCGGCCCGTTAGGCTCAAATGCCGGTATGCATCAGGGCACTCACCCCACCTTTGGCGCAATTGGTCATTGGGGCGGTGGACCCGTGGATAATCCAAATGAGCCCGATGTGGGATGGGGACCGAATGGAGATGGAAGTGATATTTTGGCGACACAGGGTCGTTGGGCTCAGCTATCGTGGGTCTACGATGGTTTGGAAGATCGGGTTTTTATCGATGGGGAATTCAATAACAGCGAGGAGCATCCGAATCTTCTTAATGTTCATGCATCGTATAATGACGGAAATCCGACCTTGGTTTGTCTCGGGTCTGAGAGCGACGCGGGGAGCGTAAATAATACGCCCATCCCCTTTTCAGGGACGATCGCCAGGGTCGAGATTTATGACTCCGTCTGGACGGACGAGGAGATCCAAGAGGCTTTTGAGCAAGAGCGGCCCCTCTTCTTTGACGGTATATTTACAAGTCCCGTGGATCAGTATCAGTTCACAGTTTCGAGTCCCGATGGGGGAGGAACCATTGATTTCGAGTGGAACAGTTCAGCTTCCGAGGTGTATACAGTGGTGGCAAGTGATGATCCGGCGGGCAATCCCGACCCAGCATCTTGGGCGCCGGTCGCAGGTCTCGAAAGCTTATCCGGGACGCCGCCACTCAACACGCACAGTATTGCGAGGCCGGCAGGAGATCTCCGGCTATTTAAGCTAATTGCCGGTCCGGCGCCGGCTCTTTTCTCGGATGATTTTGAGTCTGGGGCCGGAGAGTGGACCACCGTGGTAAATGATCAGGCAGGCAATACTCAGTGGGAGCTTGGATCTCCCTCGGGGACAAGCGGCCCTCTTGCTGGGGCGGATGAATCCGGGAACGCGTGGTCTACCAATCTGGGTGACTACGGTCAGGACTCCGACATATCTCTTTTCTCTCCTCCGATTGACTTTGGCGGTCTGCAGGGAGCGGAGTTAACCTTTGATGCTTACCGCGATGCGGACGGGTTTGGAGATAGTGCCATGGTCGTTTTCAGGCGAGTTGGTGACGATGTTCGGCTGGGAATGGAGGTCGCGATTGATATGAGCCTCTTTGATACCGCATATGAGAGTCTTTCTATCGCTGTGCCCGAAGCAGTGATTGGTGAGACCGCTCGCGTGGAATTCAACTTTGTCAGTGACGGCACGGCTGATGCTTTCAGTGGCCTAACCATTGACAACGTGGTTATTGAGGCATCGTCTCCGTAGGTAAAAGGAGAGCTTTCATAGGCGGTGAACCCTTTGGGGTTCACCGCTTTTTTCTTTTAGGCTGGAATGGTCGATGGATTGATCTTGCCAAGGGGCGTGGACAACGGACTACTACGTCTATTGAGTTTTTATGGACGCCATTCGCGCAGATTCAGTTGTAAAGGATTTCGGAGAAGTTCGGGCGCTGAATGGGGTGAGCCTAGGCGTGGAGGCTGGGGAGTTGTTTTTTCTGCTGGGGGGGAGCGGGTGCGGAAAGACAACTCTTTTGCGCTGTATTGCCGGACTTGAGGATCCTACCTCCGGTAAGATTTCTTTCGATGGCGAGGACGTTACCGCTTTACCTACTCACAAGCGGGAGGCGGCGATGGTCTTTCAGAGTTACGCGCTCTGGCCTCACATGACAGTTGGCCAGAATATCGGATTCGGCCTGGAAGAGCGCAAAGTGCCCAAGAATGAAATTGCGCAGCGCGTAAAGGAGGTCCTCGAAATGGTACGCATGCCGGGGTTTGAGGGGCGTGGAATTGACCAGATGTCTGGTGGTCAGCAACAGCGGGTCTCGTTGGCCCGGGCTCTTGTGGTAAAACCCAAGTGCCTTCTTCTTGATGAGCCTCTTTCGAATCTAGATGCACAATTGAGACTGGAGATGCGCTCTGAAATCCGGCGGATCGTGAAAGAGAATGGTTTGACAGGGGTCTACGTAACGCACGATCAGGCAGAGGCCCTCTCCATGGCAGATCGTCTTGCTGTGATGGATGGAGGAAGGATTGTGCAGGTTGGTACTCCAGAACAGATATACAGGAATCCGAAGACCTCGTATGTAGCCTCTTTTATTGGGGAGACCAATCTGCTCAGAGGAAAAGTAAGTAATGTGGCAGGCCGAGGTGCAGTTGCAGTAGTGACCAAGGTAGGAGAATTGGTTGGGAGAATGACAGATGATCAATGGATGCCTGCCTCGGAGGATCAGGTTCAGGTATCCATCAGGCCGGAGGCTATTCGGATTTCACAGGAGGGAGCGCAGCTGGAGGGACGAGTAATAGAGAAGATGTATCTAGGAGAGAGTATTCAATATCGGGTTGGAATCGGAGAGGGGATAGAAATGCAGGTTTCAGAAATGAACCCACGAGCTGTCCTAGAAGAGGGAGTTAAGGTCGGACTGAAAATGCAGGTTGAGGATGTGGTGGTGCTTCGCGATTAGAATTCCAAATTCAGGCGCTAAGACGTGATGAGTAACTGGAAGAAGAATCTCTTAATACTGGGCTTACTTACTGGCGCAGTGGCAGCGCCACTGGCGCTACGCGATACAGGTGCTGATGGTGCGGATCAGGCGGATCTCCGGCTGGATATTATCACGCCGCATACAGAGACGTTGCGGCGAGAATTCGGTGAGGCTTTTTCAGCCTACTGGGAAGAGAGGTCTGGCGATAGCGTCTACGTAAACTTCCTCGTTCCCGGGGGCACATCCGAATGCGTAAGAGTGATCGGTAACGGGTTTGAGGCCGCGGCAGAGAGGGGAAAGGTGGGGTGTGGGATTGATGTCTTTTTCGGAGGTGGTGCCTATGATTTCGCGATTCAGGCCAAGCAGAACCGCTTTGAAAAACTCCGAATTTTTGAAACTCGAAGTGAGTTGTTTAAAGAGGGAGGTATTCCAGCAACCTTGAGTGGGGAAACATTTTACGACCCTGAACATGCATGGGTTGGGTCCGTGCTCTCGAGCTTTGGGATCTGCTACAACACGGATCTTCTGCTCGAGCGGGGGCTTCCGGAGCCCGTCAGCTGGGATGATCTTGGCGACCCGGGCTATATTCATGGTGTTGCCCTTGCCGACACAACCAAGAGCTCCTCGGTAACAAAATCTTTCGAGATGCTGGTTCAGCAGAAAATTCAGGAAGAGCTTTCTGTTTCGTCCTCTGAGGAAGACTGGGAGCGGGTGGTTGCCCGGGGTTGGAAAGCGAGTATGAACCTGATCCAGAAGATCGGGGCTAATGCCCGTTATTTCACTGATAGCTCTGCCAAGATCCCCCGGGATGTGGCTCAGGGTAATGCGGTTGCCGGAATGTGCATCGACTTCTACGGCCGGACAACAAGCGAGACGCTGAAGCAGCCAGATGGGTCTTCCCGGCTGCGATACATCATGCCTGCCGGGGGAAGCTCGATCAGTGTGGATCCGGTTGCTGTTCTCAAGGGCGCTCCTCATCCTGAGCTCGCTCAGGCTTTTGTGGAGTTTGTCCTCTCGCGAGAGGGGCAGATGCTCTGGGCGGCCTCGCCGGGAACTATTCCCGGTCCGAAATATCGTGCCCTTCGTCGCCTCCCGATTCGCCCGGATCTTTACCGAGGGGAGACTCTCGAAGCAATGATCGATGGCGAGGCGATGCCATTCGAGGCCGCAAAAAAGTTTTCCTACGATCGTAAGTTAACCGGGCATTTGTTTTCTCCACTCAGAGCAATCATCCGGGCCATGTGCATTGATCCTCATGATGAAATGAAGGCCGCGTGGGCAGCCTTGATCAAAGCTGGCTTTCCTCCACAGGCCACAGCCCGCTTTCATGATGTGAGCGCGGTTGCTTATGACGTGGCGGGCGGGTCGATCAAAACGTCGTTAAAAACGAGTAAGATCGAATCGGTAAGACTCATGAATCAGCTTGGAGGATTTTTCCGAGAAAATTACGAGGAGGCGCGGCGTCTTGCGGAAGAGGGGCTATGAGTAGTCGAAGGGCTATGGTTCTGACAGCGGTAGTTACCCTGTTCTTTGCCGTATTTTTTCTTTTCCCGGTAATTATGGTGATCGGCGAAGCGTTCGTTGATCGTAATGGCGGGTTGACTCTGGATTACATTTCGCAGGTTTTTGTGAACCCGGTTTATCTTGAAGGGCTTTGGAATGCGCTCTTGCTTGGAGTGACGAGTACGCTGGCCGCGCTCTTGATCGCCTTTCCTCTTGCTCTGCTGACGCATCGCTATCGGTTTCCCTTGAAAGGCCCGCTGTCCGCCTTGATTCTTGTGCCGCTCGTCCTCCCTCCTTTTGTGGGAGCGGTTGGAGTGAAGCAGATGCTGGGAGTGAAGGGCTCCCTTAACGCCTTTCTCGAAAAGTTGGGATTGATGGATCCTGCTGCCCCGATGGACTGGTTGGGAGAGGGGCGCTTCTGGGGAATTGTGGTCATGAATGCCCTCCATCTTTACCCGATTCTCTACATGAACATTGCGGCATCACTTGCGCATCTTGATCCGGCAATGGAGGAGGCGGCTCAGAATCTGGGGTGCTCGCCGTGGAGGCGGCTCAGGCGAATTACGATGCCTCTCACTATGCCTGGTATCTTTGCTGGAGGAGCTATTGTTTTTATCTGGTCCTTCACTGAGTTGGGAGTGCCATTGGTGTTTGATTACTCAAGGGTCGCACCGGTTCAAATCTTCGATGGGCTGAAGGATCTCGAGAGTAATCCGTTTCCGTATGCCTTGGTCGCGGTCATGCTGATCATTTCTTCCGCAGTATTTCTACTCTCCAAGGCTCTTCTCGGGCGCTCAAGGCTTGGGACAGCTCCCCGGCCTAAGGGGCGAAGTGTGGAAAGAGTGCTGAGGGGTTGGAAGGGTTGGGCTATTACAATTGGTTTTGTCGGGGTCTTCCTTCTGGCGTCGCTTCCTCACATGGGCGTAATTTTTCTTTCCTCCGCGACAGATTGGTATGGGTCGGTATTTCCGGAGCAGCTTACCGGTGCTCACTATGAAGAGGCCTTGGGGCATCCCCTCGTAGTGCCCTCTATTCAGAACAGCCTGCTGTATGCGTCCGGAGCGATGGTTGTTGATCTAGTGCTTGGGCTTGCCATCGCGTGGGTTATCGTGAGAAGCACGATTCGAGGAAGGGCTCTCCTGGATGCACTTGTGATGCTTCCTCTAGCTGTTCCTGGGCTCGTTCTGGCCTTTGGGTATCTCGCTCTCGCACAGGAGGGGCGTGCCTTCTCGTTTCTTGTGGGGGTGAACGGGAATCCAGCCGCCTTACTGATCATTGCCTATGCGGTGCGTCGGCTGCCTTATGTCGTCAGGGCTGCTGTTGCAGGATTACAGCAAAGTAATGTGACCTTGGAGGAGGCTGCTTTGAGTCTTGGAGCGCCGCCGCTTCGAATGATGAGGCGTATCGCTTTGCCGCTGCTTTCTGCAAATCTGCTGGCAGGGGGCATTCTTGCTTTTGCGTTTGCGATGCTTGAGGTGAGTGACAGTCTGATTCTTGCGCAACAGGCCGAACATTTCCCGATCACTAAAGCGATATACGCTCTTCTTAACACTCTGGGCAATGGCTATGAGTTAGCCTCGGCGCTCGGAGTATGGGCCATGGTCTTTCTGGGAATCTCGATCGTAGGAGCCGTATCCCTCGCCGGAAAGAGGGGAGGGCTTTTTCGAATGTAAGAACCCAGAGGCTCTGTGTAATAGCAGCGCTATAGCTTACAGGCGCGAGCCTTTTTCAGCCAAGGGTCTATAAAGTTGGCGAGGATGATGAGGATTGCGCCGAGGTAGAAAGATGTCTCCAGTTCTGTGTATTCTTGAAAGATAACAGCGCCAAGAAGGATTCCCCAGACGGGTTCAAAATTCATTGTCAGGTTAGCGGTGTATGCGGTTAGCCTGCGGAGAAGGCGAATGTTCCAAGTGTGCGCGATGGTAGTGCAAAGGATAGAGAGAGTAAGAAGAGGAATCCAGTCGCTGCTGGAGGGTACTTGAAGGTGATAGGGAGATAGGAAAGGAAGTATGATCGCGGACATGAAGCAGGCGCCTCCCATTCCGTAGAGCAGCATGCTTTTTGGGGGAGTGCCCTTGGCAGCCAGATCGCGATTGAGAACCGGAAAGATTGCGTGGAGGAGTGCCCCTGCGAGGCCTACCAGAAGTCCGGACTTATGATGCGGGTCAATCCCACCCGTTATAAGAAGAATGCCAGAGATGACGATTCCACCACAGAGAAGCTCTCCGAGGCGGAATGCTCTGCGTTCGATCAAGGGCTCAGTGATGGACGTGAACAACGAAATTGTGGCAAAAGCGGCAAGTGCAACCGAGACGCTCGAGAGACTAACCGACAGGAAGAAGCAGACCCAGTGTGCGCCTTGTAGAAGCCCAACATTGAATACTGCTAATGCTCGTCGCGGGGAAAGGCGAAGCATCGAGGGGCGGGTCATGGTGAGCCAGGCGAGCATGGCAAGACCTGCAATGGTGACTCGCCAGAATACCAGAGAGGGAGCCTCGAGAGAAATTACATTTCCCAGGACGGCGGTGAGAGCGAGGATGAAAACCAGAAAATGATACTGGAGGAGAGAGGGAATGGAGACGAGGGCGTGCTGGTTGGAGTAGAGGTGTGGTAGTGAGTCTTGTGAACCCAGTTGCGGAAAATCCGAAAAGAATGACTTCTGAGCTCACTCCCGAGTGGAGGCTTAGCTTTTTTAGCCTTTAGGTAAATGATGGAAACAGTTTCATCGTGGCGGAATACCCTGCAATTTCATCAGTGTGGAAGGGAGACGGGGAGGGAAGGGGGCTGCGAGTAGGTTCTAGTCGCTTGCCGATATCTAATTCGCTGAGTAGAAACCCGTGAAGCAATGAAGATTTCCAAGATAACCGCCTGGCAAGTCGATCTCCCCCTGCACGAGGGGAATTATAAATGGTCCGGAGGAAAGTCGGTCGGGGTATTCGATAGCACGGTGGTCAGGATTGAGACGGATGCTGGCATCCATGGTGCGGGAGAGGTATGCCCTCTTGGGCCGGTCTACCTTCCGTCCTACGCTGGCGGTGTTCGCGCGGGAATCCTGGAGCTTGGTCCGAATCTTCTTGGAGAGAATCCGCTTCATCTGGACCGGCTAAATAACACAATGGATTCGGCAATGAAGGGTCATCCCTACGTGAAATCCGCTATCGATATGGCTTGTTGGGATATCCTTGGGAAAGCTTCGGGTCTCCCCGTGAGCGCGCTGCTGGGTGGCACCTGCGGTGACGATTTTGTGCTCTATCGTGCGATCTCGCAGGAGAGCCCCGAGGCGATGGCGGATAATGTGGCGTCCTATAAAAGTGAGGGTTATCGAAGATTTCAATTGAAGGTAGGAGGAGATCCCGATCTCGACATTGAGAGGATTCATCAGGTGGCAGCGCGGTTGGGCCCGGGGGATAAGCTGGTCGCCGATGCCAACACAGGTTGGCTGAAACACGAAGCCATGAGGGTTGTCCGTGCGGTTAGTGATGTTGATGTGTATATTGAACAGCCATGTTTGAGGTATGAAGACTGCCTGTCCGTTCGGCGGAATGTGACTCACCCGTTCATTCTCGATGAAGTTATTGATGGGATTCCCGAGATCCTCCGAGCTTCACACGATCTCGCAATGGATGTGGTCAATATTAAGATCAGCAAGTTTGGAGGGTTGACCAAGGCTCGACAGGCCCGGGACCTCTGTATGTCACTTGGTGTGGCAATGACCCTCGAGGATACATGGGGCGGGGATATTGTCACTGCTGCGATATCCCATCTCGCGCATAGCACTCCCAAGGAGTTTCTCTTCTCCGCAACGGACTTCAACAGTTATGTTACCAAGCCCATTGCTCACGGGGCTCCACAACGCAAGGAGGGGCGGATGAGGTCATCCACGGAGCCGGGGCTTGGGGTCGATCCCATCATGGAGGTGCTGGGCGATCCTGTTCTGGAAATCGGGTAGAGCTCCTATACACGGAGGCCTTCCTCAATGTTTCAAGGTTAGAGCTCCCCGGCAACCAGATCTGACCACTGCTGTCTTTTTCGTGCCACCGTAGTCTCCGTCCCGTCTACCAGTATTTCAGCTGGGAGGGGACGGGAGTTGTAGTTCGAGGCCATGGTGAAGCTATAGGCTCCTGCGCTCATGAGGGCGATGAGGTCACCTTGCTGAAAATCAGCAATCGCCCGATTCTGGCAGAAGAAGTCTCCGCTTTCACAAATCGGGCCTACCACATCTCCAATTACGGTGTTTTCTGACTGGTGCTCAAGGAGAGGAACAATTTCATGGTGGCCCTCGTAGAGCGCCGGCCGGATAAGGTCATTCATTCCTGCATCGACAATCTTGAAGGTCTTTTCTCTACCCTTTTTCTCATAGAGGCAGGAGGTAAGTAAAACCCCTGCGTTCCCAGACATGTAGCGCCCCGGCTCAAGGACTATTTTCAGTTTCAGGCCGCGGAGTAGGGGAAGAAGTTCCCGCGCATAAACATCAGGCGAAAGGGGAGGGTTTTCCTGTTCGCTCCACCAGTTCGATGGTCCGGAGGCCAGTGCCTCCTCATAGACGATGCCAATTCCTCCGCCGATTGAGAAGAATTCGATGCCGTATGTTTGCTGCAATTCTTTCACCAGAGGAATGACTCGTTTTACCGCTTCAACGAAAGGAGATACGGTGGTGAGCTGCGAGCCAATGTGCATCTGGATTCCCTTGATCTGAATATGAGGAAGGGCGGAGGCCCTCTCGTAAACCTGCATGGTCTCCTCGTAATCAATTCCGAATTTATTTTCTGCCTTTCCTGTTGAAATGTATTTGTGGGTTTGAGCATCCACGTTTGGGTTGATTCGCACTGCAACAGGCGCGAGCTCTGATATCGATCCTGCGACGTTGTTGATGAACTCGAGTTCAGCGAGGGACTCTATGTTAAAGCAGTAGATGCCCTGCTCCAGAGCATAGCGTATTTCCTCGGTTGTTTTTCCGACGCCCGCAAAAGAGCAGCGCTTCGGATCTCCGCCGGCCTTGATTACGCGAAACAATTCTCCCCCCGACACGATATCAAATCCGCTTCCCAAGTCAGCAAGCAGCCTGAGAACGGAGAGGTTCGAGTTGGCTTTGACGGCAAAAGCTATGTGATGGTCAAGATCCCCAAGGGCCTTGTGAAGTCTCTTGTAATTGTTCCGGAGCGTCTGAGAGGAGTAGACGTAAAGGGGGGTTCCATAATCCTGGGCGAGAGTCTGAAGGTTGACTTCCTCGCAATGGAGAGTTCCCTTATGGTATTTGAACTGGTGCATTAAAAAGGTGGGCGATTCTGTGCGGGGAAGGAATAGCCCAGAAAATGCTGAAGCCAACAGATCAAAAGCGAGTAAAGATACGATATTTGCCGGATTACTCGATGCGGAAGGAGCGTGTTCGTCTGCCGAAGAAGTCCTCGGTGAGCGCCTTTCCCTTGATGTTCAGAAGCTTGGTTTTGAACCCCGAGGTCAGCCATACGTGAGCGAAGAAGCCAGAGGCCCGGTCCGATTGGGGAGGAAGGGCCACGACCGAAAGGACCTGTTTTCCGAGGGTGATTCGGTAGACACGGTTCGGAGGAAGAGAGAGCCGATTGCGAACATTCAGCCTCGATAGATGCCCATTTCTGCGTTGGACAATATGAGTCCCATCCTCAATGGATCGTGAGCTTGTTCGCAGCCGTGAGCCCGGGAAACCGATGCCTTTGAATTCAGTCTCAAGAAGAAGGGCTTCCCCGCCAGTAATTTCGAGATCGCCACGGAGGTCGAGGTCGAGGTGGACGGTGTCGGGGAGGCGCCCTGTGACCACGGCATCCTTGAGCAACGGAGTGGTGGTCAGCTCCGAGGCGGGAAAGGCGAGGCATATAACGCCTGTAACCGAGAGTAGGCTTAGGAGAATACCCAGAGAAGCCCACCGGGGAAGAGGAAGCGCCACTTTCTCACGGGGAGATGAGAGGATTCCACGATGAAGTCCAAGAGCATGCAATGTCATTGCAGAGAAGAGCCAGGATGCAGCTGCAGATAAAAGGATATCTCCGGCGAAACATGCGCCCTGAACCATGGATGCAATTCCGATAGCGATCCCGTAAATACCAGCGGCCAGGATAATACCGGCACCCCACTTTCTCCTGCGATTCACAAGTAGCAAGAGTCCTGCTCCGAAAAAATAAAAGCCGGTAGAGGCAAGTCCACCGCCATGAAAACGTCCTTCGGTAGATGAGCTTGATACTATTATTCGTCCAAACTGCTGCGTACCCCCCAGTTCGATTGTTTCGTAGGGCTGAGGCCTTTCCCAAATTTGTCCCAGGAGCGAGCCAGTGAGCAGGCTGGGGCCGAGGATCAGGGTTAGAATAAGGAAGAGTGCGAGTTTTCGAAAAGGAGCGAAGTTCGCTCGCATGAAACCGAGAGCGAGAGCTGAAAGCGCAAGGGTGCCGGTGACGATGGCCGGGAGTGCGGCGAAGCGGTAGATGTGGTTCCAGGGGAATTCTTCGGAGAAAGTCCAAAGATGTGCTTTCTCATTGTAGAGGCGGTTACTGATTTCCAGATCAAAATTACCAAGAGTAAACGGGGTGATCGCTCCAATGAATACGATCATGGGGAGGCCATAGAGAGCGATGAGCCGTCGTCTTTTCACAGGAGAGGTTGGGATAGTAGTGGAAAATCTGTCTTCCGTGAAGCTCTCCCTGCGCGTGCTGTTCTGCCTGAAATCAAAAGATCGGGATCCTGGTGGGTTTCTGACCCTTACAGCGAAATTGCGCAGGAGCTACGGATGCCGGAGTGGGCAAGCCGTTTGTAGGCCCCGGGTTCTGCCAAGTATGCCCCCAGAGACGGAAAACGGCCAACCTCGAGAGAGGTTGGCCGTGTGAGAATATCCGAGGGTAGCCGGTGTTATGATCCCGTAGGAACCGTAGCTATGGTCTGGAGGATCCTGCTCGCAATGGCGTATGGGTCGCCCTGTGAGTTCGGCCTGCGATCCTCAAGGTAACCCTTGTAATCATCTTTCACGAATGCATGTGGAACTCGAACAGAAGCCCCCCGATCCGCTACTCCGTAGGAGAATTTGTCGATGGATTGCGTTTCATGGAGGCCAGTGAGACGCAAATGGTTGTCGGGACCATAGACTGCGATGTGTTCTTCGCAGTGGGCCTCAAAGGCGGCCATAAGGGCTTCGAAGTATTCCTTTCCGCCCGTTTCACGCAGGTAGGTTGTGGAGAAGTTTGAGTGCATACCCGAGCCATTCCAGTCTCCAGCAAGAGGCTTGCAGTGCCAATCAACATCAACCCCATACTCTTCGCAAAGCCGTAGGAGAAGGAATCGTGCGACCCACACGTCATCAGCAGCCTTTTTTGATCCCTTGCCAAAGACCTGAAACTCCCATTGTCCCTTAGCTACCTCGGCGTTGATGCCTTCATGATTGATACCTGCATGCAGGCACTGCCAGAGGTGCTCTTCAGTGATCTGCCGGCCGAGAGCGGACACGTTCTTGAAGCCAACTCCGCAGTAGTATTCGCCCTGGGGCTCAGGATATCCTTCCGATGGAAAACCGAGGGGAACACCGTTCTGTGTGAGGAAATATTCCTGCTCAAATCCGAACCAAGCTCCGTCGTCGTCAAGGATTGTAGCTCGGGTGTTTGTTGGGTGGGGGTCTCCATTCGGGAGCATGACCTCGCACATCACCAAAGCCTGATTTGAGTTCGTGCTGTCAGGGTAAACAGCCACTGGTTTCAGAATGCAGTCAGAGTCACTTCCGTCAGCCTGCTGGGTAGAGCTGCCATCAAAGCCCCATTCGGGGAGGTCAGCGACTTCCGGGAAGGAATCGAATTCCTTGATACAGCATTTTGTCCGGAGATTGGGGACGGGCGAGTAGCCATCCAGCCAGATGTAATCCAATTTGTATTTTGCCATTGTCGTGTTCTAGTGGTTATGCGCTCGAAGCCTTTGATTTAGAGATTCTCCTGAGAAAATCTACGTAAACTGGCTCCGAATACACCCCGGCGAAGCAGGGGCTGTGCCAAGCTGAGTGAAATTCCCCAGCGGAAAAGCTCAAAGTTCGGTAATATCCGCAACAATGAGGGTCGCGTCATCTCCACTACTGTTTCCCCGTGCCCGGCGCAGGACTTGAAAACTGCAGTCTTTAGCCTCTCCCGGAGAGGAAAGTTCTGCTGCGAGGCCTTTTTCCCATAGTCCGTCCGTAATTCCGTCGGTGCAGAGCAGCAGGCGATCCCCGTTGAGGAGAGAATGGGACTCGATCTGAGGCAGGATGTTGTGATGTCCGCCGCCTAGGGCATCTGACAGGGCGCTTCTTCTTGGATGAGCCCGGTAGGCATATTCAGTGATGCCTCCTCGCTTCCACTCCGCCCAGACATGAGAATGATCCCGCGTCAGCTGAGTTGTTTTCCCTGAGCGCTGAAGGTAGAGTCGCGAGTCCCCTATGTGCGCGAAAGCAAGTTCTCCGGGAGTGAGCCAGACGAGAGTAAGAGTGGCGCCCATCCCTCTGAGAGAGGGTTCCGTGGCGGCAAGATCATTCAGTCCCTTATGAGCTTCGCGCATCAGGCGATTCAGGACCTTGGTCCTGCGGTCTCCAGCTGCTTCCTGGAGGGTTTCATACAGTTCAGCTGAATTCCGTTTGACCCATGACAGAACCAGCCTCGATGCAAGTTCACCAGCTGATCCTCCGCCCATGCCGTCGGAGACGGCAAGAACGAGGTGAGAGGGTTGCAGGAGAGCTTCTCCATGAGCGTCATATTTAGTGGCCCGCTGGGGTCCAACTTCGAGAGCAAGGAAGGCGTCGTCATTGGATTCGCGCATCGTTCCGCCTTCGGATCGCGAGGACCAGTTAACCCTCCATAGCTCGCGGGGACTGTGTTGGGTTTCGGCTGGCTCAGGAAGCAGAGTGGCCAGTTCGAAGTCGATCAGGCAGAAGCGTCCTAATTGGGGGCAGTAGGTGACATTCCGGGGCTCGGGGTCATCATGACGAACTCCGTATTCCCTCTCGAGATCGGCAAAGAGTATATCCGATTTAGATCGCGAAATATCAGGTGCTGGTTGGCCACAGTTGGTGGTAACGATATAGTGTTTTTCGGGGTGGTGCTCGAGGAGTCGGGGCACGTAGGGGCAGGATCTCTTTTCGAGGGCGCGGAGAATTCGGACTTCATTCTCGCACCGCTGGGCCTTTAGGTGTCCTCGGAACGTCTTGTGGACGTTGCCCTTGAAGTCAATGCGAACATGGGAGCGAATGCCGTCCTTTAAATCCTTCACAGTAGCAAAGTGAAGACGGGAGGTTTAACCAGCGGAAGGTGAAAATGGAGGAAGAGCATTTTTTCCTATGGTGCCAGAGGACTGCCTGATTCCGGGTGCCGATACACGGTTCGACTTCAACTTGCAGTGATCCTTTCCTTGACCTCCAAAGGGCAAGTATGGAATCTGATCGTGAGTGGAAAAGATTGAGATACCAAAGAAGGCAATTTATCGCCTTTCAATCTACCAGCGCTGTCTGAGTAAGCTGCACGAAAATGGCATGGAGACGGTAAGCTCCTCTGCCTTGGCTGGTGCGGCCGGCGTTAAGCCGGCTCAGCTCCGCAAGGATCTGACGTATTTCGGGCAGTTTGGCACCAGGGGGTTGGGCTACTCTGTGGAAGAACTTCGCGATGCCATCCGTGACGTTCTCGGCCGGGAACATTTACAGCCGGTGGTCATGGTTGGAGCTGGAAACCTGGGTGTTGCGTTGTTGAGGTATCGAGGTTTTGAGAAGGAAGGGTTTGAGGTGGTAGCAGCGTTCGACGCCGAGCCGGAAGTGGTTATTGCGAGAGGAGTTGGAGTTCCGGTGCATCGGCACGACGAGGTTGTTAGTTTTGTTTCTGATAATGGAGTCAAACTCGCAATTCTCTGCGTCCCCGGGGGGGTTGCGCAGGAGGTCGCCAATGAGCTGGTTGAGGCCGGGGTGCAGGGGATTCTTAATTTTTCGCCTACCCTTCTGGAGGTGCCCGAACCGGTGACTGTCAACAATGTTGATTTGGCCTTGGAACTCGAGAATCTCTCCTATTTTGTGACCCAGGGAGAAGAGAGTGAGGACAGTTAATTGGGCCTTGCTGATGCCTGAGCTCTATCATGATCCCATTTTCTGCAAAAACCTTCTAAGGTTTCCCGGTTCTGTTCGTTCATAATACGTTGTGTGTCAGGATGGACCAAAAAGATGCAATGGGTGAGACCCGTGAGCAGTTTGTCGAGGAGGCGCTCGCTCGATATGAGGGGCCGCTCATTGGATATGCGATGGGCATAGTGCATGATGTAGAGCGGGCTCGGGACGTAGTTCAGGATACGTTTATACGATTGTACCAACAGGACCGGGATAAGGTGGGGCGTGGTCTTAAAGCATGGCTTTACACGGTTTGCCGAAACCGCGCCCTCGATATCCTTCGAAAGGAGAAGAGGCTGGTTCTGGTAAAAGATAAGGAGCTGTTCAGCGAGAAGGAGAATTCAATCTCGCCAGATCACACGGCTGATTGGGATGAGCGTGTTTCGCTTGTTATGAATACTTTGGAACAGCTCCCCGATAACCAGCGAGAAGTTATCAGGCTAAAATTTCAGCAGGAGCTTTCCTACAAGGAAATCAGCGAAGCTACAGGGCTTGCTGTGGGTAATGTTGGATTCCTGCTTCACACTGGATTGAAGCGCCTGCGTTCGCTTTTGCCGGAAGACCTTCTGGAGGACTACCTTTCAAAGTAATGAAAAATATTAACCAAGACGATTCCCGTTGGACGGATTTCGCTCTGGGAGAGCTCCCAGAGCATGAGATGAATTCGCTTCGACGGATTGTGGCGAAAGACGCTGAGGTGCAAGCAGCACTTTTGGAGACCGAAGAGCTGACCTCCCTGATACGCGAGGGCTTTCGTTCTCAAGTCTTTGAACTTGGGGAGTCGAGGCGAGAGGCGATCAGGAAGGCAGGGCGCGTTCCAGCGCCAGAGACGGTGGTTTCGATGCAGCCCCGACGCCGTGATTGGCTACGTCCGGCTGCCATTGCTGCGGTAGCAGCAGGACTGGTTGGATGCGCCCTTTGGGTGATGCAGCAGATCCCTGTGGAGGAGAGGGGGGCTGCCATGGCCTCTGATTCAGTGGGACTAGGCTACAGGGAGGCTGTGCGAAGACAGATCCTTCTGGGGAATGCTCCTCGAGCCACCAGGTCGACGGCCGCAGGAGTGGGTGTTGCTCCGGATGCACCAACCGGCGAGTTTTCCGTTACTCTTCCGGAAGTGCCACGGGAATTCATCGAGGAGGAATACCTCGCGCTCAAGGCACTGTGGGATGAGAATCCTGATGGGTTTGACGAGCAAGTCGAGGCTGCCGCTGAGAAGGCTCAACTTTCACTGCTCAGCCACATCGCGCCAATGGCAGATAATCCATTCATCTCTGCAGAGGCGAAGCCGCAATCGATTGTGCCAATCGTATCTGGAACAGCAAGTTACCATGTGGTGGAGAGGTTTATTCGGGGCGAGATGAAATTGCCACCCCGGGGCAGCGTGCGAATCGAAGAGCTAATTAATCACCTTTCCTACAGTGATCACGGTGGGGCGAACACTGAGGGGGTTAAGCTGTCCGTGGAATTTGCTGTCTGTCCATGGGATGATCAATTGGCGCTCATGGGTGTGCTATTAGAAAATGATTCGGACGGAGTTGTGGCGAGTGAAGCAGATGTTATTTTGACCCTGAATCCTGATCTCGTGAAGAGTTACCGATTGATAGGATATGCTGGCAGAGAAGATCCAGAGGCTTTGGTCAATAATGGCCCCTCCACCGATGGGCTCTCCTCTGGAAGGTCCAACTATGTCCTGTATCAGATTCGTCCTCAAGATAAGGAACGAGGAGGCAATCAGAAGATTATGGCGCGGGTGAGCCTTCGTGCCGGGCTTGCAGCTGAGGAATTGGTTGTCCCTGTAACCCGCCTCCCGAGAGAGTGGGCGCTGGCCAGCAGTAACCTGAAGACCGCGGTGGCGCTCTCTTCATGGGGCATGGTGCTGAGACAGTCTCCGTTCGGAGGGCCTCTGACTCACCTCGATGTTGGTCGAATGGCGAGGGAGGCACTCGAGGGTGTGGATGCGACAGAACTGAAAAGGCGGGAGGCGCTGCAGCTGATTCTCGATTCATTGCCACTGTTTGAGATAGATGCAGGTTGATGACAGGCTTTTAAGGGAAGGTCATCGGTCCTGGATTGAAATCAGGTAGTATTTTTCTAGCCTGAAGCTAAAGGATGTTAATGAGACGATTTTTACGTGTGAGGATGTTGGTTTTTGGGCTCGTTATCCTTGGGCTTGCAGCAGGAATAACGATGTGGCTTCGTAGCCGGACGGAGAGTCCAAGTTATGAATCAACGTTCGTAGAATTCATCTGGCTTTCCTACCCCGGAGCAAACTTGCTGAATGATTTCCGCGAAAAAGGTGATCAGATAGACTCAATCCTTCGTGAGCGGAAGGCTGGCTATCTAGCAGGGGTCACCAGCCAAGGTGATCCTCCCGAGATCGTTGAGGTGGAGCTGGCTGTGGGCCTCGACCTCGAGGCAGGGAAGAATCTCGTGAAGGAATTTACAGCGATGGGAATTGTTCCTGAAGACGTTGAAATGTCGGCAGGCACCTACCCTCGGGAAGACCTTCTGGAGGTAGAAGGTGCAGGAGAGTGAGGGTAGTGGGTTCAACCGCTTGCTCTGAGAGGAAACTACAGGGATATGGTGTTTTCAATTCCAGTGCTATCACATTTGGACATATGGGGATGATGGGCTACGCTAGCCTCAGTGAATCCGAATCCATGTACACTTCTTGTAGACAATGGCTCGCATCGTGCCGAATCAACTCTGAGTCTTCGGCGGATTGCAGAGGCCCTCGGATCGAGGTTGGACAGGGAGGTTCATCCCGTCTCTCTCCTCCACTCGACTAAAGTGGATCCAGCAGATTTGGGAGGAACTCCTGCCCAGATTTTCGAGCCGTTTCTCAGGAAACAGAGAGAGACTGGGCAAAATTCTTTCCTAGTGGTTCCGTTCTTCTTCGGGCACACCGCGGCGATCTATGAATATCTGCCCCAGCGTGTCAGAGAGATGGGTGAAGCATGGCCTGAGCTCGAGGTGCGGGTTGCGCCCTCAATGGTTAAGCTCGACGAGCCCGAAGATACCCGTGTCGCTCATATTCTGGGTGATTTGGTAATGAGCAAGATCGAGGAGGAGGGTCTCGTGCGTCCCGCTGTGACCCTCGTCGATCATGGAACTCCGCGGATCGCGGTAAACAAGGTGCGAAACCATGTAGCGGAGCAGCTCGCTGAGGTCTTGAAAGATCATGCCTCGGTGGTGGTGGCATCCTCGATGGAACGTCGGGACGGTGATGAATATGCTTTTAACGAGCCTCTCCTAGAAAATTTACTTGGTCAGGAGAAATTTACTAATGACGTGGTGTTGTCCATGCTCTTCATCTCCCCGGGACGACATGCGGGGCCCGGGGGAGACATTGCCGAGATCAGGCAGGAAGCAGAGAAGAAGTCTGAGAGTCTGCGAACTTTTGCTAGCAGTCTTTTTGCGACGCATCCGGAGGTTGTGGATTTACTTGTCGAACGCTTCGGGGAAGGGTTGTCAGGAGAGCCGATCGCTGGCGAGGTGCCTGCCCCTGAGGCCGGGTGAGAAAGATATGCTGGAGCTTGAAAACCTTGAACTCTGGTGTGACCCAGTGGCTCGCAACGGTCCTGAGAATATGGCCGTTGACAGTTGGTTGTTGGGGCGGGAGATTCCCGTCCTGCGAACGTATCACTGGAAAGGAAATTGGGGAAGTTTGGGTTATTTTGGCGAGGTGGAAAAGGCCCGTCAGGTCTTGCCGGACGTGTCTCTTGTCCGGAGAGCAACCGGAGGTGGGCTTGTCGATCACCAGAACGACATCACTTATACTCTGGTGGTTCCCAAGTCGTATAATCTAGCGAAGGCCAAGGGAACAGAGAGTTATCGCGTGATCCATTCCGCACTAGTGATTGCCCTGAAGAAGAGCGGGCATGAGGTAGAGCTTGTGGGGCAGGATTCCGATGTGGATTCCTCGTCGTGTTTTGAAAAGCCGGTGGAGTGGGATCTGATCGACGAATCTGGTGAGAAGGTTGCCGGAGCCGGTCAGCGACGGACGCGGAAGGGGTTGCTCCACCAAGGAAGTATTCTGTTGGGAAGCTCTGCTGACGGAGGGGCAATCCTCAGCAGGCTTGCCGGTGAGCTGGCTCGGAGTGTGCGGTCTCTGGAGGTCGAACCGGCCGGAGAGAGCTTCTCTGCGCTCGTTCGCCAGTTTTCAGCAGCTTCGTGGTTGGAGCGCAGATAGGTGGCTGATCAGTTCTTCTCGGGGTGTTCTTTCTGGAGGTGTTCGCCGAGGATGTCCCGGCCGAAGTCCCCTTCAAAAAGGCGCCAAACGGCATGAGCATGATTTGCTCCATTCTGAGTGTTGGCATATTCAACCATGAAGGCTCCCTCATCCGTAATGCGAAAGTAATGAGGATCACCCTTGTTCAGGCCACCGGCCCAGGCAAAGCGCAATTTATCCACTACCCCAGCGATTTCTGCCATGGCTGGTCTCGCTACCTCAACCCGGGTGTTGCTGGAAAATTCCCGAAGAACTCCAAGCAGCATATTCTTCTGCTCTGCATTCATGTCTCCACCAGCCACACCCTTAGATTCTGGCTTGCTGGCAATGCGGTCCTGACTGGAGAGGATATCGCGTGGTGGCTTATCAGAGATGACAGCACCCTTGCCTGCTGCTTTCAGGGATTGCATAAGCGCTCGAGCCTGATCCTCCAGGCGGCCCAAGGGTCGCGTTCCCTTCAGTGGTCCTTTCTTTACGATGGCAGGATTTGTTCCAAAGAATGCTGGGGTGGCCACGACGTTTCCGTTTACAATCGTATAGTTTAGGGAGAGGTGGTGACCCTCAAAGCGCCAACCCCAGACCCCTTTCTTTGGCTTGGTCGAGGGATCGCCAAAGATCGCGATGTAATATTTCTGAGTGTCACGTCTCACTGGGTCATTTTCCATTTCCGCGAGAACGGCCTCCAGGCCCATGATGCTCGTGGCGTTCAAAACCCCCTTCTGACTCAGCCCGCTTGCGAGGAGAGCGTAAGCAGAGTGCGTTTGGGCCGGAGTGAGTTCGCTGAGCTTCAGGCCCTTGCGGTCCAATGGGATGAAGTGCCAGTTTTCGCGTTCTTCATCGGAGAATTCAAAGGTCGCTTTCGCTTTCTGTTCAGGCGTCAAGCCTTTGAGAAAGTTTCGAGCTGCCCGGCCCATTTCCGTAGCGGGGTTTCCGGCATGGACAAGAGGGGCAGAGAGAAAAACAACAGCGAGCGCGAGGTGTTTCTTCATAGTGGTCGCGATCTTGCGGAGGTTGCCCCGGATTGAAAGCGGAATATGAACTTGTTGTGGAGCTGCTGGGGCGTTGCTTCGGGGAGAGGGCCAGAATCTTTATCCACCCAAGCCAAGCATCGTGCTAGCTACCAGCAGGTAAATAAGCATTCCAGAGACGTCTACCACCGTAGTGACGGCCGGTGCGGCTATGACCGCGGGGTCAAGGCGAATAGCGCAGGCTCCAAGAGGAAGAAGGGCGCCAATCAGGGTTGAAGCTGTAACCTGAACTGCGAGAGCCACTGCGACCGCCGATCCGAACGCCCGGAAAGTGATGTCCGGAGCTACCTCTGGGTGGAAAAATGGGAGAACGAAAATAGCGATAACCGCAATTGCAGCCCCTAGGATGAGTCCCAGCATCGCGCCGAGCCGGAGTTCCTTCCATGCTACCTTAAGAGTATCTCGTCCACTTAATTCGTTCAGGGCCATGGCTCGGATTGCCACCATAGAAGCCTGACCTCCGGAGTTTCCTCCTGCCGCAATGATCATTGGGAGGAAAAGCATGAGGAGGGGAATCCCCTTGAGGGTTTCTTCAAAGCGGAACATTACCGCGCCGGCTGCGATAGATAGGAGCGCCAGACCGACGAGCCAGATCACACGCCGGCTGAAGTGAGTGGTGATCCGAGTATTGAGGTAGCCTTCCTCGGACTGTTCTCCGGTCAATCCTGCCTGTTTTTCGATATCCTCAGTTGACTCCTCACTCAGGATCTCCATGGCGTCATCAGAGGTGATAACTCCTAGCAGACGGTTTTCCTGATCCACGACTGGTAAGGCAAACAGGTCATATTTCAATACAGCGATGGAAGCTTCTTCCTGATCGGTATCTGCGAGGACAGTGTGTTCGATAGGTTGCATGATTGATCCCACCGGGGTCTGCCATGCATTGAATGTTAGATCACGTAGTCGGAGCTTTCCTGCGAGCTGGTTGTTTGCGTCATGGACGAAGATTCTGCTCAGGGTCTCTGTATCTTCGAGGTCAGGGCGAAGGTGATCGAGGGCTTCTTTCACGGTCATGGTGACCGAGACGTTACCTATCTGGGTTGTCATTCGCCCCCCGGCCGTATCCTCAGGATATTCAAGCAGAGTTCTCGTGAGCTCTCGTTCTTCAGATTCGCCAAGAAGGCCGATCAATTTTTCCCGTTTCCCGGCATCCTCAACGTCCTGCAGGACATCGACGCGATCGTCATCCGGCAGTTCCTCCAGAACCTGTCGTTGCTGGCTTGGCTTCAGGTAATCGAGCGCTTCTTCCACCAGAGGGTCTGGAATTTCGGCGATAACTTCCGAAAAGGCCTCTGAGGGAAGGGTTCGGACGAACCAAGCCTGGCTTTTGCTGGAGAGGTCCTCGTAGGCGGCTGCCAGATCCGCGTGGTGAATCTTTTCCGCGGCTGAAAGGAAAGCGCTGCCGTCACGCGCGGCAACCGCCCGTGTCAAGTCTTCCAAAATCTCAGGATCCTCATCCGGCACATGGGCAGATTAGAAAGAGAGCCCATTTTGAGAAGTCCAAAGCGAGTCAGGATAGCTTGGTTTTCCTTTGCCGTGAGTTTGCTTCTGGTAGTCTGCATGCGATAGAACCGTTCATTCCGACTGATCTACTCGCATGAACCCTCTCTGGCGCCTCGCTCTTTTCCTGTGCCTGACTGCATCTCAGGCCGGAGGGGAAGCGATGCTCCAGTACTTCAACACCAGTTGGCGGGAACTTACCGATAAGATTCCGGAAATAGCTGAGGCTGGATATGAGTCGCTTTGGATTCCTCCTCCAACCAAGGCGGGTGGAGCTTTTTCAGTCGGATATGACCTGTTTGATCGCTTTGACCTCGGTTCCAAGAATCAGAGGGGATCGGTGAGAACTCGGTATGGGACTGAGCGTGAGCTCCTCAATCTGATCAAAGTCGCTCATCGCTTTGGCATAAGGGTCTATTTTGATTCCATCATGAATCATAACGGGTTTGATGTCCCCGGGTTTAACGAGTCTGTCGCGGAGGACTTCTACCCGGGATTTCGTCCGGGGGATTTTCACCTACGAACCACTGCTGAAGGTTTCTATAGGAGGTGGGATAATACGCGAGACTGGGGAAGTGAGTGGCAGGTACAGAATCTTGGGCTTTCGGGTCTTATTGACATTGCCACAGAGCCGGGAGTGGCGAATCGAAACCATGGACGGTCTGAAGGAGATACCTCGAATAAGCCGGTCTACCTTCGGCACCCGGATAACCCGGAATATTATTGCTATATTCCGGGGGCAGGTGGACAGACCCATGCAGCCAATGAGGGAACCTACGTGGGGTTTGGACCTGAAAACGGGATTACTCGAGCCTTTCTGCGACTCAACGAATCGTTTTACGGGGAAATCGTGGAAGACATGCTTCATCGTTCTCTCCGCTGGCAACTCGACCGGACCAAGGCAGACGGAGCCCGACTGGACGCAGTTAAGCACACTCCTGCAGATTTTTTTGGTTCGACGTTTGGAGCAGACCGAGACGTCTCTGACTATGGTTTTCTCGGGCAGGCACAAAGGCAGTTTAATCTGACCCGGGGTTACCTTGATGAGAATCACCGAGATACAGTTTTCAGTGTCGATACTCCCAGGGACGATGCGATGTTCTTTGGAGAGCATCTAGGCCAGCCTCCATCCTATGTGCCTTACATCGATGCCGGTATGCGGCTCATCGATAATGATCTCCGGAATAATTTGAATCGGACTCTGGGTAATCCATCGGCGAGTCTGGCCGGGTATGATCAACCGGGGGCAGGGGGGTTTAGTCCCAATGTCTCAGTGATGCATGCCCAGAGCCATGATAATGACTATGCCGCGAGGCGTGAATTACAGCATGCGCTCTATTTTACCAGAGATGGTCTTCCTCTGGTGTATACCGATGGGAATTACCATGCAGGAACGCTCGAAGGGAGTGGGGGCGCTTTCCCTCGACATTCCAATACCGCCTTTCTAGGTCAGTTTGGAGATACGCGTCTCCCCAACCTCGCCTATGTTCACCAGCACTTTGCCCGCGGTAGCCAGCGGCCCCGGTGGTCGGATAGTGACTTCCTCGCCTATGAACGTATCGACAAGAGAGAGAATCCACGGATGAGCGATGAGGATGGGGTGGTCGCGCTCGTGATGGTGAACGATAACTACGCGGAAGCTACAGGTCGTAATTTGACAACCACCTTTCCCTCGACCCCATTCTCAGGTGATGCCTACCTTTTTCAGTATGCGCGTGGATATGGAAGTCAGGTAGGTTTCTATAAGTATGCTTCCCAGCTGAGAGAAGTGGTGGTCGATCCGGGTAGTTATATGGTGTTCTCTTATCGGACCCCCGAGGAATGTACGTCATGGAGCGAAAGTGGTGGTCGTTCGATCGAGATTTTTCAGGGTGAAGAGCGGGCTGGTGAGATCCTAGTGGCGAGGCGAGATGGTCCCAATGGCGATGCGGGTTTCAGTGGTCCTTTTGCGAACCCGGGTTTTCATCCACGGCCATCTGATCTCAGAGGAATTGGAGGAAGTGATTTTCAGTATGAGGTCCGCCTTCCTAGAGTAACCGATGTGAGCGACCTGAGATTCGTATTCCGAGCAGATCGGTCGGCTGCTAACATTCTCTGCAAGCTTGATGGAGGCATGGATCTTAATGGGTGGCGTCCGCCCGGGAATACGGATCCAGCTTTTCGGGATCACCCTCCTGCATTGAGTAGCGATATCTTTCTTGGATACGAGCAGCCTGAGTTTGTGGGTCGGATGGGTCCCGAGAAATTTGCCGCAAAAAATACTGAGCGGTGTGCGCTCGCTGCGCTGGAAGCGGAGAGCTGGATGGTAAGGGTTGGGTCGGGTAGTTTTCTGAGAACCGATGGAGTAGGTCTCAATGAAACCCCTCCAGATACCGTTCAATTTGTCTACCATGACCCCGAGGCGATACTCCCTGGAGCTATTGGTGTCGGGCGCCAGTATCAGGAAGGAGCTTCTGGAATTGAGATATACGCGAAAACCAATGCGGGTCTGGGGGGCTACAGGGGATCTCTTTACTACACGATTGACCGGTCCCGGCCCCGTGGGGCGGGAGGTGCTGGGGCTTCTGACTCAACTTCAACGGTTCCTATGGCGTGGGTGGGTGACGCAGAGGGAGGAAGCTGGTGGAGGGGAGTGATTGAGCGAAATCGCGCGGGCACAATTCATTATAAAGTTGGTGTTCGGAGAGAGTCCGTGAATCCACTTTTTCCGAGTGGAGAGGCGGAGGTTGATGCGAAGCTGAAAGGAATGACGGTTTTTCAGATCGATGGATTTAATGGGGAGCGGGTCAGATTCTTTCCGCATAACGATTACGCCAAGACGCCAGATCAGCGGTCCTTTGAGATGGAAACTGGGCTCGAGGAGGGATTTCACATCATGCGCGCCCGTGCTTTCCTCGAGCGCACGGGTAGGGCGTCTCTGTTCAATACCTTTCAGCAGACCTTTTACTATGATGCATCGAGGCCACAGGGAGAAATCGTTTTCCCGGCAGAAGGGACGACCCTCGATGGGCAGAGTTACGAGGTGGTTGTTCGAGCAGACAAGAGCGTCACGGAGGCCTGGTACTTTATCGATGATGGAGTCGGCGCCAACGATGATGGCATCACAGGTTCAATGAATGGTAATGGACCGGGTAGGTGGGTGAAGATCCCGGAAGTAGGTGCCGACCCGGGGGTGGTGAGTGACTTTCCACGGGAGTTCCGCTTTAGCTATGCGAACATTCCTTCGGGGAATATCCCCTCGACAATCCGAGTCAGATTGAGAGAGCAGACATCCGCGGATGTTTCCGGGTGGACTGCTCTGACCAGCGATTTAGACGACACGGAAGGCTGGTATACAACTCTCTCACGAAATGTAGTTGCCGATGGGTTGGATGGGGCCTTTTTTGTGGCCTATCCAGCTGTCGATGGAGAGGTGGTGGGAGACGAGTATGCCCTCAAAACCTATTTCCCCAAGGATCTGGCGGAGGGTGTTTCGGATGCACAGCTTGTCCAGGAGTTTACTGTCTCAATAGCAAGCACGTCGAGTGGGTCTGAAACCGGGGGTGTAGTGCAGAGCAGAGGCTCCTTTCGTATCATCCGCAATGAGACGGCGGAATTCCATGCCCTGTCTTTTGACATGCCGGGGTTATGGAATGGGGATCCCGGGTTTCTGCACCACGTTAGGGTGACGCACAGGAGGTCAGGGGTTGAATTGTCAGCGGTGCGTCTTGTGCGGGCATCAGAGGTTTTGGATCCCTATGTTAATGTGGTTCAGCCTCCGGCCTTTGATGGAGGTGGTCAGCCCTGGGTAGAATTCATCCCGGACCTGATCGCGCCAAGGCCGGGTCAACGCGAGATCCCTATACGAGTTGAGACTGATAACAGGGCCCGTCACCTCGAAGTTACCATCGAGCAAGGCGATGGTGTTCTGGAATTCAGTGGAGTCAGGTCCGTGGGTGGGCAGCAGTATTGGGACTACAGGTGGCAAGGGGTGGAACCTGGCGTTTACCGGATTCGGGCTAATCTGAGGGAGAATCCACTGGATGCGGTCGTCGCGACTGCGTTACGGGTTGTCACCGTCGCACTTGGACCCTCCGTGCCGGTTACTCAGGATATGGATGCTGACGGGCTCCCGGACTGGTGGGAAATTGCCAAAGGGCTGAGTGTTTTCGATGGAGGAGATGGCACAGGGGGAGGGCAGGATGGGCCAGATGGAGACCCAGATGGAGATGGGGTTTCTAATCTGATGGAATATGTCATCGGGCTTGATCCCAATTGGCCCGATCTGAATTCAGTCCCTGAGTTCAGGATTAGATCAGGAGGTAATGGGGGCGTGCAATTGACGTTTTCAGGTATCCCTGATCGACTATACCGCATTTCGTGGAGTGCTGATCTTGAAAGATGGACTCCCCTCGGTGCGGTGATCGATACTGGGGCGGAGGTGCTACCGTCTCAATACGAGATAATAGATCGTGAGTTGAGTGCCACAACAGAAAGGTATTACCGCCTCGAAGTGGCCTTACCGGAGCAGATGCGGTGATGTCGAAGGGGCCACGCCGAGCCTGTGCATGACCGCTTGGGATCTGATGCTAGAGAATTTGATCGACGAATTTTTTGCGGCTGAAGACTTCGAATTGCTCAGGCTCTTCACCAGTGCCTATGAATCGAGGCGCGATATCGAGTTCTTTCTGAATGGCGACTGTTACGCCTCCCTTTCCGGAGCCGTCCAGTTTGGTGACGATAACCCCAGAGAGAGGAACGGCCTTGTTAAATTCTCGAGCCTGATTCAGGGCGTTACCCCCGGTAGTCGCATCAACAACAAGCAAGGTATGGTGAGGGGCACCTTCATCCTGCTTGCCAAGGATACGACTAATTTTTCCCAGCTCTTCCATCAGGTTGTGACTGGTGTGGAGGCGGCCTGCAGTGTCGCAGATCAGTACCTGAGTGCCATTGCTTATAGCCTGTTGGTGAGCCGTGTAGCAGACCGATGCTGGATCTGCGTTCTTGGCCCCTTTAACGAGTGGAATATGGAGTCTTTCTGACCACCGTTCCAATTGCTCAACAGCAGCAGCTCTAAAGGTATCTGCGGCAGCCAATGCTACTGAGGTTCCCTGCTGGGCCAAAAGTCTGGCGAGCTTCGCTGCGGAAGTCGTCTTGCCGGTTCCATTGACTCCTACGATGAGAATGACCAGCGGCTGACCATCCTCGGGGAGATCGAGATTTGCTCGGTCCTCGGGGAAGACTTCCGAAATATGCTGGCGGGTCGCCTCCACGACATCTTCAGCCGAAATTTTACGCCCAAGTGCGCGGAGGCTTTCCACAATCTCCAGAGAGGTTCTGACGCCGAGATCAGCTGCGATCAGATCGGCTTCCAGCTCTTCCCAATCTACGTCTGAGCGATTCGCGACCTTGTTGTAGAGGTTCTTGAAGAATCCAGCCATGTTGGTGAGGGGTAAGAGGCACAGGAATGTTGCTCGGTATGGAGCGCTTTATTCATCCCTTGTGGGCCGGAGGTTCTCGAATTCCCTACCTGAGGCAAGATATTTGACGGGAGAACAGCATCTCTTTCTTATGGAAGAGGGGTGTCTAGCGGTCTCTTCAAGCCTTTTCGCAGTGCCCCCGGATAGTCCGTGGTTATTGAACGACAGCCCATTGTTATGAATCTCTGAGCTGTGGCGGGGTCGTTGACTGTCCATACGTGGTGCTGAAAGCCTTTTCGGTTCAGGCTGTCCAAGTGACCCTTGCTTAGTCCCGGGTGGGAGCTTGATCCTAGCCCGTTTGCTTTAATCTCTGCGAGAGTTGCGAGTAAGTGAGGCAGCTTTTTGTCGGGGTCGTGGGAAGCCCTTGCATCGAAGCTGTAGAGCCAGTTGACTGTCCAATCTGGCACTTGTTTCTTTAGGGCCTTGACGACGTTCTTCTGGAATGAAATGACGACGACTTGATCATTGGTCAGGCCGCTTTGTTTAACTGCTTTGATGAGGGCGGGAATGATCTCAGGACCGCATTTGACCTCGATGAAAATCTGCTTTCCCGGGGGGACACAATCGAGGACCTGTTCAATGGTCGGGATTCTTGTTCCAGCGAAGTCCTTTCCCTTCCATGATCCAGCATCGAGGGTCTGGAGTTCTGCCAATGTGCTTTTGTTGATGGTCAGGTCTTTGCCCGTGAGCTTCTTGGTGGTTCGATCGTGAAAACATACAATTCGTTCATCGCGAGTGAGGTGAAAATCGCCCTCGATAGCGTCAGCTCCCTGCTCCCACGCTAGAAGGAATGCCTTCAAGGTGTTTTCTGGGGCCTCTCCTGAGGCCCCGCGGTGTGCGACGATAAAGGGTTCGGCGAAGAGAGGCATTGAGAGGGACAACAGGAAGTAGAGAAGAGTTTTCATGGACCAGTGAAGAATCAGGTGAAGGAGTGAAAAGGCATTAAATAGACCATGAGAGGCCCCGGATCTCCGCAGCCAACTATCGTTCAGATCTACAACTTCCTGAGGTAGATTTGACGCCATTTAACATGGGTCGACTTTCCACCGTGGACCTGGAGAGCAATAAAGCCCTCGGGAGTGAAATGAGTTTCATCATTATCCTCGAAGTCAGCCCTCGATACTCCGTTGAGCCATGTCTGGATGCGCCTGCCCTCACACTTGATAACAATCGTATTCCATTCCTTCCAGCGGAAGAGTTCTCTCCCCCTCAAGGAAAATCTTGCGGCAGTTTGTCCGCTGTTCCCGGTTGTGAACTTCCCGGGAAAGAGCCACCCGCGACGAGCTTCGTCATAAACTCCAGCGGTGTAGGATCGCTTCTCGTCATTGTCGTGTTCACATTGGTATCCATAGACTCGCCCCGTCTGGTTTCGTTGCTGCGAGCGGAACTGACATCCCGAATTGCCGGAGCGGTCGACGAATTGGAATTGGAACGTCAAAATAAAGTCGCGATAGATCTCTTTTGTGCAAAGGAAGGTGTTACCTCGAATATTTTTCCCATAGCCAACAATAGCGCCGTCTTCGACCTTGTATTTGCCGGTTCCTCCAGCCTTTCGCCAACCCGCCAAGGTCTTGCCGTCAAAGAGTGAGGTGTATCCATCTCGCCGGAGGGCGGCAGGGTCAGCTCCAAAGGGTAGTTCAATTAACGGTGCAGGATCTTCGGGCACTCCTGATGCCAAGCACTGAAACATGGCCAGAAAGATGAAGAGGAACTTCATTGTGCTCATGCTTGGGCATGGGAACCGCCCTGACGAGAAGAAAGGAGTCAGGAACTCTTGAGTAAGTTCGTGTGGAGCCCTTCGATCGACTCTGCCGTATGCTCAGCAGAAAGTGTAATTCGCAGTCGGGCTGACCCCCGGGGTACAGTTGGGAACCGTATTGCCGGAACGAGATAACCAGTTTCCAGAAGAGCTAAGGAGGCATTGAGAGCGGCTTGGTTAGTGCCCAGAATTACAGGCATGATTGCACTGATAGGTTTCTTCCCAAGGAGCTCAGCGAGTCTCGATATATTTGACCAGAGACGATTCCTCAGTGCTTCTCCTCGTGATGAGGTGATTACCTCAATCCCGCAAAGTGAGGCAGCGGCCTGAGCGGGAGGGGGAGCAGTGGAATAGATAAAGGGCCGCGCTTTGTTAAGGAGAAGGTCAATCCAAGAGCGACTTGCGGCAACATATCCTCCTCCCGAACCAATTGCCTTGCCGAGAGTTCCCATTTGAAAAGTGACGCGGTCCTGAATGCCTAATTCTTCAGCTAGTCCCTGACCGCCGGAGCCGAGAATCCCGACGGCATGTGCCTCATCAAGGAGAAGAAGGGCATGGTGCTGCTCTGCGAGGTTAATAATTTCGGGAAGTGGGGCCCGGTCGCCATCCATGCTGAATATGGACTCGGTCACGATTATGAGACGCGAGCTTCCGGGGAGCCGTTCCCGGTAATGCCCCAGAAGGTCTTCGAGTTTGTTGAGGTCGTTATGGGGGTAGACCCGGAGAGTTGCCCCGGACTGGCGGGCGCCATCGATCAAGCTGGCATGACAGAGCTTATCAAGAATGACCACATCTCCTTTTGTGAGAAATGCACCAAGAACCCCAATTGCAGTGGCGTATCCGTTGGCAAAGCTCAAGGCCGCCTGAGTGCCCTTCCATTCCGCGATTTTCTCTTCAAGGGCGTGATGAGGAGGAAGGGTGCCTGAAATGAGGCGGGACGCTCCTGATCCGGCTCCATGGCGCCTGGTTGCTTCACATGCGGCATTTACGAGCGCTTCATCGCGAGAAAGCCCGAGATAATCATTGGAGGAGAAATTAATCACCTTGCGGCCATCGGAGTTGGCGTCGATGAGCTGTCCTGATTCCATACGCCGCAGGCTTCTGAGAAGTCCTTCCTCAGACAGGGTGGCGAGTTCGTCCTCCGGGGTTCGCATGACAAGCGGGTCAGGTTCCGGTCCTTGAAGCCACTACCGGCCGGATCGTCTGAGGAGATTCCAGTGCCCATCTTAGAAGAGACTCGGAGTCCTTCCAGACCGATGCAGGACTACTTCCGAGAACAACGGCTATCACGGTTCGACCATGCAGTGTTCCGCTTGCCACCAGGCACTTGCCCGAAGCTCGCGTTGTTCCTGTTTTCATCCCGGTAGCGTAGGGGAGGCTTTTCAGAAGTCTGTTAGTGTTTGTGAGTTTACTGATCTTACCGTCGTTATGAATAAAGTCATAACTCCGGGTTGTCAGTAGACCACGAATCGAAGGTTGCCGATATGCGTAGCGTGCAAGTTTAGCGATGTCTCTTGCGGTAGAATACTGACCTTTCTGTGTCAGTCCGTGTGGATTAAGGAACACACTATTGGCCATGCCAAGAGAACGTGCTCGAAGAGTCATTTGTTGCGCGAATCTTGGGACGCTCCCAGCGACGTCCCGAGCAAGGGCTACCGAAGCATCGTTTGCACTACGTACGAGGATAGCCTTGAGTAACTGTCCACGAGTATACCTGTGACCAGTTTTTAGATAGAGTTTGGTAGGCTCAACTAGAGTATCACTTGAGTGGATAACAACGGGGTCATGCAGTGATCCGGCTTCAGATACCAGCAAGGCTGTCATTAACTTCTGGGTGCTGGCAACCGCACATCTCTTATCGGCATTTTTCGCCATCAGGACCCTCCCGTTACTGGCGTCGATGACGATGACTCGCTTGGCGACGACAGATGGAGGGCCACCTTGTGGCGAAACTACCGAGTGAGGAATAGGGATGCGGGTCGCTCCCGCTGGGGTTGTCAGGTTCGGTGGTGCACAGGCAAAGGACATGAATGAGAGTGCCAAGCAGGCCAGAGACGGGCCGGGTGCAATATTCATTAATCATGATATTCTCATCCAGTGAATCATTCTCAAGAGCCAATTTTCCGGTTTCCCCTTACGGAAAGACCAAATAAATACTTGCATTACAGCTCTTCTAGGAACAATACTGTTCAAACAAACATTAACTGTTCAAATGTCCCAAAAACTCACGGTTAGGCAGCAAGAACTACTCGATTTTCTCCGCGACTCGCATCGCCAGACTGGCGTCATGCCCTCCACTCGTGAGATTCAGTCCCATTTTGGATTCGCGAGTCAGACCGCGGCAATGAGTCACCTGCGTGCTCTCGAGCGGAAGGGGGCCATCAATCGGCTTCCGGGAAAAGCTCGAGCGGTGGTGCTGCCAGAAGAACTGGAACGTGAGGAGATTATGGACATTCCAGTCTACGGAGAAATCGCCGCTGGCATGGCTCAAGATGTTGTGCCTGAGCGCGATGGTTGTGTGTCGATCGATGTGACAAGTATCGGTCTTTCCAAATCAAAGAAAGTATTCGCCTTGAACGTCCGGGGAGACTCGATGATTGATGCCCATATTTGTGATGGGGATACCGTTGTACTGGAAATGCGTGAACCACGTGATGGAGATGTCGTTGCGGCTCTTATCGATGGGGAGACAACCCTGAAGCGATATATCGTCAATTCCGGAATGCCTCACCTGCAGGCCGAAAATGAAATGTATCCAGATCTCATCCCTGTGAGCGAGCTGGTGATTCAAGGCGTTATGGTGGCCCTCCTGCGGAAGGCGGCCTGAACCTGTGGACCGCTCAGAGCGGTCTGATTGTCAGGGCCTTCTCGAGACAGTTGGTTTGACCCGACATGATAGCGGATTCTCCTGTTCAATGATCATGCGCGCCTCGGTTCCATTTTTGTGTGGGAGAGAGATCCTTGGTGGCAGATGTCCTGAATGGAGTCGTGAGAAAAGGCCTGCCACCGATCAAGCCATGCGAGGAAACCGAGGCTGTTCCCCGGTCAGCGGGTGACCCTGCCGGTGCGATAGGAAACTGAGGTGAAAATATGCGTGGGGAAACGTTCTTCCACCCGACTCGTATGTCCGGATTTTGAAATTGCCTTTGGCAGAATCGGGAAGGGACGTGTAGAGTCCTGCCAGGCAATGCCGTTCAAAGTCGTAGTTCTCCGCTCTCATTTGAGCCAAATTTTGGTGAAGAAGCTACTGAGGGTGACCATTTCCATTCTCGTGCTACTTCCCCTCAGGATGCTGCTCTCAGCCGAGGTGCCGCAGGCTGATCTTGAAAGATACCGGCAGGAAATAGCACCGGTTTTGAAAGCCGCCTGCGCGGGATGTCATGGTCCGAAAAAGCAGAAAGGAAGCTTCAGAATAGATACTCTCGATTCGGATTTATTGACGGGTGGGGATGTTAGCTGGTGGTTGGAGGTTTTTGAGGTGATTAGCAATGGTGAAATGCCCCCTGAGGACGCAGACCATCCCCTCAAGGACGAGGAGAAGGCTCGAATTGTGGATTGGTTGTCCGGGGAGATCCAGTTGGCATCCCAGGTGAGGAGGAGCCGGGAAGCGCATACGTCATTTCGGAGAATGACGCGCTATGAGTATAACTATTCGATGCAGGATCTGCTGGGTCTTCCTTTTGACTTCTCCCGCGACCTGCCCCCGGAGACCTCCTCTGAGGACGGCTTCAAAAATAGTTCAGAAATGCTGCAGATGACTGCCATGCAACTGGTGCAATACCGGAAGCAGGCTCGGCGGGCACTACATTCGGCGACGATAAGGGGGAAGAGACCGGATCCGGTCTATTACGGAATCCCCATGCGGGCCTTCACAGAGCGCTTTGATCCGGAGTATGCTGCGTCGGTGGCCCGAACCCTGAAAAGGATCCGGGAAAAGGATATCTCTTTGCAGGAGGCCCTGCAGGCCGAGGAAAAGAAATACCGGGGGAGGCCCGGAGGAACCTACTTCAGGAATCTGATTACCGGCCAGGGAGTGAAACCAAGATGGAGCTACCATGGAGCAAAATATGCATGGAAGCCAGTTTCCAAGCGTCCCGAGATCCCGCCCGCCATGCAGGATGTTGTTGTCATTGCACCGAACCAGAAATTCGTCGTCGATGTGGGAAATGGCCTGCCGGATGAGGGGAACATGCGTGTGAGGATCCGAGCGGCACGTTTGTTAGAAGAAAATACGGACGATCGCCATCATCCGACCCTGCGGTTATATTTCGGAAACCAACCGAGCAATGACTCGCGCCTGTCTGTAAACGTAGGGAAAGATGTCGTGATCGATGCTCCCCCGGGAGACGCCCGTTTCTACCATTGGGATGTTCCGCTGGGAGAGGTGCCTCGCAATGCATTTCGCGACAGCCACAGACTTGGGCAATTACCCAATCCAGGAGAATTTCTTTCTCTTCTTAATACCTCCAGTGTCCCAGCTTCCCTGACGGTCGATTACCTTGAGATCATCGCCCCGGCGCTGGAGCAGTGGCCTCCGGAGTCACATACTCGTATTTTTCCTCCAAGGGATGAAGATATTGAGGAGGAGGTTTACGCGCGAGAAGTGCTCACCGGTTTCATGGAGCGTGCGTGGCGTCGGCCAGTGACGGAGGCGGAAGTCAGCCAGAAGCTGCTTCTCTACGACCGGTTGAGGCCCGGATGCATCGATTTCCAGGAGGCGATGGTGGAGGTGATGGCTTCGGTTCTGTCCTCCCCTAAATATCTCTACCTTGGCCGGATTGCTGGGGAGGGTGAGGATGGGC
This sequence comes from Roseibacillus sp., assembly GCA_002686085.1. Taxonomy (GTDB): domain Bacteria; phylum Verrucomicrobiota; class Verrucomicrobiia; order Verrucomicrobiales; family Akkermansiaceae; genus Roseibacillus_B. Next base: position 13,275 of record NZAC01000012.1, on the reverse strand, counting down.
GAAGGATCACGGATCTTGAATTAGCCAGCAGGCTCTCGTTTTTTCTCTGGAGTAGCCTTCCGGATGAGGAACTACTGACCGCAGCTGCAACAGGATCACTGTCGAAGGGTGCGGTTCTGGAGCAGCAAACCCGTCGGATGCTGACGGACCCCAAGGTTCAGCGATTTGCCCAGCACTACACGCGGCAGTGGCTGGGGATGGAAGAGTTGGATTTTCTCAAGTTTGATACCAAGGTCCACGGGAGAGTAGATCCCCTGCTGGTAGAATCGATGAAACGAGAGCCTGTCGCTTTCTTCAGTGAAGTCTTGGGGCAGAACCGATCGATATTTGAGTTTTTGGACTCAGACTATGCTCTTTTGAATGATCGGCTTGCGAGGCATTACGGGTTGCCGGAGGTGCTGGGTCACCAGTTACGGAAGGTCGCTCTCTCACCCGATGACAGGCGTGGTGGGCTCCTTGCCCAGGCCGGGTTGCTTGCAATGAATTCCAATGGGAAGGACTCCAATCCCTTAAAGCGTGGTATCTGGATACTGGAAAATCTTCTTAATGATCCCCCTCCGCCGCCCCCTCCGGCCGTCCCTGAGATCGATCTGGCGGACCCTGATATTCTCAAGCTCACCCTCAAGCAGCGCATGGAGGATCATCGAGATGATCCGGCCTGCGCGTCGTGTCACTCCAAGATTGATCCGTGGGGTATCGCCTTTGAAAACTTTGATGCCCTCGGGCGGTGGCGTGACATGGTTCGAGGTGCTCCGGTTGATGCTTCCAGTATGCTGTTTAACAAGGAGGAACTTCATGGGATCAAGGGAGTGAAGGATTATCTCCTGAATAATCGTCAGAAGCAGTTTTCCCGTGCGATGACTCATAAGTTGGCGTCTTATGCTCTTGGCCGACCGATCACTTTCAGCGACCGGTCGGAAGTGGACCGTATCAGCACTGAGTTACGAGAGGAGGGTGGCGGATTACGAGATCTTATACTTCTGATTGTTAAAAGTGATTTATTTCAGTTAAACTAGGGTCCATTCGCAGGACCATGTCGAATACTCCCTTATCTTCTCTCGACCGTCGGAAGTTTCTACGTGGTGCAGGTGTCGCCCTTGCTCTTCCATGGATGGAGACATTTTCCAGCCCGGACCGGGCAGGGCGAGAGTCCGCTCGGCGGAAGCGACTCGCCTGTTTCTACCTGCCTGATGGTGTGCCGATGCCCTTGGAAGAGGATCCGTCGTTCAAAGACTGGAGCTGGTTTCCGCATGGCGGACGCACGGACTTCCGCCTCACCAAGTGCATGGAAACTCTGGCGCACCTGCGCGATGAGATGACCATCTTCTCCGGTCTGTCACATCCTGCTGTCCGGCGGGTTCATGGGCACCGGAATGCGGATCAGTTTCTCACCGGAGCGAATACAGGAGCGATGGATGATGAGTATGAAAACAGTATCTCTCTCGATCAGGTGTTTGCAGCTCACGCTGGGGAGCACACACGGCATGCGTCTCTCGTCTTGTCAACAGATGGAGGCACTGGGTCCCCCAGGGGCGCACACACTCTTTCCTTCAACGCCGAGGGTCGGCCCATTCCCGCGGAGCATAAACCCAAGCGTATATTTGATATGCTTTTTGTGAAAAGCGGTCCGGATGCTGCTCGTCGGCTTGCCCTGAGCGAGAGTGCTCTCGATGATCTCATGGAGGATGCGCGTTCGCTGAAGCATTCACTCTCCAAGCATGATCAGGAGACTCTCGCTGAATATCTTCAATCCGTCCGGGAGACGGAGGTAAGGGTGGAAAAAGCTCGGCGCTGGCTCGACGTGGCTCTGCCGGTGGTGAGTGCCGATGGACTCAAGCTCGACGTCACGCCCGAGGATCCGAGGAACTTCCTCCGGACAATGTATGAGCTGATTTTCCTTGCCTTCAAGACAGACTCGACCCGGGTAGCTACCTACCAGCTAGGAAGAGAAAACGGAGTAGGAATCAGTGATTACCTAGCTCGTGCGGTGGGCTTCAGAGCCGCTCACAGTCTCTCCCATGAAACCAAGAACCCTGACGGGTACAAGAACTTCGGGGTCTACTGCCGTTTTATCAACGAAGAGCTTGGGAGGTTTGCAGACCGGCTTAAAGCGACCCCTGAGCCAGGAGGAGAGGGTAGCATGCTTGATCATACGGCTGTGTTTTTCGGTTCGGCTTCCAGTGCATTTCACTTGTCCCGGAACTATCCTCTGATCCTGATGGGCGGCCGCAAACTGGGATTCAAGCATGGGCAGTATTTGAAATATGGTCGTGGCAACGAAGAGAATCAGGCAACGGCGGGCATCAGCAGTGATTCCGGCTGGCAGAAGGAAATGAATTATACGGAGTTACCCCTCTCAAACCTATACCTGACGATGCTGCAGAGACTCGGGGTGGAAACCGAGAGCTTTGGCGGAAGTGTCGAGACCATCGCGGAAGTGTAAAGTCAGGTAGCCCGAGGCAGACTTGGATCCGGAAGAGCAGAAACCCATCAATTCACTGAGAAGATATTTTCAGCTCCCTTGCTGCCTCCTATTGGCATGTCTACTGGTCCCGGGTTCATCGGATGCCCGGATCCAACCAGCTGAAGATGCGCCGCAGCCTCTTTCTCCTGCGGAGAGTGCTAAAAGGATTGTGTTGCCCGAAGGTTTCCAGATTGATCTGGTGGCGAGTGAGCCCGTAGTCAAGGAGCCGTCTGGGATCGCCTTTGATGAATATGGCCGGGTTTTCGTGTGTGAGCTCCATGGATATAACATCGAAGGGCACATTGACACGCAGGAGCTTAACAAGACCGGAAAACTTGATAAGACGGTGCGGCGCATCCGGTGGGAGTTCAAGGGGGGGGAGATCGCAGAGGAGGCCGCCAGACAGCAGTTTGGAGTGGTCAAGTTGCTGACTGATACGGATGGGGACGGGATCATGGATAAGGCGGAGGTCTGGGCCGATGACCTCCCGCCATGTTATGGGATTGTCGCTGCGCGCGGAGGGGTCATTGTCGCCTGTGCTCCCCACATCATGTTCTTCGCGGACCGGGATGGCGATGGGAAGCCGGAGGTGCGTGAGACTCTTTACACGGGATTCAAGGTTAACACCATTGAGAGGGGTATCAACAACCCGATCTGGGGACTCGACGACTGGATCTATGTGGGCAGTGGTTCGGGAGGCGGAACGATCACGGGGCCGAAACTCAAGGGACAGTTCGAACTCGGAGGTTCCGACTTCCGGATCAAGGCGGATGGTTCAGCGATCGAGCATGTGAACGGGAGCGTTAGCACGTTTGGCCTTACGATGAACGCTATCGGTGATCGCTTTCCATCCTCCGGGGGGAACCCGGCCCGGTATGCGCTCCCGCTACCACGCCATTATCTTGCCCGCAATCCGCACGTGGCGACCCCGGGCTCAACCCAGGAGGCTGCGGACTACGGTAACGGTTATCGGATCAGCGATCCGCACCCGTGGCGTGTCAAGCGGGGCAGCGATCCGGCCTGGGTGAAGTTCTACGGACAGCGCGAAACCAACAGCAATTACTTTTCCGGGGGGTGCAGTACAACGTTCTACGGGGGCCGGCTCTTCCCTGAGCAATATCATGGAAATCTGTTTTACTGTGAGCCTTCGCTCAACATCGTGCATCGCTCGGTCCTCACGCGCGATGGCGCCGGCTACCGGGCCCGGCGGGCATCTGATGAGCAGGAGTCCGAATTCCTTGCTTCTACCGACCAATGGTTCCGACCAATGAATCTGCGGGTCGGTCCGGATGGAGCACTTTATATCGTCGATATGTACCGTGAAATCATCGAGGACTATTCGGCGGTTCCCCGGTTTCTCCAGCAGCAGTATGGNTTGAACAAGGGTAAGGAATANGGGCGGGTCTGGAGACTTAGGCCCAAGGGAAAAGCATTGGCTCTNAAGGNGAATTTAGGCAAGGCCACNGTCAAGGAGCTGGCACAGGCTCTTGCGGATGACAATCCATGGCGTCGGTCCACGGCACAGAGAGTTCTTCTTGAACGAAATGGTCGTGGTGCACGTGATCTCCTTGCGAGATTGATCCAGACCGAGGGTGTTGCTCCTTCAGGTGTTATCCGTGCCCTGCAAACCCTGAAATCATTGAAATTCCTGGAGTCCTCGGACGTCATGGTGGCCCTCAATCATGAGAACTATGGAGTTAGAGTGCATGGCTTGCGCCTGGCTGAACAGTGGCTGGATTCGGACGAAACCCTTCGTTCTCGATTAATCACGATGAGCCAGGACCCGGATCCCCGGGTCCGTCTGCAACTCGCTATGACACTTGGTGAATCCAAGGATACGTGGTCGGTCGAGCCCTTGAGGGACCTGGCCGAAAGACATGGAGGCGATCGCTGGATGGCTACGGCCCTCCTCAGTTCTGCAAACAATCGGAACGGGGGGCGTCTGCTTCTCGCTCTTCTTGGTAGCATTGAGCTGGGCTCGGGAGCCCGGGCCTTGGTCGAGCCACTGGCAAAAACGGTTGGCGGACGAAGGGACGGGGAGCAAATGGCGGCCGCCCTGCGGTTGGTGTCATCGCTGGGTGCCGACCTCCAGAAAGCATGCTTGACTGGTTTTGCAGGGAGCGTTTCACGTCGTAGAGTGCCAGTCCCAGAGTCCGTCGATGGCTGGGTCGTCCTGACACGCTTTCTCAGTAGCAGTGATGCTCAGGTCAGGGAGCTGGCAGCCAAGCTTTCAGCGGAACTTCCGGTTGCGGAAGGCGACCGTCTGGCAGAACTGTTTGAGGCGGCAGCAGAGACTGCCTTGGAACCAGAGGGTGAGCTGGGAAAACGAAGCCAGTCCCTTCAGATTCTTGCCAGTGCGCCTTTTGAGGTCCTGTTACCAGTGGCCTCCAAGCTGCTGGATTCAAGACAGTCGCCGTCCATTCAGGTTGCAGCGATAGCAGCCCTTGGCATATCGGGCGACCAACGCGCAGCAGAGGTCCTCCTGAAGGGTTGGCCAGGGTTTTCGCCAGCATCCCGCAGTGTGGTCCTTCAGACGATCTTTTCGCGCAGGAACCGGCTTCCTGCATTAATTGAGGCAATCGAAAAGGGGGTGGTTCACCCTGGCGATATCTCCGGAGTGCAGAGGGAGCAATTGAAGGCCATTCCGGACGTCAATCTGGCAGCGCGCGCAGGCAAGTTGTTCAAGGAGTCCTCCACGGAAGCCGAACTTACGGGCCGCATTGCACGCTATCGTGGAGCACTCGGCAACAGCACGGATTCTGCAAAGGGGAAGGTCGTCTATCAGAAGAACTGCATCGTATGCCACAAAATCGGGGACGAGGGCAACGAAGTCGGTCCCTCACTTGGGAGTATCACTGGCAAGCCGGATGAATCTGTTCTCATGGATATCCTTGATCCAAACGGGAAAATTGAGCCGGAATATAAACTCTATCTTATCTCAGCAAAGGGAGGGAAGGTTCATGCAGGGGTGCTGGCTTCCGAGTCGCCCACCAGTGTCATCCTCAAGCGCGTCGACGGGGGGACCGATGTCATTCTTCGCAAGGACATCATAAAGATGACTGCTTCCGAGATGTCCCTCATGCCAGCTAATCTTCATGCGCAGATGAGTCCGCAGGATGTCGCCGACTTGATCGCATTCCTGCGGATGACGTTCGCGGGGAACCCGAAAAGTCAGTGAGTTTTTCACCAGAGTGCCGGTTGCATTGCCTGCTCATCGTAAGATGAGCGGAGAGGGCGAGAAGTCGAGAGGAGCTCATTTTGGGCGCTACTATTGACTAGATATGTGGTTCCATCTGGCATGAAAGCACTCTGTCTCGGGCTTGCATACGCCTTTCTTTCTCTTCCGGTTCAAGCTGATCGTTTCAAGGAATGGGACCGGAACAAGGATGGGAAGCTCCAGAAGGAAGAGCTGCCACCGAATGCGCGAAGAAATTTCGAGAGGGTTGACACCGACCAGAACGGGGTCATTTCCCTTGCCGAGCATAAGGCATTCCTTAATCGGCGTAGTGGGGGAGGGCAGAGACAACAGGCTCATCTGGATTATCAAACGGTCCTTAATCAGGATTATGCCGGTTCCGGGAACCAGCGCCAGATGCTCGACTTGTTCCTTCCCCGGGAGAAATCCGAAAAGCTCAGGCCGCTTCTGGTCTATATCCACGGCGGGGGCTGGAGAGGTGGAAGCAAGGAGGGGGCATTCAGGCGTTTGCAGCCATTACTTGAGGGATCAGGCTTTGCAGGGGCGGCCATCAATTACCGGTTGACTAATGAAGCGAGCTGGCCAGCTCAGATCCACGATTGCAAGGCGGCAATCCGGTGGTTGAAAGCTCATGCCGGGAAGTATGGGTATGATCCTGAGCGAATTGCGGTCTGGGGAACGAGTGCGGGAGGTCACCTGGTATCCATGCTTGGAGTCACGGGTGATGTTCCGGAGTTAGAAGGAAAACTGGGTAAGCACCTTGATGAAAAATCCAGCATTACATGTGTGGTGAACTATTTTGGTCCATCCAATCTTCTCACCATGGACGATTACCCCAGTAATATCAAACACAGTGCTGCAGATTCGCCGGAGGGCAAGTTGGTGGGGGGTGCCTTAAGGGAGCGGAAGGAGGTTGCCATGAATGCGTCTCCTGTCACTCATGTGACCTCCCAGGATGCTCCCATGCTCCTCGCTCATGGCACCAAGGACATGCTGGTGCCCTATCAGCAATCGGTGGAACTCAGCAAGGGTCTGGAACAGCACGAGGTGGATTACATCTTCCTAACCATGAAGGAGGCGGGCCACGGCTTTCGAAGTATGGAACTGACAGAGAAGGTCCGGGAATTCCTGGCGGATCACCTCATGGGGCAGTCAAGCAAGCTTGCCAGTGGGACAATTCCCCTGGGTCGATAGGGGTCGTCAGGAACCGGGGTGCCTAGAGACTCTGGAGAAGGGAATCGATCATGGACTGAGCCTGAAGGGCGTAGCTTCCTCCGAAGAGGATTGAGTGGTTGAGAATATGATAAAGATTATAGAGCTCCGTCCGCAGTTCGTGCCCCGGGGGCAGGGGCCAGGCTTCCTGGTAGGCCCGGTAGAATGACGAGTTGAATCCTCCGAAGAGCTGCGTCATGGCGAGGTCCGCTTCCCGGTCCCCATAGTAGACGGCCGGGTCAAAGATCACGGGAACTCCATTCGTCAGGGCGCCTGAGTTTCCTCCCCAGAGATCGCCGTGCAGCAAGGACGGGGGAGGGGGCTCTTCAAAGAAGCAGTCGAGATTGTCGAGGAGAGTGTCGGCACCACGAAAAGAGAATCCGCATTCCCCGGCTAGCCGGATCATGTGGCCGAGTCGAGACTCTCTCAGAAAATCCACCCATGAACTAGAAGGGGTATTGGGCTGACTGGTAGTGCCAATGTAGTTTGTCCGGGGCCAACCGAAGTGGTCAGTGGTCGCGCGGTGAAGATCGGCGAGTTGTCGTCCGAGTATCTCCTGGGCCCGGGAGCTCGAGTCCGCCAGAGTAAGGAACTCGAGAACCAGATAGGATCTGTCGCGTGTAACTCCGGAGCAGATTGGCCGCGGAACTTTCACCGTGGCTGTGTCATGGAGGGCCGCCAGTCCCAGATGCTCCAGCTCGAACATGTCGATTCTGGAAGGGCTATTGCTCTTAATGAAGTAATTTCCGAGCCGGAAGGTCTCGTTAATGCATCCTCCTCCAATTGCCTGGGGAGTCCCGGTAGGTTCCTTCCCGGTCTCTCTGGTGATGGTCTCGCGGATAACATCGAGATCCGTCATTTCAGGAGAGTTGCTTCTCGATATAAGCAAGGAGGCCCTGACATCCGTCCTCGATGAGGTCGGCCACCAGTTCAAAACCCGAAGGTCCGCCGTAATATGGATCCGGGACTTCATTTGCTTCGTGATCCTCACAAAAACCAGTAAAGGGGTGAACCTTGGCCCGGGACTCTGCATCCGGTGCTGCCGCGAGGACTTCCTGCCGGTTGAAGTCATCCATGGTGAGAATCAGGTCAAAATCCTTGAAGTCCTCGGTGGAAATTTTTCGAGCCGCGCCGCACACTGGGATTTTCCGTCGCTCCAACGTGGCGCGCATTCGTTTATCGGGAGCCTTCCCAGTATGGGCATCGATGGTGCCGGCGGAGTCGCAGGTGATTTGATTCTTCATCTTGGATTCCTCCAAGAGGTGCCGAAAGACGTTTTCTCCCGCTGGAGAGCGGCAGATGTTCCCCCAGCAGACAAAAAGAACGCTGAATTTATGGGGATTCGGCATGAGGACAGCATGGGAGAGGAGCAAGAAACTGGCAAGCGGCCATCGCGACCTCTTGGTCTTGAGAGAGCTCGAGGTCGGGGTTTGGTGTAATTCTTGCGTAAGTTAGCAACTTTTTGTTCGTCATTGAGTTAGATTCCGAGCATCTAAGAGACATGAAGACGAGTATATTGATCGGGGTAGGAGCTCTCCTCTTTGGGGGAGTAGGGGGATATCTGGTTGGTAATGGGAGCGATGAGGCGACTCCTGAACAAAATGAAAGAGTTGATATTCGCTCCAAGAAGTCCTCCACCAACCGGGGATCAGTTGCCACTGTCGCTGCCGGCAATGCTATCCCTCGTGCGACCAGGACATCTGAGGGCCTGCGTGAAATTTTGTCCGAGCCGGGACAGACAAGCAGGATCATGAGCTTACTCGAGTATTATTCAGATCTCGATCCTAGTGAGTTTGAGGGTGAAGTTCAGAAGTTGCAGGGCTTGCCGATGTCCCAGCGGATGCTGGCGATGAACCTTCTTTTCTCCCGTTGGGCTGAGAATGACCCCAAGGGATCCTGGGAGCGCAGTCAGCAGATGGGCTTCCCAGAGATGTTCATGGCTCGGGCTGGTGCGGTGTCCGGGTGGGCAGCGTCCAACCCGGAAGCGTTAGCGCAGGAATACTCCAACGACCCAAATGAATTTGGTATGGGTCCCGGCGGCAGGGGAAAGGGTGATACCGCGGCGATGATTGCCGGGGAGTGGGCCAAGCAGAACCCTGAAGCAGCGCTGAAGTGGGCGCAAACCCTTGATGATGGGGAGGCTGCAGATGCTATTGGAGGAATTTTCAATGAGCTGTCACAGAAGGACCCTCAGGAAGCGCTGAGAATGGCCGCAACTCTGGACGACAATGCCAGAGGTGATGCGTATGAATCAATTGCAGCGTCGTGGGCTATTAGTGATTACGCAGCCGCAGATCAGTGGATCAACAGCTTGGGTGAAGGCCAGTCAAAGGCCCGCTATGCGGCCATTGAATCTCTGGCGAACGCCAGTCCTTCTCAGGCGGCTCGGGAAACCGCGAAACTTCCGGCAAGCGAGGAGCGAGATGAACTCGTAGCCGAAGTGAGCAGGGAGTGGGCACGTCAGGATGCTCCCTCGGCCTTTGAATGGTTGACTGAGTCGGGGAGTGAAGGTGCGGTGGAAGAGGGTATTGGTCGTGTGGTCGGAGCCCTTGCACAAGAGGACCCCGAGCGAGTTCTTGACTACATTGATTCGCAGGATGCCGGTGAGATAAGGGACAATGCAGTGCAGGGATATGTTTACGGTAATCGTGACGCTCCTCCGGCGGAGACAATCAGATTGGCGGAGACCATCTCAGGTGAAGATGACCGGCAGCGAGCTGTGACGAGGGTTGCTTATGAGTGGGCTCGGGAGGATCCTGAGGCGACTCTTCAGTATCTTGAGACCACAGATGCCATTGGTGAGGATTCACGCGAGAGAATCGCAGAAAGGGCCGAGAGGGCTGCAGCTGGAGAAGATGTGGGCCGTGGGTTCCGTGGTCCTCCGGGACGGAGATAGAGAATTTAGGCGATGATACTGGATGGCGTTCGCCCAGGGTATCCTTCAGCTTTCCACCCCTGCCGACAGACATGATCAGTAGCAGCGACCTTTCCGAGGAGCAAAAAGCGGCAATGAGGCAATGGGCTGAGGAGGGCGCAGACCTTTCTGATATCCAGAAGCGCTTGAGGGGTGAGCTTGACTTGAACGTGACGTATATGGACACCCGCCTTTTGGTTCTGGACTTAGGTATCGAGATCAAGGTGGAGGACACGGAGGAAGCTGAGTCTCCGAGTGAGGAGCAAGAGTCGGTGAAGCAGGGGGACAAGGCCTTGGAAGCTGCTCCAGAAGAGCTTCGTGGGGATCCCCTCCTAGATGGGCTCTCAGCAGACTCTGTTGAGGTTACAACTGATGAGATTACTCGTCCGGGTGCAATGGTCAGTGGGAGTGTTACTTTTAGCGATGGCGTGAAGGCGATTTGGCTGATCGATGAGTATGGCAGGCCGGGGCTTGAACCGGAGACACCAGGGTATCAGCCGAGCGAGTCAGATCTCAGTGAATTTGAGAAGCACCTTAGAGCTCTGCTCCAAGGCTGAGAAGGCTGGATCGAATCCCTGCTGAAGTGTCTTTCCACAGGTTCGGTTTAAGCTTGGAGAGGAATAAAGATAGGCTCAGTTCGTTCCTTCGCTTAGGGCTGGTTATCGGATTTTCTGGAGTCTGACGCTCTCGGGAGAATTTTCGCCCTTGTGGATATTAGCTGTAGATTTCCCCGCCCGTTTCCACGAACTCCTTAGACTTCTCCCGCATTCCCTCCTCAACTGCGGATTCTGGTGTGATCCCATGTTCTTCCGCATACTTTCTGACATCTTCCGTGATTTTCATGGAGCAGAATGTGGGCCCACACATCGAGCAGAAATGAGCGGTCTTAGCCCCGTCCTGAGGAAGAGTTTCATCATGGAATGAGCGGGCCTTATCAGGATCAAGGGAGAGGTTGAACTGGTCGTTCCAGCGAAATTCGAACCGCGCCTTTGAGAGGGCGTTATCGCGTTCCTGGGCTGCAGGGTGTCCCTTGGCCAGATCTGCAGCGTGGGCAGCAATCTTGTAAGTGATGACACCTTCGCGAACATCTTCGCGATTTGGGAGTCCCAGATGTTCTTTTGGAGTAACATAACAAAGCATTGCGCAGCCATACCAACCGATCATCGCTGCTCCTATTCCACTGGTAAGGTGATCGTATCCTGGCGCTACGTCGGTGGTCAACGGGCCGAGGGTGTAGAATGGAGCGCCATGGCACCATTCAATCTGCTTTTGCATATTCTCCTGAATCAGGTGCATGGGAACGTGACCAGGTCCTTCGTTCATGACCTGACAGCCCTTTTCCCAGGCACGGGTAGTGAGTTCTCCTTGGACCTCCAGTTCAGCCAGCTGGGCGTAGTCATTGGCATCTGCAATCGATCCTGGGCGAAGTCCATCTCCGATCGAAAAGCTGACGTCGTAGGCGGCACAAATATCACAGATATCGTCCCAGTGGGTGTAGAGAAAATTCTCCTTGTGGTGATGCAGGCACCACTTGGCCATGATAGACCCCCCCCTCGAGACGATGCCAGTCATGCGGCGGGCGGTGTGTGGAACGAAACGGAGCAGCACACCGGCATGAATGGTAAAGTAGTCGACTCCTTGTTCTGCCTGCTCGATGAGAGTGTCTCGGAAAAGTTCCCAAGTCAGATCCTCGATCCGGCCGTTGGTCTTTTCAAGAGCCTGATAGATCGGGACAGTTCCGATCGGAACGGGGGAGTTTCGGATAATCCATTCCCGGGTGGCATGGATATTCTTGCCTGTCGAAAGATCCATAACGGTGTCAGCGCCCCACTTGGTGGACCATTTCATTTTTTCCACTTCCTCATCGATCGTCGATGCCACCGCAGAATTCCCGATATTGGCATTGATCTTCACAAGAAAGTTTCTGCCTATAATCATAGGCTCATTCTCTGGATGATTGATGTTACAGGGAATGATGGCTCGCCCCGCAGCGACTTCATCGCGGACGAACTCAGGTGTGATCATCTCGGGTAGCTCCGCTCCCCAGTTCTGGCCGGGGTGCTGATGGCTGAGACTGTTTCTTGGCACCTGCTTCAAAGGGTCAATCTCGGACGGGCGTGGCATGTTGTAACCGTCGGGCGTGGTGTTCATCCCATCTGGCACACCAGGGTAGGTGTCGTGCGAGGCCTCATAGGCGGTTACTCTACCGAGGTTTTCCCGTATGGCGATGAATTCCATCTCCGGCGTGATGATGCCCTGGCGTGCATACCAGAGCTGAGTGACCGGATGATCGACCCCGCGGAGAGGCTTCCGCTTCAGTCCGGGGTATTCCTTCAGTTTGTTTCTGGCTTTCTTGTTTTCGTTGAATCTGCGGGCATGCTCGTCAGAGATATACCCGTTATCTTCCGGGCGGTTGCTGCGCCCCTCATATTCCTCAACGTCACCACGTGCTCTGATCCACTCCTGCCGGAGACCAGGAAGGCCCTTGGTCACCTCGCCGTTGAAGGCGGGGTCTCCCCATGGCCCTGAGCAGTCATAGACACGTATGGGCTCATTTTTCTCGATCCGACCGTTTGGGTGGTTGGTCTCTTCCAAGTTGATCTCCCGAAGGGGGACTTTTAGCTCGGGGTGGATTGTCCCCTTGACGTATATGCGCTGCGATGCTGGGAAGAGGCTCTCCCCCGGGTTGTTTGTTCCGTTCTCTTCAGGGCTGATCATAACCGTATTGCTGTAAAATAAGAATCGCCACGCGGATCACGTGACGATGAGAGTCGTTTCAGGACTGAACAGACTCCCTTCGTCGGGATAACCCGCATCAGGTTCGGAGGGTGCATTCCACGCGTTGGAAACTCTCAGCCCTGCGTTCGTAAGGCTCCCCTGTCTGTTCTTAGTGTCCCGTTGATTCCTATCCGTGTCAAGGGGCAGCGTCAATAGATGCCCAGTGAGCCTTCTAATTGCAGATGGGTTTCATTGCCTGAGCCCTGAAGCTGAATCGACAGTAAATTCCAGCTTATTTGCTGACGATGGGGTAGACTGGTGGGCTGCCGTTTGCGGTGTCTCCGAGAGCTACGATCTCGGGGATACCCGGTCCGCTGATGGCCACGTCATACCATTCGCCGCCGCCCTACTCGCCAAACATATTGTCGAACGGGAAGATGCCGGGAACGGTAATAGTGAAGGCCTGCGTGCGCTCGGCGCAGCAGTTTGGGTCATCCGCAATCACGGTTCCGTCCACAGTGTCCATCACGAAGTAGTTCGTGTCATCAGACTGCAGGTGGATAGTATATTCACCTGGATGGTAACCACTCATGTCGAGGTAGCCGTTGATCCGCACGGTGAAGCTGTCACCACCACCGTCAACAAACGGGCTGTTGCGGGTGGAGAAGTTTCCGCCACCACAGGGACTTGCCCATGGAGCAATTGCAGTCACTGAAGAGTTCGGCGTTGAGTCGCCGGAGACGTGCACGTTGTAGTTGTGGACGCTCTGAT